>NZ_JAJUBB010000050.1 GCF_028683135.1 Enterovibrio qingdaonensis
GTCATTGATTGACGGCTTTTTTGTATCCTTTAAACGGAGTTCTTGAGGAAATCATCAATGATTGACACGCATTGCCACTTTGATTTTGAGCCGTTTAATACTGAAACGGACGAATGGATAAAGCGAACTGAATTAGCCGGGGTGGTAAGGCTCATTGTCCCTGCGGTTGCAACGAGCAATTGGGCACGTATTGAAATGCTAGCGACGCGTTTTCCTGCCATTTACTTTGCTGTTGGTCTTCACCCTGTGTGGGTCGCGGAACACAGCGAAGAGCATATCGAAAAGCTCGATCAGTATTTGTCTTCTAAGCCAGCGAAGTGTGTGGCTGTTGGAGAGTGCGGACTAGACTTTGCTATTTCAGATCATGACCCCGAGAAACAAATCGCCATCTTGGAAGCGCAGCTTTCATTGGCCGACAAATACAACCTCCCCGTCATATTGCATTGTCGAAAAGCACATAATGAAATGCTTCAACTGTTGACGCGCTTTCCCTCAGTCAAAGGTGTTTTGCATGCGTTTAGTGGCAGCGAACAACAAGCGATGGACTATATAAAAAGAGGTTTTCTTCTTGGGGTAGGGGGAACCATTACGTATGAACGTGCAAATAAGACACGAAATGCCATCGCTCGATTGCCGTTGTCATCGCTAGTTTTAGAGACTGATGCACCCGATATGCCCATTTCAGGTTACCAAGGCGAAGCAAATTTACCGGAAAGATTACCCCTCATTGCGCAGGCATTGTCTGAAATTCGAGCGGTCAATGTTGAGGTAATTATTCAAGCAACATCACAGAATGCACTCAAATGTTTTGCATTAAATAGGTAGATGACATCGTTTGCCTAAACGTTTGCGGGAGACTTGCGTCACAAAAATGGATCTAGATCACCTTTTCGAGTGAATTGCACCGAAATTTTCATCGAAAGCGTGATTCATGCATTCCTATGATGCCGTGGACATGAGTATAATCGCCGCCGGACTAACACTCCCAATTTGTCGAGACGCCAAGACTTTTTTTTAGGAATCCCTTTTATGAGCCTGATCATGAGCATTGTAGGGATGGTTGTACTGCTGGGTATTGCAGTACTGCTATCTGACAACCGCAAAGCTATCAACCTACGTACTGTAGGTGGTGCGTTTGCTATCCAGTTTATCCTGGGTGGTTTCATCCTGTTTGTTCCGTGGGGTCAAGACCTACTGAACGCAATGTCAGCTGGCGTACAAAACGTCATTGACTACGGTAAGGATGGTATTGGCTTCCTGTTTGGTAGCCTAGTGAACTTCTCAGTAGACGGTATTGGCTTTATCTTTGCGTTCCAAGTACTGCCTACCGTTGTATTCTTCTCTGCATTGATCAGTGTTCTTTACTACATGGGTATCATGCAGTTCGTTATCAAAATTCTGGGTGGCGCACTGCGCAAAGTACTGGGTACTTCTCACGCAGAATCAATGTCAGCGACTGCTAACATCTTCGTAGGCCAAACTGAAGCACCTCTGGTTGTTCGTCCTTACGTACCAAAAATGACCCAATCAGAACTGTTCGCAGTAATGTGTGGTGGTCTGGCATCTGTAGCCGGTGGTGTACTGGCGGGTTACGCAGCAATGGGTGTTCCACTGTCTTACCTTATCGCAGCATCTTTCATGGCTGCACCAGGTGGTCTGCTGTTCGCGAAAATCATCAAGCCTGAAACTGAAGAGCCAATTGAGCAATTCGGTGCAGACTCTGAGGAAGAAGAAGACAAGCCTGCAAACGTTATCGACGCAGCAGCTGGCGGCGCATCTTCTGGTATGATGCTGGCTCTGAACATCGGTGCGATGTTGCTGGCATTCATCGGTCTAATCGCGCTGATCAACGGTATGTTGAGCGGCATCGGTGGTTGGTTCGGTATTGACGGTCTTACGCTTGAGTGGATTCTTGGTCAACTGTTCCGTCCGCTTGCATTCCTGATTGGTGTTCCTTGGAACGAAGCAGAAATCGCAGGTTCATTCATTGGTCAAAAACTGGTTGTAAACGAATTCGTTGCATACCTGAACTTCACCCCAATGATTGGTGAGCTGTCTGATAAGACTGTAGCTATCATCTCGTTCGCACTGTGTGGTTTTGCTAACCTGTCATCTATCGCAATCTTGTTGGGTGGTCTGGGTAGCATTGCACCGACTCGTCGTCACGACATCGCGCGCTTCGGTATGAAAGCTGTAGCAGCAGGTACACTGTCTAACCTGATGAGTGCAACCATCGCTGGTTTCTTCCTGACACTGGCAACCATGTAAGCCTCAGTCACGAATCAAAGAAAACCGCCTCCTTGTGAG
>NZ_JAJUBB010000051.1 GCF_028683135.1 Enterovibrio qingdaonensis
ATTGAGTCTTCTCCTTTTTGGGTTTCGTCGCCTTCCAGCTTAGCCAGTCGGTTAAGCTGGAGGAGAAGGCTCAATGAGTATCAAAGCATTTAAGACGGATTCCCAACGCATGGCGTTTTCGGCTTACTTCAGTTTAAGTGTTTATGTCACAATGGGTTAGGTTTGGTGGTAGGCGTTGCTCACCACTTAATGCGGCGTTAGCACTCTCTACGTATATTTAGCAACATCTAATGTAATTTATTGGTCCTATGAGGCAGTTATGAGCAAAATCCACACGAAAAATGGTTTTCATTATAAGCACACAAAAAGTTGTTACGGTGGTGTTTGGAGCCATACTTGGTATATCAAGCCCGTAGAATCAGAAATTTTCCTCGTTTATACAAATACGGATACCTTCAAAACTTTAAAGGCTGATGTTGAAAATTTTCTATCGAACCCGCAAAAAGCTCGAGAGTACTATTTTGCTGACTTAGCTAGAAAAAGTGATGTGGAATTTGCACTAAAGCAATTAGCTGACGCTGAAGCTCGTTATGAAAGGGTTCACTCTCCTGATTTTGACATTAAGGGTAATAATCCAAATGCAGAAACTCGTGCTCGTCGAAATGCAGAGAGTCAGTTGTTTTCAGCGAGAGCAGCGTTAGAGCAAGCACAAAGGTACCAAGCAATTTTAGGTAATGCGCCTTCATGTGAGTCAGAGTGCTAACAAACAATTTAAGAGGGATTCCCAACGCTTGGCACTTTTGCTTCTACTTAAGTTTTAGTGTTTATGGCACAATGCTTTAGGTTTGGGTGGAGGCGTTGTTCACCTATATGGTCTCCCCCTGTTTTGCAAGTCAGTAACAGAATCAAAGAGCAGGTTAACTACCATATATACGGCCTGTTTAAGCGGCTTTAGCCTTGGCCAAGATGAGGCAGTCGAACACGAAGTCCTAATCACCTTAACGAACTCGAGGTTCAGGGTGAGCAGAAGGTTTTCAACGTGTAGGAATTATCCTGATTTTCATCTTATTACGTCCTTTGCAAAGTGGGTGATTGCTCTTCTTGATTAAGCGGGTTGATACGTTTCTTTCTTAGTAATGATCGCCCAAGCGATACGCATGAGCTTGTTGGCAATGGCTACCGCAGCGCGGTTAGGCCCTCGTCTCTCAGCAACCTCAAGCATCCATTTACTGAATTTGTCAGACTTAAATTTGGCCCTTCGCAGTGCGGCTCTTGCTCCATGGATGAGCAACGAACGGATATAGGTATTACCCGTTTTGGTGATGCCTAGTAACTGGACTTTTCCGCCAGTTGTATCTTGTTTGGGGACTAATCCCATGGCTGCGGAGGCATCACGGCCATTGTGAAATTGCTCACCTGAGCCTAGCCATACAGCAACCGCTTGACTGGTAATCGTGCCGTAGCCCGGAATAGTCATTAGTCGCTGTGCGTTATCGAATGACTTAGCGGTTTGCTCAAGCTTACGGTCAAACCAATCAATTTGTTCATTGAGTGCATGATAACGCTCGAACTGGCAGTGAATAAGCTCCCTCATGATAGAAGAGAGTTGGTTGTCTGCGTCTTCTAAGATGTGAGGGATAGCCTTGCAGAAAGCGGTTTTCCCGACAGCAATAACGATACCGTATTCGGCGATTAAGCCACGAATTTGATTAATCATTCTGGTGCGTTCAGAGACAAGAAGGCGTCGCATACGTATGAGGGATTGCACATCCTGTTGTGCAATGGACTTAGCTTGAACGGGAAATGCCCTGCCGATAAGTGCGACTTCTGCGATAGCTTCCGCATCGTTATAGTCATTCTTTTGCTTACGTCGTTGTTTTTTGACATGTTGTGGCGGATAAAGGATGACTGAGTGCCCGAGCTTAGAGAACTCCCTGGCCCAATAGTGCGCAGATGAGCATGCTTCCATCGCAATAGTGGCGCAGGGTTTATTTGCAATGCATTGAAGCAACTTGTTGCGGGTAATTTTATGTCGACCTACGTTCTTACCGTTTTGATTGATTTCGAAAAGGTAGAACACAGATTTAGCGAGGTCGATACCAATAATATTGTGCTGAGTCATGGCCTGCTCCTTTGATGTATTGGTGCATCACCAAGCTTGGCTCAAAGCCTGCTGGGGTGGTAGGGGGAGACCATCTCAT
>NZ_JAJUBB010000052.1 GCF_028683135.1 Enterovibrio qingdaonensis
TGCAGGTGCGTTCACCGTGGATTCTGTCGGTAACATCTATGTAGAAGGCCACGAAGACCAAATGCTGGTGCAAGCCTTTGACCACATCGTGACGGTACCTACTGACCCACAAAGCGGTCAGCCTTCTGGCCAACGTGTACACAAGCCGTTCAAATTCACCGTGGCGCTGAACAAAGCCGTTCCACTGATGTACAACGCATTGGCATCGGGTGAGATGCTGCCAAAAGTGGAACTTAAGTGGTACCGCACCTCGGTCGAAGGCAAGCAAGAGCATTTCTTCTCTACCATCCTGACTGACGGCACCATCATTGATATTGATTGCCAAATGCCACACTGCCAAGACGCGAACAAGAAAGAGTTCACGCAACTGGTCACCGTGTCTGTAGCGTACCGCAAGATTGATTGGGAACACACTGTCGCTGGCACGTCCGGTGCAGATGACTGGCGCACGCCAATCGAAGCCTAATCACAGGTTTGCACTGCAACAGCAAGTCCGGTCGGGGTTTCCTTCGGACTTGCCGCTAACCCGTCTTCGGACGGGTTTCCTGCTACAAGCATTTCCCGCGCTCGGGACAATACGGTCAGTTGTTAAGGTTTCGCAGTATGGCAAGGCAAAGCGGTCTGCAATTTACACTCACGGTGGAAGGGTTACCGGAAGACACGTTCGCGGTAACGGCATTTTCGGGTAACGCCTCCCTGTCTTCCCCCTTTTCGTTTCAGGTGCAACTCGCCAGTCGTGATGAATCCCTCTCGGCGATGGACACCGTCGACCGCAACGTCTGCTTGCGTTTATGGCAAGACGGGGAAATCCAACAACGCTTTCATGGCATTATTCGCCAATTTACTGTTGGCGATACGGGGTTTCATTACACCCTATATTCATTGGAAATAGTCCCTGCCCTCGCCCGCCTTTCGCTTCGTCAGAACAGCCGTATTTTCCAGCACAAAACCGTCCCTGAGATTATCAGTGTCCTCTTGCAAGAAATGGGCATTGATGACTACGCATTTTCGATTTCCGGTAACCCTGAGCCACGCGAGTACTGCGTGCAGTATCGAGAATCAGATTTGGCCTTTGTCGAGCGACTCGCCGCTGAAGAAGGGATGTTCTATGCCTTCTACCACAACGAGAACAGCCACACCGTCCTGTTTACCGACGAAGTGCAGGCGTTGCCTGTCATCCCGTCGCCCTTGCTGTATAACGTCAACCCCGGCGGTCTCAGTACCACGCCGTTTGTGCGCGCTTGGCAAAAAATCACCCAAGTAAAACCGTCGTCTGCACAGCTCAAAGATTACAGTTTTAAAAAGCCTGCCTACGGCTTCTTGCATGATGCCACAGGCACAGAGATGACCTACCAACGCGGGACCTATGAACACTTCGATTACCCCGGCCGCTATAAAGCGGACAGCGCGGGCAAACCCTTTACCCAATATCGCCTTGAGCATTTAAGAAGCGATGCCATCACGGCGACCGCATCAAGCAATGTGTTGCCCCTGTACCCCGGACACCTCTTCACGCTGGAAGAGCACCCCGAGGAGGCCAACAACCGCAACTGGACTATCGTCAGTGCTACCTTTGACGGCACACAACCGCAAGCATTAGAAGAGCATGGCGGCGACGGCATGACGACCTTCCACAATACCTTTTCAGTCATTCCGGCTCACCGCCCGTGGCGACCCACACCACAAGCGAAACCTTGTGTACAAGGGCCGCAAATCGCCATAGTCACCGGCCCTGAAGGCGAAGAGATTTTCTGTGATGAACACGGGCGGGTGAAAGTGCAGTTCCCGTGGGACCGCTATGGCAACAGTGATGATGCATCAAGCTGTTGGGTCCGTGTATCCCAAGGCTGGGCGGGCAGCCAATATGGCATTATGGCGATTCCCCGTGTGGGCCATGAAGTGATTGTCTCCTTCTTGGAAGGTGACCCTGACCAACCAATTGTCACAGGCCGC
>NZ_JAJUBB010000053.1 GCF_028683135.1 Enterovibrio qingdaonensis
ACAAGACGGAAACGACACACTCTCCGGTGGTGTCGGCAATGACCATTTGGATGGTGGTAACCACAACGACCGTCTTTATGGCGGCGATGGCAATGACATCCTCATCGGCGGGCTCGGTGATGATCACCAAGAAGGTGGTAAGGGCGACGACAAACTCTACGGCGGTGCGGGCAATGACGTTCTGAAAGGCTTTGATGGTAATGATGAGATTTACGGTGAGGACGGTAACGACCACCTCACGGGGCAAGATGGGAACGACTTAATCAAAGGCGGCACGGGCAATGACACCATCGGTGGTGACGGTGGTGATGACAAGATCTATGGCGAAGACGGTCATGATCGCATCTGGGCCGGCACGGGCAACGATGTCGTCGATGGCGGTAACCACAATGACACCATCTACGGCCAAGACGGCAATGACACCCTCTCCGGTGGTGCAGGCGATGACGGCATTGACGGTGGCACAGGCAATGACCGTGTGTACGGCAATGACGGCAACGATGGTCTCTCTGGCGGAGAAGGCAACGACTACGTCAACGGCGGTGCCCACAATGACCTGCTCTACGGCAACAATGGTGATGACCATCTCGATGGTGAAAGCGGCAATGACACACTGATTGGTGGCCACGGCAATGACCTTCTCCAAGGTCGAGACGGTGATGACAAACTCTACGGCGAATGGGGGAGCGATCGTTTAGAAGGTGGCAGCGGCAATGATGCCCTTTACGGTCAGGACGGTCACGATGTGCTGCTTGGCGGTCACGGTAACGATCATTTGGACGGCGGAGAGCATAACGACACACTCTACGGTGAATGGGGCAATGACCGTCTAGAAGGCGGTAATGGCGACGATGCCCTCTACGGCCAAGACGGCCATGATGTGCTTGTTGGCGGCCACGGTAACGATCACCTCGACGGCGGCGAGCACAATGACAAGCTCTATGGTCAATGGGGTAACGACCGTCTTGAAGGTGGCAACGGTGACGACGGCCTCTGGGGTGAAGACGGCGATGATATCCTCGTAGGCGGCCATGGTAATGACCATCTCAACGGCGGTAATGGCAACGACCAGCTTCATGGCCAATGGGGTAACGATGACATGCACGGCCTTGCAGGGGACGATGCCCTCTACGGCTGGACAGGTAACGATACCTTGCGTGGCGGTGACGGCAATGACCACCTTGATGGCCAACAAGATAATGACACCATTTATGGCGATATCGGCCATGACACACTGCTCGGTGGTGCCGGAAATGATTACCTTCACGGTGGCAATGACAACGACAAGCTCTATGGTCAAGATGGCCACGATACCCTCGTCGGTGGACACGGCAACGACCACCTTGATGGCGGTAACGATAACGACAAGCTCTACGGTGAATGGGGTAATGACCGCTTAGAAGGTGGCAACGGCGACGATGCCCTTTACGGTCAAGACGGCCATGATGTGCTGGTTGGCGGTCACGGTAACGACCACCTCGACGGCGGCGAGCACAATGACAAACTCTATGGCCAATGGGGCAATGACCGCCTTGAAGGTGGCAACGGCGACGATGGCCTCTGGGGTGAAGACGGTGACGACGTGCTAGTTGGCGGCCACGGTAACGATCACCTCAATGGCGGTAACGATAACGACAAACTCTACGGCGAATGGGGTAATGAC
>NZ_JAJUBB010000054.1 GCF_028683135.1 Enterovibrio qingdaonensis
CAATCTGTGTGGACACTTGCATTAATAGTATCGTTAAGGAGGTGATCCAGCCCCAGGTTCCCCTAGGGCTACCTTGTTACGACTTCACCCCAGTCATGAACCACACCGTGGTAAACGCCCTCCCGAAGGTTAAGCTATCTACTTCTGGTGCAGCCCACTCCCATGGTGTGACGGGCGGTGTGTACAAGGCCCGGGAACGTATTCACCGTGGCATTCTGATCCACGATTACTAGCGATTCCGACTTCACGGAGTCGAGTTGCAGACTCCGATCCGGACTACGACATACTTTATGGGATTCGCTCCACCTCGCGGTCTTGCTGCCCTCTGTATATGCCATTGTAGCACGTGTGTAGCCCTACTCGTAAGGGCCATGATGACTTGACGTCGTCCCCACCTTCCTCCGGTTTATCACCGGCAGTCTCCCTGGAGTTCCCACCATTACGTGCTGGCAAACAAGGATAAGGGTTGCGCTCGTTGCGGGACTTAACCCAACATTTCACAACACGAGCTGACGACAGCCATGCAGCACCTGTCTCAGAGTTCCCGAAGGCACACCAAAATCTCTTTCGGCTTCTCTGGATGTCAAGAGTAGGTAAGGTTCTTCGCGTTGCATCGAATTAAACCACATGCTCCACCGCTTGTGCGGGCCCCCGTCAATTCATTTGAGTTTTAATCTTGCGACCGTACTCCCCAGGCGGTCTACTTAACGCGTTAGCTCCGAAAGCCACGGCTCAAGGCCACAACCTCCAAGTAGACATCGTTTACAGCGTGGACTACCAGGGTATCTAATCCTGTTTGCTCCCCACGCTTTCGCATCTGAGCGTCAGTCTTTGTCCAGGGGGCCGCCTTCGCCACCGGTATTCCTTCAGATCTCTACGCATTTCACCGCTACACCTGAAATTCTACCCCCCTCTACAAGACTCTAGCCTGCCAGTTCAAAATGCGGTTCCCAGGTTAAGCCCGGGGCTTTCACATCTTGCTTAACAAACCGCCTGCATGCGCTTTACGCCCAGTAATTCCGATTAACGCTCGCACCCTCCGTATTACCGCGGCTGCTGGCACGGAGTTAGCCGGTGCTTCTTCTGCAGCTAACGTCAAATCACGCAGGTATTAACTACGTAACCTTCCTCACTGCTGAAAGTGCTTTACAACCCGAAGGCCTTCTTCACACACGCGGCATGGCTGCATCAGGCTTGCGCCCATTGTGCAATATTCCCCACTGCTGCCTCCCGTAGGAGTCTGGACCGTGTCTCAGTTCCAGTGTGGCTGATCATCCTCTCAAACCAGCTAGGGATCGTCGCCTTGGTGAGCCATTACCTCACCAACTAGCTAATCCCAACTGGGCCCATCCCGACGCGAGAAGCCCGAAGGTCCTCCTCTTTGGTCCGTAGACATCATGCGGTATTAGCAGTCGTTTCCAACTGTTATCCCCCACGTCAGGGCAGGTTCCCAGCCATTACTCACCCGTCCGCCGCTCGCCGCCC
>NZ_JAJUBB010000055.1 GCF_028683135.1 Enterovibrio qingdaonensis
TTCTAGTGAATCCCCTCAAAATCCCTAATCTAAACAATGAGAAAGACGCGCACCGAACCCTTTGATCTAATGAATTTCGCCAAAAACCACATTCCACCAAGAGGAATTACCGATGCGCGATATTCAGATCCTACAAGACACTCTAACTAATCACTGTCCCACTATTCATAAAAAACGGCTTCAATCTCTGTTACTTGCGACTGAGTCTGCACTCGGTGGAGCTGACCTCACTCTCACCAAACTCGGCCGCTCCCTTAACACCATGACCACAGCCAAACATGCCATCAAACGCGTGGATAGGCTTCTTGGCAATGCCCAGCTACACCGTGAAAAAGACGAAATCTATAAGTGGAATGCACGGCTTATTGCCGGGGCCAACCCATTCCCTGTGATACTTATCGATTGGTCTGATGTCAGAGAGCAATTTCGTCATATGACATTGCGCGCTTCTGTCGCTTTGGATGGCCGCGCGGTTACGCTTTACGAGCAGGCCTTTGAATATGCGCAATATAATTCGCCCATAACACATCAATACTTCCTTGATAAGGTTCAGGAATTACTCCCTAAGGAGACTACACCTATCATCGTCTCTGACGCTGGATTTCGAAATACCTGGTTCCGTCAGGTTCAAAGTAAGGGCTGGTTTTGGCTGGGGCGTGTTCGCGGTGAAGTCTCGATAAAATTCGGACTCCGCAACTGGCAATGGAACAAGAAGCTACATCACAAAGCAACGAATAAACCCCAATCTCTTGGTCGTTGCCAACTTGCTCGCCGATCTCCCCTCAACTGCAACGCATATCTCGTGAAACAAACGCCGAAAGGGCGAAAAGCACAGCGTCATTCGCGGACTTGTCAAAAACACACCGCTTCTCGGCTCTTTGCCAAAGGTGCCAATGAACCTTGGTTACTTGTCACCAATATTCCCAGTGAAACGCTCAATGCTGTTCAGATAACCCGTCTATATGCGAAGAGAATGCAGATTGAAGAAGCGTTCCGAGATTTAAAGAGCACAGCCTATGGACTAGCGCTTCGTCATAATCGAACCCGCTGCACTAAACGTCTGAATATATTGCTACTAATTGGATTACTGACAGAAATACTCATGTGGTGGAATGGGCTGGTTGCGACCCAAGCAAAGTGGCAATACGACTTTCAAGCCAACACCATCAAACATCGCCGAGTTTTATCCATACCCCGGTTAGGGCGTGAAGTGAGAAAACGGCAAAGGTATGTCATCACAGAACAGCAATATCAATGGGCCATGCTCGAATATCAAAGACTGGCACATTACTCCGGACTCGGAAAATTATGAGGGGATCCTTCAGCGCCC
>NZ_JAJUBB010000056.1 GCF_028683135.1 Enterovibrio qingdaonensis
GCTGAAGGATCCCCTCATAATTCGCCCAACCCTGATGAATGAGTCAGCCTCTGGTATTCGAGCATAGCCCACTGATATTGCTGTTCATTGATGCAATACCGTCGATGCTTTCTTACCTCTCGCCCCAACCGTGGAATAGAGAGAACACGCCGATGCTTAATGGTGTTGGCTTGAAAGTCGTATTGCCATTTAGCTTTTGTCGCAATGAGACCGTTCCACCACATCAGTACCTCTGCCAGCAGCGCAATCAATAACAAGATATTGAGGCGCTTGATACAACGGGTTCGGTTATGCCGTAGAGCCAGTCCATATGCGGGACTTTTTAAGTCACGAAACGCTTCCTCTATCTGCATTCTCTTTGCATATAAACGTGTTATCTGAATCGCGTTTAGCGTGTCATTCGGGATATTAGTCACCAGTAGCCACGGCTCGTTTGCGCTTTTGGCAAAGAGACGAGACGCCGTATGCCTCTTACTGGTACGGGTATGACGTTGCGCTTTCCGTCCTTTTGGAGCCTGTTTAACAAGATGAGCATGACAAGCCAGTGGAGAGCGGCGTGCAAGTTGGCAAGTGCCCAGATAGGCGGGTTTGTTGTTTGCCTTGGGATAGAATTCTTTATTGCATTGCCAATCTTGACGGTCGAGTTTAATCGCGACTTCTCCACGGACACGCCCCAACCAGAACCAGCCTTTCTTTTGTACTTGCCGGAACCAGGTGTTTCGAAAGCCTGCATCCGACACAATAATAGGCGTGGTGCCGAGAGGGAGAACGTCGTGAAGTTTATCGAGGAAACGTTGATGCGTTTTTGGTGAGTTATATTGTGCGTATTCAAACGCTTGCTCGTAAAGGGTGACAGCACGACCATCGAGAGCGATAGAGGCGCGTAAAGTCATATAGCGAAGCTGCTCTCTCACATCAGACCAATCAACCAAAATCACAGGGCAAGGATTAGCGCGGGCAATAAGGCTAGCATGCCATTTATAGATATCGTCTTTTTCACGGTGCAACTGTACATTGCCAAGCAATCGGTCGACTCGCTTAATGGCATGTTTAGCCGTGGTCATGACGTTAAGGGAGCGACCGAGTTTAGTGAGCGTAAGGTCAGCCCCATCGAGTGAGGATTGGGTCGCAAGTATCAGAGACTGAAGCCGTTTTTTATGAATAGTGGGACACTGATTTTGTAGAGTATCTTGTAGAATTTGAATATCGCGCATCGTTCATCCCTTTTGGTGGAATGTGGTTTTTGGCGAAATTCATTAGATCAAAAGGGTCGATGCGCGTCCTTCTCATTGTTTAGAAAAGAGATTTTGAGGGGATTCGCTAGA
>NZ_JAJUBB010000057.1 GCF_028683135.1 Enterovibrio qingdaonensis
TGTCCCGTCCTAAAATAGGTTGACGGTTTTAAGTAAGAGCCAGTGGGTATTGCCTACTGGCTTTTTCATGTACCTCATTTGGGGTTTGCATCCCTAGGCTGAGGTGTGGCCTAAGCTTGTTGTATATATCGATACTCTCTTTCACCAGCGATAGCAACTCCGCTTTGTTTTTGCATGGATAGAGCAAGAACTCTTGCTTGAGAATGCCATTGACCCGTTCCGCCAGTGCGTTCTGATAACAGTCGTATCCGTCGGTCATGGAAGCGCGCCATCCTTTTGTTATCAACTGAGACTGATATTCCCCCGAGCAGTATTGCAGTCCGCGGTCTGAGTGATGGATAGTACAAATCCTTGTATGCCTTCTCGCCTGAGCCATTTTCAAGGCTTTCGTAATATCACTCGCCTTCATCTCATCACTTAACTCATATCCCAAGATCTTTCTTGAATAAGCATCTGTAACCAGAGACAAATAGTGGGTTCCTTCGTCACTGTTTACATAGGTAATATCGCTGACAACGGCCTCTTCTACATGGGTAACTTTCCATTTCTTCAGTAAATTAGGATGCTTCTTCAGCCAGTGTTTGCTGTTGGTTGTCTTCGTATAGACCTTCAATGGCCGAACGAGAAGATGATGATTCTTCAGTAGGCGAAATAGACCATCCCGCCCTAGCTTGATACCTTGCTCTACCAGAGTAGGCTTGATCAGGTGATAAAGCTTGCGCGTGCCTAGACGAGGCATCTGCATTCGCCAAGCTCGAACCACATCAAGCACGGGGGCTAGCCTCAGTTTCTCCTTGTCTAGCCGCTCTTTCCACTGATACACAGCTTGGCGGCTGAAGCCCAAACAGCGACAACAGGATGCTAGTTTGATTTTCCCTTTCGCTTTTTCATAGCAGAGAGTTCGGAAGAGTACTTTTTTCGAATATCTATCCCGTACTCTTTGATGAGGGTTTCTTCCATACAACCATAGACATGATTGACTTGCTTTAGCGTCTCAATTTCCTTTTTGAGCCGTTTGATCTCTTGGGCGGGCGTTTCTTTCGACTGGGTCATATTGGGTAGCCTCATTGGCTTGGACCAATCTAATCTACCATGTTTTCTGAGCCACACCAGAACAGTGCTTCTCCCTTGGATACCATAACGTTTCTGAGCTTGTTTGTAAGTCAGTTCGCCGTTTTCAACCCGTTCGACAACAGACAATTTAAAGCCCATTGAATAATCACGGGAAGTTCGGCGGATACGCTTGGAGTTTGACTCTTTCATGAATAAGTCTCCAAAGTGTCAACTTATTCCAGGACGGGACA
>NZ_JAJUBB010000058.1 GCF_028683135.1 Enterovibrio qingdaonensis
GAAGGACATGAACTTGCTGGTACAAAACGACTGCAAAGACCACATCAAACATGACCTGCATTTGGATGTCGAAAATGAACGCTTTCAGCGCATTCGAGTGGACGATCATTTGACGGTCGATGGAAAGAGCAATACGCAGGTCTATGGCGACATTAGCCTGACGGTGGACCAGTCACTACACATAAAACAGAACCAAAAACATCTGTTAGAAACGGGCAACGAGATACACCATAAATCAGGTAATAAGGTCATCATCGAAGCCGGAACCGAACTCACCGTAAAAACCGCCGCAGGATTTGTAAAACTTGATCCTGCTGGCGTTCATATTTCTGGATCCGTCGTCAACCTTAACTCTGGAGGTAGTGCGGGAAATGGGAGCGGTTTCAATGGGAAAACTCCCAAGCTACCGAAAACATAAGTAAGGCTTTCTATCCTTATTTAATAAAGAAAAGATCACCACGAATTGCTCTTTAAAGGTAAGCTTGTCTCATCGTCATCGTTGAGAACACAACATGCATTCGTTGAAAACTAACGTGTTTTTTGTATTGTCACTCGTATTGGCTCCGTCGGTATGCATTGCCTCGATCCTCGGCACCTACCAGAGCCCCCCAAATGCTGGCATAACGCAATCGATCACTGTTGAACAAAACGATAGCGGCATCATGATAAATCATCGTGGAGAGACTTATCTCGCCACGAAAATGAGAGATAACGAAAAAAGGCATTTCGCAACGTTTCTGCTTTGGGAGCCCGCAACACTAGATACCGCACATTGTATCGTTGCACCTTCCAAACCATGGGCATTTATTGAAAAGTCAGCTCGACAAGCTCACATAGACATCTCAAGTATCAACAAGTCCGGTGAAGAAGCATTACGCATTGGAGACGAACTCAATCGCCTGGCTCTTTTTCCACTCCCTTCGTTCAAAATTCGCCAGATACTTTGTACATCTCAGACGAAGATTGTGCCAATTGATGCCTCAATATTTTTCTACCATCAACTTTTTGGTGTCTTACCCCTCGAGAAAAGTCACCATTAGAAAAAGACCAAAAATTGCTCATCAGCAATTTCTTACTCAACCACCAAGCAAACCCTTGCGATACTCCGCACCTTATCAATATATCTCTCTATTTTTATTAGTTAATACCTCTGGCACGACCCTTGCGATAGAAAGCGGGACATTAATCTATCCCTACTTAAACAAGGAAATCGCAATGCCAACTCCATGCTATATCGCCATTGAAGGCAAAACTCAGGGCAACATTAC
>NZ_JAJUBB010000059.1 GCF_028683135.1 Enterovibrio qingdaonensis
GAATTGTCCACATAACAAGAGCATGAACGGGACGTTTACTCGTGGCGCATTTTTCTAAAATGGTGATTTAGCTGTTTCAATCAGTTTGGGCTAGTAAACGCCCGTTATGCTAACGTTATGTTTATTCGCAAAGTTAGTCATAAAGCGAGCAGCCTTTTTCGGGAAAATGTATATCAATTATCGTTTTAGATTTTAGGAAGTAGATAGCACTATGGGTATAGCGGAAAGAATTGCTTTCAATAAAAGAGTTAAGTCAATAACCCCAATTGCAGATAAAGTTATTGCAAACATGGGTTGTTCCACTTCATGGAATCACTTGATTGAAAAATTCAAAGCGGTCTATCCAAATGAATGGAAGCTAAAATTAAATAACTTTCTTGGAAATGTAACAGAAAAAAAACTTAACAGCAGGTATGAATTAGGTAAGGTTTGGTTCATCAAATCTATGGAAGATGAATATCTTGAAAAAATGATGGCAGGACAAATTTACTGCCGACCTTCGGAAGAGTTTCGAAATATGGAGAGTGATTCTAGAGGTGACCCTGAAGACGATAGACCATTTACGGAAACGTTAATGCCAGAAATGGTGGAGTTAAAAGGTAATAATAAATTATCGGTTACATCTAAACCGAATAATGTTGAAGGTGCAAAATTTACGGTTGAGACCTTCGGTGAGAATTCAGAGGTCACTATCGGAGGTATTAAAACTCAACAGGGTGGGATGCATCATATTTTTTGTTTGTCGTCTGTAAGCAGAGATTGGGCTCATGATTTTTTTAAAACCTATAATAAAGATAAATTCAAGGGTGATAAGGTTGTTGTAATAAATGATGCTGAAGAGTTTATTAATAGATTCAAACAAAAAAGGTTAAAATCGTTTCAATTTGGATTTGTTTCTTATATTCCAAATCATGTTGTTTCTCTAGTCGACATTGTTCCTCCTTTCATAAAAAGAAAGTTACCTTTTGAAGAAGAGTTTGAGTTTAGGGTTATATTTAGTGGTAGTAAGCCTGATGAGGGCGAGGTTATTGACATCGGTGATATTAGCGATATTGCCCAAATTGTTAGCCTTGACGAGTTAGAGTGTACCTTTAGAAAAAATATGATTTGATCATTATTAAATACTGATGTTGATTTAGAGTAAAAT
>NZ_JAJUBB010000006.1 GCF_028683135.1 Enterovibrio qingdaonensis
AGAGAAAGCCCTGACCAATCGGTCAGGGCTTTTTCACGTTTAGAACCAATGTAAAATTAGTCTGTATTCCTTCCTCTTTCTTATTAGTAGTCCATAAAACTCCATCATTACTCTCGTTTTGGAAGTGCTGTTACCGACAAGCTCTGTCTCTCCATCTACACTGAATGCACTTTGTGATCCGACAGGAGCATTGCTATGCCATCACAACGATCTCGACGTTTAAGAAAGAAGTTATATCTGGATGAGTTTGCAGTATTTGGCTTTGTAGTCACTTTAAAGCTCAATACGGAAGATGATGAAGCACTGGATAACTTTATAGAATCGCTGGCTGACTACGCCGAGGCTCGTCATCTGTTGGTTGGTGGCGGTGGGATGAAGAACATCGAACTCGTGATTGGTTCTGCCTTATGCTATGGATCTGCAACTGAACAAGACAGAGAATCAATCAAAGTGTGGATAGAAGAGCGCGATGAGGCTGAGCTTGTAGAAATGGGGCCTTTACTTGACCTCCATCAGATAGAATTCGCAGACTAGCAAAAAGCCCAGCAGTGCTGGGCTTTATATGCTTGCTTATCTGAGGGCTGGGTGAGTCCTCGCCATATAGAAGGCATCGACATAATCCCCATTTCTAAACGCATATCCTATTGCCCGGCCTTCTTCTACAAAACCAAACTTTTTGTAGAGGGCGATAGCGGCGACATTATCGCAATATACCATGAGCTCAATGCGCCGTAGGTTTATCCAATTATCTGCCAGTTCTATCATTGCAGCGACGAGCTTGCTTCCTACGCTTTTACCTGTGTGGTTATCATGTACAGCCATGCCAAATTCACCGACATGACGCCGGCGCATGTTCTTACATACCTCAAACCCAAGCTGGCCAATGATTTGACCTTCTTCTTCAGCGACCAGACAGTAATGATCATCCGGCAGGTGACTAAGTCGCTTTTCCCACATAGCCAATGACGGCATAGGTAGTTGTAGCGTACCCGTATGTGCATGGGTACAAGAATACAGTTTGTGAATGGCGGGGATATCGCGAGGTTCTACAGGACGAACAGTTACAGGCATGGTTACTCCTTCATGCAATGCCAAGGGAGTTTTGATAGTTGCCTGTAACCATCAGAGAAGCAAGAGAAAACATAGAATGAGTAACCACTTACTCTATAAGTGATGACTCACATTTGTTTTTATTCGAGGTGCAGATCGAGTGGAGTTTTACTGTCGCGACCACCGATCTCACGAGTCAGGCGAGGGACTAAGTAGCCGGAGACTTCTTTGATAAGCCCTGCCATCAATCTCTTCGCTTCTTCATCATCAACCAAGAAATGCGCGGCACCTTTTACCTTGTCCAATACATGGAGGTAGTAAGGCAAGATACCGGCATCAAACAACGCGTTGCTGAGGTTTTTCAGTGCATCAACAGAGTCATTCACCCCTTTCAACAACACGCCTTGGTTAAGCAAGGTGACACCCGCACGCTTTAGCTGTGCCATCGCGACACGAAATTCATCGTTTATCTCATTGGCGTGGTTAATGTGGGTGACCAGAACCACGTTGAGGCGTGTTGATGTCAGCATGTGAGTAAGTGCTAACGTGACTCGATTTGGTATCACCACGGGTAGGCGTGTATGAATACGTAGTGTTTTCACATGAGACACTGACTCTATGGCCTCAATCAACCACTCTAGCTCGTGGTCTTTGGCCATTAGCGGATCACCGCCAGATAAAATCACTTCGTCAACTTCAGGATGTGCTTGTAAGTAAGTGATTGCTTCTCGCCATACTGATTTTCCGCCTTTGTTATCTTCATAGGGGAAGTGACGGCGGAAACAATAACGACAGTTAATAGCACAGCCACCCTTGAGGATCATCAGCACGCGGTTTTTGTATTTATGCAAAAGACCAGGCTGTTCATTACCCTGCTCTTCAAGCGGATCGGTGGTGTAACCTGCGACATCTTTAAACTCGTCAATGACGGGTAATACCTGACGCAAAAGCGGATCATTGGGATTCCCCTTTTCCATACGATCGATAAAGCTTTGTGGTACACGCTGCGCGAAAAGATCGCGAGCACTGAAGCCGGACTTCCATGCCGTAGGCTCTAATTCAAGCTGTTGCAACAGATTTTGAGGATCTGAGACAGCATTTGCCATTTCTTTGAGCCAGTTTTGCTCAACAGGCGGCACGTTTCGGGTTATTATGTCCGGCATTTATGACAACTTCGAAGATGTTAAGAGGATAGACATGGCGTCTTTTAGCACCAATGAATTCCGCGGCGGAATGAAAATTATGCTCGATAACGAGCCTTGTGTCATTATCGAAAATGAGTTCGTTAAGCCTGGTAAGGGCCAAGCGTTCAACCGCGTGAAAATCCGTAAACTGCTTTCTGGCAAAGTGCTAGAGAAGACTTTCAAGTCGGGCGACTCTGTTGAAGCTGCTGACGTTATTGATGTCGAACTGGATTACCTGTACACCGACGGTGAATTCTGGCACTTCATGAACGCAGAAACGTTTGAGCAAATCGCTGCAGATGCAAAAGCAGTAAGCGAAAACATCAAATGGATGAAAGAGAACGATCGCTGTACTCTGACTCTGTGGAACGGTAACCCAATTGCAGTAACACCACCAAACTTTGTTGAGCTGGAAGTGACTGAAACCGATCCTGGCCTGAAAGGTGATACTGCGGGTACTGGTGGTAAGCCTGCGACTCTGGTTACAGGTGCAGTTGTACGTGTACCTTTGTTCATTCAGATCGGTGAGACTATCAAAGTTGACACTCGCTCTGGTGAATATGTTAGCCGTGTGAAGTAATCATCACACTGGAAGATAAAAAAGGCCGCTGATAGCGGCCTTTTTGCTTAGTAGGGAGAGGTATTAGAATCAGTTCTTAGCGAAGAAAACCTGCGGCACGCATTTTCTCAGCAACGATTTCTTTTTGTTCAGTGGTAAGTGCACGTAATGGTAGACGTGGATTACCCGCATCAATGTCATGCAATGACATGGCTGCTTTACCTGCTGCAACACCACCAAACTCAACCAATACGCGGATTAGATCAATCACAGTATCCATCGCTTTGATCACTGCATCGTGGTTACCGTTCTTAAAGTCCTCAATCATCTGCAGGTTGTGCTTTGCTGCGTAGTTGTAAGTGCTGCCAACAGCACTTGTCGCGCCGACAGCCAACGCACCTGGTAGGTGTTCATCAACGCCGAATGGAATATCAAATTTACCGTCGCAAGCACGAAGGCAGCGTTGGTATTCGTATAGGTCACCACTGTTAAATTTCAGTCCAGACAGATTTGGAATACGCTTGTCTGCTTTGATCAAGAATTGCTCCATGTCGAAGTTCACACCTGACATGCCTGAGTGGTAGTAATAGAAACCTTTCGAAGGTGCGGCAGCGGCAACGGTTTCACAGTACGTCACCAGATCATCCAAGCTACCAGGTTTGAAGAAACATGGACCAATGACAGAGGTCGCCTCGATATCCAGAGTTTCTGCGTGACGAGTTAACTCAAGTGTATCGACAATGCTCAATGCGCCAGTGTGAATAATCAGATCTAGCTTACCTTCCGATGCTGAAACCCATCGTTCAGCAATGGCTTTGCGTTCTTCTACTGAACAGTGAATACCTTCACCTGTGGTGCCACAAATGTAAGCACCTGTGACGCCATCAGCGATCAGGTGCTTGGCGATCTGATCGATCACGTTAAAGTTAACTTCACCGTTTGCGTCGAACGGTGTATGAGGAGCAGCAATAAGTCCAGATAGTTTTTTCATCGTAATATACCGTGAAGTTAAACTTCATTAATGAATGATAAAGTGGAGTTTGGGTTTATGTTATGGAGTAAAGTTTCACTGTGCAATGCAATTTGATCGATTTAGCCAGGATTGAATTCAAACTGTGATATGCATAACAACCTCAAATCTAACCCAATATCGAGATTGTTAAGTTCGTGAACGTGGGCTGAATTCGTGGAGCTTTACTTCACAAAAGCCTGAGGAAATGTGAGAATCGGAGGTAAATCGCTTTCATCAATCGGAATCGCAACATGCCATCCAAACACTTGCCGGTAAAGACAGGAAAAGTTCTCGACATGATGGGCAGCATGCAAGAAAGCATGACGCCGTCAGCCCGCCGCATTGCGGACTATGTAAACCGTCATGCGGATGACGTGACCAAGTTATCCATCGCTGAACTTTCTCAGCAGGTGAGCGTGGGTGAAGCAACCATCATTCGTTTTTGTCGTATGTTGGGATTTAAAGGTTTCCAGGACTTTAAAATGGATTTGGCGATCGAGTTATCGTCAATCAATCAAAGTGATAAATCCATACTCGATACCGATATTGCGCCACAAGACAGTGCCGAGCTGATTGGACAAAAGCTTCAGCAGGGGATCAATAATGTCTTGACGGAAACCCTGAACCTATTGAACTTTGAAACCTTGGAGCAGGTTGCACAGCAAATCAAAGCGTCAAACGGGGTGTACTTTTTCGGTGTAGGTTCGTCAGGGATAACTGCTGAAGAAGCGAAAAACAAATTCATGCGTATCGGCTTCAATGCGGATGCGTTAACCAATAACCACTTTATGTACATGAAGGCATCGTTGCTGGATAAAAATGATTTGGCCATTGGGATCAGTCACTACGGGAATTCTGTCGAAACGACAAAAGCGTTGAAATTGGCGAAAGAGGCGGGGGCAAAGACTGTCGCACTTACACACAACCCGAAATCTTCAATTTGTCAGTACGCAGACTGGGTGCTGCTAAATGGAAATCGCCAAAGCCAGATGCAAGGTGACTCCATCGGTACCAAGATCACGCAGCTGTTTGTGCTCGATTTGCTCTATACACTGTTGGTTAAAGAGGATGTCACAGGCACGATGGACAAAAAACTCCGCACTACACGTGCGCTCGATATTTAATATATTGCCATGCCGGACTCATCAGTCCGGCTTTTTTATGCCTTAACGTTCAGCCGTCTTGTCTGTTTATCTTCCTCTGTTTGTTCCCCTACACACACATTCACACCACATTTTTTGGAGTTTCCCTTATAAAAAATGAGGTGTTTATCTCCATTTTGATAATTCCCGTTTGAAGTTAAACTCCATTTTCACTAATTTGAAATAAAGCTTCACATTTTAAAGTGTTACTGGAGTTAAACTTTATGTCTGTTTCTGGCGATAACTTGTTAGCCATTTTAAAAACGGGATTTGTATCTTCTTGCCAACCGGTGGACGATGGCCCAATGGATGCACCGGAAATAGTGGCAGCCATGGCGCAGGCTTCTATTGCAGGTGGTGCGGTTGCATTACGTATAGAAGGCGTGGACAACGTGAAAGCCACTCGCCTTAAAGTAACAGCCCCAATCATTGGCATTGTGAAAAGAGATCTCACTGACAGCCAGATTAGAATTACGCCGTTTATTGAAGATGTTCTGGCCCTAGCAAAAGCAGGTGCTGACATTATTGCGATTGATGCGACTCAGCGCACTCGCCCAGTGGAGGTCGCTATCTTAGTGAAAGCCATACATGAAGCTGGTTGTATCGCGATGGCGGATTGCTCCAACTTTGAAGAGGGCATGGCGAGCCGCGAACTTGGTGTGGAAATCATAGGTACCACTATGTCTGGCTATGTTGGCGAAACCGTGCCTACAGACCCTGATTTTGCTTTTGTAAGTGCGCTGAAAAAGGCGGGCTGCTTTGTGATGGCGGAAGGACGCTACAACAGTCCCGAGCTGGCAAAAAAAGCAATTTTGGCGGGAGCCGATTGTGTCACTGTGGGCTCAGCGATTACACGTATTGAGCATATTTGTACGTGGTTTGCCGATGCGGTTTTAGAGGCTCGAGGTGAGTGTCATGAGGCGGTCGCATGAATACGTGTCTAGCTGTTGATCTTGGTGGCACTAAACTCGCAGCTGCGCTGGTACGTGGTGGCGAAATTATAGAAAAACATCAGGTAGAGACCTTATCGTCGAATAACCCTGATGTGTTGAAAATCGCACTGCATGATCTGCTGTTGCCTTTGTCTTCAGGCGCTGATGTTGTCGCAGTGGCCTCTACGGGCATTATCAATAATGGCATTTTAACTGCGCTGAACCCCGATAACCTGGGCGGCCTGGATCAGTTTCCGATCCAATCTGCCATCGCCGACATTACAGGGTTACCGACGCAAGTCATCAACGATGCGCAAGCGGCGGCCTGGGCCGAATTTCATGCATACGAAGCACAATACGCCAATCTTGCTTTTATCACTGTTTCCACCGGCGTCGGCGCAGGCTTAGTGCTCGATGGCAAATTAGTGACAGGCTCTCGAGGGATCGCGGGTCATGCAGGGCATGTTTTAGCTGATCCCTCCGGTCCTCGCTGCGGTTGCGGGCGCAATGGTTGTGTTGAAGCAATTGCATCTGGCTCTGCGATTGGTCGTGCGGGCGTGCCTTTTTTTGGTGAATCCACCACTGGCAAAGATGTGTATTCGCACTTCTTAGCAGGAGATAAAAAGGCAATCGCCATCGTCGAGCGTTCGGCCTCCACCATCGCACAGTTGGTTGCTGACCTCACTATCTCTCTCGACCTCGATGCCGTCGTTATTGGTGGCAGTGTCGGGTTGGCTGAAAACTATCTCTCTACCGTTAAAGACGCACTTTCCTTGTTGCCAAAGGTTTATCAACCGACATTACTGCCTGCTTTGAGCGGTGCCGATGCTGGACTCATCGGTGTATCGCTTTGGGCGGACACGAAAACGAAATAATAAAAATAGAAACATCGATTATCTCACCCTACACAAATTGAGGAAAAACTCATGGAGATCCAAGCATTCGGGACGCTGAACTACGTCGTTCTCGTCGCCTATCTTGCCGTTATCATGATGGTCGGCGTGTACTTTGCAAAACGTCAGAAATCAGCAGATGACTATTTCAAAGCCGGTGGTCGTATTCCGGGTTGGGCTGCAGGTATTAGCGTATTCGCGACTACTTTGAGCTCCATCACGTTTATGTCGATTCCTGCGAAGGCCTATACCGATGACTGGACGTTCTTGATTGGCCAGTACATTGCGATTGCAATCCTGCCTTTTGTTTTCATCTATTACATTCCGTTTTTCAGAAAACTTAATCTGACCTCCGCCTATGAATATCTGGAAAAACGTTTTGATGTACGTATGCGCTTGTTTGCCAGTATATCGTTCATGCTTTTCCATATCGGGCGTATCGCGATCATCACGTATCTGACCGCTTTGGCTTTGATGCCTTTTGTCGATATCGATCCACTGATGATTGTATTCCTGATTGGTGTACTGTGTATCGTATACACCTTCATGGGTGGTATTGAGGGCGTGATCTGGACGGACGTTATCCAAGGTATCATGCTGTCCGGTGCTGCGGTTCTGATCTTCGTGATGATTTGCTTCAATGTTGACGGTGGCGTGGTCGAGATCTTCTCGTTGTCAGCAGAAGAAAACAAATACTTCCCAAGTGACAAAATGAGCTGGAGCTGGACTGAAAGTACCATTCCGGTATTGGCGATTGGCTTCTTCTTCTCAAGCTTACAGCAGTTCACTGCGAGCCAGGACGTGGTCCAGCGCTACATCGTGACTGACTCAGTAGAAGAAACTAAAAAAGCACTGGTAACCAATGCCAAGCTGGTCGCGTGTATTCCGATTTTCTTCTTTGCAGTGGGTGCGGCACTTTACGCTTACTACACACAGAATCCACAGTTATTGCCTGAGAACTTCAATACGGGTGGCATCCTGCCGTTCTTCGTGATCTCTGAAATGCCAGCGGGCGTGGCGGGCCTTATCATCGCATCGATTTTTGCAGCCTCTCAATCAAGTATCTCGAGCAGCCTAAACAGTATCTCTGCATGTTACGCGTCAGATATTTACAGCCGCTTTGGTATCGAAAAATCGGCAGAGCAAAATCTGAAAATTGGCCGAATTATCACTGTGATTGCCGGTACGTTAGGTGTGGTTGCTTCAACCTACCTCATTATGTCCAACGAAAGCGAACTGTGGGATGCGTTTAACAGCCTGCTTGGCTTGATGGGTGGCCCAATGACCGGTTTGTTCATGCTGGGTATCTTTGTCCGCCGAGCGAATGCAAACAGTGCAATGATGGGTGTTATTGCCGCTGTAGCTGCAACGCTATGGGTTCGCGCAAACACCGATCTGAACTTCTTCTTCTACGGTGTGGTTGGCACCCTGACAGTGGTTATCGTGGGTTACTTGACTGCACCGCTGTTTAAGAGCAGTAAGCAACCTCAAGATGTCGAAGCCCTGTCTCTTTAATCTTTATTCATAAATTAGCCCGGCGATGTCCGGGCTTTGTTGTCAGAGAGAAAAACATGATCCTAGGCCACATTACTCAACCTGAAACTTATGCTCATTTACCTGAGGCGTTTCGCCGCAGTCTGGCATTTTTAGCGGAAACCGACATGGTGGCGTTACCGACAGGCCGTCATGACATTGATGGCGATAATATCTATGTCAATGTGATGGCGTTTGATACGCAACCTGCTAATGAGAAGCTCGCTGAGGTGCATAAGGAATATATTGATATCCAGTTTTTGATCAGCGGCGCAGAGCGCATTGGTTTTGCGTTGGCCAATGATAGAAACCCCATCGCGAAAGAGTACGATGCGGAGTCTGACTTCTATCTTGTCGAATCGATGGAAGGCGAGTCTGAAATCATTATGTCTCCGGACATGTTTGCCATTTTCCTGACAGAGCAGCCGCATAAGCCAGGTTGTAATGTAACTACATCAACATCGATAAAGAAAGCGGTGGTGAAGGTGCATAAATCGTTATTAGCTTAACGTTGCGAAAAATTTTATTGAAGAGAAAGGGAGCTGGGCTCCCTTTTTTGTTTCAACATGGCAAAAAAATCGACCAGATGGAAATTCCGAGAATGAGAGGTATTTCTGTATATCCATTGGGTAACTTATGTTTTTTATAGTTACTCTCCCTGTCACTGTTTTCATAATTTGAATTTTACAAATTATCGTCAGTTCATTTGTTTTGCTTATGTTTCGGCATTAACGAGTTATTGGCCATAATGTTTCGAATATTCCTACGTTAAATGATTTGTTACATTTATATCCGCTGTAGATGAGTAGTTACGCAGCTTGGTGCTAATACGGCATTGTTTTATTCATCAGTCGGCAAAGGAGAAAGATATGGATATTAAAAACGTAGGACAGAGTCTAAAAATGGAACAAAGACGTCAGATGGTAAGAACAGGGCTAAAAGCCGCTATTTATGGTTTACCGCTGTTGGTGGTGGGATTTACCGTTAACAACTCAGTACTCATGACGGACGCAGGGTATACCTATGTCCATCAAAACAACATGACAGGGGAGCTTGATGTATTTACCGAGCCCGGCATCCACTTCCGAATGCCATTTCTGTCGAAAATCACTCAGTACAGTCAGGTTATTACTGTGTCATTCGGTAACAATACTGGTGAGGATTTCTATCAGCGTTTGGATCCGGTGCAGGTGCGATTTGCAGATACGTATATCGGACAAATCCCGGTGACCTTCCGCTTCAAGTTGAGCAATGACCCTGAAGCCGTGAAGAAAATGCATCGCGAGTTTCGTAACAACAGTAACCTGATTGATGCTTTGTTAGTGAAAAACGCACGGAATGTCACGGTGATCACCGCAACCCAGTACACGGGAGAAGAGTTCTTTCAGGGAGGATTGAACCAATTCAAATCCAAACTGGGTGACCAACTTCGCGAGGGGATCTATCTGACAGAACGACGTCAGGTTGAAGTGGAAGAACTGGATCTGGCCCCCGTAGGTCTGAATCAGGCGGATGCCAATAAATTACAGCGTACTCAGCAGCTTGTTTGGAAAACTGTACCAGTACGTGATGCGACAGGACAGCCAATCCGACAGGATAACCCGCTGCAACAATATGGTATTCAGGTCACCCAAGTTACCATTGGAGACCCTCAACCTGAGAAGCAACTTGACCAGCTACTGGCAGATAAGAAGCGACTGGTAGCAGACCGCATCCGTGCAATTCAGGAGCAGGAAACGTCGAAAGCACAGGCGGAAACTGAACAGCTTCGAAAAGAAATACAGCGTACCCGAGAAGTACAGGATGCGCAGCGAACCAAAGAGCTCGCGGTTATCGCCCAGCAAAAAGAAGTGGCCGTTGCGCAGCAGATTGCCAAGCGTGAGATTGTTGAGGTTGAGAAAACCAAACAACTAGCGGAAGTTGAGAAATCCAAAGAGCTGGCGATGGCAGAGGCGAATCTGGCAATCCAGCAAGCCAACGCAAAAGCGGCGGAGTTTGAAGCCATGGCAATTTTGGCCAAAGGTGAAGCAGAAGCGGCAGTGTTGAAAGCCAAGTACGATGCCTACGGCGCGAACCGAGATGTGTATTTGGCAGAGCTTAACCGCGATATTTCAGCGTCGCTCTACAGTAACTTGAAAGACTTTAAGGTCGAGGTGCCGACCCATTACTTTGGTGGCAGTGATAGCGGAAAGATGACCACCAATCTCGATGTCATTACGGGTCTTGGTGCACTGGGAATGATGGAAAAAGCGAACGCACTAAAAAGCAGTAACTCGAGCCAGTAACAGTAATGCTTAAAATAAAAAAGGGAGCCAATGCTCCCTTTTTTCGTCTGTATGGATTAAATCATGAAAATGAAAATCACAGACAGTGCAGATACTAAGAATGCAGCTGCATAGCACGCAATTTTTCCTGCGACGCCGGTGTGGAACTTCAGGTCATGCATGCCATGGTGCAGACGGTGCATTGCATGCCACATTGGCAGAGACAGTGTACCGATAGTGAACAGGGCACCGATGAAGCTGGTGACGAAACCCGTCACACGATCGTAGCTCATTGCATCTGCATCGATAATGCCCATTGGCACCAGAATGCCCAGCACCAGAATGGTCACAGGCGTGATCATGGCAAACCAAGAACCACCCGCACCAAACAGACCCCACCATACTGGTTCATCAGAACGTTTTGGATTTAAATCGACCACGTTAACTCTCCTTTAATGCTGGGGTTAAACCAAAAACAGGATAACGGCAGAAATCACGGCCACCGCTGCCCACTGTGCCAATACAATGATTTTCTTATCAACTTTCTTGCCGCCAATGCGAATTGGCATTACTTGCGGCATCATGCTGAAGAAGGTTTGTGCATGGTATAGGCTACCCGCCAGTGCAACGATGTTGATCGCAACAACCACAGGGTTCGCCATAAAGCTCAGCCAGCCTTCCCAAGCTGCTTCGCCGACTACCAGAGAGCCCAGACCGAAAGTCAGACACAAGGTGAAGAAAATCAGTGGCAGTACAGTTGCTTCACGCACCATGTACATGCGGTAGAAAGGATGATCTTTCCACCATGTACGCTTCATTTCACGAACGTAAGGTTTACGGTTAGACATCCTTATGCCTCCTGCGGTTTGATCATCGCAATCACGAAGTCCTGAGAAGAAGCGATCTTGCCCTGGTTAACAGCAGCCGCTGGATCTACGTTCTTCGGACACACTTCCGAGCAGTAACCCACGAAGGTACAGCCCCACGCACCGTTTTCACCGTTGATCAGCTTCATACGCTCATCAGAGCCGTTGTCGCGGCTGTCTAGGTTATAACGGTGTGCCAGCGTCAATGCTGCTGGGCCAATGAACTCTGGGTTAAGACCAAACTGAGGACATGCTGCGTAGCAAAGACCACAGTTGATACAGCCAGCGAACTGCTTGTAGCGCGCCAGTTGCTCAGGGGTTTGGTTGTTCGGACCATCTTCAGGCTTACGATCGTTACCGATGATGTAAGGCTTAATCGCTTCCAAACGCTCAATGAACGGCGTCATATCAACGATCAGATCTTTCTCGATCGGGAAATTCGCTAATGGCTCAATGGTCAGGCCGTCTGGGTAATCGCGCAGGAACGCTTTACACGCCAGTTTTGGTACCTTGTTTACCATGATGCCGCACGAACCACAGATTGCCATGCGGCAAGACCAGCGGTAAGACAGATCTTTGTCCAGGTTGTCTTTGATGTAACCCAGCGCGTCCAGCACTGACATGGTTTCATCAAACGGCACGTCGAACGTTTGTAGACGTGGCTCGTTATCTTTAGATGGGTCGTAGCGAAGAATGCTGACTTTCTGAATGCGATTTACTGACATTATGCCTGCTCCTTCTCTGCATCTTTCTCAGCTTTCTTCGCGGCAGCTTCGGCTTCTTCCGCAGCAGCACCGTATAGACGAGCTTTAGGCTGAGACTTGGTGATTTTCACATCACCGTATTGAATGGTTGGTGCACCTTCTGGGTTGTAGAACGCCAAAGAGTGCTTCAGGAAGTTCACGTCATCACGCTCTGTGCAACCTTCATCCAGACGCTGGTGGGCACCGCGAGACTCACGACGCATCATGGCTGAGTGTGCCATGGCTTCTGCTACTTCCAGACCGTAGCCAACTTCGATGGCATACAGCAGGTCAGTGTTGAACACCTTGCCTTTGTCTTTGATGCTGATTTTCTTGTAGCGTGCTTTCAGTTCAGTCAGCTTGTCGATGGTTTCTTGCATCAGATCTTCGCGGCGGTAGATACCACAACCTGCTTCCATGGTGTGACCCATTTCAGTGCGGATGTCTGCCCAGTTCTCGTCGCCTTCTTGGCTTAGCAGTGCATTAATACGATCTTCAACCGCAGCCATTTGACGTGCGATTTCGTCTTCATTCCAGCCTTGGAATGCGCTTGCACGCTCAACGGCACCTTCACCCGCCAGACGACCAAATACAACCAGTTCAGCCAGTGAGTTTGAACCCAGACGGTTTGCACCGTGAAGGCCAACTGAAGAACACTCGCCCACAGCAAACAAGCCTTTGATCGCCGTTTCGTTCTTACCGTTAGTCTCAATACCACCCATGGTGTAGTGTGCGGTAGGACGAATTGGAATTGGTTCTTTCGCTGGGTCAACGTTCACGTATGCTTTTGCCAGTTCACAAATGAATGGCAGACGTTCGTTGAGGTATTCTTCACCCAAATGGCGCAGATCCAAGTGAACCACATCACCCAGTGGGTGCTTAATGGTGTTGCCTTTTTGCTGCTCGTGCCAGAACGCTTGAGATACTTTGTCGCGCGGGCCCAGCTCCATGTATTTGTTCTTAGGCTGACCAACCGGCGTTTCCGGTCCCATGCCGTAATCTTGCAGGTAACGGTAACCGTGTTTGTTCACGATGATACCGCCTTCACCACGACAACCTTCGGTCATCAGGATGCCCGTGCCAGGTAGACCGGTAGGGTGGTACTGAACGAACTCCATGTCGCGCAGTGCAACGCCGTGACGGTAAGCCATTGCCATGCCGTCGCCGGTTACGATGCCGCCGTTGGTGTTACAGTTGTAAACACGACCCGCACCACCCGTTGCCAGTACGACTGATTTTGCTTTGATGCAAACCAGTTCGCCTTCTGCCATATGAATGGCAATCAGACCTTGAACCTCGTTATCAACAACCAGCAGATCAACAACAAAGTACTCGTCAAAGCGTTTGATTTGTTCGTACTTGATAGAAGTCTGGAACAGGGTATGAAGCATATGGAAGCCAGTTTTATCTGCGGCAAACCATGTGCGCTCTACCTTCATGCCGCCAAATCGACGGACGTTCACGTCGCCGTTTTCCTTACGGCTCCATGGGCAACCCCATTGTTCCAATTGCGTCATTTCACGCGTAGCGTTCTCGACGAAATATTCAACAACATCCTGTTCACATAGCCAGTCACCACCGCCAACGGTATCGTTGAAGTGGTTGTCGAGACTATCCTCGTCCTTGATGACTGCAGCGGAACCGCCTTCAGCAGCTACCGTGTGGGAGCGCATTGGGTATACTTTGGAAATCAGAGCAATTTCTAGTTCTGGATTTGCTTCAGCAGCAGCGATAGCAGCACGTAGGCCTGCGCCACCAGCACCGATGACAGCGATATCTGTGGTAATTGTCTTCACAGCTATCCTCCGGAGGAAAGTTAAAATTTGAGATGCAAGGTCTGCATCGAACTTAAAAAACTGCCTCCATATTAGTGGACTTAATACCCCTAAAATTTGACCTGAACGGGTATTTTTCCCCACTTTATGTGTGCCTAAAGCCCTGTGCATGAAAACTGTGATCCAGGTCGTTAGACAGTAAGATAACAGCTTGTTAAATCGGGGTTGCGCGGTGTTTTTACTTGTTTCTAACACGTAAAAAACGTCGCTCATATTTCTTATTTAACTATTTATTTTGAAAAGAATTTTTCGTGTGAATGAGAATGATTGCCGTGTGGAATCGACTACTTTTTGAGTGTCATGCCCTTTATCGGGTAACCACTAAGTAAAAGAATGACTTATGGATAAATGGCGTTAGAAAGTAATACAGAATTCGGCGTGTTGTTTCTATCTTATTCGCAGAGGGCTACAATGCCGCCGACTAAACCAGATGAGACCAAATTGATGACACAGGCTTGGCGTCCTACCGCAGACATTGAGACGTTAAAACAACGCGCTCGCCTCACCGGGGCGATTCGACAGTTTTTTGCAGAACGCGACGTGCTGGAAGTGGATACTCCATCAATGAGTCAAGCAACTGTCACGGACATCCACCTTCATACGTTTAATACCGCTTTCGTTGGACCAGGTTTTGCAGACGGTATCCCGCTATACATGATGACTAGCCCTGAGTTTCACATGAAACGTCTTTTGGCGGCGGGGAGTGGCGCGATCTACCAAATCAATAAAGCGTTTCGTAACGAGGAAGCAGGTCGTAATCATAATCCTGAATTCACCATGTTGGAGTGGTACCGTCCGGGATTTGATCATCATGCTTTGATGGATGAAATGGATGCGCTGCTGCAAATGGTATTGGGTGTGAATTCGTCTGAGCGAATGACATATCAAGAAGCGTTCATCAAGGTGTTGGGCGTCTGTCCGCTTGAAGGGTCGATGGATGAACTCAAGGTCGCAGCAGCACCGTTAGGGTTGTCAGACATTGCTGACCCTGAAGAAGACCGAGACACTTTACTCCAATTGCTGTTTAGTGTTGGTGTTGAAGCTGAAATTGGACGTGATGTTCCTGCGTTTGTGTATAACTTCCCTGCCTCTCAAGCAGCACTGGCGCGTGTTTGTGAAGATGATAAACGTGTCGCTGCCCGTTTTGAGGTTTACTTCAAAGGCATTGAGTTGGCGAACGGTTTTTACGAGCTGGATAATGCCGACGAGCAGCTAGCCCGTTTTGAAGAAGATAACCGCAAGCGTGAGAAAATGGGTTTGAAAGCCCAACCTATCGATCATCATTTGATTGAGGCAATCAGACATGGCTTGCCTGATTGTGCCGGTGTAGCACTGGGTATTGATCGCCTGATCATGCTGGCATTGGGTAAAACACACATAGATGAAGTGATTGCATTCCCGGTTGGCATTGCCTGACAGGTAGCCGCAAGATACAAAAACGCCGCATAAGATGCGGCGTTTTTACGTTTTAGCTTGAGACAATTAAACCTGCACCCGCTACGGCGAGTGCGGCACCTAGCCAAGCACTTGGTGCTGGGCGAACCTTGGTGAAAATCCAAATCAGCGGTAACACCATGACAGGTGTGGTGGATGACAGCAAAGCGACCATACCGACTTCACCCCATTTCAGGGCATATAGAATCAGCGTCATACCGACAGCCATCGATAGGAATCCATTGATCATTACCATGCCAAAAATTCGCCAGTTTATTGGATTCACAGGCTGGGCTAGGCGAACCTGCAAAACTCTTAATGTCCCGTGGGCAAGGAAGGCCGCAATCATACGAATCGCAGATGCCGCAATCGGGTCGACATTTTCTGTCATTACTGGTTTTGCGATAACGCCACCAAGTGACTGACAAAGTGCAGCTGTTAAGCCAAGAGCAATAGCCACACCCAAACTGCCTTTGGTTTCTTCCCACTGGTGCGCTTGACCGCTAGAGCGGAAGAACACCGCGACCATTACGCCAGAGAAGACCAAAATCGCACCAACGAGTTTCCAGCCTTCCAGTGTTTCTCCAAACAACCAAAGACCGAAGATAGCCGAGAAGACAGCATGGCAAGAATACAGCAGACCGGATCGACGTGGGCCAACTCGGTTCATGCAGCCAAAAAGTGCCGTATCACCGATAAAGATCCCGATAAGGCCAGATAGCGCGAGCGGCCACCAAATATCGGAGGTGATGGAGGCCCAACCGCCAGTGAATAGGGCGGCAACAGTCAACATGACGGACACGCATGCCATTCGCCACCGGTTGTAGGCAAAACTACCTAAATGGCGGGCTGGCGTGACGGAAATTAAGCTCGAAAAACCCCAGATAAAGGCGGCGGCAAGCGCAAGCCACTCGTAACCCACGATAACACCTCAACAGAACCATAAGCAGCGAACGGTCACTGCAAAATTAAATAAGAAAAGGAGCGCGAGTGTATCTGTTGAAAGGGTGAGGGAAAAGTGCGCAATGCACTTTCCCTCAAAAAATGTGTGGATAGTTAGGTGAGAATTAGCATGGCCGCATAAACAATAGAAAGCCCTACCACACCAACGATGATGCCTGCTTTGGCCATATCCTTACTCTCAATCAGTCCTGTCGAGTAGGCCAGACTGTTTGGTGGTGTTGATACAGGTAAGATCATACCGAGTGATGCCGAGAAGGCGACCACGACTAAGAGACCTTGCATTCCACCTACCGCAACCAAACTCTCCATGGAGGTAGCAACCGCGGCAGCGATGGGCATGATGAGGTTAGCGGTTGCCGTATTCGACATGAAGTTCGCCATGACCCAACAAATAAGAGAAAGCGTCAGCACGACAGCGACAGGAGACAGGGTGTCATAGTCAACGGCATGCGCGACCGCTTCGGCAAGACCTGTTTTATCTAACGCCAAGCCAATCGCGATACCACCGGCGACCAGCCAAAGTACGTCCCAGTTGATGAGCTTTAACTCTTCCTTGCCCATGATGCCTGTCAAAGTGAAAACCGCCAGTGGAATGATGGCGACGACGTAGCTGTTCATTCCATGCAAGCTGGTGGTCATCCATAGAAGGATGGTGGCAGCAAAAGTGGCGTACACCGTGTAGGCGCGCCAACTTTTTTGGAAGGTTCCACCGAGCTTTAAGATCATTTCTTGCTGCTTTGCAGGGAAGAGTTTTTGCAGCAGCCACCAAGAGAACGCGAGTTGCACAATGACAAACGGCAGACCCATGGCCATCCATTCAATAAAGCTGATTGCATGTTCGCCCGTCAGGTATTGAAGAGCAATGGCGTTTGGTGGTGTACCAATTGGCGTGGCGATGCCGCCCGTGTTCGCGGCAATTGGAATACAGAGAACTAAGGCTTTTACGCCTGTGTCGCCTTTCGGCACGGAGGCCACAATTGGAGCAAGCAGTGCCAGCATCATTACCGTGGTTGCTGTGTTTGACATAAACATAGAAAACACAGCTGTGATCAGCATCAGGCCTAGCATGATGGCTTTGGGTTTTGTGCCGAATGGTTTCAATAACACGCGTGCCAAGTTGTTATCGAGTTCGTACTTGGAGGCGGCAATAGCCAAAGCAAATCCCCCCATAAACAAGATGATGATGGGCGAGGAGAAGGCACTGAAAATATCGGTGTAATTGATGAGCTCGCCAAAGTCATGGCCGGGAGAACCCTCCCTAAACCAATTTAACCCCTTGTTCGAAATCATAATGAGTTCGAGAGCAATGATCAGAATTGAGGTAGCAAACACAGGAACAGGTTCCAGCACCCAGAGCAAAGCGGCGAGCAGGAATATTGCTAACAAGCGATGTTGAACAATGGTGAGATTGTCTAAGGGGATCCAGTCTGAGGGCATAAGGAGAACGCCCAGAGGAATACCAAACGCAACGACAAACTTGAATACTTCAGCACGAGAAAGTCTTGGCATATACACTGATTCCATCGGTGATGCTTATAAAGCCGTTGACCTTAATCTTCCTTTAATTCATAAGGTTGTAAGGCGAAAAGACTTACAGATTACAAAGTGCATAGGTGAAAAAAACTGCGTTTGGATAATATTTGTGCATAAAAAAAGGGCAATGCTGCCCTTTTCGTCACAGATCTCAAATTCCCTATTAGGCGGTTTGAGTTTCCGCTTGAGCTGTCGCGCTGTTCTGGTGAGCGTACGCTTCACCCATGCGAGTAGGCTTGCCTGGGATGATGCTGTCATCAAAAGTGATCGCGTCTTTCGCAAATAGGTTGATCACGGTTGAGCCAAGCTTGAAGCGGCCCATCTCTTCACCTTTTTTCAGCGTGATCGCTTGTTCGCCTTCTGCGGGGTAATCCCAACGGCGGACACTTTGACCAGTCGGTGGCGTCACAGTGCCGACCCATACCGTTTCAATGCTGCCAACGATGGTTGCACCAACTAGCACTTGGGCCATTGGGCCAAAATCGGTATCGAAGATACACACCACACGCTCGTTACGTGCAAATAGGTTCGGTACGTTTTCTGCGGTCAATGGATTAACAGAGAACAGATCGCCCGGTACGTAAATCATTTGGCGCAATGTGCCGTCACATGGCATGTGAACGCGGTGGTAGTCGCGTGGTGACAGATATAGTGTCGCAAAATCACCGTCAGCAAATTCTTCTGCCAGTTTCGCGTCACCGCCCAACAATTCACATGCATCAAAGGTGTGGCCTTTCGCCTGAATCAAACGACCTTCTTTGATGGGACCTGCTTGGCTCACACATGCATCTGCAGGGTGGCTGATCACGTTCGCGTCTTCGTTTAAAGGACGTGCGCCGTCTTGAAGTTCACGAACGAAGAAGTCGTTAAAGGTTGGGTAGCTCGCCGGATCCGGATTCTTAGCTTCGCTCATTTCCACTTTGTATTGGCGGATAAACCACTTGATCACAGCAGTGGTCAGGAAGCCGGCTTTCGCGGCTGCCAGTTTGCCAACAAGGCGAGTAAGCAGATGTTTTGGCATGCAATATTGCAGGCCAATTTTCAAATCGTTAGACACGGTAATATTTCCTAACTTGTCGTTTTGTCTTAGGAAAACCCTAAGACCGGAAAGTAAAAAGCGGCCTAGTTTACAAAATTAACAGGCCGCTAACCAGAATAAGGTCAATTACTGAACGTGATCAGTTTTCTTTGTTGCGTGAAAACTGACGGTTTGCTTTCATTTCAGACATGCTATCGATGATCTTGTGATAGCTATCGAAACGCATCTCGCTGATCTTTCGGTTTTCCATGGCTTCGCGGATAACACAACCTGGATCGTCTTTATGCTTACAATCCCGGAATTTACAGCCGCCTAAGTAATCACCGAATTCTTTGAATCCTTTAGTGACTTGCTCTGGTTCTAAATGCCAAAGGCCGAATTCACGCACCCCTGGGCTGTCGATGAGATCGCCGCCATCAGGGAAGTGATACAGGCGTGCAGTCGTCGTCGTATGCTGGCCAAGTCCTGAGTTTTCAGAAACTTCACCTGTATCTGCGTTCACTTCAGGCAGTAACGCATTGACTAAACTGGACTTACCTACACCAGATTGCCCAACAAAAATACTGGTGACATCAGCAAGGCGTGCTTTCAGTTCGTCCATGCCTTCGCCCGTTTTGCGGCTCACCATCAAAACGTCGTAACCAATTTCTTGGTAAATTGATAGAGCATTCTTAACCATTTCAAGGCCTTCTGCGTCTAACAAGTCAATTTTGTTGATGACGATAAGCGGCTTGAAATCGACCTGTTCTGTGGCGATCAGGTAACGGTCTATAATGTTCGTAGACAATTCGGGTAATATCGCGGAAACGATCACGACTTGATCAACGTTAGCCGCGACCGGTTTCACGCCGTCATAGTAGTCTGGGCGGGTGAGGACAGTGCGGCGTTCATGCACAGCTTCGACAACGCCAGCGATACCTTGCAGCGTTTCTACACCAGGGCGCCAAACGACGGTATCACCGGTCACCAAGCTTTCGATTGAACGACGCAGGTTGCAGCGATGGATATCGCCGGTTTGAGCATCTTCAATATCGGCGTGCTGTCCGAAGCGGGTAATAACGACCCCTTCACGGGCTGATTCCAGTAAAGATTCGTCCCATTGGACGTCATCTTGCTGACGATCGATACGTTTTCTTTGGTTTGTCCGTACTCGGCGCAATTGGCCTTTTGTGAGCTTTTTCTTTTTTGCCACGAGAATGTCGCTAGTTTAGTTGGCTTTCAAGTCAGGCTAAGTATGATACATGGTTTACTTGTAAAATAGGCAAATTGGATGTCTTTCAGCGATAAGAATTTAATCTGGATTGATCTTGAAATGACTGGACTCGACCCAGAAGTCCATAAAATCATAGAGATTGCCACAGTAGTAACAGATGCTGAACTTAATGTGTTAGCTGAAGGGCCTGTCATTGCCATTCATCAACCAGACGAAGAGTTGGCAAAAATGGATGAATGGTGCACGAACACGCACACTGGCAGCGGGCTGGTGGATCGTGTTAAAGCAAGCTCTATCACTGAAGAGCAAGCGATTAAAGAAACCATTTTGTTCCTGCAAAAATGGGTTCCAGCAGGTGTTTCTCCTATCTGTGGTAATAGCGTGGGTCAGGATCGTCGTTTTTTATACAAACATATGTCTGATTTGGAACGTTTTTTCCATTACCGCACCGTTGATGTCAGCACAATCAAAGAACTGGTTCGACGCTGGCAACCTGAAGTATTGAATGGCTTCACAAAGCAGGGCACGCATTTGGCTTTGGATGACATTCGAGAATCGATCGAAGAATTGCGCTACTACCGGACGAAGATCTTTACGATCTGACGCTAAAGTAATCAATACGAAGAAAAATTAAAAATTTATGATTTTAAGGGCTTGCATCCCGAATTTTTCTTCGTATAATTCGCAGCCCTGACAGAGACAATTGTCTTTGATAGGGCGACACTAGCTCAGCTGGTAGAGCGCAACCTTGCCAAGGTTGAGGTCACGAGTTCGAACCTCGTGTGTCGCTCCAAAAATTTGAATGATCCGATTGATCGTCGGATGATCTATGCGACACTAGCTCAGCTGGTAGAGCGCAACCTTGCCAAGGTTGAGGTCACGAGTTCGAACCTCGTGTGTCGCTCCAAAATTTGAAATGATTCCGATAGATTGTCGGATTAACTATGCGACACTAGCTCAGCTGGTAGAGCGCAACCTTGCCAAGGTTGAGGTCACGAGTTCGAACCTCGTGTGTCGCTCCAAATTTTGTCTTCCCTTTGGGAAGCGCAGAGTAGGCAACGCCTAAGCTGCTAAAAACAATAAATAATCCAACACTGTTGGAATACAAAGCGACACTAGCTCAGCTGGTAGAGCGCAACCTTGCCAAGGTTGAGGTCACGAGTTCGAACCTCGTGTGTCGCTCCAATTTAAACTTCCATTGTGGAAGTGCGAAATGCAAGGAACCTTGCCAAGGTTGAGGTCACGCCTAAGCCTTGAAGATCGGGAACCTCGTGTGTCGCTCCAAATTTTCTTTCGATAAGAAAGCTCAAACAGCAATTGCATTGCTGTTTGTTTCTAATTTTGCCGAACTATTTCGGACGCTCTTTGAATGCGACACTAGCTCAGCTGGTAGAGCGCAACCTTGCCAAGGTTGAGGTCACGAGTTCGAACCTCGTGTGTCGCTCCAATTTATGTCCCCAGAAGGGGAAGAGAGAAATGCAAGGATCCTTGCCAAGGTTGAGGTCACGCCTAAGCCTTGAAGATCGGGAACCTCGTGTGTCGCTCCAATTTCCTTACAGATAGTCACCTGTAAGCACCAACACTTCGCAAATAACGTATCAGTTGAATATAGGGTACGGCGAATCGTTGTCTTTAATGCTGTGAAGCATTATCTCTGGGCAAGGTCTAGCCCACTACAATCAGTTAATCTTCTTTGTCGTAGTCTTCTAACTTAGCGTCAAAGCACTAATATTTCGTGTTTCTCAACAGAGTTATCCACACAGTGCTACCTGTGGGTAAAGTCGTTGATTAATATTTAATGGTGTGATGTTACTCAGTGCTTTTTGGATGGAAGTTGATCAGTGGATTCGTTATGCATGTGTGTAACTATTAGTGTATGTGCTTGTTTTAATTTAAATTAAATTATTCATGCTTGTGTTTTTCAAACTGATATCCCCAGCTTGTTCATGTTCCGTGATATGCGTCATTAACTACCCACAGCGTGTGTTTAACTTTATCAATATGCATCTAATGACGGTGTACTGAAAAGGTTTTCCACATTACGCAGCAGAACTGAATCTGTGTCTTATTTTTGGAAAAATGTCTCTGGAAAACTGAGTTCGCAATCAAGGTTTGAGTGGATTAGGCATCACGCGGCAATCCTTTTTTTACTATGCGGACCAATCGTTTTGTTGAGGCAGGCAGTACATCAATGGCTACTGTCGCCTTGTTGGCTGTTTGTTGGGTAATTGCCCAATCAATATGCTGATCAAGCATAGCAGAGAATCCTTTAGCTGCTTGTAGAAGCTCAACAATCTCTGGGTCATAGGGCGCGTTTCCCATTGCGACAGAAAGGTTCCTACGCCATTTTTCATGGCCTATTCGGCGGATCGCTGACCCTTCGGTTTCTTTTAAAAATGTGACTTCATCCCAAGCGAAAAGTGTTTTGAGAGATTGCTGCGCAAGGCTCGGTCGCGCGTAGAAGTCAGATTCTTGTGTCAGCTCTGATTCACGGTTGAACGGGCATACCAACTGGCAGTCATCGCAGCCATAAATTCGGTTGCCCATGGGTTTGCGGAATTCTTCAGGAATGGGGCCGTCGAGTTCAATGGTGAGATAGGAAATGCAGCGTCTGGCATCCACAACGGTTTCGCCAACGATTGCGCCTGTCGGGCATGTTGTCATACAGGCTACGCATTTGCCGCATTGGTTTTCAACAGGCTGGTCGACTGGAAGCGGCAAATCAATCAGCAGTTCACCAAGGAAAAACCACGAACCTGCGTTTTTATCCAACAGCAGAGAATGTTTACCTGTCCAGCCAAGTCCCGCTTTTTCTGCCAATGGACGCTCCAATACCGGTGCGGAATCAACGAAAGGGCGGTAGCCATATTTTCCAACTTCTTCTTCAATCCGCTCCCCCAGTTTTTTCAGGCGATTTCGCACCAGTTTGTGGTAATCGCGTCCGAGTGCATAGCGGCTGATATAGGCAATGTCAGGGTTATCGAGCGTTTTCGCGAACCCTGCATAGGGAGGCAAATAATCCATACGCGCACTGATGACACGAACGGTGCCTTCGACCAACTCTTGTGGTCTTGCGCGCATCATGCCGTGCCGCGCCATCCAATCCATATCGCCATGATATCCCGCATCAAGCCAATGCTGTAAAAGGGCTTCATGCTGACGGAGATCAACATCAGCAATACCAATATGCTGAAAACCTAGTTCATGCCCCCATTGCCTGATATTTTCAACAAGGTGGTTTAGATTGATCGACGATGTGGATCGAGAGTCGGACATAAGATCAGAATGGAAAGCTGAAGATGACGGCAAGTTTACCATACTCACTCTACCGAACGGATCAGGTTCGAGACGGAGAGCGCAAGATCGCAGCAGATCTTGGTTTGGAAATGTACACCCTGATGGATCGCGCCGGAAATGCTGCCTTCCAGATCTTACGTGATCGCTGGCCGGAGGCGAAAACGATCCTTATCGCATGTGGTGGCGGAAACAATGGCGGAGACGGTTACGTGGTTGCAAAGCTTGCCATTGAAGCTGAGCTTAACGTGCGGGTTTGGTCGGCTGCTGATCCTTCTGCGCTTCAAGGCGATGCCAAACAGGCATTCAACGCTTTTGAAATGGTGGGTGGAAAAGCTGAACAGAGATCTTTCCCTGATACGTCGTGCGATCTTATTGTCGATGCATTACTTGGTACGGGATTAAACCGACCAGTTTCCCCCCATTATGCGGATGCAATTGCGACGATTAATCAGCAACAGATTCCAGTATTGTCGATTGATGTTCCAAGTGGCTTGAACGCCAATTCAGGCGTTGTAATGGGCAAAGCGGTATGTGCAACGTGCACCATCACCTTTGTTGCTCTCAAGCAAGGACAGTTCACCGGTGTCGCCAGAGATTATTGCGGTGATATCGTTTTTGACGGGCTAGGAATTTTCGACGCATTCGAAGCAAACATATCACCGTCAGCCCATCTTCTTCTTGCAGAGAACGTTCAGCATCTCGAACCTGTGCGTAAACGAAGCGCACACAAAGGTCATCTGGGTCGTTTGATTTGTATAGGCGGTCAGAAAGGAATGGGCGGTGCCATTATCCTTTGTGGTCAGGCTGCGCTTCGCACTGGCGCAGGCTTAGTGTCATTGCTGACTGCGGAAGTGAACACGCCTGCGATAATTGCTCGCCAGCCTGAATTGATGACCATGTTCTGGCAAGAACATCAGGGTGGAGAAATACTTGAGCATACACTGTCTTGGGGTGACGTTATTGCTATTGGTCCGGGTCTTGGGGTATCGAACTGGTCTCGTCATCTGTTCGACGGCGCATTGGCGATGAACGTACCTATGGTGTTAGATGCCGATGCGTTAAACCTGCTCGCGCAGTACCCGTGTCGTTATGGAAACTGGGTACTCACACCACACCCAGGGGAGGCCGCTCGGCTATTGAGTAAAAGCGTAAGAGAAATTGAACGTGATCGGTTTTCTGCCGTCAAAGAGTTACATAACGTATATGGCGGCATTGTCGTACTTAAAGGTGCAGGCACAATCGTTTATGATGGCACCACTTTATCTGTTATCCATGCTGGAAACCCAGCCATGGCATCAGGTGGAATGGGGGATGTGTTGACGGGTTGTATTGCCGCACTCATCGCTCAAACAAAAGAGTTAAGCAGTTCTGCGGTTTATGGGGCGTTTTTACACAGCCATGCCGCTGATGTCGTCGCACAACAAGGGGAGCGAGGCTTACTCGCCAGCGATTTATTACCTTTGTTGGGAAAAAAGATAAATCAAAGTCCAACCTGATGGAAGGTCCCATCAGGGGAAAAGCAGTGAGAAACATGACCAAGATTTTAAATGCTGCGCTTGCTGATGAGCAGGCGACTGTCGCTTTTGGCGCGGCTATTGCCGCTGCATGTAACCAACAGACAACCATTTACCTTCACGGTGACTTGGGGGCGGGTAAAACCACGTTTTCGCGCGGCTTTATTCAGTCTCTGGGCCATTCAGGCAATGTAAAAAGCCCAACGTATACACTGGTAGAGCCTTATCAACTGGCAGATTGGCAGGTTTATCATTTTGATCTTTACCGTTTGGCCGATCCAGAAGAGCTCGAGTTTATGGGGATCCGTGACTACTTCACACCTGACGCATTATGTTTGGTGGAATGGCCCGAAAAAGGGCAAGGTTTGTTGCCGGAGCCGGATCTTGATATCACACTGAAATATAACGGTGAAACACGTACCGTTAAGGTGAATGCAAACACACCTGCAGGCGAAGTGTTACTTGATAAACTGGAGTGGAACTGACGATATGCTATGGCGGGGTGCGCTGGCAGGAATACTGTGTTGGATGGGAGCGATGTCCGCCGTATGGGCGAACGAACTAGAAAATGTTCGTGTATGGCCTGCACCGGATGAAACGCGCGTGGTGATGGATATGGCGGAGGTGCCATCCTTCTCGTATTTTACGTTAACCAAGCCTAATCGATTGGTCGTTGATCTCAAAGATACCTCTTTGGGTATGACACTGCCACATGCGGTCAGTGGCAGCAAGATCCTGACAAAGATTCGTAAGAGTAGTCCGCCAGACAAAGGCTCATATCGCTTAGTGTTTGAGCTGAAAGACAAAAGCTTACCGCGTATTTTTACCTTGGCTCCTGGCGGTGAATACGGTCATCGCTTGGTGATTGACTTGCCGCATGGCAAAGCGGCAATGCCGCAACCTGTTGCGAAAAAGCCGATACCGTCTGAAACACAAGCGGCACTGCCATTTGGTACCGATGACATCATTGTCGCGATCGATCCTGGTCATGGTGGAAACGATCCAGGTGCAATCGGTCCTCGCAGAAAATACGAGAAGCATGTAACCCTTTCCATTGCGCGTCGCGTAGCGGACAAAATTAATTCTGTACCCGGAATGAAAGCGGTTTTGACGCGAAATGGTGACTATTTTGTTGACCTGAATAAGCGATCTGAAATTGCACGAAAACAAGGGGCTCACTTGCTTGTTTCTATTCACGCGGATGGATTCCATAAGCCTCAGCCTAATGGCGCGTCGGTTTGGGTGTTGTCACGAAAGCGCGCGAACAATGAGATCGGTCGCTGGATTGAGAAACATGAAGAGCAGTCTAATTTGCTTGGCGGTGGTGCGTTACTTGATGACAATCAAGATGAATATCTGAGCCGTGCGGTTCTGGACTTGCAGTTCAGTAATTCGCAAAAGGAAGGCTACGATGTGGCTGTGCGCGTTTTAAAAGAAATGGGCAAAGTCACCAAACTGCACAAGCCTAATCCTGAGCATGCGAGTCTGGCGGTACTCAAATCACCGGATATTCCATCACTGTTGGTTGAGGCTGGGTTTATTACTAATCCGCAAGAAGAAAAATTGCTTCTTAGCACCAGCCATCAACAAAAAATTGCTAATGCGGTTTTCAAAGGTGTATTGACCTACTTCGAAGACTTTCCACCAGACGGCACATTAATGGCGGCGAAGAAGAACGGCATTAAGCACAAGGTGACATCTGGTCAGTCGCTGTCAACGATTGCGAAAAAGTATGGCAGTTCCGTATCGGCAATTAAGGCGGCTAACAGCCTTAAATCCAATTCGCTACGTATCGGACAAGTACTCACTGTACCTAATGTTAACCTTGATGCATTGCAATCAACGGCTTCTCGTTCAACCTCAACGAGCAGTGGTAAATCAACGATTAAGTCATCGGCGACTACATCGGCCGTGCATACCGTTAAGCGTGGTGAGTTTCTTGGAAAAATCGCTGCAAAATACGATGTCTCTGTTGCGAGTATTCGCAGTGCCAACAAACTGCGTTCGGACGAGCTTGCGATTGGGCAGAAGTTGAAGATTGTCGGTATCAAGCCGAAAGACAAAAAGCACAAAGTGAAACGTGGAGAATATCTGGGTAAGATTGCATCAAATTATGGCGTTTCAATCGACAGCATCCGACGCGTCAATAAATTGCGTTCAGATGAACTGGCGATAGGTCAGACATTGATCATCCCCGGGAGTTAGTCATGGCAATTCAGATATTACCTGCGCGTCTGGCCAACCAGATTGCCGCAGGCGAAGTGGTTGAACGGCCTGCTTCTGTGGTCAAAGAGCTGGTGGAAAACAGCATTGATGCGGGAGCTACCCGCATTGATGTGGATATCGAAAAGGGTGGTAGTAAGCTCATTCGAATCCGAGATAACGGCTCAGGCATTCCTAAAGAAGAGCTTGAATTGGCGTTAAGCAGGCATGCGACGTCGAAAATATCTTGTCTTGACGATCTGGAAGCGATCGTGAGTTTAGGGTTTCGCGGTGAGGCACTAGCCAGTATCAGTTCTGTTTCCCGTTTGACGATGACTTCTCGCACAGTTACTCAGGCGGAAGCATGGTCAGCCTACGCGGAAGGGCGTGACATGGCTGTTCAGGTAAAGCCCGCTGCGCATCCGGTTGGCACCACGGTTGAAGTGGTGGATTTGTTCTTTAATACACCTGCACGTCGTAAGTTTCTGCGTACGGATAAAACGGAATTCGGTCATATCGATGAGCTTCTCAAGCGCATCGCACTGAGCCGTTTTGATGTGGCGATAACACTTCGCCACAACGGCACGATTGTCCGTCAGTACCGCGCCGCGGAGAATGGTACGCAAAAAGAGCGACGGCTTGCTGCTATTTGTGGCAGCCAGTTTGTAAAAACGGCCGTTGAAGTGAGCCTTGAGCATCAAGGACTGACACTCCACGGTTGGATCTGTACGCCGGAAGGCGCACGAGCACAAAACGACATACAACACTGCTTTGTTAATCAACGAATGATGAAAGATAAACTCATCAATCACGCGATTCGACAAGGCTATGAAGCCTCCCTACGCCCTGATCAGTTTGCTGCCTACGTACTCTATATTGATATCGATCCGCATCAAGTCGATGTCAATGTACACCCCGCGAAACACGAAGTGCGTTTTCATCAGGCGAGGTTGGTTCATGACTTCATTTATCAGGCAGTTGCTGATGCCTTGATGCAAGTGATGGCAGAGCATCAGGCGGACCTGGCTACCACGGAGCCTCCCGTTGAGGAAGCGATTGAGATAGCATCGCAGGCACCGCTTGCGGATTATATGTCAGCGACGACAGATGCGCCGAACCAACACGTGTCTGAAGTGGCGGAAACCCCCTATTCTGCTTCAGCGAATTCAAGTCATACTGACACGGCCGCTTGGCGTCCCCAAAGCCAAACATTGGGCGGTAATACAATGAAAGGCCCAGCAAGCAGAGGGGCTGCGAGTCGCTCTTCAAGTGATGGGAATTTTTCGGGTGCGGGGGCATCTCGCAGTCAAGAACGCTACGGGGAAAGCTCGCCATCCAAGCATGAGCAGCGAGTTTATCGTGAGTTAATGACCACTCCCGTCGTTCCGGCAGCAAATGAGGCTACTGTCACCGAGCCTGTCGCTTCTGCATTCGCAAGCCAGCCTGTTTCAGTTGGTCATGCTGACAAGGGATTGGGCAAGGCATTGACGGTTATTTCTGCCAAATACTTGCTGCTTCAGCGACAAGAAGGACTCGCATTGCTTGATCTTGATGCTGCAGCGCACCTGAATTTGCTGGGACAGTTTCGCGCCGCGGAACAGGAAGGCTTGAAAGCGCAGCCGCTTTTAATCCCGCAAGCAATGTCTGCATCTTCTGAAGAGATCGCGTTATTGACGAAATGTGATGGCTTACTGACACGGTTTGGTATCATAATTCGCCAAAAATCAGCCAGTCAAATCATGGTGATGGCAGTATGTCAGCCAATCCGCCAGCATAATTTGCAGCGGTTTGTACCTGCATTGTTAGAACAACTTACTCATTTGGACGCGCAGCAAAAGCTGTCGAGTGAGAACTTAGCCAAATGGTTAGCTTGGGAAGCGACGCAAAAAACAGACGCATATGGGCTTTCCCAAGCCGTTACACTGATCACGGAATTAGAAAACTGTTGGCAGGGTGAGCTAGCAGACTATTTTTCACTGTTATTGCGTCCGGTTGACGTGATGACAGCAATAGAAGCTTTTAAACATGAGTAACCCATTGCCAAAGGCAATCTTCCTGATGGGCCCTACGGCATCAGGAAAAACAGATCTAGCTATCGCACTGAGAAAACAGTTTCCAGTGGAGATCATCAGTGTTGATAGCGCATTGATCTATAAAGATATGGATATTGGTACGGCGAAGCCTACCGCAGAAGAGTTGGCATTAGCTCCTCATCGATTGATCAACATTAAAGATCCCTCAGAGGCTTATTCTGCCGCTGATTTCCGTGCCGATGCCTTGCGTGAGATGGAGCAGATTGTCGCAAAAGGGAGAATTCCCCTTTTGGTTGGTGGTACCATGCTTTATTTCAAAGCATTGTTGGAAGGATTGTCTCCTTTACCGCCAGCGGATCCAGCGATTCGAGCTAAAATTGAGCAAGAGGCTAGTGAGCAGGGGTGGCATGCTTTGCACGACGAGTTGTGTCGTATCGACCCTGTCGCAGGCGCGAGGATCCATCCAAATGATCCGCAGCGACTGTCCAGAGCGCTGGAAGTTTTTCGTATTTCGGGTAAAACTCTCACAGAGTTGACTGAAACCAAGGGTGAACCGTTGCCATACGAAGTTCACCAATTTGCAATAGCCCCTAAGGAAAGGGGAGAGCTGCATCGCCGAATTGAGCTGCGTTTTGACAAGATGATCAAAGCCGGTTTCGAAGAGGAGGTTCGCGCACTTTATGATCGGGGCGATCTTAATCCTGACTTGCCTTCGATCCGATGTGTGGGATATCGACAGATGTGGGACCATTTGGCGGGTAGCTGCTCACTTGAAGATGCAGTTTATCGCGGAGTTTGCGCCACTCGTCAGTTAGCCAAGCGGCAGATTACCTGGCTACGTAGCTGGGATAACTTGACTTGGCTTGATAGCGACAACGCCGAGCTATCGTTACAAACAGTCACAAAGTGTTTAACCTGATCGTTGTTTGAGCAGGGTATACTTGGCTGGTTGTAGGCAGCGTTGTTGAATTTTTTTGTTGCTATATACAACTACAAACCAATAAGGAAAATTAAAAATGGCTAAGGGGCAATCTCTACAAGACCCATTCCTGAACGCACTGCGTCGTGAACGTGTACCTGTTTCTATCTACTTGGTAAACGGAATTAAACTTCAAGGCCAGATTGAATCTTTTGACCAATTCGTGATCCTGCTGAAAAATACTGTTAACCAAATGGTTTACAAGCACGCCATTTCAACAGTGGTCCCTGCTCGCCCAGTGAATCACCATCACAACAACACGCCTGATCGCCCACAAGGTGATCGTCCAGAAAAGACAGAGGAGTAAACATCCTTTGGTAAGGAGTTGATTGCTTGTTTGACCGTTACGAAGCCGGTGAACAGGCTGTTTTAGTTCATATCAACTTCACCCAAGAAGGCGAATGGGAAGATCTCAGCGAATTTGAAATGCTGGTATCGTCTGCGGGGGTTACAAAGCTGCAAACTATTACAGGCAGCCGACAATCCCCGCATTCCAAGTACTTCGTTGGTGAAGGTAAAGCCCTTGAAATCGCAGATGCAGTTCGAATGAGCGGTGCTGAGATTGTTATTTTTAACCACTCACTGTCACCTGCACAGGAACGAAACCTGGAACGCTTGGTCAAATGCCGTGTGCTCGATCGCACAGGATTGATCCTAGATATCTTCGCCCAGCGTGCGCGCACACACGAGGGTAAGCTTCAGGTTGAACTTGCACAGTTGCGCCACCTTTCCACCCGTCTAGTTCGTGGTTGGACGCACCTTGAGCGTCAAAAAGGCGGTATCGGTCTTCGTGGCCCGGGTGAAACCCAGCTCGAAACAGACCGTCGTTTATTGCGTGATCGCGTTAAGGCGATTTTGCGTAGATTGGATAAGGTTGCCAAACAGCGAGAACAAGGCCGACGCGCTAGAAACCGCGCGGAAGTGCCTACAGTATCATTAGTTGGGTACACCAACGCCGGTAAGTCGACACTTTTCAACCGAATCACTCAAGCGGGTGTTTATGCTGCCGACCAGTTGTTTGCAACGCTGGATCCGACACTGCGTAAAATCGATGTTGAAGATGTGGGCGATGTTATATTGGCTGATACCGTGGGATTTATCCGTCACCTACCGCACGATTTGGTCGCAGCGTTCAAAGCGACGCTGAAAGAGACCCAAGAAGCACAATTGTTGCTTCATGTGATTGATGCAAGTGACGATCGATTCCGCGAAAATATTGATGCAGTAAACATAGTACTCGAAGAGATCGAAGCGAACGACGTGCCCACTTTGTTGGTCATGAACAAGATAGACAACATGGAAAATGCTCAGCCACGTATCGAGCGTGACGACGAAGGCGTTCCACGTGTTGTATGGGTTTCTGCACTGGCAGATCGGGGCATAGATCTTCTTTTTGAGGCACTGACCGAAAGGCTGTCAGGGACTATGGTAAGCTATCGCTTACGTATCCCACCTGCAGCTATTGGCAGAATGCACAGTAAATTCTGTCAGTTGCGTTGTATTTTGCATGAAGAATACGAACAAGACGGACATTTGCTGGTCGATGTGCGGTTACCTCAAACTGATTGGATGAGGTTAAAAAAACGGGAAGGCAGCGAGTTCGGCGACTTTATCGTCAGCTAGTAGGCTGTTACAGTATAAAAACTATCGTCATATCATACTGATGGAGTGCTCTAATGGCGTGGAATGAGCCAGGAAATAATGGCGGTCAGGACAAAGATCCGTGGGGTAACAATAACCGCGGTGGTCGTGACCAAGGACCGCCTGACCTCGATGAGGTGTTTGGCAAGCTCAGTCGTAAGCTGAGTGGTTTGTTTGGCGGCAAGGGTCCGTCTTTCGGTGGCAGTGGTGCCGCTGGTTTGGGCGCAATTGCCGTAGTGGGTTTGGTTATCTGGGGCGTATCTGGCTTTTACACCATAGGTGAAGCCGAGCGTGGCGTTGTTCTCCGTTTCGGTGAATACGAACGTATTGTGCAACCTGGTCTGAACTGGAAACCGAATTTCATTGATGAAGTTCGTACCGTTAACGTTGAAGCGATTCGTTCGCTGCGTGGTTCGGGTCAGATGCTGACCAAAGATGAAAACATGGTTAACGTCGAAATGGACGTTCAGTACCGTGTTGCAAATCCGGAAAAATACCTCTTTTCGGTAACGAACGCGGATGACAGTCTTCGTCAAGCCACTGACTCTGCACTTCGTGCGGTTATTGGTGATGCGGAGATGGATGAAATTCTGACGACAGGTCGTCAACAAATCCGTGAACGTACTCAGGTGGAAATCAACCGAATCATTGATCGTTACGACATGGGTCTGTTGGTTGTTGACGTCAACTTCGATGCTGCACGTCCACCAGAGCAAGTTAAAGATGCATTCGATGATGCAATTGCTGCGCGAGAGGATGAAGAGCGTTTCATCCGTGAAGCGGAAGCTTACCGTAATGACATTTTGCCGAAGGCAACGGGTCGTGCGGAGCGTCTGAAGAAAGAAGCACTGGGTTACAAAGAGAAAATCGTTAACGAAGCAGAGGGTGATGTTGCTCAGTTTGACAAACTGCTACCTGAGTATGAAGCAGCACCTGAAGTTACGCGTAATCGTTTGTATCTGGAAACCATGGAACAAGTCTATGGTAACACCAGTAAAGTACTGATTGATTCTCAAGAAGGCGGCGGCAATTTACTTTATTTACCGCTGGATAAGTTGATGTCTCAGTCGTCACAACCGCGTTCGACGGAAGATACCACAGCAAGTGATTACGGTATCGAACTCGAAAGCACACAAACTGTCGCACCAAGCAATAGCAATAGTCGTCAATCGACGTCGCGTCAGGGGAGATATTAATTATGCGTAAACTAATAATTCCTCTGGTCATTGTTGCGCTTGTAGCCGGTCTTATGTCTGTGTTTGTGGTTGATGAAGGCGAGCGTGGTATCGTGATTCGTTTCGGACGAGTTCTGAAAACGGATGACGATCAGGCACGTATCTATCAGCCGGGTCTGCAGTTCAAGGTGCCATTGTTTGACCGCGTCCAATTGTTGGATGCGCGTATTCAAACCATGGATGACCAGTCTGACCGCTTTGTAACGTCAGAGAAAAAAGACGTGATCATCGACTCCTACGTGAAGTGGAAGATCCAAGATTTCGGTCAATACTACCTGTCAACAGGTGGTGGTAATCGTTTGACGGCGGAAGCCCTTCTGCAACGTAAAGTGGCAGATGGCCTGCGTGCTGAAATCGGTTCTAAGACCATCAAAGAAATCGTCTCTGAAGAACGTGAGCGAGTAATGTCTGACGTACTGGCTGAAGTTCAGCAAAGTGCGAATGATATTGGTATCGAAGTCATTGACCTTCGTATCAAGAAAATCAACTTGCCAGAAGAGATCAGCGAATCTATCTACGCACGTATGCGCGCAGAGCGTGAAACGGTAGCGCGTCGTCACCGCTCACAAGGCCGAGAAAAAGCGGAAGTTATCCGTGCTCAGGCTGAGCTGGAAGTGGCAACAGTGCTGGCTGAAGCTGAAAAAACAGCGCGCGTAACGCGCGGTGAAGCAGATGCACAAGTTGCGAAGATTTATGCGACCTCTTTCAATAAAGAACCAGAGTTCTATAACTTCCTGCGTTCTTTGCAAGCGTATGAGAAGAGCTTCAGCAACAAGGGCGATATCCTCGTTGTTGACCCGAATAGTGAGTTCTTCCAGTACATGAAAGAGCCAAACGCTAGTCTTAACTAAGATGCAGCGATAGAACAGAAAGACAAGGCATCGTGCCTTGTCTTTTTTTTGCCCAAACGTTAGGAGTTTACATGGGTAACGAGCTTTGGTTAGCGATCGGATTGGTGCTGGTCGTGGAGGGTTTGGGTCCTATGCTTGTGCCGCAAAAGTGGCGTGCAATGGTGAGTGAAATGAGCTTACTTTCAGACGCGACTTTGCGTCGAATTGGAGGCTGTTTAGTCGTTGCTGGAGCAGTGATCGCATATATGATGTTGTCGTCTAAGTAAATGAATACTGGAAAGAAATGTGACAGTCCGATGCTTGAGAACGGGACGACGGTTAAAAAATGACTGCATCGTTTAATCTAAGGTGCTAGAATCCCGTTTTAATCATCAACTGACTGGAAAAGATGAGTAATAACGTAGTCGTTCTCGGCACCCAATGGGGTGACGAAGGTAAGGGTAAAATCGTTGATCTGTTGACTGAAGACGCTCAGTACGTCGTTCGCTACCAAGGCGGCCACAACGCAGGTCACACTCTTGTCATTGACGGTGAGAAAACCGTTCTACACTTGATCCCTTCTGGCATTCTTCGCAACAACGTGAAATGCATCATCGGTAACGGTGTTGTGCTTTCTCCTGACGCACTGATGAAAGAAATGGGTGGCCTTGAAGATCGCGGTATCCCGGTTCGTGAGCGCCTGTTCCTGTCAGAAGCTTGTCCGCTAATTCTTCCTTATCACGTAGCTTTGGATATGGCGCGTGAGAAAGCACGTGGTTCAAAAGCAATCGGTACAACCGGTCGCGGTATCGGTCCTGCGTACGAAGACAAAGTTGCACGTCGCGGTCTGCGCGTTGGCGACCTGTTCGATAAAGAAGCGTTTGCCGAGAAGCTTAAGGAAGTGATGGAACTGCACAACTTCCAGTTGGAGCATTTCTACAAGGCTGAGCCAGTAAGCTACGAAGAGACCCTTGCGAAAGTCATGGAGCAAGCGGACATCCTAACTAGCATGGTTATTGACGTAACCCAAGAGCTGGACGATGCACGTCAACGTGGCGACAAGATCATGTTCGAAGGCGCACAAGGTACGCTGCTAGATATCGACCATGGTACCTACCCTTACGTTACCTCTTCTAACACCACTGCTGGTGGCGTTGCTTCAGGTTCTGGTTTCGGTCCTCGTCACCTAGGTTACATCCTGGGTATTGCGAAAGCATACTGCACCCGCGTAGGTTCAGGTCCTTTCCCGACTGAACTTTACGACGGCCTAGATAAGCAAGATCCAGTTGGTAAGCATTTGGGTACTGTTGGCCACGAGTTTGGTGCGACTACCGGTCGTCTGCGCCGTACTGGTTGGTTTGATGCAGTTGCGATGCGTCGCGCTATTCAGATCAACTCTATCACTGGCTTCTGTCTGACCAAGATGGACGTTCTAGACGGCTTGGAAGAAATCAAGATCTGTACGGGCTACCAGAAAGCCGATGGTACTATTTTGAAAGTATCTCCAATGGCGGCTGACGAGTACGAGAACATTACTCCGATTTACGAAACTGTTCCTGGTTGGAGCGAGAAAACGTTCGGTGCTAAGTCTATCGAAGAACTGCCACAAGCGGCTCTGGACTACATCAAGCGTATCGAAGAGTTGACTGGCGTGCCTGTAGACATCATTTCTACTGGCCCAGACCGTAACGAGACCATCATCAAGGTTCAGCCTTTCGCGTCTTAATCGGTTCGAGATTATAAAAACCAGCCTTTGTGGCTGGTTTTTTTTTACCTGTCACATTCTATACTTGTAGAGAATGCACCGGCATTTAGATTCTTAAGTCTGGGCGGCGCGAAAAAATTTGGCATTAAAGGTAAAGTTGATCTGACTGGTGCCGATACAGGTTAGGCAAGACATACAGTCTCAAATAACATCACCGTCAAAAGTGGATAGGCATGAAACTGCGAACCTTATTCTTATCAATCATATTAGTCAGTGGCACGGCGCGCGCAGAAATCGGGCCTGCTTTACCTGTATATGATGATTCGCAGCTGATCCGACTGTTTGAAACGAACTCTCACCTCAAAAAGATCAAAGCAGACGACTGTCAGCTTTTACAAGATATTGAAGCTCGCGCACTGAGGGTTGAATCGCCTGCGTACCAATTCTTGTATGGCGATATGTTGGCATGGGGCGTGTGCTTAGACCGGGATGTTGAAAACGGCATTTACTATATGCAGCTTGCAGCGCAGCAAGGTTTACCCGCAGCATTAGAGCAATTAGGCCGTTACTATGCTCGCGGTACGTTAGTCCAACAAGATCGAGAGCGTGCTATTCCTTATTTCCGTGAAGCTGCATCGCTTGGTGACACGCGTGCGAGACTACAATTAGCGGAGCTGCTGGTGAACGATTACGGCAGCCCACTTGATTATGAAGATGCGTATCGCTGGCTCTACCACACCATCACAGCTGATAAGTCCACGCACAATCAAATATCATCACTGAGAAAGGCATTGGAAAACAAAATGCCCCGCAATGTCATTGCCCGCGCCAAACGACGAGATACATATTGGTAATGTATCGAAGTTTCAAAGATGCCCGCATAACGCGGGCATTTTGCTTTCTGGATAGTTAAATCACCTTATGTGGGCCAAAGCATTCGTAAAAAATGCGGTCAGCAGCAATGCCTGCATCGGTCAGTTGCTTCGCAATAGATTGCATAAATGCAACTGGACCACACAGGTAGAAATGACGATCTGGAGACGTTGTTAGCCCTTCCACTTCAGAGATATTCATCAAACCAACACGGTCATAATGTTTCCCTTGCAAGTCTTCACTGACGGGTTCTCGGTACCATACTGAGCGCTGTATCTTGGTGTCTTGCTTCATTAATTCGCCAACACGTAAAGCAAAAGCATGGTGCTGACCATTTTCAGCCGCATGGAGCCAATGCACATCAGCACTGTGTGTATCTTTTAAACTTTCCAGCATCGCCATCATGGGGGTCTGACCTACGCCACCTGAAATGAGAGCCACGGGCGTCTCAGTTGACGATTGGAAGAAAAAGTCGCCCGTTGGTGGCGCAAGGTCGACAATATCGCCTTCTTGGATATGGTCATGAAGGTAATTCGATACGACCCCTAATGGATCGCGCTTTACGGAGATCCGGTAAGTGTGGCCATTAGGAGCATCGGATAGGCTGTATTGTCGAATTTCTCGGTTTTCGAATACTTCTGGGTGTAAGTAAATACCGATGTACTGGCCTGGCTTGTAGGAAGCGACCGGCTTTCCATCTTCTGGCGAAAAAACGAAGCTGGTGATGACATCACTTTCTTTGCTTTTTTCGATGATGCGAAAACGACGTGTTCCGCGCCACCCGCCAAGTTCACTGGCTTTTTCTTGGTAGATTTGTTCTTCGCGATTAATAAAGACGCTTGCTAACACGCCGTAAGCTTCTGCCCATGCATCAATGACCTCCTGACCCGGCGAGAACAGCTCATCAATGGTGGCGAGTAGATTTTCTCCTACGATGGCATACATCTCCGGCGTAATGGCAAAGCTTGCATGCTTTTGCGCAATTTTCTCGACCACAGGCAGCAAGGCTTCTAGGTTGTCGATATTGGCAGCGTAGCCATAAACAGCGTTAAACAACGCCTCACGTTGTGCGCCTGAGAACTGATTACTCATATTAAATATGTCTTTCAGTTCTGGGTGCCTTGCAAACATACGGTCATAAAAGTGTGCAGTAAGTCTTGGCCCTGTTTCGGCAAGTAGCGGGGCGGTGGATTTTACGATTTCAATGGTTTTTGGATTGAGCATGGCTGACCTTCTTGTCTTATTTTGTATTTAAAGGGGCATTTGAAATGCACCTTTAAAGTTGTATCTGAAATGTATGTTTAGATCAACATTAAAAAGCAATTGGTGAAACAGTGTGAATTTGGGCGTGAGCAAAAATTGAAATGTTACGGTAAGCCGTATGTAGAACTTGAACGTTGTGTTTTAATAACATGAAGAAAAAAGCCGCTGAAAAAGAAATGTGAGCGCGCGCGCCTTTTGCTCCAGATAAGAGTACAATGGCGACGAGGAGATTTGAAAACGTGCAATTAACCAGTTTTACAGATTATGGCCTAAGGGCACTCATGTATCTGGCTATGCTTCCTCCCGATGAACTGACCAGTATCACTGTGGTCACAGAGAAATATGGGGTGTCACGAAACCATATGGTGAAAATTATTCACCGTATGAGTCAGGCCGGCTATGTCGAAGCTGTTCGTGGCAAAAACGGGGGGATCCGACTTGGCAGACCAGCAGACGAGATCATTGTCGGTGAGGTGATCCGTGCATTGGAGCCACTGCAAATTGTGAATTGTGGTGCGGATAACTGTCATATCACACCAGCCTGTCGATTAAAGAATGCCATCGCCGTTGCAGCGGAAGCATTTTTGGCAGAATTGGACAAACACACACTTCAAGACATGGTGTCGGGCAATGATGACCTGCGCCACCTTCTTATCCCTGTTCGCCCGTCATAAAACCAAGAAATTGAGACGATCTACCAGTTTTTATCGGTATTTCTTGCGGGTGCCCAAATTCTTTAATTCAAAGCGATATACTGAGTATCACATATCGCTAACGGGAATCTTATATGTCTCAGGACAAACATCTACACAGCAACGATCCGTTTAGCGGTCGTGAAGCAGAAAAATATGAAAACCCAGTGCCAAGTCGTGAGCACTTACTTGAGGTTATCAAGGGGTTTACCACTCCGGTGAGCAGAGACCAACTATTTGAAGTGTTGGGCCTGAAAAGCGACGAAGAATATGAAGGCTTACGCCGCCGTTTGCGTGCCATGGAGCGCGATGGACAACTGATTTTCACCCGTCGCCAATGCTATGCACTGCCAGAGCGTCTGGATTTGGTGAAAGGAACCGTAATTGGTCACCGCGATGGCTTTGGTTTCTTGCGTCCAGAAGGCAAAGGCAACCGCGAAGATTGGTTGCTGCCACATCACCAAATGAAGGGCGTGATGCATGGTGATTTTATTCTGGCGCAGCCTGCAGGTACGGACAAACGTGGCCGAAAAGAAGCGCGTGTTGTGCGCGTATTGGAAGAACGCAAAGGCCAGATAGTGGGTCGCTATTTCGTGGAAAACGGCCAAGGCTTTGTCGTGCCAGATGATTCGCGCTTGAGCCAAGATATTGTGATCCCACAAGAAGATCGCAAAGGCGCACGCATGGGTAACGTTGTGGTGGTGGAAATCTTCCAACGTCCAACCCGTCAGCACAACCCTGTGGGGCGCGTAGTAGAAGTGTTGGGTGAGAACATGGCACCTGGCATGGAAATCGAGATTGCAGTTCGTACGCACAACATCCCGCATGAATGGCCGCAAGATGTCGAGAAACAAACCAAGAACTTCACTGAGCAAGTGCCGGAAGACGCCAAACAAGGTCGCGTTGATCTGCGTGAACTGCCGCTAGTTACCATCGACGGCGAAGATGCCCGTGACTTTGATGATGCGGTCTTTTGTGAGAAGAAAAAATCCGGTGGTTGGCGTCTTTGGGTTGCGATTGCAGACGTAAGTTATTACGTACGTCCAGATTCAGCCCTTGATAAAGAAGCCATCAATCGTGGTAACTCGGTGTACTTCCCATCACAGGTTATTCCTATGCTGCCGGAAGTGCTGTCGAACGGGTTATGTTCGCTGAACCCGCAGGTAGACCGCCTGTGTATGGTATGTGAAATGACCATCTCTGAAGCGGGTAAGCTATCAGGTTTCAAACATTATGAAGCCGTAATGAACTCCCATGCGCGTCTGACCTACACCAAGGTTGCCGCGATGCTGGAAGGTGATGACGCCCTGCGTGAGCGCTATGCTCCCTTGGTTCCGCATCTTGAAGAGCTGAACAACATGTACAAAGTACTCAAGGCAGCGCGTGAGCAACGTGGTGCGATTGAGTTTGAAACCGTGGAAACCAAGTTCATCTTTAACGCCATGCGTAAGATAGAGCGAATCGTGCCGGTAGAGCGTAACGACGCCCACAAAATCATCGAAGAATGTATGATCTTGGCGAACATTGCGTCTGCAAGATACGTAGAAAAAGCGAAAGAGCCTGCACTGTATCGTGTCCATGAGGCACCAGGTGAAGAACGTCTGACCGGCTTTAAAGACTTCCTGAAGGAAGTGGGTTTGACGTTGGAAGGTGGACTTGAACCGTCACCGACGGATTACGCTAAACTGGCGCACGCCATTGCAGGCCGTCCTGATCAAGAACTGATCCAAACCATGCTGCTGCGCTCAATGAAACAAGCGGTGTATCAGGCAGATAATTCAGGTCACTTTGGTTTGGCACTGAAACAGTACGCGCACTTTACGTCGCCAATTCGTCGTTACCCAGACTTGTTGCTTCATCGCGCAATCAAGTACCTGATCGCGAAAGAGGAAGGCCGCAACACTGACCGTTGGACGCCGACGGGTGGGTACCATTACTCCACCGACGACATGGACGTGATGGGTGAGCAGTGCTCAATGACAGAACGTCGCGCGGACGACGCGACCCGTGATGTGTCTGACTGGCTGAAATGTGAATACATGCAAGACCATGTCGGCGACGTCATGGAAGGCACAATTGCCAATGTTACCGGTTTTGGATTCTTTGTCCGTTTGAATGATATCCATATTGATGGTTTGGTGCATATCTCAAACCTTGATAATGATTACTACAACTACGACATGGTGAGTCAAAAGTTAGTCGGTGAAAGCTCTGGTCGTATATTCCGACTTGGCGATCAGGTCACGGTCAAAGTATTATCCGTCAACCTTGATGAAAGGATGATCGACTTTGGACTGGATGGCGTGACGCGAAAACCACGTGGTGACGGTAAAACAGCACGGGACAAAGCGAAGAAAGGTCGCGCAGAGTCGGGCAAAAACCCTGAATCTGCTAAAGAGCGCGGTTCTGTTCGCCAGCAACTAAAACGTGGTGCTATTCCTAAGGCTGCAGGTGACGATAAAGCACCTAAAGGCAAAGGAAAGAGAAAAGGAAAGCCTCATCGCAAAGGATCGTCTGCGAACAAGGGGCCTTCCGAAGGTAAAATAGCTGATGGCACTCCAGCGAAGAAAAAGAGCAAGAGCCAGAAGGTGCGTAAGAAAAAAGCGCAACGAAGCAAACCGGAAAAAGCAGGCAATCAAAAGAAGTAACCCATGAGCAATGAAATGATTTACGGCATTCACGCCGTTAAAGCTGTACTGGAATCTGATCCATCTCGCTTTATCGAAGTCTTTGTTCTGAAAGGCCGTCAAGACGATCGCGTTTTGCCTGTGCTTAACGAACTGACTCGCCTTGGTATTACCCTTCAAGAAATGGGTCGTAAAGCGCTGGATGACAAAGCGAAAGGCGCATCACACCAAGGCTTAATCGCTCGTGTGAAGCCGGGTCGCCAGTACAACGAAAACGATCTGGATATTATTCTGGATGGTAAAGAGAACCCGCTACTGTTGGTGTTGGACGGCGTGACCGATCCGCATAACCTAGGTGCATGCCTGCGTAACGCAGATGCAGCGGGTGTGTGCGCGGTTATTGTACCGAAAGACAAGTCGGCACAGCTGAATGCAACCGCACGTAAAGTGGCCGTTGGCGCAGCAGAAGTCGTGCCTTTGGTTCGTGTGACCAACCTGGCTCGCACCATGCGTGCATTACAGGAAAAAGGCGTGTGGTTTGTCGGCACCGCAGGTGAGGCGACGCACGATGTGTACGATGCGAAACTGACGGGGCCGCTGGCTATCGTAATGGGTGCGGAAGGTGACGGCATGCGTCGTTTGACCCGCGAAACCTGTGACGACTTGATCAGTATCCCAATGGCGGGCAGCGTATCCAGCCTGAACGTGTCGGTAGCAACGGGTATCTGTCTGTTTGAAGCGGTGCGTCAGCGTCGCGCGTAATCAGATACGGTGAATGAAAAGGAGCCTGAGGGCTCCTTTTTTTATGCCTGCACTTTGGAACAACCGCTACACCAGTTCTTGGTGCGCCAGTGTTTTGAAGCATTGGAACTCACTGCACTGCGACAACGTTTTTCCCGCTTTGTTGTTTACCAGTGTCAGGAAGAGATCATATAACCCCATCGCTTCTTCATAGTCGTTTTTACTTAAGGCCATAAAGAATACTAGGTAAGCTTTTTCTCCGTTCCCCCAATCGATGCCTTTTGGGGCAGCAACGGTATAGACCAACGAATGTTTGGCAAATAACTCAATGGAGTGTGGCAGGGCTATATGCTCGCCCATCATGGTCGAGACAATCACCTCGCGTTCTTTGAGTGAGTCACCGAACCCCACCTCAACGAGCCCTTCAGTTTCCAGTTGTTCACACACCATGTCGAATAGCGAGGCTTGATCAATAGACTCTTCGATATAGAGAAATTGTTCCGCCGAGAAGTATTTCTCCAACATGTAAGGACCAGTACGGTCAACCAGAACCAGCTTACCCAATTCTTCTAACTGATGTTGGGTAGGGAAAGGGTCGAGCACAAACACTGGTACCGAAACCCCTTCGGGCATATTGGTCGTGATGATCATGTCGACTTGTGGTTGTTGCGCCATTCTCAGGTACTCAGCCGAATACACGGTTTCCAGCTCTAGCTGCGGATAATGACGGCGAATAATGGCTTCTAGTCCACGTGAAATCGCATTTCCGGCATCGCAGTACAGCATGGCTTTTGGCGCGCGGTGGCCAAGATAGTGGTTTCGCTCCAGACCTACGCCAACATGGATAACCAGATACCCAATCTCATGCTGAGTCATGCAGTAGCCCGTTTCTCGAATCCAGTCAGCAATCGCAGCAAGGGTGATGTCGTAGGCAAGCGGGTAGTGCTGCTTAATGTGTTCGGCAAGTGGATTGACGGTCGCGACATGGTGCTTCACTCGGACGATCATTTTGCTGATGTGAGTTTGCAGGTCGCGCCTTAGTTGCATGTCTTGGCGGATATCATACGGGTAATGTCGATGGACATAATCCAAGATATGGTTAACCAACTTTTCAGCTTCAATTTGGCCGAGAATAGTTTGTGCATGCTGGCTGGCTGAAATCCGCGCTTGAATGTTGATTGCCAGTGCCGCAATTTCATGTTCATTCGCGGGTATAAGCGTTGGCAAGGCATCAAATACTATCTGTGCCACGGGAAGGACTTCGTTAACCACATCCTCTTTTGGAAAAGCTTCTAGTGCTTGTCCGCTCGCCAGTCGTTGCAGGGCGACGGCGGCATAGATAGCGAGCCAGTGTAGACCGTCATCATTGATATAAAGCTTGTTGGCAACAAGGATCTCGCGAAAACGCGCTGCAAACACTTGTTGGGAGTTGCTCGGAAACAGCGTGCCGATAAGACCCCTTGCCCGTTGAGATTCTTTGTTTTCTGAATAGATAATTTGTGACAAACGGGCACGAATGGCCGTTTCACAGCCTTTAATGCGCATACCCAGTCTTGGCTTGCTGTCGATTTTAATGCCGAAAGGGGAAAGCTGCGCTCTCACATCGGCCATGTCTCCTTGGACAGCTGCGCGACTTAAATTCCACGTGTCAGCTAAATCATCCAATTTCACCCAATCGTCAGCGGTGAGCAGTAACACCTGAATTTGGACGATACGTTCTTTGCTGGTGCGCGGCGCAGGGTCGGCGTCTCTTGCGGCAAGTTGAAACGTTTCGAAGGCTTCTTGGTTGTAAATCTTCAGCTGATAACCGGAACCACGCTGGTGGATCAAGTGGGCACCGTGATTCACCATCACGTTATTCAGTGTGGCGACATCCGTGCGGACGGTACGGGTGGATACATTGAGGCGTTGAGCCAATTCTTCTTGGGTTAGTGGTGAGTTGGATACGGCATCGAGTAATCGAATAAGACGCGGATGAGGTAATGTCGGCTGCGATAAATTTGGCATTGCGTGTTCCTGTTGCAACACTGCCAGTTTGCCGGGGAGTTCCGTCGTAAAGGGGGAGAAGGAGGTCTATCCCGGCAAAACTAAAATCTTTAGGGTATGCAGGCTATGCTGCATACCGACGCTTGCTTAGCGATTAAGCAGACGTTTTGAGATTTCTAACAGTGTTTTTACATCTTCTGGGCGGGTCTCGCCAGAGGAAGAATCTATGATTGAGCTGTACACGTGAGGTATAACTTTCTCAACGCCTGCATCCAAAGCAATTCGCAAAATCTCTTCGAAATTTGCTAGGTCTATCCCACCTGTTGGTTCCAACCAGAAACCATTGCGCGCACAGGCCTTCGCGACTTCTTCATATTCGTCAACGCTGTCCAGACCGCCCATTGGGAAGTATTTAACAGAGCTGCAACCCATGTCTTGCAACATGGCAATCGCGGTATCTACTGGGACGATGGCATCTGCCATATCTGCACTCTTAGGGCCGGTAGAAATTTTCACCATACCTACTGTGCCTGTTGGCGAAATGAGACCGTTAACCACGGTCTCATTTTGACCTAGTGCGTTGCGGCTTTTGCCAACACCCGTGAATACTTGGTTCACGTGCTGAGGCTGAAGAATACCCGCCAACTCGGTTACCATGTCGGATTGCTTAGGATCGCCCGCACCCAGACCGATAGACAGCGCATTGTTAATTTTCTCTGCACACGCTTTCATGTCTTCAACAGCACTTGGTACGTCTGGGTAGCTTTTTGACAGCATGCCAACCAGTACATGGCCTTCTGCTGCTTCGTAAACATCAACAGCATTTTGGTGAGAGCCTGCCAGTACGTTCAGACATACGCGGTCAGCAATATATTTTGGGCTTAGAGACATGTTTTTTACTCCTGAGTCAGCTTGGTCATGGCAGCAAGAATCTGTTCAAGTTCTTCTTTTGAAACGCTGCGCACGTCAAATTCAATGGTGCCTTCGTTGGCTTTATATGGGCGGCAGTAAACGGCTGGATTTCCGTTCTGCAGCTTGGCAACAGCATCTTTCGCTGTCATGCCGAACGCGTGAGCGTCGAAATTCACTTCTGCACGGGCGATGTCTCGGCCTGCGCTGTCCCACACCACACGAGATGTGATGCCTTGCAGCGCGTTCAGGCCGTCGATGAACGCGGTCATCTTGTCGACCATTGATGCACCAGACGCTTGCTCGCGTTCTAGATACAGCTCAATCGCGTGAGTCAGGCCAAGAATGCCTTCTTTGCCGACTTTCATCGCGCGACCAATGCCCATTGACTGTTGTTTTACCCACTCGACATATTCGTGCTTACCGAGCACCAGACCGCTGGTTGGGCCTTCAATGGCTTTTGCGCCAGAGTAGATGACCAGATCCGCACCTTGTTGGTAGTAAAGGCGCAGGTCTTCTTCTGCAGCTGCATCGACAATCAATGGCAAGTCATGGGCTTTCGCTACTTCAGCTGCATCCGCGACAGTTAGCATGCTCTTTTGCACACAGTGGTGAGACTTGATGTAAAGGATGGCTGCGGTGTTAGGGTTGATTGCTGCCGCCAGTTGCGCGGCAGAACATTCATTTGCCCAACCTGCTTCCACCAGTTTGCCGCCACCTAGGTTCACCATGGTGCCGACTGGCGCACCAAAGTTAACGTTGTGGCCTTTTGGCATCACGATTTCAGTCGGGACGTCGTGCGCATGAGCGTGCAAGTTTTCAAGACGGTATGCGTCTCCACGTACAATCATTGCCGCCACACTTTGTGCAATACCGGCGGACGCACAAGACACGACAACCGCGTTTTCCACGTCCAGCAAACGGGCGATGTATTCACCCGTTTTGTTCACCAGATCTTTCATTTCGAAGTAGCTGTTGATGCCGAATTTGACGGTTTCTACCACTTCAGGCAATGGCGTAGAAACACCCAGTGCCGTCATACGGCCAGAGGCGTTGATCACCTGTTTCAGGTTATATTTTTCAAGAATTGAAGACATGGTGAGTCTGTCCTTTTTCTGTCAGGGTCATCTCGCCGCCTACAATGGCAGCAAGCGGTGCAAAGCGTTGTTCACCAGTGCGGGTATCACCCTCGGTATCGGTGAAGGTCACTTGCGTATGTTCGATTTCGTACAGGGTCAGGTCTGCATCACAGCCTGTTGTAAGCTGGCCTTTGGATTCAAGGCGCAGCGCGTGAGCAACTTTCGCCGTCACACGTTCGATAATTTGTTCATGGCTAAGGCCAAGGGTGAAGAACATCGACATCAGATGCGCCAGACCATAAACCGGACCGTTGATACGGTTCTTGCAGTAAATGTCAGAGCTGATGGTGTCCGGCAAAATGCCTTGGTTGATCGACATTTCTGCCACGTCAAAGCTGAAGCTCGCGCTGCCATGACCAATGTCCAACAACATGCCACGGTCCATTGCTGCTTTCACGGCATCACGCAGTGTGCCTTCTGGCGTCAAAATGCGGTTTGGTTTGCCATTGAAGCAATGGGTCAGGATGTCACCTTCGCCCAGCAGTTCCGCGATATCGTCCAGCGTTGGTGGCGCGTTACCCACGTGCACCATCAATGGCAGGCATCCACATTCGCATTGCAGTGCTTTTGCAGATTTGAGTGGCGTGAGGCCATTCTCGCCAACAACACTGCCGCTCATGCGTGCTTTCAGGCCGACAACGAAGTCAGGGTGACGCTCTACCGCGTCTTTGGCCAGGGTCAGGTCGATATCGTTCTTATCGGCTAATTCGTTCTGACGCAGCAGGCCGATGCGCGAAATGTTCAGTAGCGCGCGTACCTCGGTTTTGCAGTTTTTCGCAATCTCAGCGAAGTCATCTACGTCATCAGCACCTGTGCTGCCTGCGTCGATAACCGTTGTGACGCCGCCCGTGACGCCTATCGCGTCTGGCTCATCATTGTAAATAGGGGAATTTGGATAGCAGTGTGTATGTCCGTCAATCCAGCCTGCGCTGACGTACACGTCGTTATTCAGTGTCAGCGTCTTAGTGGCTTGTGCATCGGCCAGTTCGCCGATGGCGGCAATCTTGCCGTTTTGAATGGCAATGTCTGCGCATTCGCCAGAGACAAGTCGGGCGTTTTTAATCAGGAAATCGTACATAGGGGTATCTCGATAACCCCGCCCGAAGGCGGGGTAGAAGTATTACAGAGCGACTGGGAACATGGTGCCTAGTGCCATTGCGCCTAGGATTGCGCCACCGGTGATTGGTTTGCCCCACACATAGAAGATCAGCGCACCAACCAATGAGCCAAGACCGATTGGAATTGACGCACCCATTGCAGACAGGATGATCAGAGGACCAAGGAAACGGCCAGAGCTGTTACCTGCACCCATCATGACGTCTGCGCCATAGGTAGAGTTGCTTTGGTTGATAGTGAACTTACGCGCCACGATGATGATGGCACCGATAGCCAGACCCGCGACCATGCCTGTCGCCAATGCCATTGGGAAGTTCTCAACTGGGTAAGTGATACCAGCACCCAGAAGCAGAGCAGGGATACCCAAACCAACACCTGTCATGATGGCACCACCGATATCCAAGATACCGACCAGTGAACCTTCGATGATGCGTGCAAACAAGAAGCTAGCACCGAATGCTGCGACTGCGCCGTAGGCACCCGTGTCCATACCTGCACGAAGCATAGAGACGAAAGCCACTTCGTTGAATGCGCCTACGCCGTACAGGTAGTACATGTGCGTACCCGCGAATACACCGGCAGACAGCAGACCCACGATGATTGGGAAAGACCAGTCGGCGTACCAGAAGTTATTCTTCATTTTCTCATCCATGGTAGTTCCCCTTATTTACCGCTCATCATGAGGTGGATGTTTTCAAGCCACATTGGAACTTCCATGTGGAAAGATTTGATCAGTTGCATGTCGAAGCCACGGAAGAAGGCACTCATTGCGAACAGCGCGATGATAGCTGCCATCATGATCTTGGTGACTTTGTTCCAGCCGCCGTCTTCTACGCCTTTACCGATAAGGATACCCAGTACCAGACCCGGTACGGCGTTACCCATAATCATTTGTGCCAGACCACCGAAGATGGTTGCCCAGAAGCCAGATTTCTTGCCTGCTTCAATCGCTGCCAGCCAGAAAATGACAGGCATCACAGTGTTTACCAAAAGGTTTGCAGCAGGAACCAGTACCTTCACAGCGGTTACCTGAAGAGCTTCAGGAACAGCAGCGGCAGTGGTGTTAAGGAACGCAACAACCAGCGCGCCCAAGATGGCACAGGTAATACCCATACGCTTTGGATCGTGCAGCGTGGTCGCCAGATCGCGGTTTTTCATCATCAGTACCGCTGCGCCCCAGTGAGGTAGTACGCGGTGGTCGATGTCTTGTGTAAACGCACCGGCAGCAACGGTAGATGCCCATGCGTTGAAGAAGAAGCCAAGGCCGAATGAGAAGTGTGATGCTGGGTCACCTTCACAAGAGTTCAGTTCGCCCAACGTACGGAACGCGCCCATACCCTGTACGGTTGGTGCGTGGAACATTCGCGCTGCACCGACGCCGACACCAAGGCCGACTAAGCCACCAATAATGAGAGACTTAAAAAGAATGACAGTGAACATGTCATGGATTCCTTAGAGATTAACGTAAGATTTGGAAGTCAACTTGCTCCACATCGATGTAGGTAAGGCTGACGGTAACCTCCAGCTTGACGCGGCACTGGCGTCGTTCTTTGGGTAAAAAGAAGAACAGGAACTTGTCCATCGTGATCTTCTCTTCGGCTTCCAGAACCTTGACGTCTTGGGGCTCAATCCGGAGTAAGACTTTCTGACTCTCTTTCAGCAAAGTCGGTTGAATCTGGCTAAAGGCAGCAGCAAATGCCTGCTGCCTTGTTTCGCCTTTTCCACTGACGATGACGTCAGTGGTCAGCTGTTGTTTCATGCACCGATACCGTGTTTTGCGATAAACGCTTTCACCAGTTTCTCGCCAAGTTCTTCTTTGTCCATGAAGCCGAAGCCCAGTACCACACAACCATCGTTGATTGCTGCAATACCTTCTTCGATTGAGCGCATGCCGTAGCGGCACTTGTAACCGTATTTGGTTTGCGCAGTGATCGCACCTGCACCACCTGAACCACAGAAAGAGATACCCATCTGTGCTTCTTGCTGGTTCATGATGTCGCCCAGTTTCATGTCCGCAGCCATACCTGGGATAACAGTCACTTCTGCACCAGCTGCTTCTGCGCCAGCACCTACTTTTTGGCCTTTACCCATACGGTCGCCGATTACAAGTTTCAATACAGACATGGTTACTCTCCTTTGGCAGTGCTTAATTCGTTTTCTTTTGCCACTTCAAAGTGGACAGATAAAAGGTGTGCTTCTTCGTAAGCTAGGTTGTCCATCAGGCCGCAGACTTGCTCAGCAAGTTTCAGTGACAGCGACGAGATTTCTTCGAACATTTCCAGCTCTAGCTCTGGCAGTGATTCGCCACTGTGTGAGCGCCACGCCATTGCTTTGATGTGTGTTGCCAGCATTTTTTGTTGCAGGTCATCAGGGTAGATGCCGTTCTCGCCAAGCAGCACAATCGCGCGTTCAGTAACAGATGCACCGTGTTCCACGATTTCGGTGCTATCTGGGGTTAGGGTTATTGCCGTTTGCAAAGGTGTCTCTCCAGACGTTTTGTTGCGTTGAGTGAAAGATAAAGTGGAAGGGCGAGCTGGAGCAGACGCTTTTTTTCCACTTCAAACTGGAAACGAAGCGGAAATTAGGGGGAATCCGGAAGAAAATGTGAAAGGGCGCAAAGAAAATAGGGGGAATCCCCCAGAAAAACGTGATGAAAAAGGCTTGGAAGTCGTTTCCAGTTTCTGATCTGGAATCAGCGCGCGGTCACAAAAAAGCGCATTTGCTGGAAAATTGTTGCCTTTGAACAATCAGCTAGGTGTTGTTTTCCTCTTAGATGCGAATAGTGATTGCTAGTATCGACGATTCTCTGTACTATTCTGCCTCCAAATTCCCGGTCTTTTACTTTCGTTCCTTGCTTCCGCTGGATGACTGGGCCAAGCGTGGAAGCTGAATAATCCGTAAGGAGCAACCAATGCGTCATTACGAAATCGTATTCATGGTGCACCCTGATCAAAGCGAGCAAGTTGCTGGCATGATCGAGCGTTACACTGGTTCTATCAAAGAGTCAGGTGGTCAAATCCACCGTCTAGAAGACTGGGGTCGTCGTCAACTGGCTTACCCAATCAACAAACTGCACAAAGCTCACTACGTTCTGATGAACGTTGAAGCTGACCAAGCTGTTGTTGATGAGCTGGAAACTGCGTTCCGCTTCAACGACGCTGTGATCCGTAACATGGTCATGCGTACCAAAGGCGCTATCACTGAGCCATCTATCATGATGAAGGCTAAAGAAGAGCGCGCGCCACGTCGCGAAGAGCGTGCAGAAGCACAATCTGAAGACGAAGCAGCAGCTGAGTAATTTGATTTGATGACCAATCGGATTGAGCTAGCCGGTGTTATCACCCAAGGCCCGATTCGAAAACAGAGTCCTGCCGGGATACCGCACTGTCACTTTGTGCTAGAGCATCGCTCGGATCAACAGGAAGCTGGATTGCCAAGGCAAGTCTACTGCCGTTTACCGGTTGTAGTGAGCGGGCAAGGGTCTCAGTTAAACACACAGCACTTAGCTTTAGGCAGTAACATTAAGGTAAGTGGGTTTCTCGCTTATCAGACCGGCCGAAATGGTGTGGGAAAATTAGTGTTACATGCTGAAAAAATTATAGATATTTAGATCAGGAGATAGCCCCATGGCACGTTTCTTCCGTCGTCGTAAATTCTGCCGTTTCACTGCAGAAGGCGTACAAGAGATCGATTACAAAGACGTAGCGACTCTGAAAAACTACATCACCGAAGCTGGTAAAATCGTACCTAGCCGTATCACTGGTACCCGTGCTAAGTACCAGCGTCAGCTGGCACGCGCTATCAAGCGTTCACGTTACCTGGCTCTGCTGCCGTACACTGACAAACATCAGTAATCGGCACTGTCCAAGTTAATAGAGGAATAGATAATGCAAGTTATTCTGCTTGATAAAATCGCTAACCTGGGTGGTCTGGGTGATCAGGTAACTGTTAAGTCTGGTTACGCTCGTAACTTCCTTATCCCACAAGGTAAGGCAGTAATGGCTACTAAGTCTAACGTTGAGCATTTCGAAGCTCGTCGTGCAGACCTAGAAGCAAAAGTTGCTGAAACTCTGGCTGCTGCTGAAGCACGCGCAGAGCAAGTTGCTGCACTGGAAGCGGTAGTTATCGCTTCTAAAGCTGGTGACGAAGGTAAACTGTTCGGTTCTATCGGTACTCGTGACATCGCTGACGCTGTAACTGCAGCTGGCGTTGCTGTATCGAAGAGCGAAGTTCGCCTGCCAGAAGGTGCACTGCGTAACACTGGTGAGTACGAAATCAGCCTGCAACTGCACTCTGAAGTATTCGCTACTGTTAAGCTGAACGTTGTTGCTGAGTAATTCAGACACATCGTCGCTTTGAAAAAACCGGCCTAAGGGCCGGTTTTTTTGTGTCTGCTGTTTCCCTTCAGAATCCGTCAGTCGACGTCCTTTTTTAGAACGCGTACACCATATTGATGGTAAAGATGGAGTCGAGTTTTTTCAGCCCAGGCGGTACGTCGTTGATGTACTTTTGCGTCGTGGAAAGCTTGATGCCAAGATCTGCTATTAGGCTGGTGGCAATAGATGCACGGGCTTCCAAGCTGGTATTGCTTGAGCCAGAAATCATGGTAATACGCCCTTCAAATTCCGCATTTTCATTAATGTCCCAAGCTAACTCAGCCTGCGCACGCACGATAAATTCTTGGACGTTGTAGGGCATGATGACGTCATCGTCGTCAATCTCATCAACATTGGGGCGTTGGTAGCGGTAACCGGGACCTAGCTCCAATAGCAGTGACAAATCTTCGCGCCAGATCGCTTGATAGCCCACACCCGTCGCGAACGTTAAGTCGGTATAGTACGGACCGTATTTATCATCGAGGTAACTGACATTGCCCAGTACATAGCGTTTCGGGTCAAACTTGTAGTTGGCTTGGCTTTCCGCTTCTGTTTTGCGTTTATCTTCCTCTCCATCCTTTTCAACCAGCAGAAATCGGGCTTCTGACGTATGTCGGTAGGGGCCTGAAATGTAATCGGTTGCCAGTCGGCTATTGATCGTCATCGAGTCTGAGTTTCCGGTGAGGGCCTGAAAACCAAGTTCCACTTCTGATTGCCAAGGATCGAGAACATCGGCATTGGCAAAAGCAGGTAGCGCAACCAGACAAATCAGAGATGCATTCGACAGCGCGGAGGGCATATGGGTTACCATTACTATAAGAGGTGCAACATTCTATCCGAAACTTTCATTTGTGCGTCAGCAAGATGTTAAATTGGCTGAAAAATAAATCGGCTGTACTCTGGGTCGAGCATCTTGAGGTTGTTTGAGTATATAATGGCCTGCGCAATGACAAGGTAATAAGTAATATGGCAGAGCAACGCAGCAAGCAATTTAACTCCAATAAACCCAAAGACCGTCAGGTAGATGCGCTGAAGGTGCCGCCGCATTCGTTAGAAGCGGAGCAGTCTGTGCTAGGTGGGCTGATGCTCGATAATGAGCGTTGGGATAGTGTATCCGAAAAAGTGATTGCTTCTGACTTTTACAGTCGGCCGCACCGTTTGATTTTTGAAAGCACCAAGCGATTGCTCGACGATGGTCATCCGCTGGATTTGATCACGCTTTCCGAGCATTTGGAAAAACATGGCTCGCTGGAAGATGTTGGCGGCTTTGCTTACCTTGCTGAGCTTGCTAAAAATACGCCAAGTGCGGCGAATATCGTTGCTTATGCGGATATCGTGCGTGAACGTGCAATGGTGCGTAACCTGATTGGTGTTGCGAACGAAATTGCAGATGCAGGCTACGAGCCGGATGGTCGCACGTCTGAAGACCTGCTGGACATGGCGGAAAGTAAAGTTTTTGCCATTGCTGAATCCCGCACATCTGAAACGGAAGGGCCGCAAAACATCGACAACGTGTTGTCGAAAACCCTAGAGCGTATCGAAATCCTGTTCAAATCGCCGCAAGACGGTGTGACAGGTGTGTCGACCGGCTTTACCGACTTGAATAAGAAAACGGCGGGTCTTCAAGGCTCAGATCTCATCATCGTGGCAGCGCGTCCTTCGATGGGTAAAACCACGTTCGCGATGAACTTGTGTGAAAACGCCGCGATGGATCAGGAGAAGCCGGTTCTTATTTTCTCCCTAGAGATGCCAGCCGAACAGCTGATGATGCGTATGCTTGCGTCGCTTTCTCGCGTTGACCAAACAAAAATTCGTACCGGTCAGTTGGATGACGAAGATTGGGCGCGTATTTCGTCGACCATGGGCATCTTGATGCAAAAACGCAATATGTACATCGATGACAGCTCAGGTCTGACGCCGACAGATGTACGCTCCCGTGCGCGACGTGTGGCGCGTGAACACGGTGGCCTTTCCATGATCATGGTCGACTACCTTCAGTTAATGCGCGTGCCGGGTCTGCAAGATAACCGTACCCTTGAAATTGCCGAAATCAGCCGATCGCTAAAAGCATTGGCGAAAGAATTAAACGTGCCCGTTGTTGCCCTGTCGCAGCTTAACCGCTCGCTGGAACAACGTGCCGATAAACGCCCGGTTAACTCCGACTTGCGTGAATCAGGTGCGATCGAGCAGGATGCTGACTTGATCATGTTCATCTACCGCGATGAAGTGTATAACCCAGAAAGTCCATTGAAAGGCATCGCCGAAATTATCCTTGGTAAGCAGCGTAACGGCCCAATCGGCTCTATTCGTCTGACCTTCCAAGGCCAGTATTCTCGCTTCGATAACTACGCGGGTCCTGCGTTCGATGAAGAATAATCCTGAGGTGTTATGAAAGCGGCGACCGCTCTTATCCATACTGGTGCGTTAAACCACAATATCGACATTATCCGAGCCATGGCACCCAACAGCCGAGTTTGGGCCATGGTCAAAGCCAACGGCTATGGTCACGGCTTGTTGCCTGTGGCAAAAGCTCTGTCCTCACAAGCGGATGGCTTTGGGGTTGCGCGACTGGACGAAGCTTTGCAGCTTCGCTCGTCGGGTATCGTCAAACCTATCCTTCTGTTAGAAGGGTTCTATTCCTCGGCTGATCTGCCGATTTTGGTAGCCAGCAACCTGCAAACCGCAGTGCACAGCATTGAGCAATTAGAGGCTCTAGAGCGTGCCAACCTTGAACGCCCGTTGACTGTCTGGTTGAAGATTGATACCGGAATGGGGCGCCTAGGGGTAAGGCCAGAGCAGGTTGCAGAATATATTGCGCGCCTCGACGCTTGTCCTAATGTCGCAGAGCCGCTGCACTTCATGAGTCACTTTGGCTGTGCGGATGAGCTAGAAAATCCTATCACCCAACAGCAAATTGATGTTTTTTCTGAATTGACGCGAGACCAAGCGGGAGATCGCTCCATTGCTGCCTCGTCTGGCAGTTTGCTTTGGCCTGCCAGCCATTTCGAATGCGTTCGTCCTGGGATCAGTCTTTATGGTGTCTCACCGATGTCAGAGCGCAGCGGGGCGGATTTTGGCCTGCAGCCTGTCATGACCATGACATCGAGTTTGATTGCAGTAAGAGACGTGAAAGAAGGCGAGCCTGTGGGATATGGCGCACGCTGGTTTGCCGATCGTGATACGCGACTCGGCGTGGTTGCCATCGGTTATGGTGACGGTTATCCACGCGTTGCACCAGATGGTACACCGCTATTGGTTAATGGACGTAGAGTGCCTTTAGTTGGCCGTGTGTCTATGGATATGCTCACTGTGGATCTTGGACCAGACTCGACGGATCGCGTGGGTGATGAAGTCGTGCTGTGGGGTAAAGAGCTCCCGGTTGAAGAAGTGGCGCGCCACGTTGGAACGATTGGCTATGAACTCGTGACCAACCTGACCTCTCGCGTTGAACTCGTATACACCTGAATTATGTTGTAGGTTGTCTTGAAAAAATCATTATCAAAAGCCGTAACGCTGGTTACGGCTTTCTTTTGCTTGTCTTCCGCCGCGATGGCGGAAAAACAAGAGGTTACAGTACCTGATATTGAGGTCGTCCCGTTTGCCTTCTCTACCGAACAGATGGGCTTTTCTGCGGGGTTAGCCGGTTTATGGAAAGGTGCTGGGCAGCCTCAAGCATCATTGTTTGCCGCAGGGCTAGGCTCCTCGACTGGCACCTGGTTAAGCTTTATCGCTGCCAATAACTATGCGTTGGCTGCAGACAGTCGCTGGCTATTTGGTGGACAGTTTTATGAAGCTGACTATAAGCAATTTGACTATTACCTCGGTAACGCAGCCTCCAATGATTCTGCATTTGATGACCGAATTAAGCTCGACAGTCGAGAAGCGCAGCACCATCTCTCTTTTCGCTATATTTTGCCTTTGGGGGCTGCAGAGTCATCACCTATCCGCGCTGCGTTAACGCCAAAACGCCCTGTGGATGGCAACGCGCCATGGAACAGCGGCGTGTCGTCTATCGATTTTCGTCCTTTCTATAAAGCGCAACATCTCACGGGGGATGGGGCAGACAAAGTGAGCGAGTTTTCTGATGCTTCTGAAGTCTGGGGATTAGAAACCCGATTCAAATGGGACAACCGCGACAGCACGACCAATCCTACTAAAGGCAGTGTGAGTGAGTTCATCCTGACCGTCGATCCGGGCTCAGACAATCGCGCGAGTTGGTGGAAGTGGGAAGCCAGCCAAAGCTGGTACTGGAGTTTGGGTGATTGGGAAGAGATGGCCAAAGAGCAGGTGTTTGCGTTCAACATCTATACCGCTGACACGCCAAGCTGGAATGAAACCTCTAACATCAATGGTCAAACCGCCTATAACAGACCTCCTGAGTTTGCTAGCGTGCGTCTAGGTGGCTTATATCGCCTCCGCAGTTTCCAAACCGGACGCTACGCTGATCGCTCTGCACTTAGCTACAGCATGGAGTATCGCGTGATACCGGAATGGCAGCCGCTTGGCGATGTACCCGTGTTCAATTGGTACGATGTACCTTGGTGGCAGTGGGTGTTGTTTGCGGATGTGGGCCGTGTGGCCGATGATTTCAACCTAGAAACCCTCCATGAAAACATGAAATGGAGTGCAGGGGTTGCAATGCGCTTTCAGGTGGAAGGCATCGTGGTACGCTCAGAAATGGCTCTTGGAAGTGAAGAAGGCTTATTTCGGGTGATGATTAATCAGCCGTTTTAATGAGCAAAAAGCCCCAACGCTATGCGTTGGGGCTTTTTCGTTCTACCAGGTGATTTTCTTGAATCCCATAGAGACATCGTCACCGCCATCCGGATAGTCGATGGTGATATTCCAACTTAGCCTAAACTTGGCTGTGGTAGATGTCGGTGTGAAGTCAAAGGTATATTGAACCTTGGTCGGTTGCGAATAAACTCTTGATTGGTAATTGCCCACGACAACCCAGCCATCCCCATAATCCATCTCAACTTTTAGCTTGGAAAGGCCACCAATGTTTTGTGTAGACAAGATGGTGTAATGCAGCGTGCTGGCTTCTCCGGTTGCCAATCCTTCTAAGCTACCTTGCCAAACAGAAGAATGTGTAGAGTTGTTGTAGTCACCAACCCATGTTTCAGTTGCACCATCGCTACACCATGCAAGATTGGATGGACGAGAAAGCCAGCTGCCGTTGGCGCATAGGGTATTTGCCTTAAGCTCGGCAGGGTCGTTATCGGTAATGGTGACACTGGCTGAGCTCAGGTCACTCTTGTTGGTGTTCACCCATGCATCCATCGAGAACTGTTCACTGGTCTCGTGCACTGAATCATTGACGGTAGGTACCGCAATACGCACCGATGTCACGCCTTGTGGCAGGCTGATGTCAGTACCTGTTGATGAAAGGGTAGCCGACCCGGTTGAGTTATCAGAGAACAGTAATGCAACGGTGTTTGTGTAATCACTGGTCACTTTCGCCGTACCGTCTTTCAGGGCGACGCGCAGTTTGGTGTTTGTATCGCTGGTGGCTTTGTCAAAGTTAACGGTGAAATAGGCTGTCGCGCCTTCTCCTACTGAGTTTGAAGCCAGCGTGATGCCCGAGACCGTTGGTTTCAGGTCACTCGGGAACACGGTTTTATCATAACAAGTGTGATCTTCAGAGGTGACGGTGGCCATGGCGCTTATGCGACTAGGGAACAGGCCTACCGCTTTTTTCTCGCCAGTAGAAGGCTTAAGGCGATATAGGTGGTTACTGTTGATGTTGCCTGAGACGTTCTGGTTTTTGGCCGCGACCAGCATCTGACCATTTTGGTCGAGAGTGGCAGCAGCAACAAAATCAATAAAGTGGAACGCTTTCAGTGTCAGCGCACCAGAGGTGGTATTGACGGCAAATGTACGATTATTGGTGACAAATAAGAGTTCTCCGCCTTGGAAAACGAAATCTCCCCAACTAGTAAATCCACCGTATTTGAGGTTGTTGTCGAAATTAGCAATATGGGTCGTAGCGCCGGTATCACGATCGATTTTGAAAATGGTTTGGGTATCAGATGCGTATAAATCACCGGTGCTTGGATCGAAAGCCATTCGCAGGATCTGCTTATTTACAGTCGGACCGGCAACATGCTTGTCGGTTGTCGGATCCATATAAGCTAGCTGATATGCACTGATGGTTTTGGCGTGTAAATCTAAGTTTTTACGCTCTTCTGCCGTGTAAGCGTCGTTAGGGACCTGAATATGGTATGACGTCGGCTGTGGTGCGCTTGCATAATAGAGGCGATCAGACGTGCTGTCGTACGCCATGGTTGGCGAACTGAATAGCGGACGAGAATGGAAGGTTGCTCTGTCACCCGCGTCAGAAAAGTACTGTGTTGACATCTTTTGTGCTTCTTTTACATCAAGCAATAAACCGGCATGTCCTCGCCCTGCATTCATCGAATACACATTGCCAGCACACCCGGCATTCGCCTGAGCTGAAGTCAGTGACCCCGCAACAATGGCTAAGGCTAGAAGTGATTTTTTCATCATAAAGACACCTACATATTCCGTTATACGTTGACCAGCCTGTTAGCCAATACTGGTCTAGCTAGGTGTTGGGGCCATTGCTTTCTGCCCGCAGCACGTCAGTGGAAGAGGAGTGTATTGAGTTGTGGTGTGTATTATTGTCTCGAAATCGATACGCGTGGGCTTATGATGATTTTTGATGAGAAAGCCATGCATCTTTTATGGAGATAGGGTGAGATAAAAATGAATGGATGGCGGTGATGTTATGACGAAAGTATGAACAACGGCATGGGTAAAGACTGATCGCGTTGTGTCATCACAACAAGCACCGCATACCTTTATTTTTCATAGGTATGCATGAGGTTTTGGTCATTTTTCAGAGGGGAGGTTGATATCATTTGGAGCAAGTGGATAGCAATTGTTACATATGAAATATGATGCACCTTGTTGTCGTACTTCTGACGACGATGGGGATAGCGTTATTCGCCCTGAATGGTTGCAACAAGACGTCGTGCACCAGCGTTGTCCCTGTGCTCGCCCAGATAAACACCCTGCCACGTGCCAGTGGCCAATCTTCCGTTACTGATGGGAACAGAGATACTGGCACCTAACAATGATGCCTTAATGTGTGCGGGCATATCATCATCACCTTCATAGGTATGCTGGTAGTAGGGCGCGCGCTCGGGCACAAATTTATTAAAGTGCGCTTCCATGTCAGAACGAACGGTTGGGTCTGCGTTTTCATTGAGCGTCAGGCTTGCGGACGTGTGTTGAATAAACAAGTGCAATATCCCTACGCGAACATCGCGAAGCTCAGGCAAATTAGAAAGCACTTCATCAGTAATTAAATGGAAACCACGTGAGCGTGCGCGCAGCGTAAAGGTCTTTTGGTACCACATTTTAAGCACTCTGTTTTTTTGAAATTGGTTAAAGTATTGGGCGGCGGAGCAACCCTGCCTTGGTTATGATACGAACACTGACCTAGCGCAAAATGATTGCCATATAATCATGCCAACATTGACACCCTTTTCAAACTGCTGCGCCAATGGTTTTGGGGTTCCCCCTAGCATCAGTGCGAATGACATCGTAACATTACGCGAATCTGGCGACGGCTTCTATGAAAGCGGTCGACCTCTGTAAAACGTGGACTGACAGGATCCACGCACAGACTCTGTCTACAAAGGAACAATAATTATGTTGAAGTCTATCAATCCGACGCAAACAGCAGCGTGGAAAGCGCTGACTGCTCACTTTGAAGATGCGCAGGATTTGACCCTTACCTCGCTTTTTGCCAACGACCCTCATCGTTTTGACAAATTCTCCGTTCAGTTCGGCAATGACATTCTGCTGGATTACTCTAAAAACCTGATCAGTGAGCAGACGTTGGACAAACTGTTTGCGCTGGCAGATGAAACTGAGCTGAAAGACGCAATCAGCGCGATGTTCCGTGGCGACAAGATCAACCAAACGGAAGATCGCTCAGTGCTGCACGTTGCTCTGCGTAACCGCAGTAACACCCCAATCATGGTTGACGGCGAAGACGTCATGCCTGCAGTCAATGCGGTACTTGAGAAGATGAAGTCGTTCTCTGACCGTGTTATTGGTGGTGAGTGGAAAGGTTACACTGGCAAAGAAATTACGGATGTTGTGAACATCGGTATCGGTGGTTCTGATCTGGGTCCTTACATGGTGAGCGAAGCACTGGCTGCTTACAAATCTCGCCTAAACCTGCACTTTGTGTCTAACGTAGATGGCACCCACATTGCAGAAACGCTGAAGGGTTTAAACCCAGAAACCACGCTGTTCCTGATTGCGTCTAAAACCTTCACTACCCAAGAAACCATGACCAATGCGCTGTCTGCGCGTGACTGGTTCTTGGCAACAGCGGAAGACCAAGCGCACGTAGCAAAACACTTCGCAGCGCTGTCTACCAACGCGGCTTCTGTGTCTGAGTTCGGTATCGACACGGACAACATGTTTGAGTTCTGGGACTGGGTTGGCGGTCGCTACTCACTGTGGTCAGCAATTGGTCTGTCTATCTGTCTGTCTATCGGTTACGACAACTTTATCGAACTGTTGTCGGGTGCTCACGAGATGGATAAGCACTTCCAAAGCACGCCGTTCACTGAAAACCTGCCAGTGCTATTGGCACTGATCGGTATTTGGTACAACAACTTCCATGGCGCAGAGTCTGAAGCAATCCTTCCTTACGACCAATACCTGCATCGTTTTGCCGCGTACTTCCAGCAAGGCAACATGGAATCAAATGGTAAGTACGTAGACCGCGATGGTAACCCTGTAGATTACCAAACTGGCTCAATCATTTGGGGTGAACCAGGCACTAACGGTCAGCACGCGTTCTACCAGCTTATTCACCAAGGCACCAAATTGATCCCGTGTGATTTCATTGCACCTGCGATCAGCCATAACCCGCTGAGCGACCATCACCCTAAACTGATGGCAAACTTCTTCGCACAAACTGAAGCACTGGCATTCGGCAAAACACGCGAACAAGTTGAAGCTGAATTCACTGCTGCTGGTAAAACAGCAGAAGAGGTGGCTGAGCTAGTGCCGTTCAAAGTGTTTGAAGGTAACCGCCCAACCAACTCGATTTTGGTAAAACAAGTGACCCCAAGTTCACTGGGTGCGCTGATTGCGATGTACGAGCACAAGATCTTCGCGCAAGGTGTCATTTGGAACATCTTCAGCTTCGATCAGTGGGGCGTGGAGTTGGGTAAACAACTGGCGAACCAAATCTTGCCTGAACTGGCTGACCAAGATGAAGTGGAAAGCCACGATAGCTCGACCAATGGTTTGATCAACACATTCAAACAATGGCGCGCGTAATCACTGTTCGCTGATGTCTAGAAATTAAAAACGCCGCTATAAGCGGCGTTTTTTTTAAGCTTGTAATTGGCACTTAGTCGAAGCAAATTTCGATATATGCACGGCCATATTCTGACTCAAATGGCATGATGATGATTTGACCTTCGCTTTTGTGCGTGATGGTGTGCTCACGGCCAGATACCACGATGGGTGTTGCCATGTCGAAATCAAAGCCTTTTTCTGCAAGGATGCGCTTTGCGCCACCTGTAACCATGTTGGTGATTTCGCCAACCATATCGGTTACATCAGCATCGATGGTAGCGGGTCGCTCACCTAGCATACGGCTCATGATTTCCAGTGCGAGATCTTCTTCAAACGTCACTGAAAAAGAGCCTTTCGTTTGCGCTCCCACCATACCAATAAGACCTGACACATCGCCTTTAGCGACTTCAGTTTTCTTAATTTGCGGCTTCTTAGGCGTGATTTCGAGTTGCGCCATAGTGGTCAATACATTGACCAATGAAGACAAAAAAGGGTTTACAAATTCTGCGCGCATAATGTTAGTTCACCGTCCTACTGCATTTTCTGTGTCGCCACCTGACAAGTGTGACAAGTTCCATGTGTTTCAACGACGTGATGATTCACTTTAAAGCCAACCTGACGAGCTCTTTCTTGGAGTGCCTCAGAGAGAGCGTCGGCATGGCACTCTTCCACCGTACCGCACGAATCACAGATTAACAATTGAGAGCAGTGCGGTTCGTGACCAATATGGCAGCAGGCAATAAAACTGTTTGTCGACTCTACCTTGTGCACAAACCCTTGAGAAAGAAGAAAATCAAGAGCACGGTAGACTGTCGGCGGCTTTGCCTGAGGCTCAGTTTCCCTCAGTATATCCAGCAAATCATAGGCACTGATCGCGCGTTTGCTTTGGATAATAATTTCATAAACCCGCTCGCGCTGCGTTGTCATCCGCACGCCACGCTGTTCGCATAATGACTGCGCGCGAGAAATAAGGTGTGAAAGGTTGGCCATAAGACCTCAGAAATCAGGCTGAAGGCTTTATTCTATCACAGCATTTTCAACGCGCACCCGCAGCATCGTGACGGCGGTTGGTCTTTGGGTAATTGTAGTTGATGAATATCAGGAAGTTGGTTGGATTAACGTTTCGAATCTCGCTTTGTTCGTTGTTTCATTACGAGGGAGTGGGCATCAAGAAGGAGGAAAAATAGAAAAAAGGCGGGCCATTTAGCCCACCTAGTGCCCAGTTGTTTATTTTAGGACGGTGCGAAGGCGACGAATTTTTTCTTCCAAAATGGACTTAGGACAACCCAAGTTCAAACGAATGAAACCGCGGCCTTCCTCGCCAAAGTTATAGCCCATGGTAGGGATAACACCGGCAGCGTGTAGCTGTTTTTCCAGTTCTTCATCTGTAAGTCCCATTGCGCGGCAATCAACCCATGCAAGATAGGTAGACTCTTGGACGCGGTAGGTCACTTGTGTAAGCTCTTTGCCAATGAAATCGGCCAGCAACTGATTATTCGCATCGAGGTATTTCAGTGTGTCATCCACCCACTCTTTACCGTTACGATATGCTGATTGGTTTGCCAAAATACTGAACGCACTGTAGACATCAATCCCGTAAGCCAGCAATTTTGATTTCAGTGCTTCGGCTTCTTTCTCGTTCGGGATCATGGTGTTGGTCAGGCGAAGTGACGGCAAACCAAAGGTTTTGGTGCCCGCAATGCACACGGCCATTTTTTCAAAATAGATTGGGTCAACACGCAGGCAACTGAAGAAAGTGTTTTCACCGAAAACGATATCCGCCCAGATTTCATCCGAGATCAGATACACGCCGTACTCATGACAAAGCTGACAAAGGCGAGTCACTTCTTCTTCTGTCCACACACGACCACCTGGGTTATGTGGATTACAGAAGATCATCACTTTCACACCGTCTTTGAACTGCGCTTCAAGATCGTCAAAATCGATGGTGTAGTAGCCGTTGTCGTTATGCATTTTTGATGTCGCAACGGTTCGGCCTGTATGCTCGATGGTGCGGTAAAACGCATGGTAGACAGGGCTTAGGATAAGAACCTTATCGCCTTCCTTGCTCCAACGTTCAACCAGCATCGCAATAGCAGGCAGGCTGCCAGGTGTAGTGTGGAACCACTCTTTTTTCAGGGTGACTTGATGACGGTCTTTCCACCAATCAATCACTGAATTGAAGTACTCCTCACCGCGCTCGGAGTAGCCGAAAATGCCGTGGTCCAAACGTTCTTGAAGCGGCTTGGTGATAAAGTCAGGGGCTTTGAAATCCCAGTCAGATACCCAACTAGGCAAAGCTTCACCTTCCGGCACGCCCAACCATTTTTCCATGTAGTCCCATTTCAAGCAGTCGGTGCCGTAGCGATTAATTACTGTATCCAGTTCGTGAGCCATAACGTCCTCAGAAAAAGTGGAAGCCTTGAGGGGGCAAGGCTTCCAAGGGTTATTTCATTATTAGTTTTTATGTTCTTCTACATTGCCGCAGCAGGTTGCGCGCTTTTCATGTGATCTTTCGCTTGTGCGATACCGATGCCGGTTACCGCCCAAATCATCGCAAAGAAAATCGCTGAGTAGTTTTGAATTGCCCAAGGTAGGTAGTCCAGCGTTGATACACCCAAGGTTGCAGCCATGAATACACCCGCGTTAGTCCAAGGCACCAAAGGTTCAATGATGGTGCCTGCATCTTCAATGGTGCGAGAAAGGTTCTTCGCATCCAGCTTCATTTTTTTATAGGTATCACGGAACAGCTCTGAAGGGATAAGCAGGGCCAGTTTGCCGTCAGAGGTAGTACACACAACAGTGATGGTAGTCACGATGGTTGCACCAATCAGGCTGGTGGTCCCTTTGATGCCTTTTGCCATGGTGTCTACCAGCACTTTTAGGCCGCCAGTCAGGGCCAGTGTGCCAGCGAAAGAGAAGGCGCAGAATACCAGCAGAACCACACCCATCATGGAAGTCATGCCACCACGGTTAACCAGTGTCAGCACATCCTTAACAATCTCTACATCACCAAGACCTGCGCCAGCAAACATACTTGCATTGAAGCCACTGATCATCGCAGTCAACGCTGTCTGCAGGCTGAATCCTTGGAAAATTACTGCGTTCAGCACACCGATTGCAATCGCGGCCAGCATCAAAGGAATGGTAGGCAGCTTGCGAATGGCACCCCACAGAATCAGCAGTGGCGGCAAAATCAGGAACACATTCAGTGAGAACAGTTGTTCAAGGTTTGCCAGAATCGAAATCACTTTTTCAGGCGTATCTGCAGAGACATCACTGCTGCCCACAAAGAAGAACACTAGCGCAGACAGAATGAACGCCGGGATAGTCGTCCACAACATGTGCTGAATGTGGGAGTACAAGTCAGTGCCCGCCACCACTGGTGCAAAGTTGGTGCTGTCTGAAAGCGGAGAAATTTTGTCACCAAAGTAAGCACCCGACACCACAGCACCTGCAACAGCTGCCAAGTTTGCATCCATACCTGCTGCCACGCCCATTAGCGCGACACCCACTGTACCAGCCGAACCCCAAGAGGTACCTGTACATAGCGAGACCATGCAAGTCACAAGGAATGAGGTCAGCACCAGATATTCAGGGCTGATGACTTTCAAGCCGTAGTAAACCAGCATTGGAATGGTGCCGCCGACCATCCAGCTGCCAATCAGACCGCCAACGAGGATCAGAATGAATACCGCTGGAAGGGTTTGAGCGAGACGATCGATAATGGCTTTTTGAATGTCGTCCCAGCTAAATCCCATTTTCCAAGCAACGCCAGCTGCAACCACAGCCGATGCCAGAAGAAGACTTTCGATGGGTAATCCGAATACACCGTATCCAATTACCAGAAAACCAAGCATTGCAATCAAGGGTAGCAATGCCAAAACGTTAGATGGAGCAGATGTTACTTTGTTATTCATGTAATTTACATCCGGTAGGGCCAGAAAAAACAGAGATAAATAAAAGTTCTAATCAGTTCTAAGTCGCATTATTAAAATAATCCTTAAAACACCTACGATCCGTGATGGATTTCACCAATGCAAAACAATATGATTTCAATGTAATTTACATGATTCAAAAGTATGATCGGGGACACAAATGGCGACTATCAAGGATGTTGCGAAGGCTGCTGGGGTATCCATCGCAACCGTTTCGAGAGTGATTAATCAGGCAAACAACGTGGTACCAGCGACCGTGTCCAAGGTCGAAGCTGCCATGTGTGAACTTGGCTTTGAAACAAAAGGAAATCGCCGCCTTACCATCAACCAAGGGAACGACCTGCTGGGCTTAGTGATCAGCCGATTCAATTCCCCGTTTTATGGTTTGCTGACGCAAGGCGTCGAAAAAATTGCACGTAAGCATGGTCGCAATCTTTTGGTGCTCAGTGGTGAGTATGATGAAGTGAAGGAGCAAGAAGCGGTTGATGTCCTGTTGGCGAAAGGATGTCGCAACATTGTTCTTCACAGTAAAGGCATGCCAGACCACGCGCTGATCAAGCTTGCTAAGCAACTTCCGGGATTAATTTTGGTGAACCGTCACGTTGAAGAGATGACGAACCAGTGTGTATGGCTGGATAACGGCGAAGGGACGTATCTGGCGACCAAACACTTGATTGACCAAGGCCACCGAGCGATTGCCTATATTTCCTGTGAAATGGCCCTTGATGATAAAGCCGATCGTTTCGATGGGTATTGCCGCGCGCTCACTGAAGCGGGCATTGACCTCAACCCAGATTGGGTTGAAGAGGTGCCATTTGGCGAGCAAGGTGGTGTGACTGCCGCAAACAACCTCCTTAACAAAGGCCTGCCGGTGACGGCATTGGTGGCATTCAATGACTTTTTTGCAGCCGCAGCCATGCAAGTGTTCAAAGAGCACGGGATTAGTATTCCTGAAAGGCTGTCGATTGTCGGGTTTGATGACGTGTTGCCAGAGTGCTATTTCAGCCCGAAATTGACGACCATTCGCAACCCGATAGAAAGCATGGGCATGAATGCAGCAAGGCTGTCTATTGAAGGGAAGGACAGCGCGTTGGTGAGAGGTTTTCAGCCACTTTTGATCAAACGAGATTCGGTTTCATCTGCAAACAATTAAGTCGATGAACGACGTTGAGAATGAGAGTACTATCCGGAAAAGCAGGGAGCCTCAGCCCCACATTCTCAACGGCGTTTTATTAGGACAAGACATGCATTTTACCTACGTCAATCCAACGGTTATCCATTTTGGCCAAGGCCAAATTGCGGCAATCAAACAAGCTATTCCCGCTGACAGCAAAGTGTTGGTGATTTATGGCGGCGGCTCTATCAAGCGCAATGGCGTCTATGAGCAAGTTTCTGCAGCGTTGGACGGTCACAAGTGGCTGGAGTTTTCAGGCGTTGAGCCAAACCCGACACGTGAGACGCTCGACAAAGCGGTAGCGATCGTGAAAGAACAAGGTGTTGATTTCATTTTGGCAGTCGGTGGCGGGTCGGTCATTGATGGCTCGAAGTTTGTCGCTGCAGCATCGAAGTATGACGGTGACAGCTGGGACATCATGTCCGAAGGTCATCATGTGACAGAAGCGACGCCGTTGGGCGCGATTTTGACGTTACCAGCAACGGGCTCTGAATCTAACAGTGGTGCCGTTATCACGTATGCCGCAGAGCAATCGAAGCTTTGTTTCATGTCATCAGCTGTTCAGCCCAAATTTGCGGTTTTAGACCCAGATGTCATCAAGTCGTTGCCTGAACATCAGGTTATCAATGGCATTGTGGATGCGTGGGTACACATCTGTGAGCAGTACATTACCGTGCCAACGGGCAATAGGGTGCAAGAAGGCTACGCAGAAAGCTTGTTGAAAAACCTACTGGTACTGGGTCAGCAATTTGATGCCCGTGACAGTGATATGTGGCGCGCGAATTTGATGTGGACGGCAAACCAAGCGTTGAATGGCATGTTAGGTTCTGGCGTTCCGCATGACTGGGCAACACACATGATTGGGCATGAAATTACCGCGATTTGGAATGTGGATCATGCGCGTTCATTGGCGATTGTTCAGCCTTCTTTGCTGCGCGATCAAATCGATGCAAAGCGCAGTAAGCTCGCGCAAATGGGTCAAAATGTGTTTGGTTTGGCTGGTGACGAGGAATTGGCATCTCGCACTGTTGACGCAATCGAAGACTTCTACCGTTCTCTTGGGGTTGAAACCACCTTCTCAGCACCTGGCATGGAAAAGGATGCAGCGGCAGAGGCAGTGGTTTCGAGCCTCGATAAGCATGGCATGACAGCTCTGGGTGAGCATGAAGCGATCACGCTTGACGTTTCACTCCGTATTCTGGAAAACGCGTTTATCTAACGGTAAATTCTGCATGAAATAGCCGGCCATTTTCGCAATGTCCGGCTTTTTTACAATGTGTCTTCGGTCGGTGCTGAATGTTCACGACAAATCAGATCACCACCCGAAATGTTCAACGTCATCTTGGTCAAATCGCAGAAGAACTCTTGATCTGAATAGGGCTTGTGAAAACGGCAGGTTTTGCAAAGGCCAAAACTTGCGCAGTTATTTGATTTCTGAATATCCCTCAGCAAAGCCTCAAGCTGCGTTTTTAGCGTATCTTGAGCATCACCCAAACTTTCTATGCCACGGCGAATAGAAGCAGGCGGTATCGCTTGTTGTGAAACTGCTAATCCTTGCTTTGAGAGCCGCAAGTGCGTGACGCGACGATCAATGGGGTCTTTTTCCTTGGTCAGAAACCCTTTTTTTTCCAACAAGGTGATCGACTGAGATGTCGTGCCTTTCGTGATCCCTAAAAATTCGGTCACAGCGGCTGGGGTGTCACTGAATTGGTTACAGCGAGAGAGGTAGTAAAGTACTTCCAAATGAACAGGGTGCAACCCATATTCCAAGCCAGCAAGGCGAACTTCATTTCTGAATAACGTTGTAATGCGCTCAATGATGTCGCAGAGCGGATCCTCATTACTCATACGCGTTTCCTCAACAAGTCTTTGGGTAAATCTGTTTTTACTGCCAGATCAATATTTTAATCCAAATAGAGTGTTGATGCGAAACCATATTAGCAAAAACGCAATTACGCTATAGAAAAGAAGACGTTCGTGAGGTGCTGTTCATGCGTTATCGGGCTGGTCACTACCACAGCAGAGTTTGGGGGAGGCATTGCGACGTGATAATAAGTGTCGATATAAAAATCCCTGAGCAGAACTCAGGGATTTTTGCGCTAAACGGAAGTCCGTTTTGAGGCGTTATCTGGATTACAGGTAGTAACGAACACCCAGTTTCCACTGGTTGTTGTTGTCTTCTGAGCCATCTAGGCCAAACTGGTAACCTGCGAAACCAACGAAGGTTTGCGTGAACTTGTATTCAGCTTGAACCGCAGCAGTTTCATACACTGAGCTGTCTTTCTTCTCGTCAGTCACTGACTCGTAGTTTGCAATCAGGTTTACACCGTTGCTCAGACCGTAGCCAGCCAGAAACTCAATCACGTTGGTTTCTGGTAGTACTTCTTTGTCTGAATTAGTAATCATGTACTCGCCCATCGCGTAAGCCCCCGCGACGTACAGGCCGTTGCCCCAAGAACCGTAGCTTGCGCTGACAATATGAGATTGCGCGTTATCAGTCGCTACATCACCCGTGGTGAAAGCGTAGTTAACCGCAAAATCAGAGATATTGTAGCTGATCGCTGCTTGCAGGCGAGTTTCATAGTCGCCATGTGCGCCCTGCCAGCCACCTGCCACTGTCAGTGACTGTGACTCACCCAGTGCTAACGTGTTGGTGTAGCTCACCATTTTGTCAGCACGGCCAGTGCCTAGGTTAGCGTGGTCGCTGTAAGTAAAGTCACTTGCGTAAGAGATTGGCTTATCAACGGTTGCAACTGCGTTGTAGTAAGGTGCCCACTGGGTACCGACAACAACACGACCTGCATTTTCATGTGTCAGGCCGATGTAGCCCAGACGGGTAGTGAATGCGTTTTCGCCGTTGGTCAGGTAGTTCAGTGCCCACTCACCTTTTGCATCAGCAACAAAACCGTTGCCCATGTCGTGAGTCGCGTTGAAGTTCAGACGTGGTGATGCAGAGATAACTTCAAGCTCACCTTTGTCTGAATCGCTCAGTGCCACAGATACGTGACCGCCGATCGCGAATGTTGAACCGTTTGCATTATAAAGCTCGATTGCAACCGCTTGAGAAGTGAAAGCAGAAGTGGCGATAGCAATAGCGAGTAGTTTCTTATTCATTGTTTTTATTCCGTTTAATTGATGGTCTGTTATGTCCAAAACAGCCAAAAAGTGTCTGAGACACTGGTGGCTTGTTAACAGGCTCGCCACGAATGTATTTCATAAGTGAATGATTTAACTCATGAAACATTCTCAAAGAATAAAAAATTTAATAAATGTTATTTCTATCAATAGCTTGAGAAGTGTTTGGTTGATATTTGATTTACCTTGCTGCTCATTTTTTTATCTATTCGGTAGGCGTGTTTTGAGCGACGTCAGAGCGAAGATAAAACTGCGACTAAACGTTCATTAAAATGAGGCTTGATGAGGGTTGTTGTAGTGAGTTTTGCGATCCGTGTTGCTTATTTTGACGGTTTTGACGGAGGGGATGGGTTGCACTGACTAAATTTGAAGCGGTAGTAAGGGGTATGTATAATCCCGCCTCCAAAGGCTCGAAACCCGCTCCGAACCTACCCCCAAAAGGGCGATGGTCAGGAAAGAAATCGCTAGCCACAACAAAATTTTACATTGCTTCGCCGAAGTGGAATATATAGCTAAGGCGCTGAAATTTAGTGAGATGTTAACTATGTATCCTACTGCCCGTTTTTCTGTTGCGCCGATGCTTGATTGGACGGATCGCCACTGTCGCTACTTCCACCGTATCTTGTCGCAAAACGCGCTGCTGTACACCGAGATGGTGACGACCGGTGCCATTATTCACGGTAAAGGCGATTTCCTGATGTTCAATGAAGAAGAACATCCGGTTGCATTACAGCTAGGCGGTTCAAACGTGGCGGACTTGGCGCATTGCGCGAAGCTGGCGCAAGAGCGCGGCTACAACGAGATTAACCTGAACGTAGGTTGTCCGTCTGATCGCGTACAGAATGGTCGCTTCGGTGCTTGCCTGATGGGTGAAGCCGATTTGGTCGCGCAATGTGTCGCGGCAATGAAAGAGGTGGTCGATATTCCTGTGACGGTGAAAACCCGCATCGGTATCGACGATCAGGACAGCTATGAGTTTCTGGTCGACTTCGTGCGAACAGTGAGTGAGAAAGGCGGGTGTGATGATTTCACTATTCATGCACGCAAAGCATGGTTGTCAGGCTTAAGCCCGAAAGAAAACCGTGAAATCCCGCCGTTGGACTACCCACGCGTTTACCAACTGAAGAAAGATTTCCCGCACCTGACGATGGCAATTAACGGTGGTATCAAGTCGCTGGATGAGGCTGAAGAGCACCTGAAATTTATGGATGGTGTGATGATCGGTCGCGAAGCTTACCAAAGCCCTTACTTGCTGGCTGAAGTAGATAGCCGCTTGTTCGGTAGTGATACGCCAATTATCAAGCGTTCTGAGGCAGTAAAAGCCATGTTCCCGTATATCGAAGAGCAACTGAGCAAAGGTACATACCTGAACCATATCAGCCGCCATATGCTGGGTATTTTCCAGAACATGCCAGGTGCGCGTCAATGGCGTCGTTACATCAGTGAAAACGCACATAAGCCTGGTTCGGGTATTGAAGTACTGGAAGCGGCGTTGGCGAAAATCCCTGCGGAGTTGGATGTATAACCGCTTTTGTCTGAATGGTTGGTTAAATTTACCGCAATACTTGGCGTAAATTACTAAAAACATTGAAGCCGCAGTCCTCTTAGGACTGAGGTTTTTTATTATCTCATTGAAATGTATAGAATTAGTAAAGTTGGCCTACTTCGTGCAATAAGCTAGAAAAAGAAAGTCTCTGTGTACCTTAGGAGGGTCTGATGATTGAGTTTCTGTTTCTGGTTGGTTTTACATTAGTGTTGTTGGCAACAGGTATTAGTTTCCTCGGCATTGTCGCTGCGATGGCAGTGGGCTTTATCGTCATGGCATTGGTTGGCATGATCGGCTTATTGTTCAAGATGTTGCCGTGGATTATCTTGATTGCCGCGATTATTTGGCTGCTCAAAGGGCGCGATAAAACAGCACAAAATGCGCGTGATTACTGCTATAAACGCTCGCGCAGATACAACCGAGCACGCCGCTATTAAGCCAATACGTAGTGTTATGCACTAAGTTTAAATCGATGATTCCGCATAAAAAACCGTCAGTTTTGTGCGGAATCTTTATTGGTTTTTTGCTATAGTCCCCGCAAACATAATCCTAAAAATGTAAGGCGGAGCCCTTTCAATGAAAAAACTAAACCTATCTCTTGCTGCATTAGCAGTGGCGGGCACGTTTGCACTGCCTGCGCAAGCAGCTGTACTTTTAGGGGCCAAAGTAGGCGCGGATGCTTGGTACGCTGATGCGAAGATCAATGATGTTCGCGCGGATGATGCAAACGTACAGATGTCTTACTACGCTGCATTTGAGCACTTTATCCCGCTAATTCCAAATGCAAAAATCCGTCACACCAGTGTTGAGTCAAACAAGTTTAATACCGACTTTACTCAGGTTGACCTGATTGCTTACTACGAAATTCTGGACAATGACCTGATCTCTTTTGACATTGGTCTGAACCTACAAAAATTCGATGGTCGCTTTAACAACCAGAACTTCGATGAGTGGCAACCAAACGTATACAGTGATGTGCGTCTGGGTATCCCAGCAACGCCGTTGTCTCTGTTCGGTACCTTCAGCTTTGGTAGCTACGACGAAACGAGCACAGTAGATGCAGAAGCCGGTGTTCTGTTTACGCTGGGTCTGGTTGCTGCGGATCTGAACATGAAAGCGGGTTACCGCGTTCAGGATTACGACTTCAACTACTTCGGTGCAAACAACGGTAAATTCATGAACGACGGTTTCTTCGTTGGTGCAGAATTTAACTTCTAATTCGCTGCTTGTCAGTGGAAATGAAAAACCGCGCATTGGCGCGGTTTTTTTGTGCCCGATATTCGTTGTTCCTTAGCCGCCTTTTTTCCCTTGATCGCGTGTTGGCTGAAACCCCGCGACGGCAAGCACAATAAACACAAGCGTGCAGGCGGAGACCACCAAAAGAGCTGTGACATTCAGTTGTTGGTAAAGGGCAAAGCGAATGAGCTCCACACCAAAGGTGAAGGGGTTGTATCGGCATATGTCGTAGAGCCAAATACTTGCTTCCTGCATTTTCCAAAGCGGGTACAGAGCAGAGGATAAAAAGAACATCGGGAAGATGACGAAATTCATCACGCCAGCGAAGTTCTCTAATTGTTTTACGCGCGATGCAATCACAATCCCGAGGGCACTCAGCATTAATGCGGTAATAAACAGTGCAGGAATCGCCATGATGTAGCCCAACGCAGAAAGCGGCCTGTCATAGAGTGCGGCAATCACTAAAAATGCACCCACTTGCAACACACTCACTAAGGCACTGGCTATTTGTTTTGAAAGCAACAAAAATGGCCGTGGCAGCGGGCTAGTGAGCAGAACCTTGATACTGCCCATTTCCCTGTCATAGACGATAGACAGCGAGCTTTGCATGCCATTGAACAGCAAAATCATGGCGCACAGACCGGGCAGAATATATTCCTCATAGTTTATGTAGGTGGCGTACGGCTCCATGATGGCGATGCCAAGGGCGGCGCGAAAGCCAGCGGCAAACACAATAAGCCACAACAGCGGTCGCACTAAGCTTGCGGCAAAGCGGGCGCGTTGTTGGAAAAAGCGCAACCATTCGCGATAACAGATACCTTTAAAAGCGAACCAGTAGCGCATCATAGGTCTGCCTCCGATGTGCTGTCTGTGGTGAGGTTGGCGAAGACTTTTGCCAGCGTTGGATGTTGGTGAATTTCCCGCAGAGTATGCGCAAGATTGTGAGCACGTAAGGTGCCTCGATGCAGGATAAGCACGTCGTCGTCGTCATCCACTTCTTCAATTAAATGGGTCGCCCAAAGTACGCATAAAGGCTGCTTTTCACAAAGCGATCGCACGGCGTCAGATAGCGATGCCCGCGCCTTGGGGTCAAGGCCACTCGTGGGTTCATCGAGCAACAGAATTTCAGGCGAGTGCATCAGGGCGCGGACTAGCTCTGTGCGACGTCGGTGACCACCGTTCAAAGATCGAATTTTGTCGTTTAGCCTGTCGGCGAGAGAAAAGTGTTCGAGCAGTGGCGCGGCTTTTTCCAGGCTTTGCGATTGACTGAAGCCATGCAGTGCACCGTAGTAACTGAGGTTTTGCGCCACGGTCAAATCTAGGTCGAGCGTGTTTTGCTGAAAGACCACGCCCAGCTTTGCCATGGTTTGACGTTGAGGTACTTCACCAAGAAGTTTGATTTCTCCTGATTGAACGGGCGTTAACCGTGTCAGCAGCGAAAACAGGGTGCTTTTTCCTGCACCATTTGGCCCGAGTAGCATGTGAAGGCCACGCCCGAGAGACAGTGAAATGTCATTCAAGGCGTGGCGTGAACCGTAATGGTGGTTGAGAGTGATAACCTCAATCATAGGGTGTGGTTACTCGACGGTACGAACGGCTACACCCCAAGGGTAGCGACCGACTTTTACCGTTTTAATCACCTCACGGTTTGGGACATCGATGATGGAGACATCACCGCTAACGCCATTGGTGGCAAGCAGTCTGTCTTCCTCTGCGTTAAGTGCCATTTGCCACACGCGGCGGCCTACCAAGAGATAATCCTCAACTTCCAGCGTATCTGTATTTACAACGGCCACATGGTTTGCGGAGCCCAAGGCAACAAATGCTGTTTTGCCATCAGACGTAAGTTTTACGCCAACAGGTTGCACTTTATCCTTGTGAACACCTTTGGGCGCGAAGCCGATTTTTTTGATGATTTCTTTACTGTCTGTATCGATCACTGACACTGTACCGCCAATTTCTGCACTCACCCAAAGCTGTTTGCCATCAGGGGTGAACTGCGCATAGCGCGGACGCGCATCAACCAAGGTGTTGTGGAACATCTCATTGGTTTCTGTGTTGATCCAGTGCGCCATGTTGGATGTTTCTGAGGTAATGATGGCGATTTTCCCGTCAGGGCTTACCGCGACACCCTCCGGCTCAACGCCCACTTCTACTTGGGTGACGACGCTGGATGTCGGAATGTCGATTACCGTCATAAGCGCATCGTCTTCGTTGGCGACATAAAGGCGTTTGCCGTCAGGCGATAACGCGAATAATTCTGGGTCTTCGCCTGAGGGGAGATCGCCAACAATGGTATTGCTAGTCAGGTCCAGCACTTGCACTGTGTCGTCCTCACTGGCACATATGTAGAGTTGTTTTCCGTCTTTGCTGACTTCAATGCCTCGGGGGCGATCGCCCACCTCAATGGTGTTGATCACCTCCATCGAATCCATGTCGATGATGCTAACGGTGTCATCTTTTTCGTTTGCCACGTAGGCAAGCTCTTTCGCCATCGCTTCTGAAGAGAGAAGCGGCGAAGCCATCAGCGTTGCAAGTGTTAAAGCGAGTATTGATTTGGCGTTATGCATCGTCGGTATCCTTACTGATTGTTTGCAGTGTTAAATTTGAAAAGACGGCACTGGCTCTGTGCTTCATCAATGCCCAGAGAATCGAGCTCATTGCGTGGATGAAGGAAGCCTTCGAAAGGGGCGGTGGCAACCAGTGCTTGAGCGTCAAACAGCGGGACTGTTTGGCGAAGTTGACCATTCCAAGGCCGGTAAGTGAGCTTTCGGCCTTTGTAGGCCGCCAATTGGAAGCGATCGCTCATGATAAAGGGCAAAACGGTTTCTACGTCGCCTTTGTTGAGAGCGGTAACGGCCTCATTGACAGAACGCACCGCGACCCAAGCTGCATAGTCTTTTGCCGTCATGTGGCGGTCAAAACGTTTGGTAAAGCGATTTTGAAACTGAATAGCCCCAAACTGCTCAACTACATAGCTCCAACCGTCGGCACGTAATCCATGTGTTCCTATCACTGGGCGAGGAAGCCAAGTGTTATAGGGAAGGTGCTGACCAAACAGGTTGCTCTCATCGATCACCAGTACTGCATCATAGTTGCCTGCTTGAGTGAATAACGGGATTTCGGCCGAGGCAGAACGGCGAAGGTCGGTATCAAAGTCCCAGACTTTCTCGTCTACCACATTGTGGTTGTATTTCTTGAGTGTGGTTTTAACCGCGTCGAGGTAGGCGTTGTCTGCGGCTGTCACACCAGAGACGAGAAAGATTTTATTGAGGCGCTTTACTCGTAACCACTGGGAAAGTGCGTCGCCTTGCATGGCATAGCTCAGTGCGGTTTGCAGTGTGTTCGGTAAGCAGGTTTCGGCGCGCAATGCTACGTCTTGATTGCCCACGTTGAACAGCAGTGCGTCCTCAGGAATCGCTTTTCTCAGTGCCACAAGAGATGCCGTGTCCACGTCGATGAGAAAATAACGGATACCGTCGTTATACCATTTGGTCGCGGCTTGTTTGAGGCGATGAATATCGTCGGAGGTTTCGACGATCAGCGCGTACTTTTGACCGAGAAATTTGCCTGTCCCATTAGCGTCTATTATCGAGAGTTCTGCACCTGCTTCCCCATTGTTTTCGGGTTCTCGCAGGTATTCAGGCACCGCTCGTGTTTCTTCGACAGGCAGACGCAACATACCAATTCGAACGTTCACTTCAGCACTAACACTGGTGGGAATAATCATGCCCCACACCAAAAAAATAAAAGCAATGAGGGTGTTATGGCAGCAAACTCGGCAACTTTTCATCAAGTACAGCACTCCGAAAAAGGTAACGTTTTTACTGTAAGCAGGGACGGCGAATTTTGCCAAATCCCCACGTCTAGCTAATAAGAATATCCTCCCAAAGAATGAGGATACCCCCCGCCTTTGTAGCATGTCACTGAAGGGCGACTGCTCCTACACTTTTCCCAAAACCTCAGTGCAAAGGAGTTTTGTGACATGGAAAAGGCCGAACGAAAGGTGTGTTTTTTCACTGCGATAGCGTTGGTTTCTGCGCTTGTATCTCAGTGGGCATGGGCGCATGGCGACGTAACACCACAGTCAATTGATACGTCATCTATCCCCGTTTTAGGGGCGGATTGGACCGAGACTAATCCCTATCGAGAGTTGGATGGTGATGTCAGATCCGAAGTAGAACGCATTGGCGCATCCGCCTACAACCAAAATTGCGCGCGTTGCCATGGATTAGAAGGGATTTCTGGTGGTATCGCCCCTGATCTTCGCTTGCTTTCCCCTGATTATGACGGGGACGAATGGTACATCTATCGCGTTCAAAATGGTGCAGTAAGAAACGGCGCGGTGTACATGCCAAAAATGACAGAGCACCTTAACCAAGAAGCACTGTGGGCCATTAGAACTTGGCTTGAGTCGGTTGCACCGGAAGGAAACGGTTAGGGGGCGTTGGTATGGTCACTATCGGGTTTAAAGGCATCAAGCTCAGAGATGTATTAATGAGTTTGGCACTCTGGATTGGCGTGGCCGTGCCGACATATGCGCTTTCGTATGACGATATTCAAGCCAAAGGCGTGATTCGAGTGGCGGTGTATAACGACTTCCCGCCGTATTCGTTCAAAGATGACGATGGCAACCCAGCTGGGATGGATATCGAGCTGGCGAAGGCATTAGCAAACGGACTCAATGTCGATCTTGAGTTGCATTGGATGACCCCCGATGAAACGGTCGAAGATGATATGCGTAACTACCTCTGGAAAGGAATGAACCTGACCAGTGAAGATGGCCAGCGTGTCAAAGCGGATGTCATGTTGCGTGTGCCTTATGACAGAGAGTTTGCGATGCAAAGGGACGATGTCGGTCACCCTGCGCACGAGCGAGTTCACATGTTTGCGCCGTACCATCAAGAGCGCTGGCGTATGGTGTTTGATGCGAAAAAGCTTGATGCGCCACAAACCGCAGCCCGTTTTATGTATCACCCCGTCGGCGTTGAAGTCGATACGGTTCCACAGTTTTATCTGACGACGGCCTATGGGGGGCGTCTCAGAGAAAAAAGCCACACTTACCCTTCTATCACTGATGCCTTCACGGCGTTAGGGCAGGGAGAAGTTGCCATTGTGATGGGCATGAGCTCCCAACTGGAATGGCTACATCAACAAAACGCATCGTCCACAGATGCGAGCGAATCACTCACTGAGCTGGCATTTCCACTACTTGGTCGTTCGAACTGGGAGTTGGGAATGGCAGTGCAAACAGACTACCGTCAGCTGGCCTATGCACTGGAAGACATTGTTATGGCGCATATTCAAAACGGCGACTTTGCTCGCTGGGGAGAAAAGTACGGCGTTGATTACCGTCTACCCGCACGCTTTCAGCCCGAATCTGAAGCCATTGCACAAACACCCTAAATTGAACGCCTGTTTCTCTATCTGCTCCTAAAACTTTACTTACCCTATAAGGACATACGGGGTAGCGCAGGCAGGAATCGCTAACAAGCAAATCGGCTTGTTAGCCAACAGCCAACGAAGAGGTATTTTTCTATGACTGCTATGTCGTTTAAACGGTGCGGACTATTCGCCGCGCTCTCATTCGTGCTGACCGCGCCGTCGATTGCCGCGGGTGTCACAGACAAGGATATCATGGCCGATCAGCAAACGACCGATGATGTGGTCACTTACGGCATGGGCCTTAGAGGACAACGTTTTAGTCCGATGGACAGCATCAACAAAGAAACGGTTTCGGAAATTCGCCCGGTCTGGGGCTTTTCTCTGGGTGGTGAGAAGCAGCGTGGGCAAGAAAGTCAGCCCATGATCAAAGATGGCGTCATGTATATCACGGGATCGTATTCGCGTGTATATGCCATCGATGCCAGAACCGGTGAAGAACTGTGGCAATACGATGCGAGATTACCAGACGGGATCATGCCGTGTTGTGATGTGATCAACCGTGGCGTAGCACTATACGATGATCTGGTGATCTTCGGGACCTTGGACGCCAAGCTGGTGGCCTTGGATGCCAAAACCGGCAAAGTACGTTGGAAAAAAACCGTCGATAACTATCAGGATGGATACTCTATTACTGCTGCACCTATCGTGGTGAAAGGCAACGTAATTACCGGTGTTTCCGGCGGTGAGTTTGGCATTATCGGTAAAGTGAGGGCATATGATGCCAAGACCGGCAAGTTGGTATGGGAACGTCCGACCGTTGAAGGCCACATGGGCTACGTATGGAAAGACGGCAAAAAAATTGAAAACGGCATTTCCGGCGGTGCGCCAGGAAAAACTTGGCCAGCAGACCTTTGGAAAAGCGGCGGGGCTGCGCCATGGTTAGGCGGCACCTACGATGCCGATACGGATCTGTTGTTCTTTGGTACGGGTAACCCGGCACCTTGGAACTCCCATATGCGTCCGGGTGATAACCTCTTCTCTTCTTCGCGTTTAGCGATTGATCCTGATGACGGCAAGATTGTTTGGCACTTCCAGACGACCCCGCATGATGGCTGGGATTTTGATGGCGTTAACGAACTGATCGCCTTCGATTACGAGCAAAACGGTAAAACGGTAAAAGCGGCTGCGACGGCAGATCGTAATGGCTTCTTCTATGTGCTTGACCGTACCAATGGCGATTTTATTCGTGGCTTCCCATTTGTTGATAAGATCAGTTGGGCAAAAGGGCTGGATGACAAAGGTCGTCCGCTGTATATCGAGAGCAACCGCCCAGGTAATCCAACCGATGCCAGTGACGGTAAAAAAGGCAAAACCGTGGTGGCGACACCGTCGTTCTTAGGCGGGAAAAACTGGATGCCAATGGCATATAGCCCGAAATCTGGCTTGTTCTATGTGCCGTCCAACGAATGGGAGATGGATATTTGGAATGAACCCGTGTCGTACAAAAAAGGTGCGGCATACTTAGGGGCTGGCTTTACCATCAAGTCCATCAATGATGACTACATTGGGGTGCTTCGTGCGTATGACCCGAAAACTGGCGAGCGTGTTTGGGAATACAAAAACTATGCACCGCTATGGGGTGGTGTGATGACGACAGCAGGTGGTCTGGTATTCACGGGTAACCCTGAAGGCTACTTAATGGCGTTCGATGATAAAACCGGTGAGCTGCTGTACAAGTTTAATACGGGCTCTGGCATCGTCGGGACACCTGTGACGTGGGAAATGGACGGTGAACAGTACATTTCCGTTCTGTCTGGCTGGGGTGGTGCGGTACCACTTTGGGGTGGTGACGTTGCCAAGCGCGTTAAGAACTTCAACCAAGGCGGTATGGTCTGGACGTTTAAGCTCCCGAAAAACAGCTAGTTATATTTGCGTAAATATCATGCCGGGCGACTGCCCGGCATGTTGCGATCAGGAGGTACACCATGTCTGATTCGCCACGACTGAAAACCGTATGCATTGCGACACCGTCTGTCATTGGCCCTCGGGCTGTCTCGACAGGCATAGTAAAACAGCCCATTGAAGGCAAGATTCAGGTCACTGAAATGGGGCTTGAAGGCGACTTTCAAGTCGACAGTCGTGTCCATGGAGGGCTGGATAAAGCCGTCTACCAGTTCCCATTTGAAACCTACACGACGTTGGCTGAAGCCTTTCCACACCTTGCCGACCGTTTTTCATCACCGTGTGTTGGTGAGAACCTCTCCTCATCAGGAATGACAGATAACACGGTCTACATTGGCGATTGCTATCGCGTTGGATCCGCGTTGCTTCAGGTTAGTCAGCCTCGTATGCCATGTTGGAAACTCAATCAGCATGTCGGCAACAGCCATGTCATGGCCTTGTTGGTTTCCTTGATGAAAACGGGTTGGTATTACCGTGTGTTGGAAACAGGACACGTAAGCGCGGGAGATACCTTCATACTGGAAGACAGGTTGCAGGAAGCATGGACAGTTGAAGCTATCTGGACGCATTGGCTTGACCTGCGAGCACAAAAGAAGCAAGTCGTTGGTTCTGTTCCGGTTCCCGGTCTCTCCACACAATGGCGATTTGACTGGTGAAATGCCTTATATATCAATAATTTTGTCAGTAACTCCCTTGGCGAAAAAAAACTCCATCGAAAGTATGAGATTTTGTCGACCAAGGGGCGATGGTGAGAATGGCAAACTCTCCATACTCTTTATGTTAAGCGCCTGACGTTGTCCTCTAAGGGTGGGCACTTCAGGGAAGAAACAAGGTACAACGCCAACATACAGAGGTGGACAATGATTTACGCAAAACCGAATACCGACGGAGCTGTCGTTAATTTTAAGGCGCGTTATGGCAATTACATCGGCGGGGATTGGGTGTCACCAATCAAAGGACAATACTTCACCGATACATCGCCTTGTACAGGCGATCCGATCGCAGAGATCCCACGTTCCAGTGCTGAAGACATTGAACTTGCTCTCGACGCCGCTCACCAAGCAAAAGCCGCTTGGGGGGCTACATCGGCTACTGAACGTTCCAACATCTTGCTTAAAATCGCTGACCGTATCGAAGCCAATCTTGAATACCTCGCAGTTGCTGAAACGTGGGAAAACGGCAAGGCTGTGCGCGAAACCCTCGCCGCTGACATCCCGCTTTGTGTCGATCACTTCCGCTACTTTGCAGGGGCGATTAGGGCACAAGAGGGCTCTACGGCTGAAATCGATGCCAATACCGTGGCCTACCACATTCACGAGCCCCTCGGTGTCGTTGGACAAATAATCCCGTGGAACTTCCCGCTGTTAATGGCGGCGTGGAAAATTGCACCTGCTCTGGCAGCCGGTAACTGCATCGTCTTAAAACCCGCCGAGCAAACTCCAACGACTATCTTGCTGTTGATGGAAATTGTGGGCGATCTGCTGCCGCCGGGTGTGCTTAATGTCGTCAACGGCATGGGACCAGAAGCCGGTCAGGCACTGGCAACGTCAAACCGCATAGCGAAGATTGCCTTCACAGGCTCTACGGCTATCGGTAACCATGTTCTGCGTTGCGCTGCTGACAACCTTATCCCTTCTACCGTCGAGTTGGGCGGTAAATCACCAAACATCTATTTCGAAGATGTGATGGATCAGGAAGAAGAATTCATCAGCAAAGCGGTCGAAGGCTGTGTGCTGGCCTTCTTTAACCAAGGTGAAGTGTGTACGTGCCCATCTCGTCTATTGGTGCAAGAAAGCATCTATGACGAGTTCATCGCTCGTGTCATTGAGCGCGCGAACGCGATCAAGCATGGCAACCCGCTCGACACGGAAACCCAAGTGGGTGCACAGGCGTCTGATGAGCAGTTTGACAAAATCATGGGCTATCTCGACATTGGTCGCGCAGAAGGTGCCGAGGTGTTAGTGGGTGGTCAAGCTGCGGACTTTGGTGGTGGTTACTATGTACAACCAACCATCTTGAAAGGCGAAAACCATATGCGCGTCTTCCAAGAAGAAATCTTTGGTCCCGTCGTGAGCGTGGTGACTTTCAAAGATGAAGCGGAAGCTTTAGCCATTGCTAACGACACAGAATATGGCTTGGGTGCCGGCGTTTGGACGCGTGATATGAACCGCGCTTATCGCATGGGGCGCGCTATTCAGGCGGGTCGTGTCTGGACTAACTGTTACCACTTGTACCCTGCGCATGCTGCGTTCGGTGGTTACAAGAAATCAGGTATCGGACGTGAAACCCACAAGATGATGTTGGATCACTATCAGCAAACCAAGAACCTGCTGGTGAGCTACGACATCAACCCACTCGGATTCTTCTAGTTCTTTGTCCTTGTCCGTCTGTTTGACGACAGCGTGATACTCCCGACGCTGTCGGAGGCAGACATATTGCGGGGCGCTTGCCCCGCTTTTTTATTTGCCTTCTTTTGTGCGGGGTTGTCATGCAGTGGCGTAGTACCTGGTTACTTTGGATTCTCCTCATGCTATTGCCGTTTTTTGTGTCTGCTGAGTGGCTAGAACTCTCAGAAGAGGCGGAGTCTCTTTTCCCCAGTGCCACACGTATGAAAGCGTCGTCCGATCATCTGCCCATTACGGAAGTCTACCAACTCGACCAACCGATTGGTTACGTGTTTGAAACCGACGATCTTACTGACTTTCCGGGCTTTTCAGGTGAAACCATTAACTTGAGAGTGGGGCTGGATACCGAAGGGCGCATTGTAGGGTTGGCAGTGCTTCGCCACCATGAACCGATTTTTCTACATGGGTTGGGCGAAGGAGCGTTAACGGATTTTATCGACCAATACCAAGGGTTATCGCTGAAGCAGCAGGTCTTTGTTGGTAGCAACCAGCAGCGAATTGCCAGCGATAAGGTTACTTATTTTGACGGCGTGACAAAGGCGACCGTGTCGGTATTGGTGGTGCATGACACTATTCTCTCTGCGGCGAGAAAGGTTGCCCAAACGCGGTTGACTGGGTTTGGCTCAGCCACCAAGGCGCGGCTCAATACAGAGTTGTATACGCAAAAAACGCTGAATGAACTTCTTCTTGATGGTGCTCTTCTGCAATGGACATTGAGCGATGAACAGGCCGCGATACTGTTCGACAGAGATCTTAATTTACTGCGAGATGCACGAGATGACGAAAACAACGATTGGCCGTTTATCGATCTCTCTGTTGCTGTTTTGAACTCTCCCACCATTGGCGTGAATGTATTGGGAGAAGCTGAGTATCTTCGCATCATGGAGGCTTTGGCTCCCGGGGATATAGCAGTGCTGGTTGGGTCGAGCGGTGGCTATCAGTTGGTGGCGGACGACTTTGTACGAGGCTCGACACCTGCGCGATTTTCTTTGATGCAAGATGGAAGTCCACTGGTGCTTCGAGACTCGGATCTCTTCCACATTGCACCGCCTTCCTTTGCCTCGCCGCTGCTTGATTTTGATCAGGTTTATATTTTTACATTTTCAGACCAAAGTGGTTTTGATCCCGCAGAGCCCATCACGGTGGGAATGCGGGTTCAGTTGAAGAAGAATTTCCTTGAATTTGAATCTGTGGAAGCGGCCACACAATATGTGTTGCCCGAGCACTTGTTGGTCGCAGTGGAGCCTCCGAAACCTCCTTTGCCTTTGTGGCAACGGCTTTGGATTGATAGGCAGTTGGAGATCGCCATTTTAGGTGTCTACCTATTGGCATTAACTGCGATTTTCACCTTTCAGCATCGTCTTTCGGCTTATGGCCACTACCTTCATCCTGTGCGCTGGGGTGCACTGGCATTTGTGGTGCTGTTTATTGGTTTCTACGCACAGGGGCAGCTTTCTGTCGTTAATATTTACACCTTTCTGCTGTCGCTCTGGCAGGGGTTTGATATTACCGTCTTCCTGCTTGATCCGATTTTGTTTGTGCTTTGGATCTATGTCTTCGTCAGTTTGTTTTTGTGGGGACGGGGACTTTTCTGCGGCTGGCTGTGCCCGTTTGGTGCGATGCAAGAAGCGGTGGCCGTGCTTGCAGAGAAGCTGCGAATACGGCAATGGCAAATCAATGAGACGTTACACAGTCGACTGATTTACCTCAAATATGTGATCTTATTGGTGCTGGTCAGTACCGCGTTTTATAGCCTTTCTTTGGCGGAAACCATGGCGGAAGTTGAGCCCTTTAAAACCGCAGTGACCTTGGTTTTTGACCGAAGCATTCCCTTTGTCGCTTATGCCGTGCTGCTTCTGGTGCTCAGTGCGCGTGTACACAAAGCCTATTGTCGCTACTTATGCCCCCTTGGTGCGGGGCTAGCGGTGTTAGGGCGTTTTCGACTCTTTAGCTGGCTGACAAGGCGAAAGGAGTGCGGCAGTCCGTGTCGGTTATGTGAAAAGAGCTGCGGTATTCATGCGATCGCCAAAAGTGGGGAGATTGATTACAACGAGTGCATTCAATGTATGGAGTGTGCTGTCATTATTACCGATAAAAACCGTTGTGTGGCAGAGCGTTATGGAAAAAGAAACCGCAGTGTGTCGAAGATAAAAACGGTGGATGTGACCGGTTAGCCCGAGTTTTTCAAAAGACTTTTGCCAGTAAAAGTGTCTTAGAAAAGGGAAATCATCACAAAGTAGGATTGGTAGTTTTTCAGTCGAGGCTAGTCTATGTAAGAGGCAATATTTGCCTTGTTGTATCTGGATACAAAGGAGTGAATTCTATGTGGAAAAAACCGAGCTACACCGAACTGAGACTTGGCTTCGAAGTTACTCTGTACATCAGTAACCGCTAAGTTTGCACGATCGGGATGAGGCCAGCCCCGGACTCATCCCGTTTTTTATTTCTTATTCAAAACCTTTCTTTTTCAAAATATTTCTTATGCTTAATAAAACGAATGGGGCAGCGCGTTGAAGGGAGTAATCGATGCAGATTGTTGTACTAGGTTCAGCCGCAGGTGGTGGGTTTCCGCAATGGAATTGCCACTGCCGTATGTGTCAGTCCGTCCGACAGGGAACCAGTCGGGCACAACCGCGAACACAATCCTCTATTGCCGTTAGCGACGATGGCGACAACTGGGTCATCATTAACGCTTCGCCGGACATTCGCCAACAAATCAACGCGTCACCGCAACTCGCCAAAGCTGATGGGGCCAGAGGATCGGGCGTTCGTGCAGTGATCGTTACCGATGCACAAATCGATCACACCACGGGCCTTCTGATCTTGCGTGAAGGTTTGCCGCTTGATTTGTATTGCACTAAAGAAGTCGCCGATGAGTTGAGTTCCAGCTATCCCATTCTCTCAATGATGACGCATTGGCAAGGTGGTTATCGCACAACTACGGTCGATCCTTCTTCCGCAGAAGGGTGGCAAATTCCAAGCGTGCCGTCACTACGCTTTGTGCCCATCGTGCTTGAGTCTAATGCACCGCCATTTTCACCTTATCGCGATCGTCCGCGTCCGGGCGACAACATTGGCTTGCAGATTTTAGATACTCGCACAGGCGCATCGCTATTTTATGCGCCAGGATTGGCAGCTCCCGCTCCCGCTGTGTTAAGTGCCATGGGCAAGGCGGATTGCGTGATGATGGATGGCACACTCTGGACGGACGATGAAATGATCCGAGAGGGGCTGGGAACATCTCTAGGGAGTGAGATGGGGCACCTGTCTGTCTCTGGCGACGATGGCATGCTGGCTCTGCTTTCCCAATTCAATAAACCGCGAAAAGTACTCATACATATCAATAACACCAATCCCATTCTCGACCCTGACTCCCCGCAGCATAAAGCGGTGCTGGATGCAGGCGTTGAAGTGGCGTTTGATGGCATGGAAATTCATATTTAGGAGGGGTGATGAGCAAAGCAATGAGTAGAGAAGAATTCCAGCATAAGTTGTTGGAAAAAGGGCAGTACTACCATATTCATCATCCTTTTCACAAAGCCATGTACAGCGGGAAATGCACTAAAACGCAAATCCGTATGTGGGTGGCGAATCGTTTCTACTATCAAACCTCAATCCCTGTTAAAGATGCGGCGATTATGGCCAATTGCCGTGACCCTGACATTCGCCGTGAATGGGTTCAACGCATCCTCGATCACGACGGGCACAAGTCACTCGACTGCAAATGGGGCGGCATTGAAGCTTGGCTGAGGTTAGCGGAAGCCGTTGGCCTCGATAGGCAAGAGGTCATTGACGAAAAGTGGGTGTTACCCGGCGTGCGCTTTGCGGTGGATGCGTACGTGAGCTTTGCGCGGCGCGCGACGTGGCAGGAGGCTGCCTGTTCGTCATTGACTGAATTGTTTGCGCCCGAGATCCACCAATCTCGTCTTGATTCGTGGCCAACGCATTACAGTTGGATTGATCCTGAAGGATTGACTTACTTCCGTCAGCGTTTAAGCCAAGCGCGGCGCGATGTGCAACATGGGCTGTCAATTACTCTGGATCACTTCAAAACCTTTGAGCAGCAAGAGCATGCGTTGAATATACTTCAATTTAAGCTCGACATTTTGTGGTCACTGCTCGATGCCATCAGTATGGCTTATGAGTTTGAGCGTCCGCCCTATGTGGGGATCACCGAAGAGCCAGTTTGGCACCATGCGCTGGACCGATAAGGAGGAATACGATGGAGCATTCTATTTTGACGCGAAATCCGCTGTTTCGCCTGCAGTTCGAAAAGGCGCAAGACTGCCATGTGCTGCTCTTTCCTGAGGGGATGGTAAAGCTCAGTGACAGTGCCGCTGAAATTCTCCAGCAATTTGAGGAGCCAAGCTCGGTTCAGGCAGTAATTGCGCGGTTAGAAGCCAAATTCCCGGGCGTCGATCTTGCCGATGATGTGCGCGAATTTGTGGAGGTGGCCTGTGACAAAAAATGGCTCGAAAGCAATTAGCCCGCCGCTGTGGTTGTTGGCGGAGCTGACATATCGCTGCCCGCTGCATTGCGCGTATTGCTCTAACCCGATCAACCTTGGTGAGCCTGAAGACGAGCTTTCTACGCAAGAGTGGAAGCGAGTGCTTGAACAGGGGCGAGAGTTAGGGGCGGTTCAGCTCGGTTTTTCTGGTGGTGAGCCATTACTTCGTAAAGATCTTGAAGAGCTTGTCGCCCATGCACACCAACTGGGTTTCTACACGAATCTCATTACGTCTTCGGTCGGGTTAAATGAAAAACGGATTGAAGCGTTAAAACTGGCGGGGCTGGATCATATCCAGATCAGCTTTCAATCGGCCGATCCTGATCTTAATGATGCCATTGCAGGGAAACGCAATGCCTTCCAGCACAAAAAAGCGATGTTCAAGGCGGTGAAAGATCATGGTTTCCCCATGGTGATGAATGCCGTGATCACTCGGCAAAATATCGAATCCATTGAAGCTATCATGGAACTGGCTATCGAACTCGATGCGGATTTTGTCGAACTGGCGACCTCGCAGTATTACGGGTGGGCATTGCACAACAGGGATGCGTTATTGCCTTCTCGAGAACAAATAGAACGTGCTGAAAACCGTGTCAATGCGATACGTGATCGCCAGCAGGGTAAGGGGCCTAAATTTATCTTTGTCACCCCAGATTATTACGAGGAGCGCCCAAAGCCGTGCATGAGTGGCTGGGGCGCGATTTTCATCAACATCGCGCCGGATGGAAAAGCACTGCCTTGCCACAGTGCCGCATTGCTTGATTTACCTCACCCAAATGTGAAAGAACACGACATTTCTGACATTTGGTATAACTCGGAGAGCTTTAATCACTTCCGCGGATTTGACTGGATGCCTGAACCTTGCCGAAGCTGTAATGAGAAAGAACAAGATTTTGGTGGTTGTCGGTGTCAGGCATTGCTGCTTACTGGCGACGCGGCGAATGCCGATCCCGTTTGCAGTAAGTCGTCGCATCATGGTGTGATTGAAAAAGCCGTGGAGAAAGCAAACCAAGGCTGCCATTCAACCGCACTTTCGAGAACCATCAAAAATAGCCAATTGATTTTGTCCGTCAAACCGTGAGGGAGCTGAATGGCGAAACCGCATCCTGCTGCGCCGGATTGGTTTTTGTTACCCCCAGATCAACAACAGTTGGAAACGGGGTGGGTAGGCTATCGACACACAAGTGGCATGCTGCATTGGCATCATGCCGCGTCAGATGAAGATCGTTTAAGCGCTTCTATTATCATTCCTACACCTGTCGAGGATGACAGCGGTGTCACTCACGCACTCGAACATATGGTTCTGCGAGGGTCGATGCGTTATCCCGATCCTGAAACCTTTCTCTCTTTGAGGGCAGAGCTTGCCCTGCTTGAGTTCAATGCGACAACACAAATACAAAGCACGCGTTTTCATTTGACCGGTTACGATCCGTCGTCAGCATTGCGAGCGGTAGGGTTTTTCGCAGATAGTGTGTTCTCCCCTCAGTTAGCTGATGAAGATTTTGAGGAGGAAATTATTCGCGAGCAAGGCTGTGACTTTGATGGGGCATTGTATCGTGAACTTGAAGCCTATATTCGTAACCCCACATTTCGAGATTCCATCGCGAGAGCGCAATGCAGTTCGCCTCGTGCACCGCTTTTTGGTGGTATGCCAGATACCTTGGAAGATCTAGACATAGTGACACTTAGGCGTTACCACCAAGCACATTACCGCCCTGAGTTTTCAATGATACTGACGGCAGGTTCATGGCCCATGGTGGCACTTTGGCAGCAACTTTCTAAAGCATTGGATGGTTTAGGCGGTCCGATGCCAGTTCCCCCGTCGGATTTCTCACTGCAAAGCGACTATCAGGATGGTCCTCCGTTAAGGATTCACACCCTGTCATACACACCTCAGTGGGCGGCTATCTTGCATCCTTCGCTGAGCACATTTCGCACCCAACAGAAACTGCAGACACTCGGGGCAACGTTGCTTCCGTTAATGAGTGACTTTCAACCTGAGCCAGCGTTACGATTTGCCGTGTCTGACGTGACGGACATCGAAAGGCTAACGCTTTTTGTGGACGATGTGCATCGTCGGACACCGTCAAAACGGGCGATTTGGCAATCTGGCTATTTTTGTATTCAGCAAGGTAGGGACATGGTCTGTCGTTGGGGGGACGGGCTTCAACGTTTGTATCACGACTTTTCGATAACGCCTTTTGCGCCGGCATTTTTAAAAAGTGACGACGCGAATGATCTGCTTAACCTGCCTGTACGCCGTGAAAATACATCGAATGGAGAGTGGCTTTCACCTTGCCCCTCACTGCGGAGAATGTCGATCCTCTGTCGATGTAATATGCGTGATGAAGAGACGCGGGCAAGTTTAAGGCAATGGTTGGTTCTCAGTCAGCAACGCACGTTACGATGGGCGTGGATGCAGAGTAAACCCATGCTGGGTTCGATGGGAGAATGGCAGTGTGCCAATGCGTTGGTGTTGGGCTATACCGTTGATCTTCCAGAATCCGATGTGAAAGCATTACGTGATTTTTGGCATAACACCTTGAGTGACACCGAGATCAGTGCCATTGATGGCGAATGGGCGCACACGTCGAACGGGCTGACATTTACCTGTGTGAAAAGTGATCCCGTGTTTCGCACGGGTGCCATCATGGCGAGCCATAAGGATGATGACAATGCAATGCATGTGACGCTCTCTTTTCCACACCATATCGATGCGGGAGCGATTGCAGTGCTGGGGCAGGCGGTTATGGCGACGTCGTTAGTGAAAAAAAGACGGCTGGGTGGGCGCTGTTATAGCTTTGGGGTGAATCTGGATCTGATGAACTATGAACTGACTTTCGACACCGTCTCGGACAGTGATCCCAGTGTTAGCTTTATTGCGCTGCTAAAAGCGTTTGAGGAGCTTGCCAGCCCGATTGATAAAGAGTGCTTTGAAAGGGCTTGTCGAGGTGGGCTGGGGTTAGTGTCGGCACGCTATAACAAATCACAGGCACGTTTTCATCGCGCCTTACTCGGTATGGTGGGTCAGTCAGTGGCCGTCGATTTTGCCTCTATCAATATCCAAACCCTGTCTCAATTGGCGACCACAGTGCTGTCGGCATTGAAGCACCCTACCGTGCACTAATACTCTGTAATTTAACGCTTTAAATAACGGTCAAAGTCGATATTTGTTACGCCTACCACCGCTTGTATCCGGTTATGTACACCCAGTTTTTTCAAAATGGCAGACACATGGCTTTTTACCGTGGTTTCCGAAATATTTAGGTCATAAGCGATCTGTTTGTTTGCAGCTCCTTGCGCCATGGATTTCAACACCAACAGTTGGCGACGAGTGAGTGTATGGAGCATTTCGGGGGAAAACTGAGGGTCATCTCTTCGGTGCACGCCACTTTGATCGCTTTCTGCGCGAATGATGTCAGCAGGCAGATAAACGTGCCCATCCAAGATCTGCTCAAAGGCTTCTCGCATTTTTTCTTTAGGGGCACTTTTGGCGATAAACCCGACAGCACCGTATGCGATGGTTTGAAGAATGATCTGTTTATTTGTCTCGGCAGAGATGATGGCAACAGGAATGGTAGGGTATTGGTTTCTAAGTTCTAAAAGGCCTTTAAGTCCCGCCATACCAGGCATATTGAGATCGAGCAAAACCAGATCAAGATCGGGGTGATCTTTGACGGTGTCGAGTGTTCTTTCAATGTCTTCGGACTGGAGGATCTCGCAGTGCTCAAACCTTGCGCGGATCACAGCCACCAACGCATCTCTGAACAACGGATGATCATCAGCAACAAGAAACTTATGCATGGTCTAATCCCTTATTTCTTCCCTACAACCACCTCTCAATCCTGAGAGGTAAGCGAAAGTCTTTGATACCGTTAAGGTATCTCGTCATATTCAATGGAGACCCCATAACTAAGGTGTCTATTCACCAGTGTAGTGAGGTCAGTATCAATTGTGACCTTTTATATGTCACATTCTTGAAACTTTTGATCTACAGAGTTTGCAAAAGTGTAAATTTCCTTCTTTAGTAGGAGCGCTTCTCAACCGTTCAGAGAGTAAACTTAAGGTGGGTTATTTGAAGGACCTTTACACCTTCATTGAGCGGGAGAGGGCATATGGCCGCACCAAAAACCTCCAGTGAGCACCATCAGGCCATTTTTAGCGCCGCAACGTACCAGTTGGATGCAACAAAAGCAGCGCGTGAGCTTGCGATGCAACTTGATAGTGAAGAAATCGGGTTTGTCCTGTTTTTCTGTTCTTCTGGTTATGACTTGAATGCCTTAGGCAAAGAAATGCAGCAGGCCTTTTCGCATTGCGAAGTAATGGGCTGTACCTCCGCGGGTGAAATTACCGATGCAGGTTATGCGAAAAGCAGTATTTCAGCATTGGGCTTTTCTCGGCGTGATTTCCAGATAAGTGGTATGCACGTGCCGTTGGATGGCTTTGATCTCCAATCCGCCCAATTGTGCATTACGTCACTCATTGATGCTTGCCAGAACAATCAAAAAGCCCCGATCAGCACGGGCACCTTTGTGCTGACGCTGATTGATGGGTTATCCCCCATTGAAGAGCGCTTCCTTGTGACATTAGATACTGCGTTGGGGCGAATTCCCCACTTTGGTGGGTCAGCGGGAGACGACGTTAATCTTGCCAATACGCATGTATACAACAAGGGCTCTTTTCATACCGACTCCGCCATCGTGGTGATGTTTAACACCCATTGTCCGTTTGAAGTGTTTACGACGCACCATATTGAAAGTTTGGACAGTAAGCTGGTGGTGACTCAGGCTGATAGCACGGCTCGTCGTGTCTATGAATTTAATGCCGAGCCCGCTGCCGCCGTTTATGCCCGAGAAATTGGCATAGACTTAACTGAGCTAAGACCTGAAATTTATGCGTTGCACCCGTTAGCGGCGTTGATTGGCGACCAGTACTACGTGCGATCCATTCAGAAGGTGAACGAGGACTTGAGCCTCGATTTCTACTGCGCGGTGGATGATGGCATTGTCGTTACCGCGATGCGTCCGGGGGATATCTTTGCCGACATGGAAAGTAAGCTTGAGACCATCGTTTCCCGTGTAGGTGAGCCTGAGCTCACCTTAGGGTGTGATTGCTTTTTACGTCGTTTGGAAATTGAACAAAATCTGGCCCGAGATAAAGCGAAAGCTATTTTTAGTCGTTTTAGGTTACTTGGCTTTAATACCTACGGAGAGCAACTCAATGGCATCCATATGAACCAGACGCTTACTGGGGTGATGATAGGACATCCGCCAGCCTCTGGTTCTTGGGCTGCACCTTATTTGAACAAAAAGGCGGGTTGAATTGGCAGAGAAAGACAAGGATCTGGAAGCGCAAGTTGCAGAGCTTAAGGCTGAAAACGAGCGTCAAAAGAAAATGATCGATGCTCTGGTTCATCGTGTAGAACAGGGAAGCAGCACGCAGGTTGATGCCTGGGGGGCTTTTCAGCATTCAGTCGTGCTTGCTGATCAGGTGCGGGATAAAACCGAAGAGTTAAATCACGCACTTCAGTCTATCGAATCAACCAACCGTCAACTGTCACTCGCCAAATATCAAGCAGAACAAGCACACCAACGCTTTATTGATGCGATTGAGTCCATATCAGATGGCTTTGCTTTGTACGGACCTGACCGCGAACTGGTGTATTCGAACAGTCGTTTTCAACGCTATTGGCAGGACAATGCTGTTTCTCTCAATACGCCTTCACTGACGCCCGAAAAAATTCGAGATTTGGCCAAAGAGCACGGATTGATTGTTCGAGAAATGGAAGGGCGGCGAAACGGACAAACCATCAGGTTACAAGGGAATCGCTGGCTTCAGGTCAAAGAGCGCGAAACCAGTGATGGTGGCTTGGTGATGCTCTATTCGGATATTACCCAACTTAAATTGGCAGAGACTGCTCGTTTTGAGGCGGCTATGGCGGAGAAAAGCCGCTTGCTGCAAGCCATGGTCGACAATCTTTCCCAAGGGGTTTTGATGGTGGACAAAGCGGGGGAGATCCAAGTCTTTAACCAGCGCTTTCTCGCCATCTCTGGTTTTTCGCAAGCGCAGATGAGCGGTGCGAACATTGAGGCACTTATGGCTAAATCGCCCGTGACCTTATGGCGTATTGGGCGAGGCGGTACTTTCCCCCCAGAAGGCGTTCGTGTTCAAACCCTGCCGGATGGACGTGTGATTGAAGTGCGCAGCCATGCGATGGACGATGCGGATTACGTTAATACATACACGGATATCACACAGCGTTATCTGGATGCCAAAGAGCTTCGTGAAACGGAACAATGGCTTCGACTCATTACCGATAATGTCCCGGCGTTGATTGCGTATGTTGGCGATGATCTTCGCTATCAATTTACCAACCGCGCTTATGACCAATGGTACGGCTTTCCCCGTGGGGAGTTGGTTGGTAAACACATCTCTTTTTCTCGCAGTGAGTCAAAATTCGCTGCCTTGAAGCCGTATGTGGATAGGGCACTGTCGGGTGAGTCTGTAGTCTTTGAGATTGATGAAATTGATGCGAGTGGGCGACCGAGATATGTGGTGAAGAGCTATGTTCCTAACCAGTCGCCGTCGGGCAAGATTTCCGGCTTGTTTGTCCTTAATTGGGACATTACAGAACGTCGACAAAATGCTGATGAACTGGAGCGCGCCTACCAAACATTGGAATTGCGTGTACAAGAGCGTACGGCCCAACTTCAAGAGCTAAATGACCAGCTCCAAGACGAGGTTGAAGAGCGGCGAATAATTCAAGAAAGGTTACTCGAAACCAAGCAAGAGGCAGAGCGTGCAAACCTGTCGAAAACCAAGTTTTTGGCGACAATAAGCCACGACCTTCTGCAGCCACTTAACGCTGCTCAGCTATATCTTGGCTCGTTGCTGAGCCATCGGATGTCTCCGTCTGCAAGAAAACTGGTTACGTCGCTTTCCCATTCCTTGGAGGACGTCGAGTCGTTGATCACCACCTTGGTTGAAATCTCCAAGTTGGATGCGGGTGTCGTCAGAGCCGACAAGCAGTCTTTTCCGATCAGAGAGTTGCTCGACAACATTGCCGATGATTTTATCCACGCCGCGGAAGGAAGCCGTGTCGATGTGCGTTATGTAGAAAGTTCGGCGTACGTGTATACCGACTCTCAACTGTTGGCGCGCGTTATTCGCAATTTAATGACCAATGCACTGCGCTATACCCATTCTGGCAAAATCCTGTTGGGTTGCCGTCGATGCACTGATGGTGTGCGCATCGAAGTGTTGGATACGGGAGTGGGGATCCCAGAAGACAAGAAAAAAGAAATCTTCCAAGAGTTTAAGCGGTTGACCAACGAGCATGATCATCACCATACGCAATTAGGTTTAGGGCTAGCAATTGTTGATAAAATTGCTACCGTCCTTGGGCATGCTGTTTGGGTTGATTCAGAGCCTGATAAAGGGTCGAGGTTTTCTGTTCTCGTTCCCTATGGCAACCGTGAAACGGTGGCCACACCCAGTGTGGAGGCGTTAGTTTCTGATGGTGGTGTGGTATTGCAGGGCGCACGAATTTGGGTCGTCGATAACGATCATAATATCTGTCATGCGATGGAGGAGCTTTTAAAACGTTGGGGCTGTGATGTCACCGCAGCGGCATCGCTGCAAGAACTGCAAATTGGCCGAGATACCATTAAAGATCCGGTGGAGCTGCTTATTGTTGATTATCATCTCGATACTGAATTGACAGGGCTTGCCCTCGCCCAAATGCTAAATGCGCAACGAATGCAGCATGTCCCCACCGTCATAGTGACAGCAAATCGCAGTGAGGAGTTGCAATATCAGGCGAGAGAACTCGGCTATATGGTGCTCCATAAACCGGTTTCTCCAATGCGCCTAAAAATGACATTAATTCACCTTCTCAGTGGTGATCACCACGATAATGAAGTGCCCAAAGCCGCCTCGGGCGCGTCTCACAATCGATAAGATACGAAATGGCGTATTGCAGGCTCTGCGTCTAAGCTTAATCCAAACAATTATTAAGGTTACTTCGAGTAACTCTCTGTTTTTACGGACTGGAATTAAGCAATGACAAAGAATGAACTGCGCTCGCTTTACACTCAGCAAATGCTGGTTGAAGCGGTTGTAGAGCCATCGCTATCAAGCGACGGGTGGATTGTCGAGTTTCGCCATGCACGCGGTGGTTTGGTGCCGTTAACCGATGGAAACGGTGTCGAACAATGTTTTGGCGATGTCGATATGGCCACCGAAAATGCACTCGACATTGGTTTTCATCAGGTGCGGATCGTCGACGCCTGACTGTTTCCTCCTTGCAATAGTCTTTTCCCTGACGACGTCTTTGGGCGTTGTAGAATGCCCATACGCCTTTCACTCACGAGATTTCTAACACTTATCCCATCCTTGCTTCTTTCTCCCAGGTTGTTCTAACCCAAGGTTATAAAACATGCGTTTCTATTATTTTTAGTTATTACGCTGAGTGGCTAATCTATGCTCACGCAATAATAAAGGAATGTCGTGACATGTTACTCAAGGAACTATCTGCGTTGGCAAGTCCGCTCAACGACCAGCAAATCGGTCAGTTGCAGCAAGCAGTGGCAGAGTTGTCGCCACAACAGCTGGCGTGGATCAGCGGTTATTTTTGGGGATTAAGCCAAACCCCAGCAACTGCTGGCAGCAACCCACAACCTTTGGCTCAAGCCGTCGCTACTGCCGCTAAGCCAGCGGGTAAGCTGACGATCATCTATGCCTCGCAAACGGGCAATGCGAAAGGTGTTGCCGAAGCATTGGAAGCCAAAGCGAAGGCAGACGGCGTAGCGGTTTCTTTGTACTCGGCAGATGATTACAAACCGCGTGATCTGGCGAAAGAAACGCATCTTATTATCGTGGCGTCGACCAACGGTGAGGGTGAGCCGCCTGATAATGCCATTTCTTTGCATGAATTCCTGCAATCGAAAAAAGCACCAAAACTCGACAAGCTGCAATATGCAGTCATTGGTTTGGGTGATTCAAGCTACGAGTTTTTCTGCCAAACCGGTAAAGATTTTGATGCTTTCCTGTCTAAGCAAGGCGCGAAGGCGATACTTCCACGTGTTGATTGTGACGTGGATTATGACGCGGAAGCAGAAAGCTGGAGCGCGGATGTGCTGGGCAAGGTAAAGGATACCCTCGTCGGTGAAGCTGACGAAGTGGTTGTTCCTTTGCACGCCGCAACGTCAGCGGGGGCAGCCTCGGCATACAGCAAGCAAAATCCGTATGCGGCGGAGTTGGTTGCAAACCAGAAAATCACGGGACGCGATTCGGGTAAAGATGTTCGCCATATCGAAATCGATTTAGGTGAATCTGGCCTGACGTACCAACCGGGGGATGCGCTGGGTGTTTACTATACCAACAGCCCTGAGCTTGCTGATGAAATTCTGGCGAAGGTTGGCCTGACCGGTGACGAAAGTGTTGAGGTTGCCGGTGAGTCGATATCTTTGCGTCAGGCTCTAATCGAGAAGTTTGAAATCACAGCATCCAACCCACAACAGGTTGCTGCGATTGCAGAACTGTCAGGCAGTAAGAAGCTGCAAAAGCTGGCTGAAGATAAAGATAAATTACGCCAGTACGCCAACAACACCCAAGTAGTAGATGTGCTTAGCGAGAAGAAAACCAAGCTGACCGCAGAGCAACTTGCTGGTCTGCTTCGTAAGTTGACGCCGCGCTTGTACTCGATTGCATCGAGCCAAGAAGAAGTGGGTGAAGAAGTGCACTTGACTGTCGGGTTGGTGGAATTCCAACACGGTGAAAACACCCGACTTGGGGGCGCGTCGAGCTTCCTTTCCCAGCGCGCAGAGGATGCGGCGTCGGTGAAAGTGTTCATTGAGCACAACAACAACTTTAAACTGCCAGCAGACAACAATACGCCAGTGATCATGGTGGGGCCGGGTACAGGCATTGCCCCATTCCGCGCTTTCATGCAAGAACGTGATGCACGCGGTGCGGACGGTAAAAACTGGTTGTTCTTCGGTGACCGTACCTTTACCCAAGACTTCCTGTACCAAGTTGAATGGCAAAAATTCCTAAAAGACGGTTTATTGACCAAAATCGACCTTGCTTTTAGCCGTGATCAAGCTGAGAAAGTGTATGTTCAGCATAAGATTGTGGAGCAAGGCAAAGAGGTTTGGCAGTGGCTGCAAGATGGCGCGTATTTCTATATCTGTGGAGATGCGACCTACATGGCCAAGGACGTTCATGAAGCATTGATTACCGTTGCCCAAGAGCACGGTGGCAAGAGCCGAGAAGACGCAGAAAACTACTTAAACGAACTGCGTAAGGCTAAGCGTTATCAAAAGGATGTGTATTAATGAGTGACAAGCAAGTCGTGTTGGGTGAAGAGTTGGGGCCTTTGGCTGACAATGAACGCCTTAAAAGAGAAAGTAATTTCCTTCGTGGCACCATAGAGCAAGATCTGTCTGATCCGGTAACGGGTGGTTTTACCGCTGACAACTTTCAGCTGATCCGTTTCCATGGCATGTATCAGCAAGACGATCGCGACATTCGTGCCGAGCGTCAAAAGCAAAAACTCGAGCCGCTACATAACGTCATGCTGCGTGCGCGTATGCCGGGTGGCATTATCACGCCGAAGCAATGGCTGGCGATTGATGAGTTTGCAACAGAGCACACCATGTACGGCAGTATCCGTCTGACGACGCGCCAGACGTTCCAGTTCCACGGCGTACTGAAACCAAACATCAAACTGATGCACCAAACTCTGAATAAGATTGGCATTGATTCAATTGCCACTGCAGGTGACGTAAACCGTAACGTGTTGTGTACCACGAATCCGGTAGAGTCAGAGCTGCATCAGGAAGCCTATGAATGGGCAACCAAAATCAGTGAGCACTTGCTGCCAAAAACGCGTGCCTATGCAGAGATTTGGCTGGATGGTGAAAAGGTAGAAGGGCATCAGGACGAGGAGCCTATTCTGGGTTCTAACTATCTGCCACGTAAATTTAAAACCACGGTGGTGATCCCGCCGCAAAATGATGTAGACGTTCACGCGAATGACCTGAACTTCGTGGCTATAGCAGACAACGGCAAATTGGTTGGCTTTAACGTGTTGGTGGGCGGTGGCCTAGCCATGACTCACGGTGATACCAACACCTATCCGCGTCGCGCTGACGATCTAGGCTTTATCCCGCTGGCGAAAACGCTCGATGTGGCTGCCGCAGTTGTGACTACACAGCGTGATTGGGGTAACCGTTCAAACCGTAAAAATGCCAAAACCAAGTACACACTGGATCGCGTCGGTACAGATGTGTTCAAAGCGGAAGTGGAAAAACGTGCTGGCATCAAGTTTGAAGCAAGCCGTCCTTATGAATTCACCGACCGTGGCGATCGCATCGGTTGGGTGGAAGGCATAGACGGAAAGCACCACTTGGCATTGTTTATTGAAAACGGTCGTTTGTTGGACTATCCGGGTAAGCCACTGAAAACCGGTGTGGCCGAGATTGCGAAGATCCACAAAGGCGATTTCCGTATGACGGCAAACCAAAACCTGATTGTGGCGGGTGTGTCTAAGTCGAACAAAGCCAAAATAGAGAAAATTGCACGCGAACACGGCCTTATTGATGATGGTGTGAGTGAGCAGCGTAAAAACTCTATGGCGTGTGTGGCCTTCCCAACGTGTCCGCTTGCGATGGCGGAAGCTGAGCGCTTCTTGCCACAGTTTGTGACGGACGTGGAAGAGATTTTAGAAAAACACGGCTTGGAAGATGATCACATCATTTTGCGTGTAACGGGTTGTCCTAACGGTTGTGGTCGAGCCATGTTGGCAGAAATTGGTTTGGTCGGTAAGGCACCGGGACGCTATAACCTGCACCTTGGCGGTAATCGTGAAGGTACACGCGTACCCAAAATGTACAAAGAGAACATCACTGACGCTCAGATCCTAGAAGAGATCGACGCATTGGTTGGTCGTTGGGCAAGCGAGCGCAACGATGGTGAAGGCTTCGGTGATTTTGTTATCCGCGCTGGAATTATTGCGGAAGTGAAAGTCTCTAAGAGGGATTTCTATGCCTAAATTTCAACTGTCCGATCTGCTTGGCCGCACCAAGGCTGGGCAAGTCATAGAACTGGCACCCATTAATGCTGAGCTCGAAAGCATGTCAGCGCAGGAGCGGGTTCGCTGGGCGTTGGAAAATATTCAGGGTGAATTCGCCCTGTCTTCAAGCTTTGGGATTCAAGCTGCAGTAATGCTGCATCTGGTCACACAAGAAAAACCCGATACCCCTGTGATCCTGACGGACACGGGTTATCTGTTCCCCGAAACGTATCAGTTTATCGATGAATTAACCGACAAGCTGTCTTTAGATTTACGCGTCTATCGCGCCGCGCAGAGCTCGGCGTGGCAGGAAGCGCAATACGGAAAGTTGTGGGAGCAAGGCGTGGAAGGCATTGAGCGATACAACCGACTAAATAAAGTGGAGCCTATGCGTCGTGCATTGGACGAACTGAATGTCGGTACTTGGTTCTCAGGGCTTCGTCGTGATCAATCTAGCTCGCGCCAGACGCTGCCAATTTTGGGTATTCAAAATGGTGTGTTTAAGTTCTTGCCTGTTATTGATTGGACCAACAAAGACGTTCACTACTACTTGAAAGACAATGACCTTCCGTACCATCCGTTGTGGGACCAAGGCTATGTGTCAGTCGGCGACGTGCACACCACGCGCAAACTTGAAGAAGGCATGAGTGAAGAAGAAACGCGTTTCTTCGGCCTTAAGCGAGAATGTGGCCTGCATGAAGATGACGTAAGCGGTGATGGCGAAGGGATTTAATCGCCATTTGGGAATAAAAAGTGACGTTCAAAACGTCACTTTTTTTATTCCCAAAATTCAGTCAATAGCCGTGATATGTTCTATCAACCTCTTCAAAACATTGATGGCGTTCTTTGGTATTGCGGATTTTGTAGCATTCATCTTCGGCCATGTGTCGTCCCGCCTCAGGTGTGCAGGCAGACAATAAAAAGACCACAGCAATCGCGGAAAGAAGGTATTTCATAGGGCTGACGTGCTTAGTAACTTGAGCTAACAGTCTAGGCGTTGGGCCGGCAGCTCCTCAAGTTGCATTGGCGAGATAACACCATTTATTGTTTAAACGCCGAGGTTTGCCGAGTAATTTGCTCGGCGAGTTTGTTGATGCCTCGTTGGTTCAATTTGGCCTGCTGACCTTTAATTTCGACGATACGCTTGGGCAGAGCTGTCGCAGAAGGGACATGAACAACATGGGCAATCAGATATGCAAAGAGAAAGCTAGGTTTGTGTAGTCGCGTCACTACAACCCAATCCGCCTGATTTGCGCGACCGAGATCTGCGGCGGCTGTGGGATGTTGAATCAGATAGCCAAACCCTTGATTAGCCCTTTGATAGGCAGAGTGAGAGACAGGAACGATGGTGAATGACGTTGACAAGGCGTCCCTAAGCAAAGGCGCGAGGGATGCTGTTCGTTTGATTTCGGCCTCATTATTTTCTGTATATGTAAGGTCATTTAGTTCGAAGTCAAGCACCGTGATACGACTAGGAACCTCTGCCGTGGCCTGAAATGACAGCAAAAGGAACGCGAACAAACAGTGACGTTGATAACGCTTCAACATCTCTACCTCCTGGGTTAAACGGCACCTTCCGGTGCCGTTTTTATGCTAGTCATCATCGTCATATTTGCGAGGTTTAGACGACGCTTCAACCACGGGGATACCGTAATCTTCGAGGATCATTGCGATTTCGGGAGCATTTGCATCTATGGCCATTTCTACCGTTTTTTTCCATGGTCGCTCGCCATAGCGCACGCCCATAGACATCGCGAAATCAAACACCTTGCTGCCTTCAGATGTCATAGGAATAACGGTTAAATTGGGTTGAGGTTTAGCAAAATAGCCAGCAATAGGCCCCCAGATCAGCAACACATCAAACTCACCGTCTGAAACGCGTTTTACCATCTTGCCAGGATAGTCTTCTGGGTCGCCGTTCATGATACGGAAAAAAGAGGTGTTGTCTTTGAACCCATTGTCTCTCAGCCAAGAAACGGCAGGAGAGGGCGTGAAAGCAGCCACTTTCAGAGTGTGTTTAATCTCGTCAGGGAGGTTGGCGAGATCTTGTTGCGTTTTAACATCCGCTAACGCGCCTTCTTTGCGTAGCAACAACGAGTAGGCAGAGCGATAGTAAGGTTTGGTAGTGGCGGCGATGTCAAATTGGGCGGGGACACCAATGACTAAGTCGCAAGCAAAACGGCCAGTTTCATCAGACCAATTTTTGAGGGTATTGCGTATAAATCCCATGCGCTGTGGGAACCAGACATATTCTACGTCCAGCCCAAAATAATCCCCCAGTTGCTCTGCGATTTTGTTTTCAAAGCCTTGTTGGTTTCGATTGGAGTAGGGCAAATTATTGGGGTCGGCACAGACCCGAAGCTTATCGGGCAGTGGCGAGGGGAAGGTCGCCTGCGCCGCGTGCGCAGTGACACCAAATAGAAGTACAAATACCGCGATAAGGAGTCGATTCAAAAAGTATGTCATGTTCGCCTCCTACCTACTGGGCTCGTGTGATTTGTTGATCTACAAAGCACTGATGTTCCGCATCCTCTTTGATGGTGAGGTAGCCCTTTCTTGCCGTTCTGCTGTCTTTTGATGAGCGGAAATAGCCTCCCCGCTCGCCACGCATATTCTTTAAACGAACAAATGCATCGGCATAAGTGTACTCATCAAAGGTCATCTCACTGGCGATTTTGTCAATGACGCAACTGCATCCGTACATATTGACGTAGTTTGGGCCGCCTTTGAGGGCCATGCATTCTTGGACGAATTTCACTCTTTCAACGGTAGGGAAATCGTTGGCACTGACAGGGGCGGCAAGCACCCCAGCCAGTAAAATGAAAAGCGAACTTATTTTGACGACTTTGACCATAAGTTGCCTCCTACAAGGTTATAGCAAACCTTCTTTTTGTAAGTGTTTTCGGAATTTTTTCAGCAAGCCCTTGGCGGGCAGTAGGGATTTGTCTTTTTGAATTTCTTCGAAGTAGGCGTCTATGATTCCGCCAATGTCATCGGGGTTACCAACCAGCAAAATACCGCCCATTCGTGCCCCCCAATGTGGTGTGCATTTGTAGACGTAAACCCCTTCATTGTCGAAAATAAAACTGACATCAACACCGAGTTCGGTTTTTATTTTCTCTGTACCTTCCGGCACCATGACATCGATGGTTTCAATCAAGTGAGCAGGCATGTTGGTCCAACTCACGCGATCTCCAGGCTCAATGACAACAAACATGGGATCGAACTTCACGCCGACAGCACGTATTTCATGTTCTTCTTCTGCAATGCTTTGACCAATCAATCCCCAAAATAAACAGAATGATAGAAAGATACGTTTATACATATGAAATCCTTTTTCTTTTCCAATTTGAGTGTAGAAGGCGTGGCGCAAATTCAACCTGATGCATTGATTCAGATTTAAGAAAAAGGGGGAATAAACTCCCCCTTCCTCATGCCCAGGCTGCGTCAGAACGCTGTGGGCTTATTGATTCTTATATTAATTGGGTAGTGCAAATACGGTCAGAACGCCACCTAGTTGGGTGTAATCTGAGAGTTTACGATACGCACCTACCGCACCTAGGCCGTCGGTGTCACCTTCAAGTCCGGCTGCCATACCAATACCAGCCCAGCCACCAATACCTGAAAGCACAGCAACATATTGCTTGCCGTCATGCATATAGGTATTCACGTTGCCGATGATGCCAGATGGTGTTTTGAAGCGGTAAAGCTCTTTACCTGTCTTCTCATCGACGGCTTTGAGGTAACCTTCGAGTGTGCCGTAGAACACCACGCCACCGCCCGTTGCCAATGCGCCACTCCATACTGAGAATGGCTCAGGCAATGACCAGACGATCTCGCCTTTTTCCGCATCCCACGCGATAAAGTTACCTAAGCCACCGTGGCTACCTGGTGCAGGGAACATAGATAGTGTCGCCCCTACATAAGGCTGACCCGCCGTGTAGGAAACTTCAAAAGGTTCATAGTTCATGCACACGTGGTTGGTAGGTACGTAGAACAGGCCTGTACGAGGGCTGTATGTTGCAGGTTGTTGGTCTTTTGAACCCAGTGCTGCTGGACAAATTCCTTTGGTGTCGACATCTTCACCGTTTTGCGCAGTTGAGTACTTCGCCACGACTTGTGGAACACCGGTTTCCATGTCGACATGCGTTGCCCAGTTAACGGCAGGGTCGAATTTCTCAGCGACCAGCAGTTCACCCGTTACACGATCCAAGGTATATCCAAAGCCGTTACGGTCGAAGTGCACCAGCAATTTTCTGTCTTTACCGTTGAACTTCTTATCGACAAGAATCATCTCGTTGATGCCGTCATAATCCCACTCATCGTGCGGCGTCATTTGATATAGCCACTTCGCCATGCCTGTATCCGCATCGCGCGCCATGATGGTCATGGAGTACTTGTTGTCACCCGGACGTTGCGATGGGTTCCACGTACTTGGGTTACCTGTTCCGTAGTAAACAAGATTCAGATCAGGGTCATAAGTGAACCAGCCCCAGGTTGTACCGCCACCAATTTTCCATTGGTCGCCTTCCCATGAGTCCAAGCTGGAGCTTTTACCGATAGGTTTGAGCATTGCGGTCGTTTTTTCTGGGTCAACTAACATTTCGTCATCCGGCCCAGTGCTGTACGCACGCCAAGCGACGCTGCCGTCTTTGATGTTATAGGCCGTGACATAACCACGAACACCAAACTCACCACCACTGATACCAGTGATAATTTTGTCTTTTACGACAAGAGGTGCGTTGGTATTGGTGGCACCGACTTTGGGATCGCCGTTGATCACTTTCCAAACCACTTTACCGGTTTTCTGATCTAGCGCGACGAGTGTGGTATCTGCTTGTTGAAGGAAAATTTTCCCATCCGCATAGGCAAGACCACGGTTAACGGTGTCACAACACATCACGGCAATGACGGAAGAGTCTTGCTTCGGTTCATACTCCCAAAGCAATGTTTGGTTATTTAAGTCAATGGCAAAGACCTTGTTTGGAAATGGTGTGTGGACATACATGGTATCGCCCAGTACCAATGGACCACCTTCATGACCGCGCAAAACGCCCGTTGAAAATGTCCAAGCAACCTGAAGGTCTTTGGCATTTTTAGCATTGATTTGGTCAAGTGGGCTGTAACGGGTACCGTCGTAGTTACCACCCCACATTACCCATTGATTAGGATCTTTTTGTAGCTCGAGCAACTCATCATTTGCCTGAGCAACTGTCGGAGACAGCATGGCAAGGGAAACCGTTGCGACGGCTAATAAAGAGCTCCGCAACTTTTCTACAACTATCATGTTTACTTCCTCCATGACGGCATATGCAAAAAATCTGCTTTGCATATGATGCCTTTATGTCGCAATTAAGGGGTGCAATCCGCAGGTTTAGGTTTCGCCCTTCTCACCAGTAATGTCCGACTATTTATAAAAAGCGTAGGGCACCTTGGTGTATCCGGCGAAGGACAACGAGGCGGTTTCGCGATTTAGCATTGAACCCGTATGCCAACTCATTCCAGCATTTCATGTCCGGCTACATCATGTTGCCAAACGGTGTTAAGAAAATGTTGGTGTTTTGAGTTTATGGCAGCTTTTCGGCTTGTGTGAGCGGGAAAAAGACACAACACTTTTGTTCGGCGGCAACAATGTCCACACCATTAATAATGGTAGTTATTGCATTGATATAATTGATTTTGTTTGGGGTGTTCGCATGTGGGGTTCACATGAAAAAGTGCGTGTGACCCCGGACTTTGTTACAAGGAAATCAGTTGGATATAAAGCCCGGGTCAACATGCCTTTTTATTGAGACGGATACAGTGGTGATTCAAATGTCCCATTCATTGGAAAATTCGCGTCCTGTTGAATCCTTTACATCCGCTTTCAGTTTTCCCTGCTTTTCACTGTCAACATGGAAGGTGAATGTTGGGTTTTCACTAATGGAAATACCGCCATTGAAGCGCATAACAGGTTCGCCTTCTAACGTGATGTTCACGTCACTGACATAGTCAGAGGGAATCCAGTGACGGGTCAGTTGATCAATTTGTAAGCCGCTGTAATTGGGATGACTGATCAGCAGTTGTAGTTGTCGTGTGTCGTTGACCCCAAGATCTTTGAGTTTCATTTTACCCATTCGCTGACGCGCTAATACATCGTCAGCTCCCGCTGGGGCAGAGCACCCGCCTGACGCTTTTACAAAATTACTCGCAATATGTAATTTTCCATCTTTAGTTTTGGCGATCGCTCTTACTGGGCTGTAGGCGTTAATCCTTACCCGAGTCGAGATATTCGCAATGCCACTGTTAGGACTGAGGTCGAATGTGCCCACAATCGGGGAGGGGTTGTTGTCGACGATGAGATAAATTTTTTCTACGGGATTTGGGTCATCCTGCTTAACATTCACCTTTATATCTAAAGGGACGATCGCGGCATCAATGGCGCGTACGGGTGAGATGAGCGTGACGACATCATCTTCAATAAGCGGACCGGCGTTGGGGAAGAGGCTGTCTCTTATCAAGGGCCAGTTGGCACTTTCCAAATTGCTTTGAGCTTGTGATGTGGCTGGCAGCATGAACAATAGTGCTGACAGCATCACGATAATGGATTTCATGACGTTTCTCCTTTCGTTACTCCCACTCCAGCTCTTTATATGCCTGAATGACATTGCGCGGATGGAACAGCTCAAACAACTTCCATTCGGACGATTGGGACGTTAATACCGTCTCGCTGGCGGTGTTGATATCAATGTTTTTTTGAATGGCGGCACGAACCTCCTGTGCCAAAGAAGAGAGATAGCGCGTCTGTTTTTTGAATGCGTCTGGGCCGGTTTGAACGGCACCGTGTCCGGGGATCACCCTTTTATAAGGCATAGCTTCCAGTTGTTTGGTGACGTTGAGCCAACCAATCAAGCTGCCGTCCAACGTTGGTGTGTGGTCGATAAACAGTAAGTCACCAGTGATCAGCGTGCCGGTTTTTTCGTCAAACACGGTAAGATCGTGTCGGGTGTGGGCTCTATCATGTGCCGTTAAAACCAAAGGACGATCACCGAGATCAATCACAGTTTCCGTTTCGACGAGTTGTGTGGGGGCAACGGGCTTTGTTCCTGTGAACCAAGGGCTGTTCAACCTTTCCATGTAGTACCCGACCTTGGCTGCAAAATCCCCTGGGTAACGGGTATGGGCGACAAATTGGGGATCCTCTTCTATAAAAGCTTGATTCCCAAAGTGATGATCGGGATGTACATGAGTGGTGATGACATGGGTAATAGGCAGTTTAGTGATGCGCCGGATCCCTTTTAGTAACGCTTCCCCTGTACGTTGGCTCGCCCCTGTATCAATCACAGCGACCGCGTCATTGCCCACAATAAACGTCATGTTGGCCACCGGATCGGTTTGCGTTGTGAAGAGATCGGCAATTTCGCCTTGATGACAGTAAACACCGGGAGCAACCTCACTAAAGGTGAGATTGGGAGTCTCTGCTGACGTGGTGAAGCTTATCAATGTACCTAACAGCATTAGGGTATGGCGAATAGGGAGCATCATGGTCTTACCGGGGTCTGAGTTTCTAGCTCATATCCCGCCTCCTGCCAGCCTTTAACGCCTGCGCGATACCAATAGACGTCTTTGGCTCCGAGTTCAATCGCACGTTTCCCTGCGTTCCATGAGTGCCAGCAGCTTGGTTCACAGAAAACCACAACGGGACCCTGTTGCGGAATATTCTCTGCCAGTAGTGAAACCAATGAATCGGGCACGATGCCATGCCCGACATTGGCAAGCCAAAGGGATGACGGAATGGTGTCGCGTTTTGGCTCAATCCACAGCGTGTCTTTGGATAAGCCTTCTGGACGGTTTGGTGCCGGATAGACGTCAATGAGCACGGCGTTGGCATTAGCCATGAAGAGTTTCAGAGCCTCAGGCGTTTCTATCACCTGAGCACCTTGAAGCGTCTCCGGTACCGGTGCGCGATACTGCGCATTGCGATAGCCGTCTGGCTCAGGAACTGTCTCTGCATTGATGCTAGTGGCGCAAAAATAAAGAAAAATCGCACACTTAACACATAAAGCCTTAATTAAACTACGGACTTTCATACTACTTTCTTCCGATAAATCTCCTACCTTGGTAGGAGAAGGGCGGAGAGTTATCCATTATGGATTAACATTAGGATAACAATCAGACCGTCATGGGGCGGATTTTATTGTTGCAGCCATCAATAAACTTCTTTTCAGTGGAGCAAAGATGAACCGTTGGAGTGGTGTTGAAGAATTTGTTGAAGTTGTCAACAGTGGCAGTTTTACCGCCGCCGCAAGGAAGCTTGGTGTTTCTACATCTCATGTCAGCCGTCGAATCGATGCGCTGGAGAGCCGATTGAGCACAAGACTCCTTTATCGTACAACCCGACAAATAACGCTGACGGAAGTCGGCAAGATGTATTTCGATCATTGTAACAACTTGATCGAGAAGTTTGCTGAAGTCGAAGCACTGGTGACCCAGATGCAGACGGAACCTGTGGGGACGTTAAAAATCACCGCGCCGTCAATTTTTGGGGAGAAGTTCATTGCGCCACTGGCCAATGACTTCATTAAAGTGCATCCCAAACTCAGCGTTGAATTTCACTTTACCAATGATGTCGTTGATATTGTTCACGACGGGTATGATCTCGCGATCCGTACCGGGGAGCTCAAAGACAGTACGCTTATGGCCAAAAAATTGGCCCCGCGAAAACTGTATACCTGCGCGTCACCGTCTTACCTTCGTGAAAATGGCATTCCTCAGACATTAGAAGATTTGCAATCTCATAATTGTTTGGTTGGGTTAGTGGACAATTGGACGTTTTCGGAAAACGGGTCTTGCATACAGTTTAAGCCTAAAGGCCGCTGGCATGGGAACAGTGGAAGTGCGGTACTGGATGCAACACTGCGTGGCTTAGGGCTAGCGCAATTGCCAGATTACTATGTACATCAGAAGATCGTTTCGGGTGAGCTGGTGGAAGTGCTGACAGAGTATCACGCGCCTGATTCCGCGGTATGGGCGGTGTATCCATTTAATCGCAACTTGTCTGCGAAGGTGAGGTTGTTTGTTGATTTCCTCTCAGATTCGTACTCTCACCATTTACCGTGGTTGGAGGAAGAGCATCAGGAGGGGCAACTTTCCGACGATGAGCCGAACCAAGAAGCCAGCTAACACTTAACTTCGTAAAGTGAGCCGGTATAAAAAAGCCAGCAATGATGCTGGCTTTTTCCAGTTGGCTTACAGGATATCCAGTAGCTCAACTTCGAATACTAGTGCAGCGAATGGTGGGATTGCTGCACCCGCACCGCGCTCACCGTATGCCAGATCTTGTGGGATGTACAGTTTCCACTTAGAACCAACAGGCATCATTTGCAGTGCTTCAACCCAACCTTTGATTACGCCAGTTACTGGGAACTCAGCTGGTTGACCGCGCTCAACAGAGCTGTCGAACTTAGTGCCGTCAGTCAGGGTGCCGTGGTAGTGAACACGTACTTGCTTGTCTGACGTTGGGATTTCGCCGTTACCTTCAACCAGTACTTCGTATTGAAGGCCTGATTCAGTCACGGTTACTTCTGCACGCTGCGCGTTTTCAGCCAGGAATGCTTCGCCTTCTGCTGCTGCTTCTTTCGCTGCAGCTTGACGAACTTCTTCAGCTTGCGTGTGCAGTTCACGCAGTGCGTTGTTGATTTCGTCAATTTCGATTTCAGGCATGTTACCCGCCAGAGCGGTTGCGATACCTTTCGCAATTGCATCAACGTTCAGACCTTCCAAGCCGCTGCCAGCCAGTTGCTGACCCATTTGCAGGCCGATGCCGTAGCTTGCTTTTTGCTCTACGGTCTCCAGTTTTACATCAGACATGTCGTCTCTCTTTATTTGCGGGTTTAAAGTGTGGAAGGATAACAGGTGCAGGTAGTCAGGGACAAATCGGGTTACAGATTGGTTATTGAATATGCGCACGAAATACAGGAAAGTACAATTGTCAGCCAGTAGATTGCGGTTGCTGACAATTTGCTGATAAAGCACGGCTAGCATGCGCGGTTTTAGTTGCTAGCAGGATCCTGATGAGGAAATTGGGAGAGGTTATGACCCTGAAAGGAAAACGCGTGAAAAAAAGTGCATCCACCACACCGCCTATGGGTGAGGTAATCAAAGCCGCGTTAGAAAAAGCACGAGCTCAACTCGTACCGCTTATCGAAAAAGTGAAGCCGCACTGGCAGGCGTTACCGAAACCACATCGTATAGGTGTCTCGGTATTAGCGGCGTTATTGGTTGTGTTGTTAATTTGGCCGTCCAGTGATGAAAGTAAAGAGGTTGTCGTTGCGGAAGGCGAGCGTGTCTCTTTGCCGTTGGATCTCAGTGGAAATACCCAATCGGCGCAGCAAGTAGACGATGAAGACTTTGACAATAAAGCGGAACCTGTTGTCTCCACCCAAACAGTAGATACGGATTGGGTCAATTACGAAGTGCAACGCGGTGACACGCTGTCGAATATTTTCCGCAATCAATCACTACCACTGCCTGACTTGTACGCAATATCAGCGATTGAAGGCGCAGACAAACCGCTGAGTCGCATTCAGCCAGGACAGTTGCTGCGCTTTAAACGAAATACGCAAGGCGAGCTCGATATGCTGCAGATTGAGGCTAGCAAAGACAAATCGGTCATTTTCTTCCGTCTATCTGACGGCAGTTTCGCCCGCAGAAACTAATACGCGGTAAAGGCGGCTGTTAAGCCGCCACTCTTCGCATGTCGATATGTGGAATACCGTCTTCCAAATACTGTTCTGAAATCTCTTCAAAACCATGACGACGATAGAATTCGCGCAAATGGTATTGTGCGCCAATGGTGATCGCTGCCTTAGGCCAGGTGTCATTTGCTTGGATCAAGGCCTGACTAACAAGATCGTGGCCGCAACCATTTCCTCGTTCGGTGTTGGCGGTAACCACTCTTCCGATACTGATTTCATCGTAGGTCAATCCAGCTGGCAATATGCGCGCATACGCCGTCATTTTGTCGTCGCGATAGCCAAGTAGGTGGCGGGTTTCTGGATGAAGGTCGTGACCGTCCATTTCTGGGTAGGCGCAGTTTTGCTCTACGACAAAAACGTCAGTCCGTAACCTTAGCAGGTCATATAGCTGTTTGGTCGACAGCTGACCAAACGTCAGGGTTATCCATTGCATTTTTATTATTCCAAATGTTTTAAATAATCTTGGGCTAAGTTGGGTTTAGCTCATTTCGATATCTGCCGTCCGACAACATATAAAAAAATCGCGACCTAGGCCGCGATTTTTTTGTCCTCATAACGAGATTTTTCAATATTGAAACATTTCGTTAATTATTTTTTCAAATCAACGCTATAAAGCGCAAAGCCAACATCATCTGTGCCCACTTTTTTCATTGGGTACTGGCCTTTTTCCTTAATAAATTGGGCTGCTTTCTCGCTTGGTGATGTTTCAAACACAATGTTTAAATCTGTGTCTGTCGCGATTGGAGCAAACGACCAATTGTTATCAGCTGTTGGTGTGACTTCGCCTTTCTCTGCCGTCACTTTGCTGATGTAGTTAGCAACCACGGTGCGGTTTTCATCTGGTGATGCAAATGCGATGAAGTCGTTGCCTGTGCCCGGGAATTTACCCAAGTACGCACGGTAGTTGTTCGCTGCCACCAAGAACGGCTGTGCAGGGTCTACTGGCTTACCATTGAAGGTCAGCTGTTTGATGCGCTCAGAACCTGGGTTGATTAGGTTACATTCGCCGTCGTAGCGAGCGGGTTGGGTGATATCGATCTGATAGTTCACACCGTCGATCACGTCGAAGTTGTAGGTGCGGAAACCATCCCAGTTGATCAGCGATTGTTGTGCTGATGAGTTCGGGTCGATTTGATTAAATTGACCTGCGGTACATTCCAACCATTCTTTGACTTCTTTACCTGTGACTTTGACCGTTACCAGCGTGTTTGGATACAGGTACAAATCCGCGGCATTTCGGAACGTCAGCTCGCCAGATTCTACTTCGGTGAAGTTAGATGGGTCGTCTTTACGGCCGCCCGCTTTAAACGGTGCTGCAGCGGACAATACAGGGATCCCTGCCAGATCCGGATCGCCTTGTATGAAGCGTTCCACGTAATCTTTCTGCGCCGAGTTAACGATCTGTACGGTCGGATCGTCCTGTACCAGCGACAAGAAGCTGTACATCACGTCATTGGCTTTACCGATAGGCTGATTCACAAATTCACGTGTTGCCGTGTGGTCGTGCTCCAAGGCTTTGCGCATCGCAGGATCTGCATCGGCCAGTGATTTGCCGTCAAAAATAGGGCGGGATTCACTTTGAACAGGAGTAACTACCCAGCTGTCACCTTGCTTATCCAGTTGCAGATCCATGATACCGACATGGCTGCCCCAACGACCCGGCATCACAGCGGCGACGTCTTTGATGGTGCCTTTTTTATTGTCGACGCCTTGGATGTTATCAAACCCTTTGCCTGGGAAAACCGCATGAGAATGACCAAAGGCAATCGCGTCGATACCGTCAACATCTGCTAAGTAGTAAACAGAGTTTTCCGCCATCGCTTTGTATTCATCTTGTGACAAGCCTGAATGCGGGATAGCTACGATAACGTCAGCACCTTTTGCCTTCATTTCCGGTACCCATTTCTCGGCACTGGCTTTGATGTCTTCGGCAATCACTTTGCCTTCTAGGTTTTTCTTATCCCATACAAGGATTTGCGGTGGGACGAACCCGATATAACCGACTTTTACCAGATGCGCTTTGCCGTCTGTGTCAGTCATGGTGTGTTCTTTGATGATGTAAGGCTGGAAGTAAGGCTTGCCAGTTTTAGCATCGTAAACGTTGGCTGAGATATACGGGAACTCAGCACCTTCCAGTGTGGTATCAAGGAAGTCCAGCCCGTAGTTGAATTCGTGGTTACCGATGTTACCCACATCGTAATCCAACTGGTTCATTGCCTTGTAGACAGGGTGGATCTCGCCTTTCTCAATGCCTTTTGCGGCCATGTAGTCGCCCATTGGGCTGCCTTGGATCAGGTCGCCGTTGTCGACCAAGACACTGTTTACCGCTTCTTCCTGAGCAGCTTTGACCAGTGTGGCTGTACGAACCAAGCCAATTTTGTCGCTTGGTGTGTCCTTGTAGTAGTCGTAATCCATCACGTTGGTATGAATATCGGTGGTTTCGATAATGCGCAGTTTGATGGTTTCTGCCATAGCTGGGCTTGCCATCGTCATCATGCCCGCAAGAATGGCGATAGAAAGCGGTTTAGCTGTCGGTTTCATGGAGGTCTCCAAAAGGATCAAGGACTGAAAACATGCGTATTTTGCATACTCATAGCAGCAAAAGGTTACATTTCATCTGATTGTGTGATCTTCATCGTTACCTTGGTGCCCTTTTATTAAAGCAAGGTGACTAAAAAAGCATACAGGCATAGTATTTTGTGGCTGAAATGAAGGCGTGTGTGTGAAGTGCTAATAACCAAACTGTTATAAAAAATGAAATTTTAGAATTTCAAGTAATATCGCGAAATCTCTATAGTGTCGTTCAAAGGACGGAAAAGGTTTCACTATGGATTACTTGCCAATATTCGCAAAACTGGATGGACGACCGTGTCTCGTTGTCGGCGGCGGTGAAGTCGCGTGGCGCAAAATACGCATGCTGCTTAAAGCCGGTGCCGCGGTTACTGTTGTGTCCCCCGACGCAGATCATGAAGTGGCTTCGGCTGCTGAGCGTGGTGAGTTGGTGTGGATACAAGAGGCGTTTGCGCCACAGCACCTAGACAGAGTGTTTTTGGTCATTGCAGCCACCGATAACCCATTGGTGAATGAGCTAGTGTCCAATGCGGCTAACGCCCGCAACGTGTTAGCGAATGTTGTCGATGACACACCTAAATGCAGTTTTATCGTTCCCTCTATTGTTGATCGCAGCCCCATTGTGATTGCCATTTCTTCTGCGGGGAAATCCCCCGTCCTTGCAAGATTACTGCGTGAAAAACTCGAAACGCTGATCCCTGCACATATCGGTCGCATGGCGACGCTGGCGGGTGAGTTTCGTGACACGTTGAAAACCAAAGTAAAAACACTGACTGGGCGTCGTAAATTCTGGGAGATGGCCTTTGATGGTCGTTTCGCCTCCTTGGTTGCTGCTGGCGATGAAAAAGGCGCGAAGGCAGAACTTGAAACCCTGACAACGGGTGTTTCGTTGCAAGGCGAAGTCGCACTGATTGGTGCTGGCCCTGGCGATCCTGGTCTGTTAACGCTGCGTGCGTTGCAAGTGATGCAGCAAGCCGACGTGGTGCTTTATGACTATCTGGTCTCGGATGAAATCATGGAGCTGTGTCGCCGTGATGCAGAATTGATTTGTGTCGGTAAGCGGGCGAGTTACCACAGCGTATCCCAAGAAGAAACCAACGCCATGTTGGTCAAGCATGCGCAAAAAGGGAAACGTGTCGTGCGTTTGAAAGGCGGTGACCCGTTTATGTTTGGCCGCGGCGGCGAAGAGTTGCAAGTGTTGCAAGAAGCCGGTGTGCCTTTTCAGGTGGTACCGGGCATCACTGCCGCTGCTGGTGCGACAGCCTACGCAGGTATCCCGTTGACCCATCGCGATTACGCGCAAACGGCGATGTTCATTACGGGTCATTTGAAAAAAGAAGATGACAGTTTCCGCTGGGCGACGTTGGCACGCGGCCGTCAGACACTTGTTATCTACATGGGGCTGATGAAAAGCGGACATATTCAACAACAACTTATCCAACATGGCCGCGCACCGGATACCCCTGTTGCCATTATTGAAAATGGCACCCGCGCAAATCAGAAAATCTACAAAGGACAATTAAGCGAACTGGAATCATTGGCAGAGGGAGTAGGTTCGCCTGCACTGATTGTTGTCGGTGAAGTCGTTGAACTCGCAGACCAGTTGAGCTGGTTTGGAAAGCAATCATTCCATACGGCAGGTGACGCTCATGCATCTACCGTGGTTAATTTAGGCTAAGGAAAGTACGAAGAATGGAAGCCAAGACTCTTACCCACCTCAAGCAACTTGAGGCAGAAAGTATCCACATCATTCGTGAAGTGGCGGCAGAATTCGATAACCCGGTGATGATGTACTCCATCGGTAAAGACAGTTCCGTCATGCTTCATTTGGCGCGAAAAGCGTTTTATCCGGGGAAAATTCCCTTCCCGCTTCTTCATGTCGATACGGATTGGAAATTCAAAGAAATGATTGAGTTTCGTGACCAAGCCGCAGAGAAGTATGGGTTTGAACTACTGGTACATAAAAACCCTGAAGGCATCGCCATGGGGTGTAGCCCATTTGTACATGGCTCATCAAAACACACGGACATCATGAAAACCCAAGGCCTGAAACAAGCCTTAGATAAATATGGTTTTGATGCTGCCTTTGGTGGTGCGCGTCGTGACGAAGAAAAGAGCCGTGCCAAAGAACGTGTTTATAGCTTCCGCGACAAGAACCACCGCTGGGACCCGAAAAATCAGCGTCCAGAGCTTTGGCATACCTATAACGGCCAAGTGAACAAAGGGGAAAGCATCCGTGTATTCCCACTGTCGAACTGGACTGAACTCGATATCTGGCAATACATCTACCTTGAAGGCATCGATATTGTGCCGCTGTATTTGTCCGAAGTTCGTCCTGTCGTGAATCGTGACGGCATGTTGATCATGGTCGATGACGATCGCATGGAGTTACGTGACGGTGAGAAAGTGGAATACAAGAGTGTGCGTTTTAGAACCTTGGGTTGTTACCCTCTGACCGGCGCGGTTGAGTCTGAAGCGAATACGTTGCCGGGCATCATTGAAGAAATGCTGGTAGCCACCTCAAGTGAACGCCAAGGGCGAGCGATTGACCACGATCAGTCGGGATCGATGGAATTGAAGAAACGTCAGGGATACTTCTAAGGGATTAAGCATGAACAGCGTAATTGAACAACAAGTGGCCGAGCTGGGTATTGAGGCCTATCTGGAGCAACACCAGAACAAATCCCTGCTACGATTTCTGACCTGTGGTTCTGTAGATGACGGTAAGAGCACGCTTATCGGCCGTCTTCTGCATGATTCTCACCAGATTTATGAAGATCAATTGGCCGCGATCCATTCAGACAGCCAAAAAGTAGGTACCACGGGTGAAAAGCCGGATCTGGCACTGCTGGTTGACGGCTTGCAAGCAGAGCGTGAGCAAGGGATCACGATCGACGTGGCATACCGCTATTTCTCAACGCGTCCACGTAAATTCATCATTGCGGATACCCCGGGACACGAGCAATACACCCGTAACATGGCGACAGGCGCATCGACCTGTGATTTGGCGGTGATCTTGATAGATGCGCGCAAAGGCGTATTGGATCAAACCCGTCGTCACTCGTACATCGCGAGCCAGCTAGGTATCCGTCAGTTTATCGTTGCTGTGAACAAGATGGATTTGGTGGGCTTTGAGGAATCACGCTTTGAAGAAATCAAAGCGGAGTACTTGGAGTTTGCTAAAAAGCTGAACAGCAATATTAATATTCAGCTTGTTCCGTTGTCGGCTCTCGAAGGCGATAACGTGGTTGAACGTAGCGCAAAATCCCCATGGTATGACGGTGAAACCTTGTTAACCATGCTGGAAACCGTAGACGTAAGCAGCGACAAAGATAAAGGTGCTTTCCGTCTTCCTGTGCAATACGTTAATCGTCCAAATCTCGATTTTCGTGGTTTTTCTGGGACCATTGCGAGTGGTTCCGTGCGCCCTGGCGATGAAGTGAAAGTGTTGCCATCGGGCAAAACATCAACGGTTGAACGTATTGTCACGTTTGATGGCGACCTTGAGTTTGCCCACGCAGGCCAAGCTGTGACGCTAACCCTAATGGACGAAATTGATTGCAGCCGTGGTGATCTGATTGTTCCTGTCTCTGAAGAGCAAAAAGCAACGAGCAAGCTGGCCGCCAGTATTGTTTGGATGGATGAATCGCCGCTTGAAATAGGCCGTCAGTACGACATCAAAGTGGCGGGTAAGAAAACGGTTGGCTCGGTGAGTAAAATTCGTCACCAAGTGGACATTAACTCGCTGGAAACCTTTGATACTGATAGCTTGCCGCTAAATGGTATTGCCGAATGTGAAGTTGAACTGACAGAGTCGGTGTCACTGGATCTTTACCAAGATTGTGCAGACACCGGTGGCTTTATTGTGATTGATCGACTGACAAACGTGACTGTCGGTGCTGGCATGATCAATGAGCTGCTTGACGATGCGAGTGCGACCACAAACGGCGTGGACATTTCAGCGTTTGAAGTAGAACTCAATGCGCTGGTTCGTAAGCACTTCCCGCATTGGAATGCACGCGATATCAGCAAGTTGCTGGGGTAACGCAGATGACGTGGGATCAATCACTGGTATTGGGGTTGCTGTTAGCGATAGTCGCAGGCTTGGTGTTCACCAAGATCAAACCTGCGATCTTGTTTGCAGCCTCGGCGTTTATCGCCTTTCAATCTGGATTGATCAGCGTGGAAGCAATGGCAGGGAACTTTACCAATAGTTCCTTGCTAACTCTGGTGCTGTTGATCCTTGCGTCAGCCGCACTGGAGAAAACCAGACTGGTAAGCTGGGTCAGTGGACAGCTTTCCAGTGGAAAGCTTGGCACGGTTGTCGCCAAACTTGGATTATCCACGGCGTTTTTAAGCTCGTTCACCAATAACACGGCTGTCGTCGTGTCTTTGATTGGTGCGATTAAACGAAATCGTCGCCATGCCCCTTCAAGGTTGCTTATCCCCCTGTCTTACGCGGCCATCTTGGGGGGCACCTTAACGCTTATTGGTACCTCAACCAATCTCATCATCAACAGCTTTGTTGAAAGCTCGGGCTTGCCCGCCCTCGATTTCTTTGCCCCATCGGTAATAGGGCTTGCGGTATTGGCGGGCGGCTTGCTGGTGTTGATCCCGTTTTGCTACCTTCTGCCGGATTATGATGATCACAATGAAGATGATTTGCCGTATGTGCTGGAAGCGGCGATCACACGAGGATCGCCACTGGCAGGGAATTCCGTATCAGAGAATGGTTTGCGTGCATTACGACGTTTGTATTTAGCAGAAGTCGTGCGTGATGGCGAAGTGATCGCACCTGTGTGTCCCGACACTGTTTTGCGGGAAGGAGATAAACTGCAATTTTGTGGCGATGTTGAAAGCGTAGCAACCTTGCAGGAAATTGAAGGCTTAGCACTGTTTGGACAGCACCATATCAATGGGCAAAACCTGCTTGAAGTGGTGGTGAGCCATAGTGCATCTATATTGGGAAAAACCCTCAAAGAAGCCAAGTTTCGTGAAAACTTTGACGCCGTAGTGGTTGCCATTCGCCGCGGACATGAGAAGCTGGAAGGCGGATTAGGCAACATTCCTCTGTTGGCAGGAGACACTCTGGTCATCGTGCCTGGCAAAGGGTTCGCAAAAGAACAGCAGCGTATGTCGCGCGAATTTGTCTTGGTGACGGGCCTAGATTCTAGCGTTCGATTGGACAGCACATTGAGTACTTGGGTGCTTGCTGGGTTTGCCACCATCATTGGTGCGGCGCTGATGGAATGGATGCCACTTCTCAATGGATTGGCCGCGTATCTGACAGTGCTGCTGCTGACGGGCGTAATAAATCTGGGTGAGCTTAAACGTCGATTCCCGGTTGAAATCGTGGTGATAGTTGGCAGTGCATTGAGTCTCGCACAATTAATGATCGACTCCGGCCTCTCTGCACAAATGGGTGACTTGTTTATTGAATGGTTCAACGGTTGGGGCGTCTATGGCGCGTTGATTGCGACGTATTTGTTGACCTTGATCTTGACTGAACTGGTTACCAATAATGCCGCTGCCGCATTGTCGTTTCCTATCGGCTACAGCTTGGCGTTGGGGTATGGCGTCGATCCTATGCCGTTCATTATGGCAGTGTTGTTTGGGGCTAGCGCGAGCTTTATTTCGCCGTATGGTTATCAAACGAATCTTCTGGTCTACAGTGTGGGTAACTATCAACTGACAGACTATTTGCGTATCGGATTGCCGCTGTCTCTCGTGTATTCCGCGTTGGTGATTGGGTTAATTCCCGTGTTTTTTCCATTTTGATTAACAAGGATTGAGTTATGAGTGCTGCTGATATGCCGCAAAAAGATGAAAATGTAATTTGGCATAAGCATGCTGTCGATAAGACATATCGCTCTGAGCAAAAAGGGCAGCGTCCCGCGCTGCTTTGGTTTACCGGTTTGTCGGGTTCAGGCAAATCCACCGTCGCAGGTGCGTTGGAAAACCGGTTAGCGGAATTAGGGCACCATACCTACTTGCTAGACGGTGACAATGTGCGTCACGGTTTGTGCCGCGATCTGGGTTTCTCAGATCATGATCGTCGTGAAAATATTCGCCGAGTGGGTGAAGTAGCGAAGCTTATGACGGATGCAGGGTTGATCGTGCTGTCTGCCTTTATTTCGCCTTTTCGTGAAGAGCGCCAATTGGTGAGAGAGTTATTACCTGACGGTGAGTTTATTGAAGTCTTCGTCGATACGCCGCTCAACGTGTGTGAATCGCGTGACCCTAAAGGACTATATAAGAAAGCCCGAGCTGGTGAAATCAAGGCGTTCACTGGGATAAGTTCAGCCTATGAAGCACCTGAGTCTGCAGAGATTGTGTTGGAAACTGACAAGTACGCCGTGGATGCTCTGGTTGATCAATGTCTTCAAGCACTTAAAAAAGCGGGGATTATTGCTTAATCCCCTCATTTCCAGTTTTGTTATCCTAGCGCGTTAAGCTGTTGTGTCGATGGTTGATCCGAGTTCGACAACAACGTTAAACGCGTGGGATAGCATACCCATCAATGCATCCATGTAGTCTGGATGCGCTTTCTGACTGATCAATTTTGCGAGTTCATTGCCTGTCGGGCTAAATCGGTAATAGTAAATCCGCGTCCCTTTCCTAAATGGCGTTAGCATAAACGTCTTACCTTGCCCGTTAAAAGGGAGGTTTTCTGACGGATCCAGCGCACCAGATTCCAGCTCGGTTCGGATAATCAATCCGAGATCCATCAATAAGATAAGATCGTTATAGGGAAGTTTAAACTTTCCTAATGCCAACCGTTCCGCCTGATCGGGCTTGAAGTAGCGTTTTACGCCCTGCTCAGGCTGACGGAACCCTGTGATCAGTTTTAGCGAACTATCACTGCCAAATGAGCAGGCGAGTGCGCACGCTCGCTGTAATGACTGAGCCTCGCGCTGGGTCATGACTTCAAGCAGGGCCAAAGACTTGAGTGATGTGCTTCCGGGACGGATAATTTCGGTCTTTAGGATCTGTGCCCAGAGCTTTTGCATGCTGTCACCGTAGATCTTCTGCGCCATCTCGAAGAATCGATATAGCCAGTCAGGATCCGGTGTGCCGGCGGTTTCGTCGCGACAGAGATCGTTCGCGAGTTTGATGATTTGCTCAAGGTTTGCTTGTTGGCGTTGCTTCAGTTCAAGCTGACGATAACCCGCGCGGGCTGTAAGGTTGTCATGCTCAACACTGTGCAACTTTGCATCAATATGGTGATGCGCTGCAATTGCTTTGAGCCGTTGCATGCTCGAAATGAGGTGACTTTCTTGTCTGCCAGCACTTTTTTTTGCCTGCCTTTCTGATGAGGCTTCTTTGATGTCGACAACAACTGGTTTGTTTGCATCCACCATATGCGATCCCTATCTATCTGATTAAGCGAATATTCCATCAAGGGTATTCCGCATTCTCACTCAATCAACTATGTTAAAATTAATTTAAATTTGTTAACATTTGGCAAGAGATTGACGACGAGGGAGGATGATTACAATGAAAAAATTCAGAGTAAACTCTGTTAATGCCCTGCTGGTCGCCTTGTATATCGGTACTTTGCTCTACCTATCCCAGTTTATCGGCTGATCATCCCAAAACATTAAAAAACCCGCATTTAGCGGGTTTTTCACTTAAATGAGTGACTGAAATCACTTCATTGATTTATTGACCAAATCAATGACCTGAGTGACTTCTTGTTCATTAAGTGGCCCTTCTTTCACAAAGCGTACAACGCCGTCTGTGTCTAGCAGGATAATGGCAGAACTTTCCTCTTGAAGACGCCATGCATCTGAAACTGTGCCGTTTGCATCAAGGACAATTGAAGACCAACTGAATTCTTTTTTGCTGTCTTCTGCAGACGATTTCACGAAGCCACCGGTTCCCCAAATAGCATCATCTTGATTGATGATGGTCGTGGTCTGGTATTTATCTTCGGGAAAATTGGCGGCGGTGATCGCATCAACCAGAGGCGCATTCATTTCTTTGGCACTGCTTCTGCCTGCGATTGCTTGAATGATTCGCACTTTGCCTGTCAATTCGCTTGTGTTCCAAGGTTTGTATCCTACTTTGTTACCGTTAAGCGTCAGCTCACCGTATTTTTCAACGGAGGTTTGTGGGAGCGGGGAGCCATTGGAAATGTTGTGTGCTGAGGCAAAAGTGGACAGGAGAGCGGTTGCCAGAGCAAGAATTTTAATACAACGCATAGGGTTGGTATCCCGTTTAATTATGGTGTGATTTGTGTGATTGCATTGCCTCTGAAATGCTTATAACAGAAGCAGTTACGATAACTAAATATAGCTGATTGCCGTCAATATTCCGTACCAATAACAGATCCAACCACTCAGTTTTGTAAGAATTCGTCGAGTTAAAATGAATCATTGTTAACAAATTGTGTCTTATTTTTGCCATGTGGTTATTTTTTACTACGCTTACTTCGTTGTATGAGAAATGGGGAAACCGAGTCAGAGATTTTGTTGTCAAAGGTTTTGCAGTCACCCCGCGAACAATTGGCATTTTGATTGCATCACAGAAATGTCAGCCAAGGTTGTAAGCCTTGGTGTGTGATGCCGGTCTTTATCTTTGGCATGAAAGGAGTTCTTCAATGTTGCGTATTTTTCATCAGTACCGCCCACGACAGGTTGCTCGCTACGTGAAAGGTTTTTTCCGCGGCAGGGTTTATATCGATGGTATCGGTGCGTTTGAATTTGATGGGGGCAAATTGCTTCCGCCATCCAACAATAACAAGCGCGCATTGGCGGTAATGACAGAGGTTAATAATGAAATCAGGGCGATGACTGCTGCTGCAGCGTGACTTGGTTGTAAATAAAGGGCTGAATCTGACTTTCTGATGTCATAGAGCCAATGAGAAAAACGCCCACGAACGCGGGCGTTTTTTCGTTTTATCTCTCCCAAGGTGGTAAGCAGACACCTGTGCCTCCGATGCCGCAATAACCATTGGGATTTTTCTGCAGGTACTGCTGATGATACGTTTCCGCAAAATAGTAGGGATCTGCCTGTTTGATTTCAGTGGAAATCTCTCCTGACATCCCTTCACTCTTAAGGGCGGTTTGGTAAGCCTCTTTGCTGGCGAGTGCAACATGCTCCTGTTCAGGGCTAAAACAATAAATGGCCGACCGATACTGCGTCCCTACGTCGTTTCCTTGACGCATCCCTTGTGTAGGGTCATGGCTCTGCCAAAAATGCGTCAGAACCTTCTCTAGGCTTATTTGGGCTGGGTCAAACACCACTTGAACAACTTCTGCATGACCAGTTTGAGCGGTGCATACGTCTTGGTATGTCGGATTCACTGTGTAACCACCGCTGTAGCCAACAGATGTCAAGGTAACGCCATCCAGCTTCCAAAAGAGTCTCTCGGCTCCCCAGAAGCATCCCATCCCCAGCAAAATCTGTTCTTCGCCGGGAAGTACAGCCTTACTCAGAGCGCGCCCATTGACGGCGTGCGCCTCAGACGGAATAATTTCCTGCACTCTGTCAGGAATGGCTTGTTCTGCAGTAATTGCGATTTGTTTCGTGTTGAGCATGGCGTGACTCCTTGTCGACTGTCATCTTAGACTCAGTTTTATTATGCTTTGATGCACATTTGCAACAGCACTTAGCCCCATATTCAAGGTCATACTGTGGTGAAATTAGTTTTATTATGACTTTCAGGATAAGAATAAGACGTACGACTGATGATAATTAAACGATTAATACCTTGGGTGATTTGTGGTGTACTGGGCGTGCCAGGGGTAGCAATCGCGGATGTTGATTTTGATATCAAGGGCCTAGACGACGCGTTAAAAGACAATGTCGACGTATACCTTGATGCCATTTCTCAAAACGATCGGCGTATTGATTTTCGCCTTCAGTCCCGCGTCACTGACGAAGCAAACAAAGCCCTTCAGGCTCTCGGCTACTTTAATCCCGTCATTAAATTCACTGTTGAAAACAAAAAATCAGACACAGATGCGACCGTTGTGCTGAATATTGACCCGGGCAAGCCAACAATTATTTCAGACGTGGATGTTACGTTGACGGGTGGTGCAGCGACTGACCCGGCATTCAAGACTTTATTGGAAACCGCACCTCAAAAAGGCGATGTACTCAATCAGGGCCAATATGATGCGCTGAAATCTTCGATCCAGAGTCTTGCGGTTCGTCGCGGGTATTTTGATGCTGAATATACGCTTGCCAAACTTGAGGTTGCGCCGGGACTCAACAAAGCCTTCATTCGGCTGCACTTCGACAGCGGTGCGCGCTATCACTTTGGGCCGACCATTTATCACAACAGCCAAATTAATGAAGATCGCCTCTCCAGTATGATGACATACAAGGAGGGTGATCCGTATCTTGTCAGCGATCTGGGTGCATTTAATCAAGCTTTATCTAACACGGGGTGGTTTTCATCAGTACTGGTTGAAGCGGGGTTAGATGATCTTCGCAATGATCGTGTACCCATTGCTGTCAGTTTGGATCCCGCTCCTCGAAATCAGTTCGAAACCGGTATTGGCTATTCCACTGATACGGGCCCGCGCGTCAAAATTGGTTGGCGAAAACCGTGGTTTAATAGCCGTGGGCACAGCCTCAATACCGATCTTTATGTGTCTAAGCCTAAGCAGACTCTCGAGTCCACCTACAAAATTCCGCTCGAAGATGTATTGCGTGAGTATTACCAAGTTCAGGTGGGTTTGGAAAATCTCGACAACAATGACACCAAGAGCTTTGAGCTAACATCCTCTATTTCTCGCCATTGGAAATACGATACGGGCTGGCAACGCTCTGTATATCTGCGCTGGCTTTACTCTGACTATACGCAGGGTGTGACTTCCGACGAGTCCAATTTAATCTTACCGGGCATCAACTTTTCCCGTGTGAGAAGCAGAGGCGGTGCGATGCCCTATTGGGGTGATAAGCAATCTATTACCTTTGAAGCGGGTGACCCCTTGTTGCTGTCTGATATTTCACTGTTTCGAGTAATTGGTCAGACGGCTTGGATCCGAAGTGCCAACGAGAATAACCGCTTCCTTGTTCGCGCTAATGCCGGTGGCGTATTTACCAGTGAATTTGAACGCGTTCCACCGTCGCTGCGCTTTTTTGCTGGTGGCGACAACAGCATCCGTGGTTACAGCTACGAATCTATCTCCCCCAAAGACAGCAGCGGAAAATTGGAAGGGGGGAGCTACATGGCGACAGGGACACTGGAATATAACTATCGCGTGACCGGAAATTGGTGGGCAGCAGTCTTTACCGATGCGGGTGATGCGTGGACGAGCAGTGATCCGCAATGGAAGACCTCTGTCGGTGTGGGCGTTCGCTGGGAATCGCCAGTCGGCCCGATCCGTTTTGACGTCGCCCACGGTTTTGAAAATACAGATGATGATTTCATGATCCACTTTAGTTTAGGTCCAGAGCTATGATGCGCTGGATAAAACGTTTGGCCCTTGCGGTCATTTTGCTATTGGTTCTCGTTGTACTCGGTGTTGGTGCGATATTACTGACACCGGTAGGTGTTAAATTGGCGGTGTGGGGGGCGCAAAAAGCCCTTCCTGAACTGAAGATTGAAAAAGGCAGTGGCGCACTGCTCAATGGATTTGCGCTTGACGGTGTGACGTTCGATATGGACGGTGTTTCGGTGTCGGCGAAGTCTCTTTATCTTGATGTAAACAGTAAGTGCCTCTCTGGTCCTGCGATTTGTATTGATGCGCTAAATGCAGATGGTCTCAAGGTCAATGTCGGTGACACCGGACCGTCTGAAGAGACGCCGCCATCGGAACCTATCACGTCTATTTCAACACCCATACCAATATTCCTAAACGGTGTGTCTTTGACAGATATCGACCTCGATATTCTGGGTAACAAAGTGCACTGGGACAGCCTGACCACAGCCGCGCAAATGCAGCGTAGCACCTTGACGCTTAAACCAACGCTCTGGCAAGGGATAGAGGTCGAATTAGCGGAATCAAAAGGTGAGACTGAGACGACGCCTAAAAAGGCGTCCGAGCCGAAGCAGGCACTTACTTTACCTGAGGTGAACATACCGCTCGATGTCATAATCGAACACTTTGAAGTGAAGCATGCGGATTTGTTGCTGCCTCAAGCGCAAAAGATACATCAGCTGGTTTTGGAAGGTCGTGCGGGTGGTAATGAAGTCAGCATAAAGCAACTGCTGTTGGATGCTGAGCAAGGCAAAGTCGAGCTAAACGGCGAGGTCGCATTGAAAGGTGAGTACCCACTAACTCTTGATGCAAACGCTGACATTCGAATGAAACCGCTCGGTGGTCATGCCCTGACGTTGGATGCAAAAGGCGATTTAAGTGCGCTGGAGCTTAAAGCAAATTTAACTGGCACCTTGCAGGCAAAGCTCTCAGGCAAACTGAATGTGCTTGAGCCTGACTTGCCATTTGAAGCCTTGTTGACCAGTCGAAATCTGCAATGGCCAATAGAGAGTAGCCCTGATTATCGCTTAGCTGCATCTGCATTACGTGCCAGTGGCAGCTTGAAAGGCTATCGCGCCACCTTGAAAACGGATGCGTCGGGTAAAGAAATACCAGATATCACTTTGAAGACACAGTTGAGTGGCGATTTGTCCAAAATTGCCTTGGGCAATCTTGAACTCGACACCTTGGGAGGCGAGATCAAAGGCTCTGCCAGTGTTGATTGGTCGGAATTAGTGAAATGGCAAACCGCGTTAACCTTCACTGACATTCAACCTGGATTACAGTGGCCTGAAGCGGAAGGAACACTCAGTGGGAAGGTCAAAAACGACGGTGAATTGACGAAAGCGGGTGGCTGGAAAGTTAACGTACCGGAACTTGATGTACAGGGAGATATTCGCAAACAGGCACTTGTCTTGAAAGGACAGGTTTCGGCATCGGATGTTAAAGGCAAAGGTGATATCCAGCTGGACACGCAAGGGCTAAAACTGAGCCATGGTCCTAATGAAATTGCGGTAACAGGACGTGTGAACGATACGCTGGATTTAGACTTGGCACTTAAGCTGCCTTCCCTGGCGGCATCCGTACCGGATGCAAGTGGTGCGGTGCAGGGCGATATCTCGCTCTCTGGCACGGTGAAAGAGCCGGTAGCAACACTGAACTTGACGGCCAATAAATTGCGTTATCAGAATCTTGTGTCGATAGCAGATGCGAAAATACGAGGTTCGTTGAAGCCACTCCCACTTGTCAGTGGTGGATTGATTGTGGATGTAAATGGCATTAAAGCAGAAGGTGTGGACATTCAAACGCTGATGCTGCGCGCATCCGGTACGGAAGCTGAGCAGACAATATCGCTGAATGTAGATGGTAAGCCGGTGGGTGCAGAGATTGCGCTTCGAGGTAGCCTCGATAGGAAAAAAGGCTGGAAGGGAAAACTTTATAACTCCACGCTCCGCACACCTGTCGGGCCTTGGGCTCTGCAAAATGATGTTCCACTGGGCTATGACCTAAACACCGGGAAAGTGGACGTGGGGGCGTTTTGTTGGGGCCAAAATCAAAGCCGCATTTGCCTTGATAAGCCAATTTCTGTCTCAGACAGCGGCAGTGCATTGGTGTCGGTAGACAAATTTAACCTCGATATCATTCAATCTTTCTTACCAACTACAACCACCTTAAGCGGATTGGTGAGTGGTTTAGTGGATGTTGCTTGGAAACCGAATGCATTGCCGACACTTAAGGCGACGGTGTCACTTGGAAAAGGCGAAGTGGTTGAGCAACTCGATCAGCCTTTTACCTTGGGATGGGACAAGGTCAACATCAAGGCCGCATTGGTAGATGAAAAACTCACCGCGGATGCGCAATTGGATCTGACCAATAATGGTTCGGTGATGTTGGACGCAGAGATGACGAACCTTTCCTCTGATAAGAAAATCATGAAAAGTACGTTAGGCATTGATGCGATCAGCCTGTCTACTTTGCAACCGCTGCTGGGTGATGACGGAAAGCTCGAAGGCGTACTTAACGGCAAAGTGGTATTGAACGGTGATCTCGAGGCTCCGACTGCAGATGGCAAAATCACGCTGACAGGCCTCAAATTGCAAAGCTTGTCAGCACCTGTCGAGGTTCGTCAGGGCCAAATTGCTATCGCACTGAATGGCAAGCAGGGTGAGATTGACGGAAAAATTGAAACGCCGGATGGCGATTTGCTGTTGAAAGGTGAAGCTGACTGGCGAGATATCAACGAATGGCTTGCCTCGCTTAACGTTAAAGGCCAACACCTGAAGGTTGTTGTTCCGCCGATGGTGGCGTTGGAAGTCAGTCCCGATATGACCCTTAAAGCCACACCAAAGCAAGTGGATGTCACGGGCAATGTTTCCGTGCCATGGGGCCGTATTATTGTTGAATCTTTGCCGCCGTCAGCGGTTCAGGTTTCCAGCGATTTGGTGATATTGAACGATGATCTGAAGCCTGTCAGCGAAGAGAACAAAGATCCTTTGACCATTAACGCCAAGATAAAGGTCAATATTGGTGATGACGTCAGGTTGGAAGCGTTTGGTCTGAAAACCAACCTAGAGGGTAAGCTTGATGTGCAAAGCAACAAGAAAGGCCCAAGCGTTGGTGGGGATGTGAACTTGGTGGACGGCACGTACAGTTCGTTTGGCCAAGATTTGCTGATCAAAAAAGGATTAATCCTTTTCAATGGGCCGCCTGAGCAACCCTATTTGCAGGTGGAAGCAATCCGCAACCCAGACAACATTGAAGACGGTGTAGAAGCAGGTATTCGTGTAACAGGCCCAGCGGATGCGCCTGAAGTTCAGGTTTTCTCTGATCCCGCTATGCCTCAAGCAAATGCGCTTTCTTACCTGACGCGAGGGCGGAATCTGGACAGTGAGTCTGACGGTAACGCCATGACCTCTATGCTTATTAGCCTAGGCTTGTCGCAAAGTGGGAAATTAGTCGGTCAGATTGGTGAAGCGTTTGGGGTTCAGGATCTGACGGTAGATACTGCTGGGAGTGGCAACGACGAAAAAGTGGAAGTGTCAGGCTATATTCTGCCGGGGCTTCAAGTGAAATATGGTGTGGGTATTTTCACCAGTTTGCCTGAGTTTACAGTGCGGTATCGTTTGATCAAAGACTTGTATCTGGAAGCCGTATCTGGCGCGGACAACGCGGTTGATCTGCTCTACCAATTCAGCATTAAATAACAATCAAGCCTGAAACAAAAAGCCCGCATTCGCGGGCTTTTTTATGCATAACAAGTCGATGCAGTCATCTTATTCTTCGTCAGGGTACTCGGCGAGAAACGCTTCAGTTTTTTCAACCATGTTGGTTGAGCCCACGAAAAAAGGCACACGTTGGTGCAGCTCGGTGGGTTTAATGTCCATGATCCGGCAATGACCGTTAGACGCTTTGCCGCCAGCTTGTTCGATGATAAATGCCATAGGATTGCACTCATACAACAAGCGAAGCTTACCGCTCGGATAGGCTGCCGTGCTGGGGTATAAGAAAATCCCGCCTTTTAGCATGTTGCGGTGGAAGTCTGATACCAACGACCCGATATAGCGCGAAGAGTAGGGACGACCGTCTTCCGGTACATTTTCCTGACAGTACTTGATGTACTTTTTAATGCCTAATGGGAAGCGGATGTAGTTACCTTCGTTAATCGAGTAAAGCTTTCCGTCCTTGGGAATCGTCATGTTTTCATGAGAAAGGCAGAAGGCACCGATGGATGGGTCGTAGGTAAAGCCGTGTACACCATTGCCCGTTGTGTATACCAGCATGGTGGACGAGCCATAAATAATGTAACCCGCCGCGACCTGCTGATTCCCCGGTTGTAGGAAGTCGTCTATTGTCGCGGGTTGACCAATCGGCGACACACGACGATAGATGGAAAAAATGGTGCCGACGGAAACATTCACATCGATATTTGATGAGCCGTCCAGTGGATCCATCAGAATGACGTATTTAGCATTTCGGCTGATTTCGGAGTCGAAAATGACCGCCTCGTCTTCTTCCTCACTGGCAACACCACAGACTTGGTCACGTGCAGCCATGGCGGCTTTGAATTTCTCATTGGCGTAAACGTCGAGTTTTTGTTGTTCTTCTCCTTGAACGTTTTCGCCGCCAAAGGCTCCTGTGATATCAGCCAAACCGGCTTTATTAATTTCTCGGTTAACGATTTTCGCAGCCAGTCGAATCGATGAGAGTAAGGAGCTTAGCTCCCCGCTGGCATTTGGGTATTCATGTTGTTTTTCAACGATGAACTCGCCCAGTGTACGCATATCGGACATTTCAGATCCTTTTGATGTCTGAGAATGGATTCTTGGGTAAGATGCTTTAAAAGCTGCAAGCGATAAAACAGGAAAAGCACCTGATAACTACGCTGACTTTCTTTGATGCAGAAAGCGTCATCTGAGTCATAAAGCTCATATTCGCGAGAAAGTTCTGCAATAACTGGATAGAAAATCAACTTGTTGCAAAGTTTATAGTGTAGAACTTTTTATTCGTAACGAAGTAATTTGGACGTATTCGGAACTGTGATCCGTCAACGAGGAAATGGCCAGATTGGCACATGAATTTTCTCTAAACAGTTACGAGCGCCCTCTGTTTCTTGGCAGATTAGAACCTATGCATATACATATTTTGGGAATCTGCGGCACCTTTATGGGCGGCGCAGCCATTTTGGCAAGACAACTGGGCCACAAAGTCACGGGTTGTGATGCCAACGTTTACCCGCCAATGAGCACATTGCTGGAATCTCAAGGCATCGACATCATTCAAGGCTATGATCCGTCTCAGCTAGACCCTGCCCCCGATCTCGTGGTGGTTGGTAATGCGATGAGTCGTGGTAATCCGTGTGTCGAGTATGTTCTTAACAAAAACCTGAATTACACGTCTGGTCCCCAGTGGTTACTGGATTTCTTATTGAAAGATCGTTGGGTTATGGCGGTTGCGGGGACACACGGCAAAACCACCACGGCCAGTATGCTGGCGTGGGTATTGGAAGATTGCGGCTACGAGCCGGGGTACCTGATTGGTGGCGTTCCGGGCAACTTTGGCGTGTCGGCCCGCTTAGGTGAGAGCATGTTTTTTGTTGTTGAGGCTGACGAATACGACAGTGCCTTCTTCGATAAGCGCTCTAAGTTTGTCCATTACCATCCACGCACTCTGATCTTGAACAACCTAGAGTTCGATCATGCGGATATCTTTGACGATCTTGCTGCGATCCAAAAACAGTTCCATCACCTAGTGCGTACCGTGCCTGGAATCGGCCGCATCATCGCGCCGTCAAACGATCAGAACATTGCCGACACGCTGAAAAAAGGCTGTTGGAGCGAGTTGGAGTACGCGGGCGAAGATGGTATCTGGAAAGCGGAGAAGCTTAAGGCGGACGGTAGCGAATTCCAGGTCTGGTTCGAAGGGGCCTGTGTTGGCACTGTAATGTGGGATTTGGTTGGAGACCACAACGTCAACAATGCATTGATGACAATTGCCGCTGCCCGTCATGTCGGTGTGACGCCAGATTTGGCCTGCGAAGCGTTAGGCAAGTTTATCAACACCAAACGCCGCCTTGAGCACAAAGGGGAGTTTGGTGGCGTGACGGTTTACGATGATTTTGCTCACCACCCAACAGCGATTAAAACGACGCTAGAAGGTCTTCGCGCCAAAGTAGGTGAACGTCGTATTCTGGCTGTATTAGAGCCGCGCTCTAACACCATGAAAATGGGTGTGCACAAAGACGACATTGCGCCGTCACTGGATGCCGCAGATGAAGTGGTGATGTTCCAACCGGAAGAGATCAAATGGGACGTCGTTGACGTAGCGAAACATTGCAGAGCTCCTTCTTCGGTTTATCGTGACATTGATGCGTTGGTAGAGGGCGTTGTCCGTTCAGCGCAAGCAGGGGATGTCGTCTTGGTGATGAGTAACGGCGGCTTTGGCGGTATTCACGGAAAACTGCAGTCTGCACTTGAAAATAGCGTTCAGGAAGTTCATGGCTAATTCAAATACGGATAAACGCATTACATTGGCATGGAGCGGCGCATCTGGTGCTCCTTACGGGCTTCGATTGCTCGAATGTTTGTTGGCAGCAGACTATGAAGTGTATCTTCTGATCTCGTCAGCTGCCCGTGTTGTGCTTGCCACTGAGCACGGCCTCAAATTACCAGCAGGGCCTGATGCTGCGAAGGCAGCACTGATTGAGCATCTTAATGCGCCAACCGATAAGTTGGTTGTCTGCGGCAAGGAAGACTGGTTCTCACCAGTGGCATCAGGGTCAGCGGCACCGAAAAAAATGGTCGTATGCCCATGCTCTGCAGGGTCGTTAGCAGCGATTGCACATGGCATGTCAGATAATCTCGCTGAACGCGCAGCGGATGTCGTACTGAAAGAGCGGGGTCAATTGCTGCTGGTGGTGCGAGAAACACCTTTCTCGACATTGCACCTTGAGAACATGCTCAAGCTCTCTCAAATGGGTGTGACCATCATGCCAGCGGCACCAGGGTTTTATCACCAGCCGCAAACCATCGAAGATTTGGTCGATTTTATGGTCGCAAGGATCTTGGATCATCTTGGGATCGAGCAAGTGTTAGTGCCACGCTGGGGTTATGATCAGCGGAAATAAAATAGGCTCAGACGAAATAGAAAAAGGCGGTATATCACCGCCTTTTTTCGTTTGATTGTCCCGTCCTACATCAGCTTTGTGGCTTTAATATCAGTACGTTGACTTTGGATTGTTCCAATACTTTTGACGCCACGGAGCCGATGATGAGCTTATTCGCTCTCGACCGTTTGTGGCTTGGCATGATGATTAAGTCGCAGCCCAGTGACTCAGCCGTTTTTACGATAGCTTTGTAAGGCTTACCTTCTGCCACAGACAAATCATAGGCTACGCCCTCTGGCATCATACGTTCTGCAAAGGCTTTAAGGTTGTTTCTCACATCCTGCTTCATTTGCCTCGCGGCATCCTCAGGAAAATATGACTGCACCATTGAGTTGTGAATGCCTGGCAACGCAGTAAGCAAGTGCAATGTTGCACCTGTTTGCCCTGCAAGCCAAATAGCATGCTCCACCGCCTTGTCAGCAAAGCTTTCATCATTCAAATCAACAGGGACAAGAATGTGTTTATACATTGAATATTCTCTCTATTTTTGTGATGAAAGGGGCCGTAAGGCCCCGGCAATTATGCAGCTTGTTTAATTCGGCGGCGTTGGTTCCAAGCCAACACACCCAGCAATAAGAAGGTGGGGACGAAAACCCATTCTTTTGACGGGCGCTCAGCTGGCGTACTGACTTGAACGATTTCCCAATCAAAATCGATACCAGCTTTAGAGGCTGGGCTACCCCACTGAACCATATCGACGACTTTGGCTCCTTCCTCATCACGGAGCTCCAGACCCGTCGACATGACTCGGGCTAAGCCTTCCGCTTGCGCGGTATCGATAGGCAGGTGTACGTGCTTAGTCACGATATCACCATCAATCGTTTCTCCACGAACTTGTAGGTTTAGCGTCTGTCCGTCCGGAAGTTTTTCTGCAACATCAATGACCGCAGAGCCAGGGTAGTCATTGGTAGGTGGATACACTTGATCCCACCAATAGTCAGGCCGGAACAACGAGAAGGTAATCAGCAGTAAGAAAATGGTTTCCCACCACTTGTTCTTGGTAAACCACCACCCTTGCGTCGCGGCTGAGAACACTAGCATGGCGACAGTCGCCGAGAGGATAGTGAGCATTAGGTGAACGGGGCCGCTGATATCCATTAATAACAATTGTGTGTTAAAGATGAACATGAACGGCAAGATCGCAGTACGAATATCGTAGGTAAAGCCTTGAATACCGGTTTTAATCGGGTCCGACTTTGCGATTGCTGCTGCGGCAAATGCCGCGAGACCCACTGGCGGTGTATCATCAGCCAGAATACCGAAGTAGAACACGAACAGGTGAACGGCGATGAGAGGGATGATCAGGCCTTCTTGTGCCCCCAAGGTGACAATAACGGGTGCCATGAGGGTAGAAACAACAATGTAGTTTGCTGTTGTTGGTAGGCCCATGCCCAAGATCAGGCTGATAATGGCTGTAAACAGCAGCATCAGCATGATGTTACCGCCGGAGATGAACTCGACGAAGTCTGTCATGACTAAGCCAATCCCCGTCAGGGTCACTACACCTACAACAATGCCCGCTGCGGCTGTCGCCACACCGATACCAATCATGTTACGTGCGCCCGCGACAAAGCCTTCAGCAAGGTCGACAAAACCATCTTTCAGTGCTGTCCCCAACGCCGCATCGCCTTTAAATAAGGCGATAAGAGGGCGCTGAGTCACAACGATAAACATCATGAACAAGGTGGCCCAGAATGCAGATAACCCTGGAGAGAAGCGCTCGACCATCAAACACCAGACCAATACAACGATAGGCAAAAGGTAGTAAAGCCCAGAGCGAACGGTTGGACCTGGATCAGGTAGTTCAGAAAGATCGGTATCTGCAGGATCTTCTACAGCTTCTTTTTTGTATTGTGAGGAGTAGCGGACCAGCGCGATATACGCAGCGAAAATAGCGACGGCGATGATTGGGCTAGCAGCAGCACCAAACACATCTTTGGTCCAGCCGATACCGTAGTAAACCGCAAAGCTCAGCACACAGATACCAATCACGATGGTCACAAAGCTCAGTAGCGATTGGACAACAGTGGATTGGTGACGGCGTGGTAAGCCCGTCATGCCAGCCTTACAGGCTTCAAGGTGAACGATGTAAATTAGGGCGATGTACGAGATGATCGCGGGAAGAATGGCTGCTTTGATAACCTCGATATAAGGAATACCGACGTATTCCACCATCAAGAATGCGGCCGCACCCATGATAGGTGGTGTCAGCTGACCATTTGTTGACGCTGCGACTTCTACTGCACCCGCTTTGGTCCCTGGGAAGCCGACACGCTTCATCAAAGGAATGGTGAATACACCTGTGGTTACGACGTTGGCAATGGATGAACCGGAGATCAGTCCGGATAGGCCTGAAGCGACAACCGCCGCTTTTGCAGGACCGCCACGCATGTGGCCGAGCATTGAGAACGCCACTTTAATGAAGTAGCCACCTGCGCCTGCTTTATCGAGCAACGCACCAAATAAAACAAACAGGAAAACAAAAGACGTGGATACGCCAAGTGCAACCCCAAACACCCCTTCGGTGGTAAGCCACATATGTGACATGGCTTTGTTGAGGCTTGCACCTTTATGAGCGATGACGTCCGGCATATGTGGGCCGGCAAAGGTATAAACCAAAAACACCAGCGCAACCACCATCAATGGTGGGCCTAACGCACGTCGCGTAGCCTCGAGCAACAGGATCATGCCCGTTACGGCGACGACAATGTCAAACGAGGTGGGAGCACCCGCGCGAGACGCAAGTTCGGAATAGAAAAGGAAAAGGTATCCAGCTGAGAAACTGCCTGCCAGTGCAAAGACCCAGTCTTGCAGTGGAATACGGTCACGAGGTGAATTTTTCAAAGCAGGGTACGCGGTGAATGCCAGGAAGATAGCAAACGCCAAATGTATAGAACGCGCTTCAGTATCATTGAGCGCAACGGTGAATGGTGAGGCATACCACAGCTGGAATATTGACCAGCACAAAGGAACAAACCAAAGGATTCGTCCCGGTATCCCGGATGGAGCACGGGCCCCGGTGTCCGCTTGAGCGACAATATCCTGCGCTTCTTGCGGTGTCTCGGTCGTCTTCGTCATGCCATTGTCCTTTAATTGGCAAATAAAAGTGTAAAAACACCTGACATCAGTGGCTGATAAATCCCATGTTGCTGACTTATCTTCACAGCGCGTTTCCTACGGCTTCTCTCTCCGGCTAATGACTTTTGGTGTAATGCGGTGCCTCTATTAAGGCTTGGTTTATTGGGTGAAAATCTGAGTTTGCGACCATGAGGATAACAAATCATTCTCCGAAATTTAAAACCGAAGAAATATTTTGTCATGATATTTCACATTGAAATGTGGTCTAGGGGTGGAGAAAAATACGAAAGTATTAACTGTGAGACAGTTATTGGTAAATGGGTGGATATTTATGGGCAAAAAAATAGGCAGAGTGTCTGCATTGACAGTCTGCCTAGTTTGACGTGTTAGGGTTGATTAGCGCGTGTAGTCAAACAGGCTGCACACAGCATCAAACAGTTGCAACGTAGTGGTAGCACGCGTTGGCGTAATAAAGATGGTGTCATCGCCAGCGACAACACCCAGTATGCCTTCTGCTTTTCCTAATGAATCGAGTAGACGTGCAATAAGTTGCGCTGCGCCTGGGCCAGTATGGATAACAACTAATGCGTCGTTGTAATCAATATCCATGACCAACTCTTTAAGCGGGCTACTGGTGGTCGGGACGCCTAGCTCAACAGGAAGGCAGTACACCATTTCCATTTTTGCGTTGCGCGTTCGCACGGCACCAAACTTGGTCAGCATGCGAGAGACTTTTGACTGGTTAATATTTTCAAAGCCTTGCGCTTTCAGTGCTTCGACGATTTCGCCTTGCGAGCTGAATTTCTCTTCTTTTAAGATCGCTTTAAACGCTTTTACTAATAGATCTTGTTTATCTGAATTGCGCATATGTCTTCTTTTTCCCCATGTCAGGAAGCCGCATTTTTGCATAAGGATTCAGGCTGGGGCAATAAAATCAGCATTAAAGTGACGCACCTATCACCTTTCAACTTAGCTGTCTGGTCGAAGAAGGAAAAATGAGAGGCTGGGCTTATCCTTAGAGTGATAAGCTTGTCGGCAACCTTCCAAGCCACGTATGATGCAGCTAGGTTTTATCATACGTACGCCCGCTTATCTAAAAAGTAAACCATAATGCGGGCCCTATACGTTAACCGAAGGTCTGAATTAAAAATCGTATATAAGGAGAACGAAATGAAAGTTGCTGTGATTGGCGCCGCCGGTGGCATTGGTCAAGCTTTAGCCCTGCTTTTGAAAAACCGTCTGCCTGCGGGTTCAGATCTGGCATTGTATGACATTGCCCCTGTGACCCCTGGTGTTGCTGTGGACCTTAGCCACATCCCAACGCCTGTATCGATTAAAGGCTACTGCGGTGAAGATCCATCTCCAGCACTGGAAGGTGCGGATGTAGTATTGATTTCTGCAGGTGTCGCGCGTAAACCTGGTATGGATCGTTCAGATCTGTTCAATGTGAATGCGGGCATCGTTCGTTCTCTAAGTGAAAAAATTGCTGATGTGTGTCCAAAAGCACTGGTTGGCATTATCACTAACCCAGTTAACACCACTGTTGCGATTGCAGCGGAAGTGCTGAAAGCAAAAGGTGTTTACGATAAAAACCGTCTGTTTGGTGTTACCACTCTGGATATCATCCGCTCTGAAACTTTCGTTGCAGAACTGAAAGACAAAGATCCAGGCCAAGTACGTGTACCGGTTATCGGTGGTCACTCTGGTGTCACCATTCTTCCTCTGCTTTCTCAGGTTGAAGGTGTGGAGTTTACGGAAGAAGAAGTGGCAGCACTGACACCTCGCATCCAAAACGCGGGCACGGAAGTGGTAGAAGCGAAAGCAGGCGGCGGTTCAGCAACCCTGTCTATGGGCCAAGCAGCATGTCGCTTTGGTTTATCACTGGTTCGCGCAGCGCAAGGTGAGGAAGGTGTTGTTGAGTGTGCGTATGTGGAAGGTGACGGCAAATATGCACGTTTCTTCGCACAGCCAGTTCGTCTGGGTAAAAACGGTGTAGAAGAAATTCTGGACCACGGCCCTCTGAGCGCGTTTGAGCAAAATGCACTGGATGCGATGCTGGACACACTGCGCAACGACATCAAACTGGGCGAAGAATTCGTTAAGTAGTGAATGTTGTTGATGTAAAAAAAGCGGCCATTGGCCGCTTTTTTTGTGCCTGTGATTTGTTATTGAATCGCGATCTTACCTTCCATGGTGCGGCCTAAACGATCTACCCACCAGTTGATCGCATCTTTTGCATCGTCCAATGAGTCGATCATTGTAGAAAGATCTTTGTTTCCTGATTCGCGATCGATGGCAGCAAAAAGAGGGCGGTCATTATTTGCATCGCTAACCAATAGCTCCACAGTCGCACTGCCAACATTTGTGTGCTCGCCAGTGGCTATCTTGGATATCGTGGAAATACCCAGCCCTACGGGCAGTAAGCTGCTTGTCACGGCCAGAATAGGATTCGGAGTTTCTACGTTACTTAGAGCAATGCTAAGACGTAGTGTATTCTCTTCGGGTACGTCTACAACACGCTTAAAAGGGGTGATCTTTTCTTTGAGCTGCTCTGCCATATAAGCAGTGAGCTCATTAATTTGCTCGTCATCCAATGGGTTTTCTTCAGTAGTAAGCACGTAGATCCTATCGATAACCACTGAATCATATTGCGCTAGCTTGTTTTTCAGTCTCTCTTCACTGCGAAGTCCTACGCGTGCCCATACGAGATCAACACCATCTTCAGGGCCCGCTTGAAAGTCTGCATAAGAGGTGAATTGGGTTGCGTGGGGTCGGTTTCCTGCGGCGCACCCAAATAGCAATGCGCTGCTTAGCACGGCAATGGCCGCCTTCCTTAATGCTGGCTTCAAAATATATTCCTTAAACTCAAGGTATAAAAAAACGCACCACAGTGGGTGCGTTTGGTATTGCTTACTTCTTGCGGTGGACCGCAATGAGTGCGAGTGCTTTGAGCGCTTCTTTTTCGTCGGACTCGGGCAGTGGTGCGAGCGCATCAATTGCTTTCTGAGCTTCTTCTTCTGCTCTTTGTCGCGTGTAGTCGAGTGAGCCCACTTCTTCCATGCAAGCGAGAATAGGTTCGAGCTTGTCTAAGCCATTACCTTGCTCGATCGCTTCGCGGATCATTGCTGCTTGCTCAGGCTTACCATTCGCCATGGCGTGTAATAGAGGCAGGGTTGGTTTACCTTCAGCGAGATCATCACCAGTGTTCTTGCCCATCTCCTCGCCTTGCGAGGTGTAATCCATCACATCATCGATCAATTGGAATGCTGTGCCGAGGTAGCGGCCGTAGTCTTGAAGTGCAGCTTCAATATCTTCTGGGCTATCAGCTAAGATCGCACCAATCTGAGTCGCCGCTTCAAAAAGACGTGCAGTTTTGGAGTAGATCACCTGCATGTAGCTTTCTTCGGTGGTGTCAGGATCGTTGCAGTTCATTAACTGCAATACTTCACCTTCTGCGATCACATTGGTTGCACTGCTCATGACATCGAGGATCCTTAAGGATCGAAGCTCGGTCATCATTTGAAATGCACGGGTATAAATGAAATCGCCCACTAAGACACTGGCCGCATTTCCAAACATGGCATTGGCGGTAGCTTTCCCGCGACGAAGATCTGACTCGTCTACCACGTCGTCATGAAGCAGGGTTGCAGTGTGAATGAATTCGATGAAGGCCGCGGCTGTCACGTGGCCTTCACCTTGATAGTTGAGTGCCTTCGCTGCCAGAACGGCAAGCATAGGGCGTAAACGCTTACCGCCGCCGCTGATGATATAAAAACCAAGTTGGTTAATTAATGCAACGTCAGAATCAAGCTGTGCGAGTATTTTTTTATCCACTTTTGCCATATCATCGGCAGTAAGTGCTTGGATGGTGTTAAAATCCATTGATGCGTCCGGTCCAAGGGAAGAATGCAGTTAAACTGCTGTCTTTTTGGCGAAGATAGTACACTAAAAATTCGCGCTCTACACTGTGCTATAGGTGGTATTTAAACAGGTTAATAGTAGTGAACAGGTTTTCACCAATTTTCTTTCATTACCCCCTTGCCAGAAGGCGATTCTTGCCGTAGAATTCGCGCCCTATTGATGAATTAAATGCGCACCCCTCACTGCACACTTTTTGAACGCGGTAGGCTGTGCGGAAATGCGGAGAAAACCATGTACGCAGTTTTCCAAAGTGGTGGTAAACAACACCGTGTAAGCGAAGGTCAAACAATTCGCTTGGAAAAGCTAGACATTGAAACTGGCTCAACTGTTGAGTTTGATTCTGTTCTGCTGGTAGCAAACGGTGAAGAAATCACTGTTGGCGCACCTTTCGTAGCAGGCGGAAAAGTAACTGCTGAAGTAGTTACCCACGGTCGTGGCGACAAAGTGAAAATCGTTAAGTTCCGTCGTCGTAAGCATTCTCGTAAGCAAATGGGCCACCGTCAGTGGTTCACTGAAGTCAAAATCACTGGCATCAGCGCTTAATTTAGGAGAAGAGATAAATGGCACATAAAAAAGCTGGCGGTTCTACTCGTAACGGCCGTGACTCAGAAAGCAAACGCCTAGGTGTTAAGCGTTTCGGTGGCGAATCTGTACTTGCAGGTAACATCATCGTTCGTCAACGTGGTACTAAGTTCCACGCAGGCACTAACGTAGGTTGCGGTAAAGACCACACTCTTTTCGCTCTGTCTGATGGCAAAGTGAAATTCGAAGTTAAAGGTCCTAAGAACCGTAAATTCGTTAGCATCGAAGCTGAGTAATAGCACTCGATTCTAATTACGAAGCCCTGCCTTACGGCGGGGCTTTTTGTTGTATATCCAAGTGACTTTTGCGCTATGTCACATTTATATAGCGGCTTAGTTTAGACGTGACTTGGGTAGATAGCGCTCATAGGCGACAGAGCAGCTAACGCGTCATTCGTAATTGGTATTCCCAACGAATAAGAAAGGATCTCGTCACGCGACCGTCACACCTGTCACGATTAAATAAGACCGTGAATATAGGAAGACGAATCTGAACGCAGGGTGTTTTTTGATCCTAAGATCATTAGGATCATTAATCAGAAGTGCTCCATCAGGGTGCTGCTAATTCGCCATTGTTAACCCAATGACACGTAAAACCTTTTCTATCGAAAAGGATGTGAAGGGTATGGAGAAGATTAAATGAAATTTGTAGATGAAGCGGTGATCCGCGTTGAAGCGGGAGATGGCGGTAACGGTACCGTTAGCTTCCGTCGCGAAAAATATGTACCGAAAGGCGGCCCAGATGGTGGCGACGGCGGTGATGGTGGTGACGTATATCTGCTGGCAGATGAAAACCTTAACACCCTGATCGACTATCGTTTTGAGCGTTTCCACGCTGCGGGTCGTGGTGAAAATGGCCGTGGCGGTAACTGTACCGGTAAACGTGGTGACGATCTGGTAATGAACGTGCCTGTAGGTACGCGTGCGGTTGATGAAGACACCGGCGAAATCATTGCTGACCTTACTCAACATGGTATGAAGATCATGGTTGCTAAAGGTGGTTGGCACGGTCTGGGTAACACCCGATTCAAATCATCAGTAAACCGTGCTCCTCGTCAAAAGAGTATGGGTACCAAGGGTGAACTACGCCACCTGCGTCTTGAGCTGCTTCTGCTGGCTGACGTGGGGATGTTGGGTTTGCCTAACGCAGGTAAATCAACCTTTATCCGTGCCGTTTCTGCGGCGAAACCAAAAGTCGCGGATTATCCGTTTACGACGCTGGTTCCTAGCTTGGGTGTTGTGCGCGTAGCGGATAACAAGAGCTTCGTTGTTGCTGATATCCCGGGTCTAATTGAAGGTGCAGCGGAAGGTGCGGGTCTGGGTATTCGCTTCTTGAAACACCTAGAACGTTGTCGTGTACTTCTGCACATGATTGATCTGATGCCGGTTGATGGTTCTGATCCTGTGGACAATGCGTTCACCATCATTGAAGAGCTACAACGCTACAGTGATAAGCTGGCGGATAAACCACGTTGGATCGTATTCAACAAGCTGGATCTGATGTCAGAGGAAGATGCGGAAGAGCAAATGGAGCGCGTGCTCGATGCTCTGGCGTGGGATGAACCTCATTACGCGATTTCGGCTATTAACCGTGGTCACACGCAACAGCTAACGTACGATTTGATGGAATTCATCGACACTCTGCCTACTGAGCTTGTTCAACAAACTGAAGAAGAAGGCAAAGTGGAATTCAAGTGGGATGATTACCACGAGCAAGAAATCAAGAAACAGTCTAAGTCTGATGACGACGATGATGACTGGGATGATTGGAACGAAGACGATTACGACGTCGAGATCATTTACCGTCCGTAAATCATTGATTTCAGAAAACCGCCATTTATTGGCGGTTTTTTTTTGTCCAAATCAAAGTATTTCAGCGCAACCTGGCGTAAAAACATACCTCACATCAGAAGTCACAAGGAAAGAGACGGGTGCAAGAAGTCATTGGAATGAGTGAGCCGATACAAAGGGATATCTCTCGGCTTGTCAGTCATACGGGACAAATGCTGCTTCAACACGGAGCTGAAAGTAAATTAGTCAGTGATATGTGCTGTCGGTTAGGAGAAGCATTGGGATTAGACAGCGTTGAACTGTCTTTATCTGCAAGCTCAATGGTGATCACGACCATCACCCACCAACATTGCATTACAACCGCGCGTCGTTGTCCGGATCGCGGGATCAACATGCGTGTGATCACCGAGATCCAACGCATTGTCATCATGGCAGAAAAAGGATTATTGGATAAGGACGCCGTTAAAAAGCGGCTGGGTAAACTCTCTCCTGAGCGTTACAACCGCTGGCTTGTCGCCATTATGGTTGCGTTGTCTTGTGCGAGCTTCAGTCGCTTATCCGGCGGCGATGCAGCGGTATTTATGGTGGCATTTGTCGCTTCATTCGTTGGCATGCTGGTCAGGCAGGAAATTGCTCATCGTCATTTTAACCCCTTGCTAAATTTCGGTATTACCGCGTTTGTAACCACGTTGGTTTCTAGCCTAGGTGCCATGCATCAAGTGGGTAACCAGCCTTACCTTGCAATGGCCTCTTCTGTGCTGATGCTGGTACCCGGGTTTCCGCTGATTAACGCCGTGTCAGATATGGTCAAAGGCTATATCAATATGGGCATTGCGCGATGGGTAATGGCGAGTCTGCTTACCTTAGCTACAAGTCTTGGGATCATCGGTGCGATGAATCTGACGGGTATCTGGGGGTGGTTATGACACTGTTGTTGGCATTGCTGCATGACATGCTGTTTGCCGCTATCCCTGCTGTCGGCTTTGGACTCGTGTTTAACGTGCCGGTTAAAGCATTGAAATATTGTGCATTAGGTGGCGCACTTGGGCACGGAAGTCGGTTTTTAATGATGCATGTGGGTGTACCTATTGAATGGGCATCGCTCGGTGGTGCGACGCTGGTGGGCATGATTGGTGTGTACTGGTCGCAGCGTTTGCTTGCGCACCCCAAAGTTTTCACCGTTGCCGCTATCATTCCCATGGTGCCTGGGGTCTTTGCCTTTAAGGCCATGATTGCGTTGGTTGAGATCAACAGTCTAGGCTACAGCGACGCCCTTTGGACCATGTTGATCAACAATGCGATCAGTGCGCTATTTATTATTGCGGCGTTAGCCATTGGCCTTGCAATGCCCGGCTTGTTGTTTTACCGACGTAGGCCTGTGGTGTAGCATGTATCGAGAACATTCTTGGGGATAGGAACCGTAAACGTAATGAAGATCAGCATGATTGCCGCAATGGCAAAAGGACGAGTGATTGGAAAAGACAATGCCATGCCTTGGCATTTACCTGCTGACTTTGGTTGGTTTAAACAAAACACACTCGGTAAGCCTGTGATAATGGGTCGGAAGACTTATGAATCCATTGGCCGCCCTTTGCCTGGTCGTCGCAATATTGTCATCAGCCGCAATGCAGAATGGTCTGCTGAGGGCGTAGAGAGTGTGGTGAGTATTGATGATGCATTGATGTTGGTGAACGACGTTGATGAGGCGGTGATCATTGGCGGTGGTGCGATTTATGCCGCCTGTTTACCGCTGGCCAATCGACTGTACCTGACCTTTATCAATGCAGAGGTTGATGGCGATACCCAATTTCCTGAATGGGGTGAAGGCTGGCGAACCAGCCACTCAGAGCACTACGCGTCGGATGAGAAAAACGCCTTTGATATGGAATTCACGATCCTCGATCGTTAACTCGCATGAATAGGGCAAGGAAGACTGAATCTTTGCCCATCTTCCCATCGAACCATCGTTAGTGATCCGCCCCAGACACACCCAGTGTCCAATCCCATAAACTGGTCGTTGATCACGCCGCCAAGCGCTGCCCAATGGCCAAATATACACGTTTCATCTATAGGTTGGCGTTTCTTAACGTCAAACCAAGGGACAAGACTACCGTCGGTAACGTCTTCAGGAGGTCGTTTGCAGTGCATGTCTAGACCGCCCTCAGGGGTGAGATATCGCATGCGGGTTAAGGCGTTAATAGTAAAGCGATAGCTCTCAATACCTTTCAAAGATGCATCCCAAACTGCTGGCTCATTGGCGTACATATGCTGAAGTAACCAAACGTAGTCGTCGCTCTGCAATATTGCTTCTACGCCTTGTGCTTGTTGTGTGGCTGTTTCTAAGCTCCAGCAAGGCGGTATTCCGGCGTGTGTCATTACAAAGCCCGGGGCTTGGCCATTAGGGAAAGCTTTGTGGATCAAAAGAGGTTGATGTCTTAGCCACAGAAGCAATTCAGCACAATCTTCAGCATCAAGGATAGGCTGGGTTTTGTCCTTGGCTTTCGGTTTCATGATCCCTTCTGCAACAGCAAGCAAGTGAAGATCATGGTTACCCAACACGGTGTGCCCGTGCTCTCCTAAATCGCGCACAAAGCGAAGGACAGAAAGTGAATCCGGTCCACGTGCAACAAGATCGCCTGCAATGTAGAGATGATCCTTTGAACGGTCAAAGTGAACGAGATCAAGAAGATCGCGTAGATCGCGATAACAACCCTGAATATCGCCGACAAGGTATGTAGCCACGCGAGCTCCTGAAATTAGTGAAGAATGTTAGGCATCGCGAGACGGAAGGGAGCGACTTCGATGTCGAATTCTTTTTCGATAGGGCCGAGCATGGTATAGAAACCTTGCATAACACCCACAGGCGTTTCCAGCAAGGTTCCACTGGTGTAGGTGTACTCATCACCAGACTCGATAAGAGGTTGCTCGCCGACCACGCCTTCCCCTTCAATGACCAGTTTCTTACCGTTAGCATCGGTAACCAGCCATTTTCTGCGTAGTAGTTGAGCTTCACGATCACCATTATTTTCAATGGTGATCGTGTAAGAGAAAACGTAACGCTTTTTATCCGGTTCAGACTGCTCTGCTACGTAGTGCGTGAGCACCCGAACCGTAAAATTGTTATTAACCATCCCTGTTGCGTTTCCTTTTTCTTATTTGTGATTAGCATCCATCCAGTTTGCCAGTGCCACAAATTGTGCCAGCGTCAGGCTTTCCGGACGCACTGTAGGGTCGATACCCAATGATTCCAGTGTTTCCACATCTACTAATGTTTTATAGCAGTTGCGGACGGTTTTACGACGTTGGTTAAAACCTTCGCGGCAAACGCGCTCCAACCACTTAAGGTTGGTTGTTGGATGTGGCAGCTCTTTGTGCGGGATAAGACGCACAACGGCTGAATCCACTTTTGGTGCAGGCTTGAAGGCACTTGGTGGTACTTCTAATACCGGAACCACTTTGCAGTAGTATTGTGCCATGACGGTCAAACGGCCATAAGCTTTGCTGTTTGGGCCAGCAGCCAGACGGTTAACCACTTCTTTTTGCAGCATAAAGTGCATGTCTTTCACTGCGCCTGCAAAAGTGAAGAGGTGGAACATCAAAGGCGTAGACACGTTGTATGGCAGGTTACCAAAAATACGCAGTGGATTTTCTTCTGAAGCCAATTGCGTGAAATCGAATTTCATCGCATCGCCTTCATAGATGGTCAGTTTGTCAGCCAGTTGTGGATGGTGACGAAGACGCTCCGCCAGATCGCGGTCGAGCTCAACAACACTGAGTTTGTCAACTTCGCGTGCGACAGGCTCGGTCAACGCACCTAGGCCTGGACCAATTTCTACCAAGTTTTCACCTGGCAATGGGTTAATGGCAGATACGATTCCGTCAATGATGTACGGATCGTTCAGGAAGTTTTGGCCAAAACGCTTACGCGCGCGGTGACCTAAGTGGACATTATCGCTCATGCTTTTTTATCTACTAACTCGATGGCGTGGGATAGCGCGGTCCGCAGGCTTCCAGTATCCGCCGTTCCGGTACCCGCTAAATCCAATGCGGTACCATGATCTACAGAAGTTCGGATGAAAGGTAAGCCAAGCGTAATGTTGACCGACTTTCCAAATCCCTTGAATTTTAACACAGGCAGACCTTGATCGTGATACATCGCAAGTACTGCATCTGCATCTTTTAAGTATTTCTCTTGGAAGAGAGTATCGGCAGGCAATGGGCCAATCAGCTTCAACCCTTGCTCACGCAGTTTTTCTAGTGCTGGCTCGATGACCTCAATCTCTTCTCGGCCTAAGCAGCCGTCTTCACCGGCATGCGGGTTTAAGCCGCAGACGTAAATTTTAGGCTCTTTGATACCAAATTTGGACTTCATGTCTTCATTTAGGATTTCAATAACTTGAAATAAACGTTCTTCCGTAATGGCTTTTGACACATAGGCCAAGGGTATATGTGTTGTTACCAAGGCTACGCGTAGCCCTTCTGTCGCCAGCATCATTACCACTTGTTGAACATTGGCATGGTGCTGAAAAAACTCGGTGTGACCGCTAAAAGATACCCCAGAGCGATTAATTACACCTTTGTGTACAGGGCCAGTGACAACGGCTGCAAACTCACCCTGCATGTTGCCTTCGGCTGCACGGGTGAGTGTATTCAAGACATAGCGACCATTTGCTTCATTTAGCACACCAGGAATTACATCGGCGTCTAAAGGCTCGTCACAAACAACCATCACACCCTTTTCATGTGCTTTGGGTGCGAGGGTTGGGTCATAATCTTCAAAGCGCACGTCAATGCCGAGCAATGTTGCACGCTCTGCCAACATGTTTTTGTTACCGCAAACAACCAATTGATGGGGCCAGTCACCATGAGCAAGGCTTAGTACTAAGTCAGGACCAATACCTGCCGGTTCGCCAGGTGTGATTGCTATGCGTTGTGGCTTAACTGTTGTCATCAAGATTACCTACTTGTTCCACATACGCGCCTGCACGCAGTTCTTGAAGCCAAGCTTGCGCTTCTTCATTGAACTTACGGTTTAACAGGATGCGGTATGCTCTGTTTTGCATTGCAGCGTCTGTTCGGTCGGCTTGTCGACGGTCTTCAACTTCGACAATATGCCAACCATGGACCGTTTTAAAGGGTTCGCTGATTTGTCCTTCTGGCAGAGTATCGACTTTGTCCTTGAACTCAGGGACATAGATATCTGTTGTCTGCCAGCCTAAATCACCGCCTTTAACGGCAGAACCTGGGTCAGCACTGTATTGTTTCGCCAGTTCTTCAAAGGTCTTATCGCCATTTTTAATTTGTTCAATCATTTGATTGAGCTGACGCTTTGCTCCCTCATCACTGACAATGATAGATGGCTTGATCAAGATATGGCGTGCTTTCACTTCCGTGACCGCAACAGACTCTAGGCCTTTTACGTCATCAATTTTTAGAATGTGATAGCCAACGCCACTGCGAAATGGCCCAATGATGGCACCTTTACCCTTGTTGCCGATTTGGTCGGCGAAGATTGTTGGCATCTCTTCTTGACGCATCCAACCCCAGTCACCACCATCAAGGGCTTTCGGCCCTTTTGAGTTTGCTAAGGCCAATGACGCGAAGTTTTTGCCTTTCTTCAGCTCTGCGACCAGTTTGTTGGCTTTCGCCAGCACGGCGTCACGCTCTGATTTGTCTGCATCTTCGTCAACACGTAATTGAATATGGCGCAGGTGGTATTCTACGTTTTCCATATTTTGTGCATTCATCTCAGCGGCCAGCGACTCCACTTCTTGCGGCAAAATGTTGATACGACGACGAACTTGGATATTTCGCACTTCCCCGATGGTCATCTCGCGGCGAATTTGCTCACGATAATCTGCCCATGTAATGCCATTTTGTTTCAGTTGATTTCTTAGTGCGGCAACGGTGATGTTCTTATCTTTGGCGACATTGGCAATGGCCTGCTCTAAACGAGAATCATCGATGCGAATCCCCATTCGCTGTGCTTCTTGAAGTTGTAGCTCTTCAATGATGAGCTGATCCAGAATTTGTTTTTCTAAGACATCTGGAGGTGGCAAAGTGTCAGCTTTCGCATTTAATGCCACGGTTTTTTTCAGATTATTGATGTCACTAGAAAGCACCACGCCTTCATTCACGACCGTGACGACACGATCCAATTCGGTCGGCTCTGCGGAGACAGATAACGAGCTGGCAGAGATTGCCATGGCCAGTACTGCTTTCGTCCATTTATTCATTTGCAATTCCAAGGTTTTAATTAATTTTTTAAGCCAAACGGGTTGCGATAGCCCAGGGCGTTGCCGTCCGAACTTCCCCCAAAACCAGCTCCGGCACCAAGTCCGAGTAAGCTGAAAGACAGAGAGATATTGTTATCATATCGCGCTGGGTCATTAATGTTATTGCGTGACATAAGATACTTGTTGTAACTCAGGCCTATCGCCCAACATGAAGAGGTATAGGTAATGCCAAGCTGATTTTCTAAAAGTAGATCTTGCGTCAAATCGTGGAAATATTGCCCTTGCACACTGAGATTGTTTGTTAGTGGGAAGCCAGTAACAAAACCTAACTGTGATATGCCGTCTTCCGTGATTTGATCCAGATTGTCATTACCTGTGGTACTAGCAATGTAATTTTTGGCCACATACCGATAACTGGTTTGAGCAAAGAAACTGTTTTTACGGTATTCGACCGTTGCATTACCAAACTGCATGTTACTGATATTGCTGTCGTACTCTACTGAACCGCGAACAAAGAAGTTATCGTAGAGGTTCAATTCACTTTCTACCGCCCACGCTGAATAGTCGACTAAGGTGTTACCTTGGTTGCTAGGTCTGTCGAGATAGTAAATCTGGCCAAAGGCAATATTAAATCGCTCTTTATAGCCATCATCAAAAAAGCGTGTTGCGGCACCCACCGTGAACTGATTCGCGGGGTTGATGTAGTCTATGCTGCTGAATTGATTAGCACGGAACAGACCGTAGTAATCTGTTTGCAATCGCGCAGTATCATAACCGCCACCCGCATAGTTAACTGGGTTGTAGATACCACTTTGGTCAACGTCATGGATGTACAAATACTGAAGTTGCGGCTCAAGTGTTTGTGTATAACCTTCGTTGAAAAGCGTCCCGTTTCTTTCAAGCGTGATAGCAGCATGTAGTTTTGCCATTGGCACGACTCGGGAGACAGTGTCTTCTAACTTTTCTCCATTCCTGCCAGTTACGCCATCAATGTTGGATTGGTCATAATAGGTGTAATAGAGCTTACCTTCTGCAGACGCACTGAGCCAAGGAAGGTTATAAGGAAGAACAAATGTTGGCGCGATATTCACGCGCAGCGCATCTGGTTTGCTGTCATCGTCTGTGGCGAACTTACTCACTTGGAATGGCATCTTGAAATCGACGCCATAGGCAAGGTCTGAGTGGTAGTAGTTCATGGATAGCTGTGGCAGCAGGCGGTACACCGACGTGTTTTCACTTAATGCCTGGAAATTCCTTACAGAAAGCGTACTGTCCCAATTGAGATCACGATAAGAAACATCGCCCGTTTGCAAGAGCGTATTGTCTTCGCGGCTACCTACGCGAGAGTCTGTGTGGCGCGAGAAATAGCTAATGTCGCTAACCTTGCTGTAATCAACATCGTACTTCCAATGATCTTGGATGCCGCTATGGCGCCAGTTAAATCCCCAGCTTTTATCAAACTCAGGATACAGTCGATCCTTCCCCATGTATTCCATGACCATGCTGCCAGCCCCTGCGCGGGTTAAATAGCGCGGTTCCAAAGCCATGAACAGACCTCGATTGGACATGTACTTAGGCGTAATGAGCATGTCGGCTTGAGGGTGGATATTCCAATAAAACGGGGTTTCTAGCTCAAAACCATCACTGTCATTCCAGCTGACAGATGGGTATAGAAAGCCAGTTAAACGCCCATCTTCCACGGGGACGCGCAGGTAGGGAAGATAGAATATCGGGGTGTCCAATACTTCAAAGCGCGCATTGTAGAGATCGGCAAAAATATCGTTGTCTTCTTTTTCGATTTTGCCCGCGACAAATCGCCAACTGTCATCTTTTTCAGGACAGGTCGTGTAGGTGCCGTCTTCCAGTTCGTAGAAGGTGGTACCATTTTTAAACACACGCTTGGCTTCACCACGGCCCGGCTCACACATCATTTGGTAATTGATGTCAGTAAGTGTGGTGTCTTCATTGTCTAAATTGGTTTGTAAGGTTTTACCTTTGATGGCGATATCGCCATCATGGTAATAAACGTTACCTTCCGCGGTGACAATGTTTTCAGGTTGACGAAGAATTGCTTCGTCGGCGCGAACGGTACGGTGACCTTGTTTTACAACAACATCTCCGCGGTAAATTGATTTTTCGTTTGCTTTGGCTTCAGCGGAGTCTGCCACTATCGTAATAGGGGCATTGTTGACATCGTCTGACTGCTCGTCTTTGGTCAGACAGCGGTACTCAGGCGCAAGACAGGTTCCTTTCGGTATCTCCAAGGCGTTGGGATTGCCCTGTGCGACACTTGTTTCACCCGCTACTGCTTGGCCGTACAGCGCGAGCCAAATCATAGTGGACAAAAAACTTCTGGCAGTCAGTGACATTAAAACTCAATCCTGTTGTTGGTACGAAGCGCTGGTATACTCTTGCGCTGTGTCCTAGCAAATTTTGCTGAAAAATGTGGGTTATGATAATGCAATTCAACCCAGACGGCACCTGCTTGCTGGCGTAAACGAGAGAAATTAAACAAATAGAGTAAGAAACATGGCAGTTTGGGGAAAAGTGCTGGGGGCATTCTTTGGCTTCCTGCTCGGTAAATGGTTTGGCTTAGCATTAGGCTTGTTTTTGGGGCATAAGTTCGACAAAGCGCGTCAAAATGCGTCATTGGGCGGCGGTTTTTACCGCGGGAACCAACAAGAGAGGCAGCAAGCCTACTTCCATGCCACGTTTGCGGTAATGGGACACATTGCCAAAGCAAAAGGCAAGGTCACGGAAAATGAAATCCGTCTTGCGTCTAACTTAATGGATCGCATGGGGTTGCAGGGGGCAGCGCGTCGGGCGGCTCAAGATGCTTTTCGGGAAGGTAAAGAAAGTGCTTTTCCGTTAGAAGAGACGTTGCAAGAGGTGCGCAAAAACTGTGGTGGTCGATTTGATTTACTTCAGTTCTTCTTGGAAGTGCAAATTCAAGCCGCCTATGCGGATGGCTCGGTTCATCCCAATGAGAGGCAAGTGCTTTATACCGTTGCGAGCATTCTTGGCTTTTCACGTCAGCAACTTGATCAACGTCTGGCGATGCAAGAAGCAGCCTTCAATTTCTATCAGCAGCAAGGCCAAGGTCACACTGGGCAGCAGCAGTGGCAAGGTGATTTCTCTGGTGCGCGATTGAAAGATGCGTTTAGAATCCTTGGTGTAGATGAGGATGCAAACAGTCAAACGGTGAAACGTGCCTACCGCAAACTGATGAACGAACACCATCCTGACAAACTGGCAGCCAAAGGTCTCCCGCCGGAAATGATGGAAATTGCGAAACAAAAAGCGCAAGAAATTCAGGCCGCATACGATTTAGTGAAAAAGGAAAAGGGCTACAAATAGCCCTTTTCATTGATGCTTTCGTACCGCAGCTCCTTCCGGCTGCGTGGGCACTTCACCTTGAGGCTCAAAGCGTATTTTGAGCCTTGCCTTGGATAAATGCATTGATGTTATCCGTCAGTTGATTTGCCAAGGCTTGGATGCTGGAGTCAGCACCCCACGCAACATGTGGCGTCAAAAGTAGATTTGGCAACCCTGCATGAGAAAGCAGTGGGTTGGTGTTGGTTGCAGGCTCTTGCGTAAACACATCCACACCTGCACCTGCGATCTCGCCCTTCCTGAGTGCCTCGCATAATGCCACTTCATCAACCAAACCACCGCGGCCAGTATTGATCAATATTGCGGTGGATTTCATCGCAGACAACTCTTCTGTCCCGATAAGGTTTTGGGTCTGCTCGTTTAGTGGGCAGTGAAGGGTGAGCACGTCAGCTTGGCGCAAAACCACATCAAAAGGCGTATATCCATCTCTGGTTGCTTTTGCGTTCTTGTGTTCTGCATAGAGTACCGTCATTCCAACTGCAGAGGCGAGTTTGGCTACGGCTTTCCCTAAACTTCCGCCACCGATAACCCCCATGGTCGCGCCCGCAATGTCACCGATTGGATGGGTGAAAAAACAGAACTGGTTTTTTTCCTGCCAAGCTCCCAGTTCGATATCGCGGTGATACGCGTTAAGGTTACGACGAAGGGAGAACGCCATTGCCATCACATGTTCAGGTACAGATTGGGTGGCATAGCCGCGAATATTACAGACGGTTAATCCATGCTTATGGCACCAATCAATATCGACATTGTTGTAGCCAGTGGCTGCGATTGCGATCAACTTGAGCTTGGGAAGCTTGGTGAGTAATTCTGCCGATAAAACCACTTTGTTTGTGATAACAATTGTTGCGTCAGCAAGGCGTTCTAGCACGTCATCGGGGGATGTTTCGTCGTAACTGAGCCACGTGTGGTCAAAGTCAGGGGCAGGGAGAGAGATGTGAGCCGGGATCGTGGCTCTATCCAGAAAGACGATTTTTTCCATGGCAGATATCCTTATTCGACCACCATACTGTAACAACCTGAAGATGAATGGTCGAATAAATACACCAGTGAAAGTCATCTCCAGGTTGTTTTTTAGCGGTTATCTGCGTCGACGACTCGGCTTTTCTTCCGGCATCAAACTCGCGTCCGCCACAATGCCACGTTGCAATAAAGTGTCATTGGGTGCCCCTGCGTAGAATTCACAAGGTGCAGCAAGATGCATCGGCTCACCGGTTCCCGGATGCAAAAAGCTCAGCTCACCAGCATGTAATTGAAGGCGGGGAGAATATCTAAACGCTTGAGGATGCGCATAGAATTCATCACCGACAATCGGGTGTTCTAACGCAAGCATGTGCACACGCAATTGGTGTGAACGCCCCGTGATCGGCAATAAGCGTACTAATGATGTCTTTTTCTCACGCTTAATGACTTCATAGTCAGTGACTGAGGGTTTACCGGTTTCAAAACACACCATTTGCTTTGGACGGTTAGGCCAGTCACAAATAAGTGGCAAATCTACACGTCCTTCATCCTGTTCGACGTTACCCCATACGCGCGCGTAATAGAGCTTATGTGTCACGCGTTCGCGAAATTGTGCCTTGAGGTGACGCTCTGCATCTTTATGCTTACCAAAAACAATCAAACCTGAGGTCGACATATCAAGACGGTGCACCAACTCCGCGGTGGGGTATTCAGCTTTAATGCGAGACCAAGCACTGTCGTGATGTGCAGGGTCGCGGCCAGGGTTTGTTAACAGACCGCTTGGCTTATTGACCGCGATGATGTCGTCGTCCTGATAAATGACATCCAACCAAGGCTCCGTCGGCGGGTTGTAGATAAAGTCGCTGCTCATTTTTTTGCTCGAAAGTTAGACGGGCGGAAGTGTAGCACGACAGCCTCGAAAGAAAAGTGCTGAAAAAGGGCCACAAAAAAGAAAGGCACCGTTGATGCGGTGCCTTTGTCCTGACGAGAATACGTGGCGGTTATTGGTGACTCACCACGATAACGCGTAATGAATCTAACTGGATTTGCGCCTGACTGATGTAAGTACGCAGTTCACCCATTTGAGATTCAATGGCTTCCAATTCATCGTCACGGATGTTTGGGTTGACCGCTTTCAGTGCTTGAAGACGATCGAGCTCAGCGCGTAGCTTCGCCGTCATTTCAGCTTCTGCTGTTTCACGGATAACGAGCAATTGTTTCTCCGCAAACGGTTCTGACAGCTCGATCAAGCTGTGAATTTGCTTTTGCACTGAAGAAACCAGTTTGCTCGCCAAGTGGCGATTCACAGGGCTCAATTGACGATGGAAGCTGTCAAATTCAACTTGCGCAGCCAAATCGTTTCCTTTTGCATCCAATAGCACGCGAATAGGTGTTGCTGGCAGGAACTGATGGATACCTGAGCTTTTCGGTGCTTGCGCATCTGCCACGTACACCAGTTCTAGGAACAAAGTGCCGACGGGCAGTGCTTTGTTCTTCAGTAAAGAAACCGCAGTGGTACCCACATCTTCAGACAGAAGAAGGTCGATACCGCCTTGGATCATTGGGTGCTCCCAGCTAACAAAGTGTACATCTTCACGCGACAACGCAGTGTCACGGTCAAACGTGATGGTGCAACCTTCATACGGCAAGCCTGGGTAGCTGGAAACCAGCATGTGTTCTGATGGCGTCACGACAATGGCGTTTTCGCCTTTGTCGTCTTGGTTCAATCCCACGGTATCGAACAGACCCAATGCGAAGGTGACCAAATTGGTGTCGCCATCCAATGCACTGATTTTTTCAGCCAAGGCTTTTGCTTCTTCACCGCCGTTGGAATGCATTTCCAGCAAACGGTCGCGACCTTTCTCTAGTTCTGCCTTCAGGCGATGGTGCATTTCCGCACTGGTTTCAATCAAGGTATCCAGAGAGTCATCAATGCTGCCTTTCGCCAACAGTTGAAGCAGGTCTTCTTGCACATGTTCAAAAATAGCACGGCCAGTTGGGCAGGTTTCTTCAAAGGCATTCAGGCCTTCGTTGTACCAACGTGCCAGCAGTGATTGTGACGTGCCTTGCATGAAAGGCACATGGATTTCGATGTCACGCTGCTGACCGATTCGGTCTAGACGACCAATACGCTGCTCCAACAAGTCAGGGTTCATTGGCAAATCGAACATCACCAGTTGGTTTGCAAACTGGAAGTTACGGCCTTCTGAGCCGATTTCAGAACAGATCAGCACCTGTGCGCCAGCTTCTTCTTGTGCAAAGTAAGCGGCTGCTTTGTCGCGTTCAAGGATAGACATACCTTCATGGAAGACAGTGCCACGGATACCTTCACGCTCACGCAGGGCTTGTTCTAATGCCAGCGCAGTTTGTGCGCGGGAACAGATAACCAGTACCTTCTCCTGACGGTTAGATTTCAATAGATCCAACAACCAGTCGATACGCGGGTCGAAGCCCCACCAGCTCGCGTTTTCGCCCTCGAACTGCTGGTAAATATCTTCAGGATACAACCACTGGACTGCTTTTTGCTCAAGGCTTTGGTTGCCACCACCCATGATGCCAGCTACGCGCATTGCCGTTTGATACTGAGAAGGCAATGCCAGCGGATAGAGGTTCAGGTGACGCTGTGGGAAACCTTGAATTGCCGCGCGGGTGTTACGGAAAAGAACGCGCCCCGTACCGTGACGATCCATCAGGTTGTCAATCAGCTCATGGCGAGCATCACGACGCTGTTCATCATCAATATCTGTCGCTTCAACGATACGGAGCAAAGGCTCGACATCTTGCTCTGACAGCAGTTCAGTGATGCTGTTTTTCGCATCGTTGCTGAGCTTTTCATCAGACAGAAGCTGACTTACTGCATCTGCAACCGGCGCATATTGGGTTTCTTCTTCCACAAATGCTTCGTAATCGTAAAAGCGATCGGGATCCAGTAGGCGTAGACGTGCAAAGTGGCTTTCACGGCCCAATTGCTCTGGTGTCGCTGTTAGCAGGAGCACACCAGGGGTGTTTTCGGCAATACCTTCAACCACCTGATATTCACGACTTACCTTCTCTTCACTCCACTCTAGGTGGTGCGCTTCATCGACAACCAGCAGATCCCACTCACCTTCAGCAGCTTGTTCAGCGCGCTTGCGGCTTTTACGCAGGAAATCCAGAGAACACAACACCAATTGCGCGGTATCGAACGGGTTGTCGGCATCGGCAAATGCTTCCACACAACGCTCTTCGTCAAAAATGGAGAAATGCAAATTGAAGCGACGAAGCATTTCAACCAGCCATTGGTGTTGTAGTGTTTCAGGAACAACAACCAGCACACGAGACGCGCGTCCAGACAGCACTTGCTGGTGGATAATCATGCCTGCTTCGATGGTCTTTCCCAGACCTACTTCATCAGCCAGTAAAACGCGAGGTGCGTGTCGACGGCCGACTTCATGGGCGATGAATAGCTGGTGAGGAATCAGCCCTGCGCGCATACCACACAAGCCACGCATTGGACTTTTGTGTTGTTCGTATTGATTTTTAAGCGCGCGGTAGCGCAGCGCGAAACGATCCATGCGATCGATTTGGCCTGCAAAAAGCTTGTCTTGAGGCTTGTTGAAGCGAATTTGGTGGCTCAACAGGATTTCGCGGAGAATGACGTTCTCTTCGCCCGTATCGGTGCGTTGGCCTACGTAGGTCAGGATGCCCTTGTCTTCATCAACGTGGCTAACAGTGAGGAACCAGCCTTCATGGCTTTCAATGGTGTCACCCACATTAAACATCACTCGCGTAATTGGCGCGTCACTGCGCGCATACAGGCGGTTTTCTTCGCTGGCAGGAAACATCAGAGTCACAGTACGAGCGTCGAGGGCAACAACAGTACCCAGACCTAAATCGCTTTCAGTATCACTGATCCAACGTTGTCCGAGGGCGTATGGCATATGGAGAGAAACCTCTGGTTAAAGCTGACACAAATTGGAAATAAGCCGTGTGGCTATCAAGGGCTAACGCCCTGCGTGCCCATCTGAGAACTACAGTGTAGGCCATCATGAGCACAGAGAAAATGGTTGCCAATGGTACTTGAAGTTGTGAACGTGGTCACGGTCAAAGTAGGAAAAATGGCTCACGTAACATATGGGTAACAAATTAATGAAATTGTGCAGTACACAACACGTTAAAACTGAAATTTGTCTTAGGATTAAGATTGAAGCCCAATAACTGTGTCGCATCACCTTGCTACCCAGTCATTAGGGCTATGTGAGGTCACTCACTCAGCCTACGCAACCAAGGAGGTGCCTATGGGCGATGCCGAACGGAAATTCTTTGTGCTGGATACCAATATCTTGCTTCATGAACCTTTCGCCATCTATTCCTTTCAAGAACACGACGTGGTCATTCCCATGACCGTCCTCGAAGAACTCGACCGAATCAAAGACAGTAAACGTGATGTCGCGCGTGATGCACGAGTGGCCATTCGTGCATTGGAAGACATTTTTAAAGATGCAACCCCCGAACAGATATCTGAGGGTATCGTGGTGGGCAAAGAAGGCAGCACGGGGACCGTCTCCATCTTCGCTGACTTTGAAATCAAAGAGACGGTTCAGGCCTTTGCAGACAAAGCAGGTGACAACCGAATTCTCAATGCAGTGCTTTACCTCCAAGAAAAACGAGCTCCTCGTACGGTGGTATTGGTGACCAAAGACATCAATATGCGATTACGTGCTAAAGGTGCAGGTGTTCGTTACGTGGAAGACTACCGCACAGACCAGCTCATTGATGACGTGAAATTGCTGACCAAGGGGTTTCAAGTTGTTGAAGGCAGTTTTTGGGATCAAGTTGGCCAAGTTGAATCTCAAACCAGCGGGCGTTCGACACTCCATACCATGCCTCGAGACATGATTGATAACACCTTTGTGAACCAATACATTCTTGATGAAAGTGATGAGTTTGCCGGGCGTGTTGTTGGCCTTGAGGCCGATAAACTACATCTGAAAGATATCAGCCGTGAGCGCTTGATGCATCGCGAAGCATGGGGAGTGCGGCCGAAAAACGTGTATCAAGGGATGGCAATGGATGCCTTGCTAGACCCGCATGTGGACTTGGTCATTCTTACCGGTCCTGCAGGGTGTGGTAAAACAATCCTTGCGATGGCGGCAGCACTTGAGCAGGTGGTTGAGAAAGGGATGTATGACAAAATCATCGTCACCCGGAATACCCCAGAGATCGCGGAATCAATCGGCTTCTTACCCGGTACGGAAGAAGAGAAGATGCTGCCGTGGCTCGGTGCAGTGACGGACACATTAGAGGCACTGCACAAGAACGATGAATGTGCCGATGGCTCAATGCGTTACATCATGGACAAAGCCAATTTGCAGTTCAAATCCATCAACTTTATGCGCGGCCGCTCAATCCAAAATGCCTTTGTGATTCTGGATGAGTGCCAAAACTTAACTGCGTCGCAATTAAAAACCATCATTACGCGCTGTGGTGAAGGAACCAAAATCGTCTGTTCTGGTAACCTTGCGCAAATAGACAGTCCATACCTGACACCTGTTACGTCAGGGCTTACTTATATCGTAGAGAGATTCAAGAACTTCGAAGGCAGTGCTACCGTCTACCTCAATGGGGTAGTACGAAGCAGACTGGCGGAGTTTGCCGAAGAAAACCTTTAATCGGGAACCGGTAAGTAAAAGGGCAGCTATTAGCTGCCCTTTTGTGTTTTATGCCCAGCGTCGTTCGGTAACGTCGGTATCGTTATCCGTGTGGCCGAACATGCTGTAATTGGGCTTATTGGCACGCATGCGCGTCGTGGCAATAGCAACCAGTGATTCTCCATCTTCCCCGTCATAAGGGTAACAAGCGATCCCTTCACTGAATTTGACCGGAATGATTTGTTGGTCGATGTGTAACGGACTAAGTTGCAGCACTTTGTGCAGTTGTTTGATGCGCTTCATTGCTTGGGTGCTTTCGGTCAAATCAAACAATACGCCGAACTCACCACCACCTAGTCGGGCAGAAACAGTGCTGCCGCTAAACTGCAGCCTGATCAGCTTCGCAAGGTGCTTCAATACCATATCCCCCACATCTTGGCCGAAACTGTCGTTAATTTGCTTCAAACTATCGATATCCAAGACCGCAACTACGTAAGGCGAGGGTGAGAAGCGTTTTTCGGCAAGCAGGGTATAAAACTGGTGACGCGTTTTAGCACCTGTCAGGGCATCATTTTGTACAACACATTCCAAGCGCTCTTCTGACGTTTTTAGTGCTTCTACAGCACTCTTTAACTCTTCCGTACGATTTTTCAGAAGCTTTCGGTAGAAAAACAGCCCAATAACCATCACCAGCATGGAGCTGATCAGAATAGTGAGTTGCGCGTGCTTATTTAGCCAAGGCAGTGCGGAATGCAGCTTGTTTTGTGGTAACCATTTGTCGTAAATCGCATTAACTTCATCCAAATCAATCTTTTCCAGTCCGCGCTCGATATCTGCGAGACTGTTTTGAGAGTTTTTGTTAACTGCGAAGTGCAAAGGGAATGAATACAGCTTACGTCTTGCTGTAAATTGGCCAGAGTTTCCGGTGTGACGCATGTCGTAAAGCGCAGTACTGAAGTCATCAATGAAAACATCGACTTCACCACGGTAAGCGGCGTCATTAAGTGAACCAAATGTCGGGAACAACTTGATGTTTTCTTCCGGGATACGCGACATTAAAAACGCATGTTTAGTGCTGTCTTTGACCGTGCCAACCACTGCTGAATCAAGCAAGTTAAGATCATCAACAGGGAGATCTTTTTGAACAAACAGACTCACATTGTAGCGTTTGAGAGGAAGTTCTCGTGAAAATGCTAACGTCTCGGCACGAGAGCCTGTATAGCCTAGCCCACCATGCACAACATTGTCTGTGTTCGCCACATACTGTAACGATTCGCTCCACGGCAGCAAGTTGAACTGAATATTCAGATTATTTTCTTTGGCATAGAGTCGCCAGTAATCAACCATGATGCCATCGGCTTCACCATCTCTATTAATGAAAGAGAACGGCTGCCAAGTAGAAGAGCCTGTAACGATCAACGGCTTAGAATCTGCCATTGAAGGGAAAGGAAACAAAATGGATAGCAACGTCAATGAAATTGCGGCGAACTGGCGGGTGCTTGGCATAAACTTAAAACTCGATTGACCAACCTGTCTAGATTTTCTGTCGGAGGATTATACGCAAGGGAGAGGGGTCTGGGAATTGGAAAAGTGTATTTTTGTCAACATGTTGATCTGTGTTAATTTGCAACTATCATCGCAAATTCGCGCACTTCAAAATAGTTGAAGCACGCGAACATTGCAATATTCTAGAAAAGTTCCACATCATCTTCAGGAACAAGTGACTGCAATTCACCCGAGGCAATAAGATCTTCGTAGAATGCCACTTGGTTGCGACCGTTTTGCTTGGCCTTATACAGAGCCTGATCCGCAAAGCCGAGCACTGTGATAGCGTTTAGTTCTTGATCATTAATCGATGCGGCACCCATAGAAATTGAGACATCTTTTGCCTGACCATAATCTCTGTCTTTGACGCTTTTGATGAAGTCTCGCACCGTTTTTTCCATTTCTTGACGAGGTTGAGGGTGCATGATGACGACAAACTCATCCCCCCCATAACGAAAGAGAATATCCTCTTCATCAAAGGCCTGCTTCATCAGCGCAGTGATAAGCAAAATCACCTCATCGCCAAAAACATGGCCTAGCGCATCGTTAATTTGCTTGAAATGATCGATATCGAAAATGCACACCCAATGGTGGTGACTAGGATCGTCAGTAATGCTACTGCCTTGAATGAGAAAACGATCAAGGAGGAGATCAATTTTTGTTGTCAGGACTTTGCGATTATATAGACCTGTCAGGCCATCTCGTTCACTGGCGGAAATGATTTTCTGGTAGTTTTCGTAAATCCGTGCAAGCCCTTCAATGAGCTGAACTTCATCGCCTTTGAGTTGGTCTGTCTTACAAAAAACCACACCGTGAATTTCATCTTTCTCACCATAACGCACGGGCACTGCGAGCAAAGACTGGTTCTCTTTTTTACAATACTCAACGACATTTTCACCCGTCGCGATGCAATCACGAAGCACTCGCTCAATGGCATCCTTCTCCTCCTCATAGAGAAAAATGTCGGAACAAGCGACAACCAAAAACTCAGGGGAAGTATCTGGGTTGTAGTCCAACACCAAAACCTGATTCGCGGGCGTCAGCTGCAAAACCGTGGTGATCAGGCTCTCAGAAATGGTATCGGACTCTGTTTGTGCAGTAATGTCTACCACTGAGTCCAGCACATCAATACTGGTTACAGTCACAATCGCATCTCTCTTTTGAATTGAATGTCTTAAAAACAAGTATAGATGCGGTTATTTGATGCGCAATGTTTAACCAGTGCGTGTGTTATATCTTTATGAAAGATAAGGCCTTATCTTTTCATTTTTCGCAGTAAGTTCTGATATATCAATATGATGGGAAACCTGCCCCTTATCGATAATCAGTACGCTGTCTGCTATCGCAATTGCATCTTCGGGGTGGTGTGTAACCATCAAAATCGTGGTCCCGAATTGTTGTGCCAACTGTTTAACTTGGGACAGCATGTCTTTTCTGAGTGATGGGTCTAGTGCTGAGAAAGGCTCATCAAGCAGCAATAAGGGGCGATCTCTTACTAAACACCGAGCCAGTGCTACGCGTTGTTTTTGGCCGCCAGAAAGTTGCCCGGGGAATCGGTCGAGATAGGTATCTAGCTCTACCGTTTTTGCCGCCTTTTGCACGCGTTGCTTATCTTCTGTTGTTAAAGAGAGGCTTGGGCTGATACCCAATGCAATATTGTCAAAGGCACTCAAATGGCTGAACAGGTTGTGCTCTTGGAAGAGCACGGAGAGTGGCCGCTCATGTGCTGATTTATCCGTAAAGGCTTCATGGTTGAAAGAGACGCTGCCGTGACTTGGCGGCAACAAGCCGCAAAGCAATGTCAGAAGTGTGCTTTTACCTGCGCCGCTTGGGCCTAGAATCGCCGTTATAGAACCAGAGGGTGCGGTAAAGGAAAAAGACAGTGTCTCCGTCTGATACTGATAGGACAAATCACTGACGTTAAGCATGACGTTTCCTCGCGATAAACGCTTCAATAAGGGCATAGCTGCCCAGGCTTAAACCAAAAAGTACAAGGGCTGCCGCAGCACCTGCTTCCATTTGATAGCTACCAACTAAGTGAAAAAGGTACAGAGGCAAGGTTTGAAAATCTTGACTGCCTACAAGTGCAATTGCGCCCAAATCGCCAGTTGAAAGCACAAAACTGATTGCCAATGCGCGGCCAATCGGAGCCCGAAGTGCCCGCCATTCAATAAGACGTAAGCGGTTTAGCCCTTTAATTCCAAGACTGTTACATAGGCTTTGATATTGCTGAGCAAGTTGAAACGCGGGCTGGCTCAGCACCTTGACGATGTAAGGCAACGCCATGAGTGTGTTCACCGTCAGTACCAGCCAATAGGGTGAGCTGAAAACATCAATATGCTCGCGCAGCATTAAAAAGAATCCCGTACCCAGTACGACACTTGGTACCACAAGCACCAAAGACGCTGTCATTTCAATGCTATCTGCTCGTCTAACTTTACCTGAAAGGCGCCAAAACCGACTGGTGAGTACAATGGCACTGCCAAGGATGAATGCACACAACGCTGTTCCTGCTGCAATTTGTAAGGAATTGAATGTTGCGTGCCAAAGCTCGGGCTGGCTAAGTACGCCGATGGCCTTAGGATTAAGGCCGCTGAGTACAACTGACGCCAATGGCGGCAAGACCAATAACAGGGCGGCACCAATCCATACACTGTCCCACACTTTGGCGACAGGGCTATCCAGCTTCAGGGATAAGGCGATATGGCTGTCCTTGCCTTGCTGCGAAATAGGACGCGTGAAACGTTGTGCTACCACGTGGAAAAGTCCACAGAGCAGTAACTGCCACAGCGCAAGAATTGCACCCGTCTGCAAATCAAAATCGAAGCGAATCGCTTGATATATCGCAAGCTCAATCGTGGTTGCGCTTGGACCGCCACCCAATGCCATGACGGTGGCGAAACTGGTAAAACACAGCATGAATACCAGACCAATCGCATGTGGCAATTGCTGGCGCATAAACGGCCATTCGAGCAACCTAAATCGATGCCAGCCATGCATACCGAGTTGATAGGCGATCCGTTGTTGGTCACTGGGTATTTGATCGAGTGCTTGTACTAACAATTGCGCGGAAAAGGGCAGGTTAAAGAAAACATGGGCCAGCAAAATCCCGGACAGCCCGTAAATACTCACATCCCAAGATAAGCCGATGGCGGGTAGCCAGTCAGCGAGAAAGCCACTTTTTCCGTAAATCGCCAAGATACCGAAGACACCGACCAACACTGGAAGCACCAGCGTCATTGAAAAAAGACGCAGTAGTAGCGTCTTCCCGAGGAAGGTCCGACGCGATAGGGCGTGAGCGACAGGAATCGCTAAACCTACCGACAGCAGTGTAGACAGGAAAGCCTGTTTGATACTGAATAGGGTGACGTGTTGAAGATATGGATCTTGCCAAAGTGACCATACATCAAGCGTCGGGGCTTGCGTCACCAGCGAAAACAACGCGGTGCCAATGAGCACCGCGATGATTGTGGCCGAGATAACACCTGGCCATGTGCGAGAAGGGTTCAGCACGTTTTTTCTATCACTCAGAATGAATTACTTTACCAGTGCCGATTGCCATTCACGGATCCAACCGCGACGGTTGTCAGCGACCTTTTCAGGCGTGAATTGCAGACTTTTGGCTGGCACAGACAGCGTCTCAAAGCCTTGAGGTAGCGTGATGTTGGTGACGGGGTACATCCATTGGCCAGTCGGCACTGCGCTTTGGAAACCGTCACTTAAGATGAATTGCATAAACTCATCGGCCAGCTTTGGGTTGTCAGAGCTTTTGACTTTCGCGGCCACCTCTACTTGCATGTAGTGACCTTCTTCGAAGTTAGCACTGGTGTAATTCGGGTTATTTTCCGCAATCAAATGGTAGGCAGGTGACGTGGTGTACGAGAGCACCATGTCTGACTCGCCGTTTAAGAACATACTGTATGCTTCAGACCAACCTTTAGTGACTGTGACTGTTTTCTTCGCGAGTTGTTGCCAAGCTTCTGTCACGTCATCGCCGTAGACGGATTTCATCCATAGCATTAAGCCTTGTCCTGGCGTAGACGTGCGAGGGTCTTGGTAAATGACTGAAATATCGTCACGCGTTTCTACCAGTTCTTTCAGGCTTTTCGGTGGGTTCTCGAGTTTGGTTTTGTCATAGACAAACGCGAAGTAGCCATAGTCATAAGGCACGAACGTTTGGTTGTTCCAGCCCTGTGGCAGGTTCACTGCTTTGGTATCAACATCGTGTGTGGCCAGCAAGCCCGTTTTTTCTGCTTCCGCCATCAGGTTGGTATCGAGGCCTAAAATGACATCGGCTTTGCTGTTTTTACCTTCCAGACGTAGACGGTTCAAAATCGTGACACCATCTTCCAATGCGACAAGCTTCAGCGTGCAACCGCCGCACTGTTCTTCAAACGCTTTTTTTATCGCAGGGCCTGGGCCCCAATCGGCTGCAAAAGAGTCATAGGTATAAACTGTCAGGGTGTTTTTTTCGTCAGCCATTGCGGGACCGGCCATGGTCATCGCTATCATCAGAGCTGAAAGGGAATATTTCATCGTTGCCTCACATCAATGTGTGGCGAGGGGTGAGGTCGAAAGCGGGGAGCTTGTGACATCTCATTCCTACGCCAGCATTATCTGGATCAGGTTTCTACCCAAACTCGGTTTGGATAATGGGTTTAGCGTTCGCATTCTCAGCCGACAGTGTCAGCTCCCCACGAGATGGTCAGTATTGTAAACCAAACGTTGTAATAGAGATAGCAAAGGGCGCAATCTGCGCCCTTTGTTGTGAGTATGAGATCTGGTTGATATAACTAGGGTTGATTTAATTTCCAGTCATAATCGTATTTGATTTTTCCTGTCCAACCTTCGAGCTTCTGACCATCGCGATACGTATCAATGGCGCGGAGAATCGCTTGTTCGTTATCGCCAAAATCCACGCCGTACCATTCGTAAATGGAGGACAGGGTCAGTGTGTTTTCATCTATCTTCGCGCCTTTATCACTGTTGGTGAATTGTATTGCTGCGTCGTTCAATAGGGCGTTGGAGTTTTTGCCAGTAAAGGCGGTTTGTGCGAGGTTAGGGCAACCAAGGCTGGCACAGTTCACGGCATAGTGGATGCGTTCATCGTTCCAGATTGGACGTAATATGCGGTGTTCAATGTCATTTAGGGTCAGCGTTTGTCCTGCAATCTTGGTGATATCGTCATCCCATGGACCAAAGCTCAAAAAGCCGCCGAGCTTGGTGATCGATTTTACGGGGTATTCATCAAGGATCAGCTGAACTGTCAGGGCGTTGTAGAGATTGACCCAATAGGCAAACTGCTCTGCTTTGTTGTAGTTTCTTGGGTCCAGAGCAGTCAGGTCGATGATGTATTGATCCAACAAGGCTTTGTCAGTGGGCGTGACGGCTTTGTAGTTAAAAAGGGTGTGTTGGCCGTTAACCACGATGTAGGTATCAAGAAGCTGCTGCCATTTCTGGTGATCAAACGTGGCTGCATTAGCGTCATTGCTTTGGTTCCAGATCGGCCACAAATCGCTTTTAGGTGCAGCATGAAGTGTTGCTGGAAAGATCATAACCGCCAAAACCGCAGACGGTAAAAGTGCGCGAATAGACATCATCAAATAACTCATATTTCCCTGAATGTGTATGTAGACCGTATTGTTGGTATTTTTATTCGATGTCGTTGAGCATCTCTATCACGCGCATCCAGTTTCTAGTTTGAAGTTCAAACTCAAACGGACAAAACTGATCGCGTTCCATTTCAATCAGATCCTCGTCCATAATGTCAGCATATTTCTTTGGGTTACTGCCGTAAATCAGACAAAGTGATTGGGCGAACCGCTGACCATCTAAGCTGTGTTCATCCCACATCGCGACATCGTCGAAATACTCTGTATCCATGTCCTCGATGGCGAACAAGTCGACGCCCGCATAAGCCAAGTCATCATCATAGTAATGGATCATCATGAGTGTGGCGAAATTGTCTACGGCGTCTTCCTCTTTGCCAAGCGCAGGGAAATCCCATATTGCCAGATAGGCATGGCCATACTCGTGCAGCAAGGTGTGAAGCACTGCAGCTTCTGTTGCTTCGTCGGAGGTTAGCCCCTCTTGAGAGGGCGGCACGCTGTCGAATCTTTCTTTGGCATAATGCACAAATTGATACGGCATTTGTATCGTCAAGGTTTGAGGATCGAACAGTGGGCCATCAAGATCGCCATAACGAATGGTGAGCGTTTCAGGGACGGGCATTTCCGCATTGACGAGCTTAACCATGTCTTTGGAGATGCTTTCGATCAATCTTTTTGCTTGCTTGTCACTTTTAGACGTCGCAGGGTCAAAGACCAGTACCGTGTTAGCGGTGCTCTGTGTTGGTGCAAACAAAAAAAGTAGTAAGAGTGCATAAAGATGAATGCGTATCGGCATGGTAGACCTTCCTTAGTGCCCAGAATCTCTACCCAAGCATAGAAAAAGCCGACTCGATGAGTCGGCTTAGTTGCGAGATATTAAATCATGCAAGAAATGGGGGGATATTCGCTTCGTACTCTGAAATTTTCGCTTCGTGCTGAAGCGTCAGGCCGATGCTGTCTAAACCGTTTAACAAGCAGTGACGACGGAACTCATCAATTTCGAACGAATAGGTTTTGTCACCTGCTGTCACGGTTTGCGCTTCCAAATCCAGTGCAATCTCTGCGCCCTCATTGGCTTCTACAAACGTAAACAGCTCATCCACTTCCGCTTCAGTCAAACGCACGGGCACCATTTGGTTATTGATGGAGTTACCGTAGAAGATGTCAGCAAAGCTCGGGGCGATCATCACTTTAAAGCCAAAGTCAGCCAGTGCCCACGGGGCGTGTTCACGTGAAGAGCCACAGCCGAAATTCTCACGCGCCAGCAGTACACTTGCGCCTTTATAGCGTGGGAAGTTCAGAACAAATTCTGGATTGTCCTGTTGGCCCGCTTCGTCGAGAAAGCGCCAGTCATGGAACAAGTGTTGACCAAAGCCAATGCGGGTGACTTTCTGCAAAAATTGCTTAGGGATGATGGCATCAGTATCGACGTTTGCTGCGTCCAGCGGTGCCACCAAGCCTTTATGTTGTTTAATTCCTGACATGGTGACTCCTTAACCGTTTTGAATGTCAAAGCTGTTTACATCAACGAAGTGACCGGCAACGGCTGCGGCTGCCGCCATTGCTGGGCTTACCAAGTGTGTACGCCCTTCACGGCCTTGGCGGCCTTCGAAGTTGCGGTTGCTGGTGGATGCGCAGCGTTCTTTTGGCCCCAAGCGATCGTTATTCATTGCCAGACACATTGAACAGCCAGGCAAGCGCCATTCAAAACCTGCGTCGATAAAGATTTTATCCAAACCTTCTTGTTCCGCTTGGGCTTTCACCTGCTCAGAACCCGGAACCACCAGTGCCTGCACGCCAGATGCCACTTTGCGACCTTTCGCGACTGCGGCGGCGGCACGCATGTCTTCGATGCGCGAGTTGGTGCAAGAGCCGATAAAGACTTTGTCGATGGCGATGTCAGTGATTTTCTGGCCTGCTTCTATGCCCATGTACTTCAGAGCACGCTCAGCGGAATGGCGTTCAATTGGGTCGCTAAAGCTCTCTGGCGCAGGAACGACATCGTTCACGCCTACAACCTGACCTGGGTTGGTGCCCCACGTCACTTGGTTGTTGATGTCCGTCGCTTCCAAAGTGACTACCGCGTCAAACTCTGCGTCTACGTCCGTTTTGAGCGTTTTCCAGTATTCAACCGCAGCATCCCAGTTTGCGCCTGTCGGCGCAAACTTGCGGCCTTCAAGGTAATCAAACGTGGTTTGGTCTGGTGAAACAAGGCCTGCTTTTGCGCCCAACTCGATAGCCATGTTACACACGGTCATGCGGCCTTCCATGGTCAGATCTTCAATCGCCTGACCGCAGAACTCAACCACGTAACCTGTGCCGCCTGCATGACCGACTTTGCCGATGATTGCCAACACGATATCTTTTGCGGTTACGCCGTCAGCAACGCTGCCTTTGACCTCAATTTTCATGGTCTTAGCGCGGCCTTGCTTCAGCGTTTGCGTTGCCAATACATGCTCAACTTCAGAGGTGCCGATACCAAATGCCAATGAGCCAAATGCGCCGTGCGTGGCGGTATGGGAGTCACCACAAACGATAGTGGTGCCCGGCAGGGTGATACCCAGTTCTGGACCCATGACGTGAACGATGCCTTGGAAAGGGTGATTGATGTCGTAAAGGGTGACACCAAACTCTTCACAGTTTTTTGCCAGTGTTTCCATCTGGATCTTCGCCATTTCGCCTGAGGCGTTAATGTCTTTGGTTTCTGTAGAAACGTTGTGATCCATGGTGGCGAACGTTTTTGATACCTGACGAACAGGTCTGCCATGTTGGCGCAGGCCGTCAAAAGCTTGCGGAGATGTTACTTCGTGCACCAAGTGGCGGTCTATATACAGCAGCGGGGTTTCGCCCGGAGCTTCTACTACCACATGGGCGTCGTAGACTTTTTCATAAAGGGTTTTCGCTGACATTGCCCTGTCTTCCTTATAATTCGTTATCGCTTCCAGTGCGTTTAGGCTTCGTTTACGTACGCTGCAATCTTGTCACCCATTTCAGAGGTGGTCAGCGGTGTTTTATCACCCGCCAGATCTGCTGTCAGTTCACCGGCCTCAAGTGCATGGCTTACCGCGGCTTCAATAGCGCGTGCGGCGTCTTCTTCGCCCAAGCTATAACGCAACATGAGAGCGGCAGACAGGATTTGCGCTACTGGGTTAGCAATGTTTTTACCCGCAATATCTGGTGCTGAACCACCCGCAGGCTCGTACAGTCCGAACTTACTGTCGTTTAGGCTAGCAGATGGCAGCATGCCCATGGAGCCTGTGATCATTGCGCATTCATCAGAGATGATGTCGCCGAAGATATTCGAACACAGCATCACATCGAACTGTGATGGATCTTTGATGAGCTGCATGGTCGCGTTGTCGATGTAGATGTGTGACAGCTCGACATCAGGATAGTCTTTAGCCACCTCTTCGACGACTTCACGCCACAGGATTGAGCTTTGCAGTACGTTTGCCTTGTCTACCGACATGACTTTATTGCGGCGAAGACGCGCAGATTCAAATGCGATGCGTGCAATGCGCTCAATCTCGTAGCGATAGTAAACTTCGGTATCGAACGCTTTCTCTTCTGGCCCCGAGCCTTCACGGCCTTTAGGCTGACCAAAGTAGATACCGCCAGTCAGTTCACGTACTACGACAATATCAAAACCACGCGCTGAAATATCTGCACGCAGTGGCGAGAACGCTTCCAGACCTGCGTGAATTTGCGCAGGACGCAGATTACAGAACAGCTGGAAGTGCTTACGCAGTGGCAGCAGGGCACCACGCTCAGGTTGCTCATTCGGTGGCAGATTTTCCCACTTTGGACCGCCCACTGAGCCAAAAAGAACAGCGTCCGCTGCTTCACATCCTTTCAGTGTTGCCTCTGGCAGCGGTGTGCCGTGATTGTCGATGGCAATACCGCCAACGTCATATTCTTCTTTTTCGAAGGTGATAGAGAATTTCTTCGCCACTGCGTCCAGCACTTTGTGTGCTTGCTGCATGACTTCTGGACCAATGCCATCACCCGGTAGAACGGCAATCTTATAAGTACCTGCCATGGTTAAACTGTCTCCGTTTTCAAAGTTGCTTGTTCTTTAATTTGTGCGATGCGATCAGCACGGTAGATGCTGTTAATTACGTGCAGCAGAGCTTGTCCTGACGCTTCAATAATGTCTGTCGATACACCTGTGCCGTGGTATTTGCGACCTTTGTAGTTGGCAATGATATCTGCCTGTCCCAAGCCGTCTTCCCCTTCGCCTTTTGCGGTCAGGTCAAACTTGTCCAATACAATGTCGTAGCCAGTAACGCGGTAAATGACTTGATACAAGGCGTCAACCGGACCGTTACCAATCGCAGCGTCACTGATGGTCTCATCGCCACACTGCAAGGTCACGCTGGTGGTTGCCATCACGCTGCCACTTTGCACGCTCAGGTACTTCAATTTGTAGAAGTCGTCCTCTTCTTGCAAGTTGTTGAAGAACATCAGCGCTTCCAAGTCGTAATCGAAGACTTGGCCTTTTCGGTCTGCCAGCTTCAAAAAAGACTCGTACAGGGTATCCAATTTGTAGTCTGACTCGCTGTAGCCCATGGTGTCCATGTGGCTCTTCACAGCGGCACGACCGGAGCGGCTGGTCAGGTTCAAGGCTTTTTGGCCCAAACCAATCGACTCAGGTGTCATGATTTCATAGGTATTTTTGTTTTTCAGCATGCCGTCTTGGTGAATACCAGAACTGTGACTGAACGCGTTGGTGCCAACGATCGCTTTGTTCGATTGGATTGGCATGTTACACAGTTGGCTAACCATCTTGCTGGTGCGGCTGATTTCTTTGTGGTTGATGCCAGTCTCCACACCCAGCAGCTCGCCGCGTGTTTTGATGATCATGGCAATCTCTTCCAATGCACAGTTACCCGCGCGTTCACCAATGCCGTTAATTGTCCCTTCGATCTGGCGTGCGCCTGCTTGCACTGCTGCAATTGAGTTTGCCACTGACATGCCCAAATCGTCATGGCAGTGGACAGAGATGATTGCTTTATCGATGTTGGGTACGCGGTTGAACAAGGTCTCGATGATGCCGCCAAATTCACCCGGTACGGTGTAGCCTACGGTATCGGGAATATTAACCGTGGTTGCACCGGCTTTGATCGCTTCTTCTACCATGCGGCACAGATTATCAATCGGTGTACGGCCTGCATCTTCACATGAAAACTCTACGTCGTCGGTATAACGGCGTGCGCGCTTAACGGCATTCACACCCATTTCTACAACTTGATCGTAGCTACGGCGCAGTTTGTCTTGAACGTGGATAGTCGATGTAGACAGGAAGGTGTGAATTCGGAAGGCTTCGGCAACTTTCAGTGATTCGGCAGCGACATCAATGTCTTTATCGACCGCGCGAGACAAGGCACAGATTCGGCTGTTCTTGATCGTTTTCGCGATCGTTTGTACCGATTCAAAATCACCCGGGCTAGACACGGGAAAGCCCGCCTCAATCACATCAACACCCAAACGCTCGAGCGCGAGTGCAATCTGCAATTTTTCTTTAACCGTCAAGCTTGCAGACAGCGCTTGTTCGCCGTCACGTAAAGTGGTGTCAAATATGATGACTCGGTCTTTCATGGTCGTTCCCTCTGTTGCCGTTGAGTACCAATGTCGCAAACAGTTTTTTCACTACTTACTGAGATTGATATGAGTAATCCGCACTGCTGGCAGGTCATACGAAAAAACCCGCGCTTCTGCGCGGGTTTTTATAAGTCTTTTGGATGTTATTTTCTGTCCATGACCTACCCGCGCGAATTGTTCACGAGAAGTAGAAGGTCTAGGAGGAAAATACGCATCATCATTGTTACAGAATCCTTTAATGGTCTGCACAAATGAATACCAAACCGTTCACCAAAACGTCAATATCAAAATAGAAAATAACAAGAATGCGTTATTCAAAATGTTAAGTGTGGTGAAAAATACCACAAAAGTGCCTTAAGTCTGGTTTTATTCTCTGCTTGTTTTTGGCGTTCAGAAATTCATCACAAAACGGGGAACTGTAGAATTAAAGTGTGAGAAATGTGTCAGTTAGCAGCGTAGTATTAATTCAACAGCGTTGAATTAAGGTGCCGTATGGCTAAACGACCCGGACGTCCGACAGGCACTTCCCGTGCAAGAGAAGCCCTTATTGAAGAGGCGACACGTTTTTTCCTGTCTAAACCTTATGACAAAGTATCCACCCGAAAGATCGCAGAAAGTGCGAGTGTGGATGTGGCACTTATTCGCTACTACTTTGGCAATAAAGCGGGACTCTTTGAGGCAACCGTCAGAGAAAATGCCGCTCCCATCATCGCAAATCTTCGACAAGCCATCCAAGATGGAAGGGTAGAAACACTAAATGACGCTGTAGAGGCATTTTATAAGGTCATGTCTGTCGGCCCCAATCTGCCTTCTTTGATCTTTCGCTGCATGATGCTCGATGGTCAGGATCAGCAACGGCAAGCAATTGAGAAGCTGTTTCACGACATTATTCTGCCTGTGCAGCAAATGTTGTTTGCACGTTTTCAGGAAAAAGGGGTACTTCGCGATGATATCGATCCCGAGTTGGCGCGTATGAGTTTCTTTAGCCTGATGGTGTTGCCCTTTATCATGCCTCAAGGCATGGCTGCGTTGCAGGGTATATCCTTGAACGAAAGCTACTTGCTTCGGTTGGCTGGGCATAATGCTGCGCTGTTACAACATGGAATTTTCAAGGTCCAGGGAGAGCCTCCTCTATGACACTAAAAAGAAAGTTGTTGTTTTTCCCTGCGCTTGCAGTGGGGGTAGCCGTGCTGTTTATCGCGCTAAAAACCCGTCCGGATATTCCCGTTAAACCTTCTTTGTCTAAAGCTCGTTACGTTGATGTAGTAACACTTCAGCGATTACCGATTGCGCCAGAAGTGACGGGTTTTGGCCGCGTGACACCTAAGCATATTTGGCAGGCGATAGCAGAAGTTAATGGCAAGGTGATCTATCGCCATCCAGATTTGGAAAAAGGACAGATCCTCGCGGCGGGTACGGTACTTTTGAAGATTGACCCAACCGATTACCAAATAGCCGTTGCTCAAGCTGAAGCTGATCTCAACGCCAAACAGGCGCGATTGGCGAGGCTCAATTTAGATGAAAAAAACCTAAAATCGACCTTGTCGATTGAACAGCGCAGGCTAGCACTCAGCAAAGATGAACTTGCGCGAAAACGAAATCTTCAACAAAAAGGCCTCACCTCCCAATCTGCTCTCGATGCTGAACAGCAATCTTTTCTTTCTCAACAATCTCGTGTTCAGGATCTCGACGCCCAACTAAACGTTTTACCCGATGATAAGAAAATCACCCAAGCCGAACTTGCAGCCAGCGAACTTGCCTTAAAACAAGCGCAGCGAAACCTTGAAAAAACAGAGATTACATTACCCATCGACAGCCGAATTGCTGATGTGAACATCGAACTCGATCAAGTCGTGACGCCTCAACAGATCATGTTGGTATCACATGGGTTGGACGATGTAGAAGTCGATGCGCAAGTCTCCATCCACGATATGCAGACGCTGATCGACAGTTTGGATAGAAGCGATACGCACACGCCACCTCTCGACGATCTTACCGCCAAGGTCACCTTGTCCAGCGGCTCGTTTCAAGGTGATTGGCAAGCGCAAGTCGCGCGCCTCAGTGATACGGTCAATCTCAATCAGGCAACCGTCGGTGTTATTCTGGAAATTCCGTTAACAGGTGTCACGGCCCATAGTGACGCGATACTGCCACCGTTAGTTAATGGCATGTTTGTTAAAGCGTCCATTGAAGGGCAAGCCAGACCGCATTGGGTGATACCGGAACAGGCATTGCGTGGTGACAATATTTACCTGTTGGAAGAAGGTAAATTGCGTGTCCTTCCTATCGAGGTGCTATTTAGGAAAGACGATTTGGTGGCGATTGAGGGCGCACTGCAAAAAGGGCAGGTTGTGGTGTTGAACGACATATTGCCCGCAGTCCCCGGAATGACCTTGCGTGCAGTTACTCTCAATGGTGTGGCTGTAAAGGCGTCAAATGAGGCGAAAGGGGATGCGTCATGATCCGCTTTTTTGCGCGACACCCCACTGCAGCAAACCTACTTATGCTGACGCTGATCCTATTGGGTCTGACCGCGCTGCCGCAATTAAAGCGAGAGACTTTTCCTGAGTTTGCTCCCCCTTATATTCTCGCCAGCGTTGCTTATCCCGGTGCAAGCCCTGAGCAGGTAGAGCAAAACATTTGTTTGTTGATGGAAGAAGCCATTGACGGCCTCTCAAATATCGAAGAAACGCGCTGTGAGGCACTGGAAGGTGCGGCATCTTTAGTGGTGAAGCTCACGCCTATTGCGGATATCTCCCGCATGCTGGTGGACATTCAAACCCAGATTAATGCCATCAACAATTTCCCTAGTGATATCGAACCGCCCGTTGTCAGAGAGTTAGACTGGAACGAACCTGTGGTTGATGTTGCGATTGCTGCAGACACCGATTGGGTAGGGCTGAAAGCGTACGCGGAAGATCTCAAACAGATCCTCAAACACCAATACGACGTTCCTTTGGTCACCGTTTCAGGTTTCTCCGATAAACAAATCCGTATTGAGGTAAAAGAGAGTGCGCTTAGGCAACTTGGCCTTAGCATCGCCGATATTGCTGCAGAAGTGTCGGCGCAAAACATCAACTTGCCGAGTGGTAATGTCGAACTTGCCGATAAGAGCCTGTTAATTCGTTTTGATGAAAGGCGTATCGCCGCTGAAACGTTAGGCCGGATTGTCATCGCGGCTGATCCGAATGGCGGTGTTGTGCGGCTACAGGATATCGCCACCTTGACTGAACGCTTTGAGCTGGACGAGCAAAAAGTGTGGTTCGATGGAAAGCCCTCTGCGATTCTTAAGATCAGCAAGAATAAGGCAGACGATGCCCTGCGGATCAAAGACCGCGTCGCGACGTTTGTCGATGATCAACAGTTGATCGCCCCTGATGGCGTGACGCTAAATCTGACCAATGATTTCTCTTCCTTGCTCTGGGATCGCCTCACCATGATGACGCGAAATGCATGGCAAGGGGTGATCTTGGTATTTGGTGTCATGTGGCTGTTTTTCTCACTGCGTTATTCATTCTGGGTTGCTGCAGGTCTTCCTGTTGCCTTCCTAGGCAGCTTTTTCTTGATGGCGCAGCTTGGCCTGTCTATCAACATCATGTCTTTGGTCGCACTTCTTATGGCAATCGGGATCATGATGGATGATGCCATCGTGATCTCTGAGTCGATCGCATCGCATATAGACCGAGGACAAAAGCTTGAAGAGGCGGTGGTGAATGGGGTGAAGAAAGTACTGCCCGGTGTTGTTTCCTCGTATCTCACCACGGTGTGTATTTTCGGCAGTCTGATCTTCTTGCAAGGTGAAATGGGTGCGGTGCTGCGTGTCGTACCCATGGTCTTGATTCTGGTTTTAACCCTCAGTCTAATTGAGGCATTCTTAATTCTCCCTCACCACTTGCAACACTCGCTTGCCAATGCAGGGAGTCCTAAGCCCGACCTTGCATTTAAGCGTGTATTTCTCGAGAGGTTTGAAGCATTTAGAGCCGGGAAATTAGCGGAGCTGGTCACTAAGGCTGTGGATTGGCGGTATGCCTTTGTTGGTGGCGTCATCGCTATGCTGCTTATCTCAGCGTCCTTGATTGTCTCTGGTGCGGTGCGCTTTGTTGGGTTTCCAGAGTTGGATGGCGATATCGCAGAAGCGCGGGTAATTTTGCCTCCTGGGTCATCGCTGGTTCAAACCGAACAGGTGGTCGATGCGCTCGTGGCATCAGCCAATCGGATTGGACAACGTTGGAGCGAAGAAAAAGAGGGCGGTGAACCTCTCATTGAGCACATCACAGAGCACTTCAACGTCAATGCGGATGCAGATGAAAGCGGTCAGCATATCGCTACAGTCCGCTTAGATTTGCGCAGTGCAGAAGTGCGATCAACCCTTATCGATGACTTTCTCGCGCAATGGGAAGAAGAAACGGGCGTATTGACTGATCCGGTGTCGTTAGTGTTTAAGCAACCTGCAATGGGGCCCGGCGGTCGCGACTTTGATATTCGGCTGCAGCATGATGATTTGGATGAGCTCAAAGAAGCCTCCGTCGCTATTCAGCAGTTTATTACAAAGTTTCAAGGGGTTTCCGGGGTGCTTGATGATATGCGCCCAGGAAAGGAAGAAGTCAAAGTGACACTGCGCCCCGGGGCTGAGGCATTTGGTATCAATGGTCAAATGATCGCAAGACAGCTTCGCGCTGCGTATTTTGGCCAAACTGCCGATGAAATTCAGGTGGGGCCGGAGAGCATCGAAATCGACGTCAGGCTGGACAAGACAGATGCGGGTAACCTTCAGAGTTTTGCGAATTTTCCCATTGTGATGCCCGATGGTAGTCAGGTGCCACTGTCCACGGTCGCGGAGCTGAACTATCAGCGCAATTTTGTTCGTATTCAGCGAATTGATGGGTTGCGTACGTTAAGTGTTTTCGGTGATGTGGTGCAAAGTCAGGTGAGCATTGGGGATGTGCTGCTTCAACTAAAAAAAGAGGTGATACCGACGCTTCAACAAGAATATCCACGATTACGGGTGCTGTTCGAAGGACAAAGTCAGGACTCCGCCAAAACAGGGCAATCGATGGGTGTCGCGTTTGCACTTGGGCTCTTTGGAGTCTTTGTGATTCTCAGCTATCAGTTCCGCAGTTATCTCGAACCTTTTGTTGTACTAATTGCCATTCCGTTGGCATTCATCGGCGTTATTTGGGGACATTGGCTCCTTGGCCATCCGTTAAGTATGCCTAGCATGATGGGTTTTGTGTCTCTTGCTGGCGTGGTGGTGAACGATTCCATCTTACTGGTGCAGTATATTCGTCACCATCTCGATGAAGGTGAGGATGTCTATAGTGCGGTTGTTCAAGCCAGCCAAGAGCGTTTTCGAGCAGTGTTTCTTACCTCCTTAACCACAGCTGCGGGGCTTTTGCCTTTGCTGTTGGAAACCAGTTTGCAAGCGCAAGTCGTTAAGCCGCTCGTTATTTCAATCGTCTTTGGGATATTCACATCTACCTTGTTGGTGCTGTTTATGATCCCTGTGGCTTACGCCATTTTGGCGGATTTTGGAAAGGTAAAACGGCATGAAGCACTCACGATTTAACGCACTAGGTTGAGGGGCGAAACTTCATCAATCCTTCGGCAAAGCGTCACGGTTCTGTCATTCCCCCCTCCTAAGCTGATGGTGAATCATCGACAAATGGAGTGGGTGAATGCGGAGTCTCGTTGCAATTCAAAGGGTTGATCAGGCGTTTTCGTCGCTTTGCCTCGGGCATCGGTTTAGTGCCGATATTGCGCGTATTTTTCGTTGGGTATCAAAAAGCGGAGACGGACATCTTTATGCGGCCATTGGTGTCATTTTGGCAATAAGTGATGGCGCGCGTGGGCTGGCTTTTCTCGCGTGCGGTTTAATGGCCTTTGCCATCGAAGTGCCGCTTTATATGTCACTGAAAAGACGGTTTCGTCGTGCGCGTCCTCAACACCTACCCTCGTTTATCACACCGTCAGATCTCTACAGCATGCCGTCAGGGCATACGGCGGCGGCATTCTTAATGGCGTCATTGCTAAGCCATTTTTATCCCGATTTTAGCCAGATTTACTGGAGCTGGGCAGCTGCCATTGGACTGTCTCGCGTGCTGTTAGGTGTGCACTTTATTTCTGATGTTTTCGTCGGTGCGCTACTGGGGTTAGGTTGTGCGGCGTTGGCATTGAGCTTCTGAGCAGCTTGCCATTGCAAAATACGTAAGATCATTTGTGAGAGCCAAAATGAAAATACTCTATGGTGTGCAAGGGACGGGAAATGGTCATATTTCGCGAGCAAGGGCGATGGCTGAAGCGTTTGCTGACCATGATGATATAGAGGTTCAGTTTCTCTTTTCGGGCCGGCCGGAAAATGCCTTTTTCGATATGGAAATTTTTGGTGATTACCTGTACCGAAAAGGGCTTACGTTTATCAGTCATGCTGGTAAGGTTGATCTGGTCAAAACGGTAAAAAGTAACGACCTATGGCAATTTATCAAAGACGTGAAGGCTCTGGATGTCAGACACTTCGACTTGGTCATTTCCGATTTTGAACCTGTGACCGCACATGCTGCTAAGCGACAGCGAGTACCTTCCCTATCAATTAGCCACCAATCAGCGTTCTTGTGTGATGTGCCTAAGCACGGACAAGGGCTCGTTGATCGCTTCATTATGTGCCATTTCGCCCCCACGGAAATGAAAGTAGGCCTTCACTGGTACCATTTCAATCAACCAATCTTGCCACCCATTATCGATTTAAAATGCGATAAGACTGAGCGTAGCAAAACGATTTTGACGTATTTGCCGTTTGAGCGATTGGAAGATGTCGTCGATACACTCCGGCATTTTTCAGAGCCCTTTGTTTGCTTTCATCCAGACTGCCCGTCGCCAACTCAGCGAGACAATGTAGAAATTCGTCCATTGAGTAAGTCTGAATTTCATCGTGCTCTACTTAGCTGTGCGGGTGTTATTGCTAATGGGGGATTTGAACTGCCGTCAGAAGCCCTGTTTCTCGGAAAGAAACTTCTCCTTAAACCCTTGAGTGGTCAGTTTGAACAACAGAGTAATGTAGCCACACTCGATATGATGGGACTTGCCTCGACCATGGATACTCTCGATAAAAAGGCAATATCGACCTGGCTAGCGCAGAGGGAAAGTAACCGTGTGATTTTCCCTGATGTGGCAACGGCTCTGGCTGATTGGGTGGCGCAAGGGGACTTATCAACGCTGGACCAATTGCGCGATGCGCTATGGTCTCAGGTGACATACCCTGAACATGTGACAGATTTAATGTCCGATTTTTGGCCTAGCCAGCGGCGAAAACGCGCGCTTTTTAGTATGCGATTATCGTCTGAGGTTAATATTAAAACCTAATGCATTGATAGGGTGAATGCTTTATTGATGGATTGGTTAATGGCTATTTTTAGAGCTATATTTATGAAATTTAAGCACTAAATTTAGCCGAATTTAGATTTTCCTCTCCACTGGTGGACAAGTTTTTATAACAATTTACTGGGGTCACGTCACATAGCCATGTTACTAAGTTCAGAGTCTGGTTACCTTGTGTTCAGTTTACTTGATTACACTGGGCCGACTTGAACGAACGTTTGACGTACACATGGCTGTATGGATGTGACTTTATGCCTCTGCTCTTTTGTTTAACGACTTTTTAGAGGCATAGATGCATACCTGCGGAACGAAATGACGTTTTATAGAATCACGCAACCGCCAAGGTTTAGGTATGACACAGAAAGAATCGGTTCAACAATTGGACGACCGCACCGATTTGACGCTACGTAGCGTCGATCTTAATTTGATCACTGTTTTTGACGCAGTGATGCAAGAACAAAACATTACACGTGCAGCTCAGAGCCTGGGAATGTCGCAACCTGCGGTGAGTAATGCTGTGTCTCGCTTGAAAGTAATGTTCAATGACGAGTTGTTCGTTCGCAATGGACGTGGCATTAAGCCAACGCAGCGAGCACGACAGTTGTTTGGCCCAATTCGCCAAGCGATTCAATTGATTAAGAATGAACTCCCTACGTCAGTCTTTTTGCCTGAAACCAGCTCACGTACCTTCAGGCTTGCGATCTGTAGTCCTTCTGACATGCGCTTTGCCCCACAGATCCTCAACACCATTAGCCAGTTGGCTCCAAATGTAAAAGTGCAGGTTGAAACTGAGTTTAACCGTGATATCGCAACCAAGCTTCGCTACCAAGAAGTGGACTTTGTTGTCGACTACCTTCACTTTGGTGAAAGCGGCTTTTGCAGCACAGAAATGTTCAATGATGAGCTGGTTGTCGTGGCAAATAAAAACCACCCTAGACTTGGCGATCTGCTGACGGCAAAAGAACTGCAAAGCGAAGCACATGCGGTGTTAAAACGTAATGGCGAAATGCAGGGATATGCCGAGGTTTTATACCGAGATGGGCGCTACCGAGAAGCTTATCAGGGTGTAAGCCTAAGCAATATCCTGTACGTGGTCAGTCAATCCGAACTCATTGCCGTTGCGCCCCGTTGGATGGTTGAAGGTGGTCAATACCGTGACAACCTAAAAACCTTGCCGCTGCCCATCGACAATAACCGTATTAGTGGTTATCTAAGTTGGCATGCATCGGCGGAAAAAGACAAAGGTCACCTGTGGATGCGTGATCAACTGTTGTCAATTTGTGGTAATTCATTGGTGTAATTGTCACCATAATGTACGAGAAGCCAGCGCAAGCTGGCTTTTTTGTGGCTCGCAAAAATTCAGATACAGCCTGTTACAACTTTTTTTGTTGTTGAGAGAACAGGTGTACTCTGAAATGAACGGTGTTCGTTATTTTTTCTGTCTAGTTTTTCACCAAAGTATGGTGGCTTTCTCTTGTAATTAACTGTTGAGTCATTACACTGCGGGAAAGTTTGAGCTTACATGTGTTAGCTAATTATTTGTTTGCCCAGAAGCGGTATTTACCGGGGCAAGATGTGCTGAGAGAGAATTGAATGGCGCTGGAATTTCATATCGTTAACCGTATTCGCGAGCAAGTAAAAGCGCGGGGCGACAAGACTGCACTGCGTTTCCAAACCGGCAAGGGTTGGAGCGACATAAGCTGGCACGATTTCGGTGAACGCATTGATAGCATTTCACGTGCGATGCTGGTTTCAGGACTGGCAGTACAAGACAAAATCGGTATTTTTTCAAACAACTGTGCAGAGTGGACGATTGCAGATATTGCTGCACTACAAGTCCGCTGTGTACCTGTGCCTATCTACCCAACGAACACCCCTGATCAGGCAGCCTATATTCTGAATGATGCAGGTGTCCGCATTCTGTTTGTTGGTGATCAGGCGCAAGCAGATGCGGCAATGTCAATTGCCGCGAAAGTGCCATCACTGGAAAAGATCGTCAGCTTTAGTGAAGCGGTTGATTTTGGTGGCCATGAACTAGGTATGAGTTGGGCTGCATTCGAGCAACTGGGTAACGATAACGTTGAACCTGAATTGCACGCGCGTATCTCTCAGGCGGCTATGGACGACCTGATGACTCTGATTTACACCTCAGGCACCACAGGTGAGCCAAAGGGCGTGATGTTGGATTATGCCAACGTGGCGGCACAGGTTGAAAGTCATGACATGGTATTGGGCATCAGTGAGCATGATGTGTCGCTGGCATTCCTGCCTCTGTCACACGTATTCGAGCGTTGCTGGACCTTCTACGTGCTGCACCACGGTGCAACGAACTGTTATCTGTCTGATACCAATGGTATCCGTGATGCGCTGCAGGAAATAAAGCCGACGGTTATGGCCGCTGTGCCTCGTTTCTACGAGAAAATTTACAGCGCAGTGCATGAGAAAGTCGCTGGTTCAAGTCCGATTAAAAAAGGCATGTTCCGCGCTGCTGTGTCTATCGGCAACCTGATGGGTGAAATCACCCGTAAAGGTAAGAAGCCTGCACCTTGGCTGAAATCAGCTCACCGTATGGCAGACAAGTTGGTGCTGAGCAAACTGCGTCAACTGCTGGGCGGCAACATCAAGATGATGCCGTGTGGCGGTGCGAAACTTGAGCCTGCAATTGGCCGTTTCTTCCACGCTATTGGTGTGAACGTTAAGCTGGGTTACGGCATGACTGAAACAACAGCGACAGTCTCTTGTTGGGAAGCGGGATCGTTTGATCCAGATTCGATTGGCATGCCAATGCCAATGGCCGAAGTGAAGATCGGTAAAAACAACGAGATTTTGGTTCGTGGCCCAATGGTGATGAAGGGTTACTACAACAAACCTAAAGAAACTGAAGAAACCTTTACAGAAGATGGCTTCTTGAAAACGGGCGATGCGGGTCATATAGATGCGGCAGGTAACCTGTTCATTACTGACCGTATTAAAGAGCTGATGAAAACCTCGGGTGGTAAATACATCGCGCCACAGGTGATTGAAGGCAAGCTGGGTAAAGACCACTTCATCGAGCAGATTGCGGTTGTCGCTGATGCGCGTCACTTTGTTTCCGCGCTGATTGTTCCGTGCTTTGAGTCGCTGGAAACGTGGGCGAAGGAACTGAACATTAAATATCACGATCGTATGGAGCTGATTAAGCACAGCGAAGTGGTCGAAATGTTCGAAAAACGCGTCGAAGAATTGCAAAAAGAGTTGGCTAAGTTTGAGCAGGTGAAAAAGTTTACCTTGCTACCAACAGAGTTTTCGATGGCACAAGGTGAGTTAACGCCTACCATGAAGCTTCGCCGTAAAGTGATCCTTGAGCGCTACAAAAAGCAAATTGAAGCGATGTACAAGAAGCACAAGTAAACACATGACACTGCAAAAAGCCCAGTATTCTTACTGGGCTTTTTCTTTTCTCAATGACTGACTTTTTAACGTCTTAGTCTACTTTTCTCCGCTACCGCGTTTCCTGCGTGCATCGCTTCTCTCTATGAATCTTTGTAATTCGTCTCAAAGCCGCAAATTTTGATGTTTTCTGTGCCAGATCTCCCCCTCATTACGAACAGTAAATTTTGTTAACTGGCGCATTTTTAGGGTTTGATTCTGATTTGGTGGGTCGTGGCAGAGCCTTTGATGATGTATTTCTAATCAATTAGAGTTTTAGTGTGATTTTCGGTTAACCAATAGACACATTTGCTAGCAAAGCGTTAAAGTTGTTGATACTCAGACAGCCTCACGTTGCTGGTGTATAACCGCAGATTTGAGGCTGTTTAAGTATTGCTACTTTGATCCTTGTTACGACCGGGGTCAAAAGCATAGCTGGCATGGAAGTCAGCTAACAGGCAGTTACGCCGACTTCCATCACTAGGCTACAAATAAGTCCTAATACTATGCATACATGGAGGCATATAGTGGAAATGTTGTCAGGAGCCGACATGGTCGTTCGTTCGATGATCGATCAGGGTGTAAAACATATCTTTGGTTATCCAGGCGGTTCAGTACTGGATATCTACGACGCACTGCACGAGAAAAGCGATATAGAGCACGTGCTCGTTCGCCACGAACAAGCCGCAGTGCACATGGCTGACGGTTATGCACGAGCCACTGGTGAAGTGGGTGTGGTGCTTGTCACTTCAGGCCCCGGCGCGACGAATGCGATAACAGGCATTGCGACAGCTTATTACGACTCCGTTCCTCTGGTTGTTCTGTCCGGTCAGGTTATGAGTAACTTGATTGGTAACGATGCCTTCCAGGAATGTGACATGGTGGGTATTTCTCGCCCCGTTGTAAAACACAGCTTTCTGGTGAAAAACACCGAAGACATTCCTAAGATCATCAAAAAAGCGTTTTTCTTAGCATCCACTGGCCGTCCTGGTCCTGTGGTCGTCGATTTACCAAAAGACATGCTAAACCCAGCGAACAAATTCCCTTACGAATACCCTGAAAGCATGTCCATGCGTTCTTACAACCCAACGACAAGCGGTCACAAAGGGCAAATTAAGCGTGGCTTGAAAGCCTTGCTGGAAGCGAAAAAGCCTGTCCTGTATGTCGGTGGTGGCGCGATCATCTCTGAGTGCGGCGAGCAAATAAAAACGCTGGCTGACACCCTCAATATTCCGGTAATCAGCACCCTGATGGGGCTGGGAGCCTATCCGAGCACAGGCGATAAAGCACTGGGTATGCTCGGTATGCACGGCACATACGAAGCCAATATGGCGATGCACAATGCCGACCTTATTTTTGGTATCGGTGTGCGTTTTGACGACCGAACCACGAACAACCTTGAGAAATACTGTCCGAACGCCAAGGTCATGCACATCGACATTGATCCAAGCAGTATTTCGAAAACCGTGTCGGCCGACATTCCCATTGTTGGCTCGGCGGACGTGGTGCTCAATACCATGTTACGTATGCTGACTGAAATGGGCGGCACCAATGATGTTGACGCGTTAGAAACGTGGTGGAACAGCATCAATGTCTGGCGTGAACGCCAGTGCTTGAAGTACGAAACCAATAACGAGCGCATCAAGCCGCAACAAGCGATTGAGGCCGTCTACAAGATCACTAACGGTGACGCTTACGTGGCCTCAGACGTAGGTCAGCACCAAATGTTTGCGGCACTTTACTATCCGTTTGATAAACCCCGCCGTTGGATTAACTCCGGTGGCCTCGGTACCATGGGCTTTGGCTTGCCAGCGGCCATGGGCGTCAAATTCGCGCTACCTCAAGCGGAAGTAATTTGTGTGACCGGTGATGGCAGTATCCAGATGAACATTCAGGAACTGTCGACCGCATTGCAATACGACATCCCCGTCAAAATTATCAACCTCAACAACCGTTTCCTCGGCATGGTGAAACAGTGGCAAGACATGATCTATCAAGGTCGTCACTCACATTCCTACATGGACTCTGTGCCTGATTTTGCCGCCATTGCCGAAGCGTACGGCCATGTGGGTATTCGCATCAGCGATCCGGCCAAACTCGAAAGCGAGCTTGCGCGTGGTATGGCGATGAAAGACAAACTGGTCTTTTTCGACATCAGTGTTGATGAAACCGAGCACGTCTACCCAATGCAGGTACGCGGCGGTGCAATGAATGAAATGTGGTTGAGTAAGACGGAGAGAACATAATGCGCAGTATTGTATCGATTTTGATGGAGAATGAACCGGGCGCATTGTCTCGCGTGGTCGGATTGTTTTCTCAGCGTGGCTATAACATCGAATCTTTGACGGTATCACCGACCGACGATTCAACCTTGTCACGTTTAAACATCACCACCACCGTCGTGAAAGAATCAGAGCGCGAGCAGATAGAAAAACAACTGCATAAGCTTATCGATGTTCTGAAAGTTAGCAATGTCACGGATTCTGACTATATCGAGCGTGAACTGGCGATGGTCAAAGTCAAAGCGACAGGCTTTGCGCGTGCGGAAGTGAAACGTACAGCGGATATTTTCCGTGGACAGATTGTTGATGTGACAAATTCGCTTTATACCGTTCAACTCACAGGAACGAGTGAGAAGATTGAAGCGTTTATCGCGACTATGAAAGAAGTGACAGATATCATCGAAGTCGCACGAAGTGGTGTGGTTGGTATTGCTCGTGGTGAGCGCGCGTTGCGTCAATAAGCATTACGCCTTGTCTCAACAAAAAGCCGACAGCAAATGCTGTCGGTTTTTTTATAGTTGGCAAACTTGCTTTTCATTGCTCAAAATGTAGACTGTCGAGCTTCGAAAATTTGAACAACTTTTCATCACCGAGAGGCTGATCGTGTTCCGTACAATCAACAAAACGTTGGTAAGGTTAACCACCTTATCGCTCGTGGTGTTGTCGTTGAAGGTAAGCTGGATTTATCTGGTACCGATGGCGATATTGCTACGCACGCATAAAACGGAATTGACACGCTGGTAATGGATTGCCAAATGCTGTCCAGTACGCTGTAAACTGGGATAGAGCAGATACAAAAAAGGAGCCGAAAGGCTCCTTTTTTTATGCTGTACGCGGTTCTATTACAGAACGTGTACAGATGCAGTGTTAGTAGTACCTGAAGCAACCAGTGCACCAGAAACCATAACAACGATGTCGCCTTTAGCAGCCAGACCTGACTCTAGAGCGATTTCTTTACCACGACGGTAGAACTCATCAGTGTTTTCGAACTGATCAACAACAACTGAAGTAATACCTTTGCTCAGACACAGTTGAGCAGCAGTTTTCTCGTTAGTTGTAACAGCCAGGATGTTCGCAGTTGGGAAGTACTTACGGATTGAACGCGCAGACTTACCCGCTTCAGTAGCAACAACGATCAGAGGAGCACTCAGCTTCTCAGACGTGTCTACTGCGCCTTTACATACTGCTTCAGTGATGCGTAGACGTGGGCTGTCCAGACGTGAACCCAGCTCAGCTTTCAGAACGCCGTCAGTACGTGATGCGATTTGCGCCATGATGGTCACAGCTTCAACTGGGTATTTACCCTTCGCAGTTTCACCAGACAGCATTACTGCGTCAGTACCATCAATGATTGCGTTAGCAACGTCGCCCGCTTCTGCGCGAGTTGGACGTGGGTTTTTGATCATTGAGTCCAGCATTTGAGTTGCAGTGATTACAACTTTACGTGCACGGTTACATTTCTCGATCATCATCTTCTGAGCGAAGATTACTTCTTCTGCTGGGATTTCAACGCCCAGGTCACCACGAGCAACCATGATACCGTCAGACAGTTCCAGGATCTCGTCGAAGTTATCTACACCTTCTTGGTTTTCAATCTTAGAGATGATCTGGATGTTTTCGCCGCCGTTCGCAGTCAGCAGTTCGCGGATTTCTTTAACGTCAGATGCTTTACGGATGAAAGATGCTGCAACGAAATCAACGCCTTGCTCACAACCGAATACTAGGTCGCTCTTGTCTTTTTCAGACAGTGCTGGCAGGTTTACAGAAATGTTTGGCAGGTTAACGCCTTTGTTTTCGCCTAGGTCACCGTTGTTCAGAACTTTACAGATAACGTCAGTGTCTGTGGTTTCCAGAACTTCCATCTCGATCAGACCGTCGTCAACCAGGATAGTCGCGCCTTTTTTCAGGTCTTGTGCGAAGCCAGGGTAAGTAACCGCTACACGCTCAACATTACCAACAACCGTTGCGTCAGTAGTGAAAGTGAACGTTTGACCAGCAACCAGAGATACATCGTTACCGCCTTCCAGTTTAATGGTGCGGATTTCAGGACCTTTGGTGTCCAGCAAGATTGCCAGTTGTTTGCCGGTGTTAGACATCACTTCACGCCAGTTCGCAATACGCGTACCGTGCTCAGCGAAGTCACCGTGTGAGAAGTTCAGACGCATAACGTTCATGCCAGCTTCAGCCAGCTTAGTCAGCATCTCAACAGATTCAGTTTTAGGGCCAATCGTACAAACGATTTTGGTCTTTTTCATTGTAGGGTTCTCTCCGGTCGAACTTTTACCCAGTGGATAAACGTCGCTGTAGTCACGATTCAGGTGCTTGCCGTTTGTAATAAAACAACAAGTTACTGCGTGGTGAGCGGCAGGATTGCACTATGCTCTTACAGCGTTAATTTGGTTCATGACAAAAACAATTGTGTTGTCCAAATGTCTTCCACCATTTGCACAACACAACTCATCCATGACGAAGCGGGCTCAGTATACACTCTTAATGTGATGGAATTTTGATCGCAGGCAATGGAAGATGCCTTATTCCTATTAACATTTTATGAATCAGGTTGAACTGATGATATTTCGACCCAGCCTCGGGGCCGTAAATTTACCACAAAATGTTGGTCAAATCACTAACTGACACAGGTTGCATTAAAAGCTGTAAAAGTGCGAAATTACGGCGTTAATTGTACATAAAGTCGCCGAATGTTCAATTTGTGGTATGAAAGTAAACTGAAATTTAATAACGGAATGAAAAATTTTTTTTCATGCTTCTCACTTGGCTAGGCAGAACTAGACCTAGATCTAGGTTATTGATATTCACCGGATGAATGGGTGGTAACTCGAACCGTTTTTGAGACAATGGTTGCCTATTTGCGAAGGGATTGGCAGAGGTAGATGGAATTCAGGCTGCACCAAACGAGACGATGGCGTTCATTTTTTTGGTTATTTTTTATCCTATTTATCGCCATCCCATCCTATGCTGACCCGCAAACACTCACCATTACTAACTCTCACAGTTGGAAGCCGTTTTCCTATGCCGACAAAGGGGTTCCTCGCGGGCTTCTCGTGGATTTCTGGCGACTTTATAGTGAGGTAAATAACACACCGATTGAGTTCGCACTGACTGATTGGAATGACTCCCTTCTGGCAATGAAAGAGGGAGGACGCATCGTTCACGGCGGGCTGGTATATTCCTCGCAACGTGATACCTACCTAGACTACGTAGCCGCGATTTTTGAGTTATCCACGTCTCTTTATGTATTAAATGATGAAGAGGGACGAAAAACAGATCGTATTCTGCCTTGGATGGAAATCGGCGTCGTGAAAGGGGGCTATGAAGAGGAATACATTAAAAAGAACTTCCCGCTTGCTGTCACGGTACCGTTTAAAAACAATGCTGCGCTCATTGAAGCTGCTATGAAAAAAACGGTAAAGCGAATTATTGTCGATACTCAAGTCGCGACGTACTATTTTTCTCTGCAGGATAATCCTCATCAATTCGTCCCAATTGACAAGGTGTACACCAAGAATATCTCTGTCGCCGTTGCGGAAGGCAGTCACGAATTATTGCACGAAATCAAAGCAGGTATCGCAAACATTCCAGCTTCTGAGTTGCAGCGTATTGAGCAGAAATGGTTAAACACAAGCACGCGTGACACGTTACCTTCATGGTTAGCTCCTGTTTTATCGGCGTTTTTTATCGGCATGTTGATCAGCTATGTGTACATACTGAAATTAACCGTTCGACGCAAAACCCGAGCACTGCAGTTGGCAAATTTAAAGTTGGAAGAGTTTGCATACACAGACTCACTGACGGGCTTGTTGAACCGTCGGGGACTGGAGAAGGTTTATAGTGGCCCGAAAGTTGAGCAAATCATTCGGAAAAACTGCCTATCGGTAGTGATGATCGACATCGATCATTTTAAGCGTATCAACGATGTACATGGTCACCTAAAAGGTGATGAAGTGCTGATATCTATCTCGGACTCGCTTCGAGCGAATATCCGTGAAGCGATTGCTATATCGCGATTGGGCGGTGAAGAAATCTGTATTTTTCTTTCATCTTGCAGTGAAGAAAAGCTTGAGCTGACTTGTGATTACATACGCAGCTATCTGATCCAGATGGCTTCTCAGCCAGAGATCAATTTAAACGTCACAGCATCAATGGGTGCACTGCTGGTTGATGAGCATTATGGTGAGATGAAATTGGACGTTTTAGTCCACTATGCCGACTGCCTGATGTATCAAGCAAAACGGGCCGGGCGAGATAAAGCGGTCATTGCTCGTTATTCTGCTGTATCAGCCAGAATGAGCAATGAGCCAGCATTTTAAGCGTTTGCGGCGTCTTTAATTGCCAAGGTTTCAATCACACCGTTGAAAACTAGTCGATTACGACCCGTGTTTTTCGCTTTATACAAAGAGTCATCTGCACGCAGTGAGACCGTAAGGAACGACTCTTCAATATCAATCTGTGTTGCGCCAATCGACACGGTGCAATTGATGGAAAGCGGTTGTCGTGATGTATGGCTCACACGTACCACATACGCTTCAATTTCTTTGCGCAGGCCTTCTAATCGTTCAATCGCTTGCTGCTCACTATCAGCCCAAAACAGCAGTGCAAATTCTTCTCCGCCCAGTCGAGATGCGCATTCTCCTGGATCTGAAAAGCCCTCAATCAGTTTGGCGACTTGCCTTAGCACCAGATCACCGACAGGGTGTCCCCAACTGTCATTGATGCGTTTGAAGTGGTCAATGTCGACCATGGCAAGAAAGCGTGCAGGGGAGGAAGATAGGGAAGATTTGTCGAATTGCTTGGTAAGATAGCGTCGATTGAATAGATTGGTGAGATCGTCGCGGTTGGCCATGTCTCGCAGTGTTCGTTCTCTTTTTATTTGGTCTGTCACCACACTGATAAACGTACACATGGCTTTTTCGCCGTACCAATCGACCACTTTGTCAGTAATCTGAGCAATCATTGGATTGCCTTTTATGTCAGTATGATTAATGACTTCAGGCGGCGTTGCTTGACCCGTTTCAATTGCCCGCTCATATCTTCGTTGTGCTTCCGGCCAGTGCGCCTCCTCAAACAAGACGCGAATACTTTCTAGCCCCAGAACATCTTCTGCCGTTTCCAACCCGCTGAAACGGGCAAAGGCATTGTTGGCATATTTGGGGACAAAGTTGATGTGTATAACACAGGGGTTGGGGTGGATATCGAGGATATCTTTAAAGTTGGGCATTGTTGGGCAGCTGCTGATGTTCAATTACGGATCATTATTCTTATTGCGATCGCGTACACACGACCGGTGTATTTACGTCCAACTTTTTAGTGCGAAAACCTTACGGAAGCAATGCTTTTTACATTATTTTAGGTAGCGATGCACAAAAATAGCGTGCCACTTCCAGCTTTGACGTTGAAATTAGGTAATTTTTTAGGAATGAAACTATACACCTTTAGACACCTAAGGCCCGTGCGTGCGTTCTCATAGGACGTGATAAATGCGGGTTATAATGACTCTTATTGATAAGCCTCTTAAATGTTTTGATAAAGAAAAGCTGTAGGGCAAATAGCACGCATTTTTGACTTCTTCATCATGGCATTAGAGATATAAAAATGGACGTATGGTTGGCTAAAAATGCGAAAAATCCTGATTGTGCTCTGACTTAAGTTAGCCAGATTGTGGCTGCTAACACGAATCAAGAAAGAGCATCAAGCAATGTCTTGAAATCAATATCTTTACGTCAAAACCTTAAAAACAATGTCATGAAATCAATACTGACATTGCCACGTTTCACGAAGCGTGACTGAATGAACACTGACGTGTTCATACCCTCCTTATTGGTTGCGTCTTTCGCATGCGACAAACGCAATAATTATCTCGCGCCACCTTCCAGAACGATTATTCCTGTCCTGTACTTGAAGAGAAACCAAGGAAAGAGGCGAGGTTGCATGCACGATGTGAGCGCAGCCGGCCCTTGCAAACAAGGAGTCAGGATGAGCGAACCGATTGAACAAGCATTGAGTGATAACGGCGTGTTAAGGCTAACACTCAATAACCCTCAACGTAGAAATGCACTCTCAATGTCCATGATTGCTGCCTTGCATGACGCCATCAAGCAAGCTGATGTCTCTACGGCGGTGAAAGTGATCGTTCTCGGGGCGAACGGCCCGGCATTTAGTGCCGGACACGATCTGAAAGAAATTACGGCGGCAAGAGAGCAACCTGATAAAGGCCGCGCCTTTTTCTCAACGTTAATGGGGCAATGCGCCGCGATGATGACGGACATCGTCACTTGCTCAAAACCAGTGATTGCGGAAGTTGATGGAATTGCTACCGCGGCAGGGTGCCAGCTTGTTGCCAGTTGTGATTTAGCCTATGCCTCAGACACCTCACGCTTCGCGACACCTGGGGTCAATATTGGTCTATTTTGTTCGACCCCCATGGTCGCACTCTCTCGAAATGTCGCGAACAAACATGCGATGGAAATGCTACTGACCGGAGACATGTTCTCCGCGTGTGATGCCGAACGAATTGGCCTGATAAACCGCGTGACCGACAGTGAATCACTTAAAACGTTAACCCATGATATTGCCTCAAAAATTGCCGAGAAGTCGTCGATGACGCTTGCGATCGGCAAGGCGGCGTTTTATCGCCAAAAGGACATGGACCTCGTACAAGCCTATGCGTATTCAGCCGAGGTGATGGTCGACAACATGCTGACCAAAGACGGGGAAGAAGGTATTACGGCGTTTGTTGAAAAGCGCCCTCCTGTTTGGCGAAACGAATGAGGTGAGCGGATGGCAAACCCGTATAACACTGGACTGGATCGTAACCCTGCAAACTATCAGCCTCTGACCCCGTTAGGTTTTTTGGCACGTACTGCTGCGAACTACCCGAATGCGACTGCAATCATTCACGGTGAATTAAAGATCAGCTATCAGGCGTTTTACAACAGAAGCCGCCAACTTGCCTCTCAACTGGCCAAGCAAGGGTTAGGGCGGGGTGATACCGTCTCTGCGCTTTTGGCAAACACACCTGCCATGCTCGAATGCCACTATGGTGTGCCGATGGCAGGTGCGGTTCTTCATTCCATCAATACGCGATTGGAAGCCGCAACCATTGCGTACCAACTGGATCATGCTGAAGCGAAGGTGATGATCGTCGATCAAGAGTTTCTGTCCGTCGCTCTCGACGCGCTCCAAATCGCAACGGTGTCGCCGACACTCATTGTGTATCGCGATCCTGAATGGGCGACCAGTTCAGAAGAAGGCGCGGCTACCCAGTACCCAGACTACGAGGCGTTCGTGGCGCAAGGCGACCCCTCTTTTTCTTGGTTAATGCCAGACGATGAATGGGATGCCATCTCCATTAATTACACCTCGGGCACCACAGGAAACCCCAAAGGGGTCGTATGCCACCACCGAGGCGCATACCTGCTCGCATTGGGTAATGTGTTTACGGCGGACATGCCGAAGTACTCCGTATACCTGTGGACACTTCCCATGTTTCATTGCAATGGCTGGTGTTTTCCTTGGACGATGTCTGCTATTTGTGGCACACATGTTTGCTTAAGGCAGGTACGAGAAGTCCCGATTTGGCAGGCACTTCACGAGCATAAGGTGACCCATCTTTGTGGTGCGCCGATTGTCATGGATATCATTCTTTCAGGTACCCACAGGGTGCTGCCTGATAAAGTGGCGTTTTTCACCGCGGCGGCTCCGCCACCAGAGCGTACCCTTGCCAATATGCAGCAAGCGGGCTTTGAGGTAACGCATTTATATGGGCTGGCTGAAGTGTACGGGCCTGCGGTGGTCAACGAATGGCACCGAGAGTGGGATGATTTACCCGGCGATCAACAAGCTCGTTTGAAAGCCCGCCAAGGGGTAAGGTACTTGCCGTTGGAAAATTTGGATGTGTTCGCCCCCGCGACCATGATGCCAGTGCCTGCTGACGGGAAGACGTTGGGTGAAGTGATGTTTCGCGGCAATGTGGTGATGAAAGGCTATTTTAAAAACCCCGACGCGACAGCGTTGGCATTTGAAGGAGGCTGGTTTCATTCGGGGGACTTAGCCGTGAAACACCCTGATGGGTACATTCAGCTTAAAGATCGTTCGAAAGACATCATCATCTCTGGCGGGGAGAACATCTCCTCAATAGAAATTGAAGACGTGTTGTATAAACACACCGCCGTGGCAGTGGCTGCCGTGGTCGCTTGCCCCGATGAAAAATGGGGGGAAGTGCCCTATGCATTTGTTGAATGTGCCGATGGGCAAAACGTGTCTGAGGATGAGCTAAAAGCGTGGTGCAGCCAACATATGGCTGGCTTTAAAGTCCCCAAACACGTTGCCTTTACCGCGATCCCCAGAACACCGACAGGGAAAATACAAAAGTTTCAGCTGCGGAACAAAGTGAAACCATAAGCGTATTGGCTTCCCCGTTGATGTCGAACCTGTTTGCTAAGGAATAGGTTCGGCCTCGTGGCTGACCAAATCAGCTTTTAGTAACGCCTCCAGTGCTGACCAGCCATCAATCTCCGTCGTACCTAACGTAAAGCGTTTTCCGGTGAGTTTGCCATAAAGATGGTGCTTCACATGCTCAGTTGGGTATTGGATTTCACACCGAATTGTCGGCGTGACTGGGTCTAAATCAAACGCCACTAAGGCAACAGGAATATCGCTGCGAGCGTTACCCATGTTCACACGCAGAATAACGGGTAACCCCTCATCTGTCGTGAACATATACACGGGCACCACACGGTTCCTATTCCCGCTGGGCAATAGTTTTTGCAGATAATCGAGTCTGTCTAACATTGCTGTTTAACCCCACTAAAAGTAAGTCTACATGCATCCTAACTTACAATTTCACTATAGCCATAAAACGACTGTTTGAAATATGACGTACTCAGAACGGGATCTGTGAATTGTTGTAATAAATAAAGAATAAGTGTCGGGTAGCGGCACTTTGTACCCCCAACAGAGGGAGAATGGGGGGCGAAATGGACGAAACAATCCCTTGAGTGTGCTCAAGGGATTGTAGGGTTTCAGTAATTTATTTTGCCGCTGGTTGGTCAATGGTGAACGTAAAGAACTGGCTTGTGCCATTGTCGTTGTCACTCACCACATACCCTGACACTTGGTCGGCATTTTGTTGATCAACGGCGATAGACTCCGCCTTGGTGATCAAGGGTTGACCGCCGCTTTGCATCAATTGGCTGTATTGTGTTAGGTCGATGTTAGCTTGGTTATTGAGTGCGTCGATCGGAAGTACCCCGACAAAGCTACCTTGGATTGCGCCGTCATTAACACTGCTTTGGTTGTTACCTTCAACAGAAGCGGTGTAAATCAGGCTGTTGCCATCTTGCCAGAAATCCGCACCCGAGAAGCACGCCTGAACGCCATTAATACTTGGCAGCTGCGCGCGAACCACATGCAGCGAAGGAATGGTAGTCGCTTTACCTTGCAGATAATTCAACATGTCTGAAGTCTTCATCATGAAGACGGCATTTTTGCCTTCGTTACCCCGGTTGAAGATATAAGTTTCATCCGCAGAGTTAGCAATGCCCTCAATGTTGATCTTTTCGTTGTCCGTAAAGCCCGCAGCTTTGTGCAGATCTGCGTAGAAGTTTGAGAGTGACAGCTTAATATTGCCACCACCATTGGCAGGAATGAGATAAGCGTTTTCGCGCAATTCTTTTTTACTGCCCGAACCAACCACGAAATAGTATGGCTGATTATTGTAATTAAGCAGTGTCATCGCTTCAAAATCGGGTTTGATCTTGTGGTCAATGCGGTTGTCTTTATTAACAGGGAAGGTATCGATAAGCGTGGTGTCATCAATGGTAAAGTCTGGCGTTACATTGAACAGCCATGGCGAGTCATCACCTGACACAATGATATCGTCGTCGTCGTTTACGACCATGGCCGAGCCCGATGGCAGATTTTGGTTAATGGTTGAATCTGCAATAGCAAAATCAAATTGCTCTGGTTGAGCGGGCTTTTCTGAACAACCACTAACGAAAATTGCAATCGAAGCGAGAAGACCGGCGGTAGCGTAGTTTCTGGTCTTTGTTTTCATCTTAATACCTACATTCATCAAATGTTTCGACGAACCGAATGTACACCCAGAGCGTGCATGCGGAAGCCGTGAAAACATAGATTGAGAGAACAAATTCGTTTAACACGCTCATTGGGTAGGTCGGGTTTTCTACATCAAACAGGACTGGCTTGGGCTCAGCCAACCAGTATCACTTTGTAGAAAAAGGAGAAATACATGCTGGGGGCTTAGTGCATTTCGAGAGAGGGTATCTATAGTCAAAATTATTGGCTGTTTCTGCTTATGCACGAAGCATTAGTGACTCAAAACCCCATTAAGGACATCGTACCAAATGAACAAGACACTCCCTGCATTGCTCGCATTCACTTCCATTTTATCGTTAGCACCAACAGTAAACGCCTTTGAGCTAAAACCGTTGACCAAAGAAGAACTCAAGCCATTTTGCCAAAACTCGATGATTTGGGGGCAATTCAATGTTTCAGAAGCACAGTGCTTAGAGGTCGCGGTGCCTTGCTCTAAAAGCACGTTAAAGCCAGGAATGAACTTAGGACAAGCCACGGAAGCACTGTTTAGCTGCACCTTCAGTAAGCTAGGAATAGAACTGCCTGAGTTCGATGATGAAGATGACTTTTAGGCGTTTGTTCTGTTCGCTCGCTCCGCTATTTTGATGACCAACTGATGCTGAGCTACTTACTGACGTTGGTTACTTATGGCTGCCTTTTGATATATCCATAAACCATGAAATGACCTTATCAACCCGCTTTGGTTGGTTGAAGGTGTTCAATTTGATGATATAGATATCGTTAACCAGCGGGGATGTGATTGGCGACGCGACGTTGCACTCTTCCAGCTTTTTCTCATCAATGTATTGCTGAACACAATGGCGGGGGAATACCGACACACCCAGCCCTCCCAATACCATCAAAATTGCACCTTCAATGCTATTGATGCGCCCCGCGAAGTGGACGGAGAGATCACTGATAGAATGAAGGTTTGGATAAAAGTGTCGACGCCAGAAGTTGAAGTACACATCCATGCCGGGGTATTCGATGTAGTTGTAGTCGAGGATGTTGTCTTCATTGATCTCTGACACGTCACAAGACGGGGCGGCCACCATCACGTACTCTTCCTGACAGAAACTGAAATACTCCAATCTGGGGTGGTCAACTTTCTCGGTCACAAACCCAAAATCCACCTGACTCGACAACACGTTATCGAACACCTGACTGTTGTGGATCAGCGTTAAATCAATTTCCAACCTTGGATAATTCAAACGCCGCTCAAGCAACATCGGGAAGTGGGGTGACAGCAAGCACGATGGCGGCATTGCGTATGCCACAACACCTTCTATCTGATTGAAGTCGGTTTCTACTTCCTGCGAGAAGTCACTGTTGAGATCTTCAAGATTTTTAATGTGTTGAAGAAGCTTCTTGCCTGCATCTGTCATCACCGGGCATTTCGGGGTACGGATAAACAACTCATACCCAACCTGCTCTTCCAGGCTTCGAATATGTTTGCTGATATTGGCTTGTGTCATTGCTGCCATTTCTGCGGCATCGTTAAAGCTGCGGGATTCAGCGACTGCTTTAAATGCGCGAAACAACTTGGGATCCAAATGCATCATGGTTCTTTTCCTAATACCCAAACCGCCCGAAGTTGCCGGTTTCAGGTTGTGGGGCATACACCAAACGAAAGATCAGAGTGCGCTTACAAAGTTCACGGTGAGGGGGAATTTAAACGCGGCATTACATTTAACCCATTAGCCTCATCGACTTGAGTGTACTATTAAATTCATACACATAATGTCACATTCCAAATACATAATTGAAATAGATGCTTGATTGCCCATGACTGTTTAAAACACACCACTGAATCCGTTATAAGGGGTATAACAAATTGGATTTGGTTTCTATCAGGCAAGCTCGTAATACTAAGTTGAAATATCTGAGTTTATCGAAACTGGGCTGAGGGAATAGACAGCCTGGGGGAGTGGATATGAAGACAAAGCTCATCACACCAAATGGCATTCGTGTGTGGCAAGGGTATCGTTGTCAGCAATATCAGGATGACAGCGATGGCTTTTTAGAAAAGCTGGGGCAGATATTTATCCCCATTACGGCACAGCTGATGTCACCGATGGGCCTTCGTATGTATTACCCCACCATCGTATCGCAGCCGAGCGATTGCCAGACTGTGAAGCTGCCTGATGAAATTGCCTTAGTCGGCTACTCTTCGCAGCAAACGTATCACGATGCTTCGCATGCCACTGTTGCTGGACGTGCATATTCTTCCCTTCACCAGACTGTTTTTAATTTCACCCCTAGCACGACCCCTGCAAGTTTTTCTGATTTCCCCATCGCTTACGCTGATGTCTCTCAGTTCGAATGGAAAACCCCGTATTACTTTTCTGGCGAAGCCATTGACTGGCATAGCCTCTATGTTGGCGTGCTTATATGGACGTGGCCGGACAATGTTTCTGAAGGCAAGGCTTCTGAAGACTGTGTTTCTGAAGACAAGGCTTCGAAAGACTGTGCTTCGGAAGAACATGCCTTGGATGACCCAATTCAGCATGCCAAAGACCTTCTGAATGTGTGTCACGCGCGCATTGGAAGCAATAATAATCTGTTTGAAATCATCACAGTATTGCAGCAAGACTACGGCGTTTTATGGTTCGCATCAGATGCTTTACGTTGGCCAGAAAACATCATTCAGTGCCTCTCTGACATGAAGTGTCATCTTGTGATGCAAGCCTTTCATGACACTACAAATATCTCGCCGTTATTCAGTGAAGACGATAACGGCATCGTCGTTTCTGCTGGTCAGGCTTTGGATGTACGCCTTTCTACGTAGCCACTACAGACTGCCTATTTCACCCCAATAGCCCATCAATCATCTATTCCAATCACTTAAAAGGAGCGAACCATGGACACTAACACGCTCATCGAAGTCACTGTATTACCTAACAATACTCTCCAATTGGAAACACTACCGAATGTACAGATAGGCACTGACTGCCCGACCATTACGGCCAGTACCAGTGTTGAGGTTAATAGCACCTCATTTTCTATCTTCGCTCAGCAAGAGCCCGACGCGTTTATCGTTTGCAAAACCTATGACGTTGAAACGGAACGCTACTTCAAGCAAGAGGCGGTCATTTCCGCAAAGGTCCCTGTTGCCAACTTACATAGTTTTTATTTTGGCGGTCAGCCTTGGTTACTTAGCTATCACCCAGATACCGAGTATGTGCAGTTTTATCAATTTGATGCGGAGAAGGTGACGATCACTCCAATCACCGCCATTCGTTTGGGGAAAGGGTTTACCACGGTACAACCACTTTATTATCGCAACGATGTGTTCTTTGTCGCCTATAACAAAGACACGGGCGATGTGGTGAAGATGCAAATTGTTGCGCCAGCCCATTCTGCGCTATATGCGCAAACGGTGTGGTCAGCAACGTGGGCACAAGGGTGGACGCGATTTGCATTCTTTCGTCTCGGCTCGGAAAACTTCTTCATCAAGACCAACGAGAAGTACCACAAGGTCAACATCGACCATTTTATGGATAGCATTGCGCTGGGGTCGCACCCAGTATTGAACGAACCCGCACCAGAAGAAATGTTGAGCCTGTCTGACGTACAAACCTTTTATGACGTCAGCCAGAATCCGTATTTCTTTACCTATCAATCAAACGGTGCCATGACTTTCAACCGGTTTGACGGTGATTGTGAAGGCTGGCAATTGGCCCTATCTAGTCAACAAACAGCGAACACGACACTGTGCCATACCGTTCAGCTAAAAGAGTGCACACTCATTTTGATGCTTTGAACCGCCAAACAATGATAAGGAGATAGAATTGTGTCTCGTTATACCGATATCGATAGAAATGCCCCTCAAATTCTGACCACTATTTCTAGCACGCATCCTTTACCGGTCGTTGATTGGCAGACGATTAACCAATCAGCACCTGCGCCACTTGCCATTGTGTCAGGCGAACTGCCAAAAGCCGATATGATCTTGGTGACCTGGACATCTGCTGAATGGTCAGCCCTCGATCACGTTATGCTGAATAGTGCTGATAAGCGTTACCCAGACGACACTGAGTGGCGAAACAATTGGTTTGGCTATGCTGAAAATCAGGAAATCTCGCCGTATTGCGAGTCGCCAGAAAATGCCCCTATCTTTTATTTTCAGTTGGTTGGCATCAAAGGCGCAGATCAACAACAGCAGCGGGTATTGCTCGTTAAATCTCAGGTTCACCTTGCGCATCCTCCATGGATTTCAGGGCTGGAGGCCATGATAGATGTGTTACTTGAGCATGTTGGTGCCAAGCGCATCATGTCGACGGGAACGGCGGGCGGTGGAGCACTGAGTGATATGCTGGGGGCGGCGATTGTCACCAACAAAGCCCGTATTTTGCTAGCGAAACCGGAAAACGAAAGCTGTGATTACAACCATCAAACCTTCACGTGCACAAGGTGGTTCCCTTCGACGTCGTTGTACGCATCAACGCAAGGGTCATTGATGATGGCGATGGATCACGTGTGGAATGCCACCACGATCAGCGATGCAATTTCTGAGCTCAATCAAGATCCTCAAAACGATCAAAGCGCAGATCAACCCACTTATACCTATGAGGATTTGATCAACGCACCGCTCAATCCTGCCAACCTAAAACAGGCGCAAATCAAGGTCGCCAAAGGGCAACCGCTTCTCACTACCGATTTCTATTTCATTGAAGGTGAAGAGCCGAGTGATCCCTACTGCTTTCTTGAAATGGACGATGCGGTGGTGGCGCATCAGGCAGAGAAAGCGGGTGTCGACTATGCCTTTATCCGTAACGTTTCAGACCCTATCGTGGTGACGCATACCGCACAAGGAGAGCCGATCCCAGATGCCGTACGCGGCAATTGGTCGGGCATCATTTATAAACGCTGCGGTTTTTACAGTAGCTTCAACAGTGTCTTGATGTGTTGGGCCGCTATTGCTGGCAACAGTGAATATGAAGGCGAAGGGGAGGGCGGAAAAAGGAAATGATTTCCCGTTAATTTTCGGCACTTTTCAGTAAAGAAATCAGAAAAAACGCGGTTTAACTCAAGAGATTAAACCGCGTTTGCTTTATCCATTTAGACCATGTTTTCAGTTTGGGCATTGGCTTAAGGGTATTTAGTGAGTTTGCCAGCAATCTTGCTTGCCTTGCCCGATAACAGGCAATGTTCCGGGTTTCCTGGGATTGGGTCAGTGACGACCTTCGCGCCAGCCTTGTTTAGTCCAGCAATCGTTGAGACGCAGTACTGACTGTAGCCGCCAATCCCTGTCAGGTAACTGGCGTACGCGGCTTTGTTGCTGGTGTTGGTTGTACAGTTCACGCTAAGCCCAGAAATGGTATTGCCGTCGCTACCAACATGAACGCCACTGCCGTTCTTAAAAGCGGTTGCTGAACATTGCCCTGCTCGCACCACCAAACCTGTTTTCAATGGCGGATTCGCCCCGAGTGCCAATTCTTGCGTATCACTTTCTTGCTTCGTACACCCAGTGAGAAGCATGGCCAACACGGGGGCAGCAAGAATGCATTTTGTGGATAAACGATAGTGGTTCATATCACCCTCCCATCGCTTGGTTTGACGCTGCAGCGTTAGCTTGCTGGTTCAGGTGCTGAAGTTCTGCGAAACCTTCTACTGCTTTGGTTAACTGCGGTTTACTGCAAGGGGCCAAATTGAACCTTAAATTGCAGCATGGACATGAAAAGGACGTGCCTGACAGCAACATATTGAGGTCAAAAGAGATGCTTGTTTGGCAATCAGGACACGGTAATTGGCTTTTCATTATTTCTCTCCCAATAAGAAAAAAGCCCGGCTGTTAATTAAGTAAACAACTCCGGCGGTCAAACAACCGGGCAAAACAATAAGGCAACGAAATATCGTTAGAAAAAGAGGCCACTGACTATGAATTTTCGGCGGCTTTTGCTGACCCTAGCGTGATTGGCGTAATGCTGTTGGTAAACGCCTGAATAATGGTGGTGACACCCTGCGGCAATGAAAGCTGCCCAGCATGGACACTGACGGTGTACTTGGCATTGTTACTTTTCTGGTATGTCGATTTTTGTGCAGATGCTGACTGGCTGTCATGGCTGATACTGCCTTTCACTTCCACCGACCACCAACCTTCACCCAGCTTGGCGGAAAAACTGCCTTGCTCGCTGGTTTTGCTGGACGTGGATTGAGATGATTCGTCGGAATAACTCGACTTCACTTCCATCTCGAAATCGACCTGCACGTTATCGACACCTAGAGAGTTGAGCGGAACAATCGTCAAAAGGGGGACATCAAATTCAGTGGTAACGTTTGTGATGTTCACGTCGGGTGCTTCACCCTCTTTTGCTTCCCCTTCGGATATCACCCCACGGGTAATTTGCATCGTCACCATGATAGGCTCGAGCGTATCTTGCCCTTTGTCTTCGGAGTCTGATTTCTTATTGAAGCAGGTATCCAACATAAATTTGGTTTGGGTAACCGCCATCATACTGTTGGCTTGTGCTGCGGCGTTTAACGGGCCCCCGATCAATGCGCGCATGGGTAGTCCCGCGAATTGTTGGGCCATTGAGACCAGTGCTGGTCCAGTGCTGACGTCTGGCATGGTATTTCTCCTACTTGATGAAAAATCGCATAATAAAGCCCGAACCCATTAACCAGGGATCTGCGCTCTTAGTGCTCTGTCATAACCTTCAATTAATTTTCTGAGACCTTCAGGTGGTTCGTCGGCATTAATTGTTATTTCCAATTCCGCCATATGATTTGGGTTTTTCCCCGATTTAAATAAACCGCTTGAATTATTTCCGGTAAATGAAACTTCAAGTGCATTACTTTCATTTACGTTTACTTCTAAATTTGTTTTAAATTTCACTTCGCTGACTCGTGGGCTAGCGACGGGAACCAAAGTAAGTAAGGGAACATCAACGGCTAATGACTTAATGCCATCAGATGTGTCGGTCGGGTATTCAATGGTGACGTACTTAGGGCGATAAGCAGTCCGTTCAGTACCATCGGGCGTTTCCGTACCGCCAAGCATGCCAGAGTTGCTGCTCGGAACCTCATCAAAAAAACGACTGATCAGCTCCTGGTTCTCGTTCTGCAAAGCCTGATTGGCTTGGGTCACGCTCAAATGCACGGCTGAAACCAGAGCGTCTAAATTAATCATGACGTGTTCCCTTTGCGTTTTATTTCGATGGGTTTAGTTTTGGTTCAGAAAGGAAAGAAGACAAATCGGATTTGGAATAGTGGATATAACAGAAGGGAAAGTTATCGGCTAAATTAATGAATTAACATGTAATCAAAAGTGGCGGAGAAATTATTTTATATTTTTCCGATATAAATTGGCGTGCGCATCAAAAGGAGATATTCACTAAGAACGAGAAGAAGAACATACCGACGGCGAAGTTTTGGTTCGTTGCCCACAGTATCCTTGCTGGTGGCCATGGTTCTAGCAACGCTGGTTTGTATCACTCTCGTTTCGCAATGGTAATACGGCGTATGAAGGCGCGGTTAGCTCACAATAGAGAGTGACTTGGTGAGTAAATGGTAAAAGCCAAAAGAATAAGGATTGTTCTAGCGATGAAACTAAAACTTACAGCTGTTTTTGGCGGGTTGCTCCTGTTGATGTCTGGGTGCGCGGTGAACTATACAACGCCAGCTGGAGGTGTAGATATTGGTGCGTTGAGCGACGATGACATTGCAACACTGATGTCGTTGGAGCCTGCTAGCGAGTTTCCTGCAGGCATTGCAGTAGTGCGGATCCAGGCCTCCGGTTACTCATCAAGAACGAATGATAGCTATGGTGGGGGCAAATTCAGTGTCGTCACTGTTCGAGACATTGAAGATGAAGAAGACATTAAGAACCTCATAAAACTCCCCATGGTTGCCGGAATTGCACCTTTAAATCGGGTGCTTATTCAATCAAACCTGCAATCGATAAAAGATTTAAGACTTTCCGCCGCACGGCTAAAGGCCGATATGTTGCTGGTCTATTCTGTTGATACCAGCTTCCATGTTGAAAGCACGTCGCTTGGGCCTTTATCGGTGATCACCTTAGGCACACTACCCAACCACAAAGCGTATGTTTCAGCCACAACGTCAGGTGCACTTATCGACGTTAGAACGGGGTATGTTTACGGTGCATCAGAAGCGACAGAGCGAGAGCAACAGCGTTCAAATGTATGGAGTACTCAAGAAGCCATCGACGCTGCGAGGATTCAAGCCGAAAGTGCGAGTTTTAAAGGGTTTATCCAAGATTTCGAAGTGATGTGGAAAAGCATTGTTGAGCAGTACATTGATGGTTAGGCCAACGCTCTAAAAAGAGAAAAGAGAAAACAGAGAGAAAACAGGGACAGACACTCTTAGGAAATCATAAAGCAGTCAGTTTCATCGTCTCATCGACGTGGTCTCATACCAACAAGAAAACAGGGACAGACACTCTTAGGAAATCATAAAACAGTCAGTTTCATCGTCTCATCGACGTGGTCTCATACCAATGAATTGAATGTGAAATGAGGCTCTGGTCTTGGTATGTTGAATCGTATTGATAGCCAAAAAGAATACGACATCCGTGACTAAATCCCGCGCCTCTCTTATCAGTGTTGATGCCACACCTTACTACCATTGCGTATCGCGTTGTGTTCGTCGCTCATTTCTTTGCGGTGTTGATGAGGCCGGAGGAAAAAGTTACGAGCACCGAAGAGGGTGGATAGAGAAACGGTTATTGGCGTTAGCACAATCATTCTGCATAGATGTGTGTGCCTACGCCATCATGAGCAATCACTATCATGTAGTGCTTCACATCAACACAGAGCAGGCAAAACTATTGTCTCCGTCAGAGATTGCAGAGCGTTGGCTGGCATTTCATCAAGGCCCTTTGCTCGTTCAACGGTGGCTGCAGGGCGACAAGCTCTCCACATCAGAAACTGAACGTTGTTTGGAAATCGTCGAAAGTTGGCGAGCACGTTTAACGTCCATCAGTTGGTTTATGCGATTGCTAAACCAACACATTGCCACCGAAGCGAATCGAGAAGACAAATGCACGGGACACTTTTGGGAAGGACGCTTTAAGAGCCAAGCATTGCTGGATGAAAAAGCATTAGCTGCTGCGATGGCTTATGTGGATTTAAACCCTGTTCGTGCAGCGATAGCACCTACCCCCGAGCAGTCTGCCCATACATCAGTAAAAGCCCGTATAGAATCCTTGCATAAGGATGAGCCCACGGCTCCTTACTTGTTTCCTTTTTCCGGCAACCCAAGAGAAAACATGCCTGAAGGAATTCCTTTTCGGTTGATGGATTATTTAGAGTTGGTCGAGTGGACAGGGCGACAGATACGAGACGATAAACGTGGCCATATTGAAAATACCTTACCGCCATTGCTCGCACGTCTTGGATTAGAGCCTGATTGTTGGTTAAACACCTGTACGCGAATAGAGCGCGGCAATGTCGTCGGTTCTGAGTCAGCAGTTAAAGCTGCCTTGCCTCACCTTAATCGCCAAAGGGTGTCAGGACTTAGGTTACCTGACAGCTAATTCCCCCCTTTACCTACAGCCTTTTACCTATCAGATGCTCTTCTGAGTTTTCGGCTTTTCGTAAAACATCTAAAAAGACAAAAGGCTTGCTGATTGGCCGACGCGGGTAGGCATTTGCTGCTGAATTGCGCCAAAGTTGGAGGATTTACAGTGGAGGTTAAGGTGCTGAGTTGTGAATTTCTTAGGGTGTCTGTCCCAGTAGTTTGACATAGGTTACCTGACAGCTAATTCCCCCCCCCTTTACCTACAGCCTTTTACCTATCAGATGCTCTTCTGAGTTTTCGGCTTTTCGTAAAACATCTAAAAAGACAAAAGGCTTGCTGATTGGCCGACGCGGGTAGGCATTTGCTGCTGAATTGCGCCAAAGTTGGAGGTTTTACAGTGGAGGTTAAGGTGCTGAGTTGTGAATTTCTTAGGGTGTCTGTCCCAGTAGTTACCTCAAGGTGCTGAGTTGTGAATTTCTTAGGGTGTCTGTCCCAGTAGTTACCTCTTTCAAATACCGTCATGACCAACCAACACGGCCAAAGTTTTAGCCTGTTGGAGCTTTCACAAAAGGGCGTATCAGACCCGAAAATCCGCAAAACCGAGTTGATGGTTCGTGCGCGTGGCTTTGAAGACCTCGCTAACGAGCTAGGCCATGTTGCCACCTTCCTCACCATTACTTGCCCGTCAAAGTATCACCGCAGTTATGCGACGACAGGCGACGATAACCCTAAATGGCAAGGCTACACGCCAGCCGAAGCACAAGCCTATCTAAACGAGAACTGGAAACTGGTTCGCGCCAAGTTGCAGCGAGAAGACGTGCGTTTCTATGGCTTTCGCGTCGTAGAGCCTCAACATGACGGCACACCGCATTGGCATTTATTGCTGTTTGTTGAGCCTCGCCACTATGACACCTTGATAAACATCATGCGTGAGTACGCGATGCGCGAAGATGGCGACGAAAACGGCGCAGATAACCACCGTTTCACCGAAGTGAAAATAGACCCTAACAAGGGCTCAGCAACGGGCTATATCGCTAAATACATCTCTAAAAACATTGATGGTGAGAACCTTGAAGCGGGTGTGTACGGTGAAGATCCAAAGTGCGCAGCGGCGAGGGTGGATGCGTGGGCAGCGTGTTGGAGCATTCGCCAGTTTCAGCAACTTGGCGGCTGTTCAGTGACAGTTTGGCGCGAATTACGCCGTTTAAAGGCAATGATGGACGAAAGCAAGCTAGTAACAGAAATTCATGCGGCAGCGGATAAAGGCTGTTGGAAGACGTTCACTGATTTAATGGGCGGGGTGTTCTGTAAGCGCACAGAACAGGCTATCGCGCCGCATTATGAGTTAGCCGTTGATACGGCAACAGGCGTTGTGAAAACCTCTATGTATAGCGAAGAGGAGTTTTTAAAGGTACTCAAGGGCATCTCAACAGGTGGTAAAACCATCATTACCCGAACCAACGAGTGGCATCTGTCTTGAATACAGATGCTCTTTTACTTGGAGTTCTGTGAATAACTGTATTTTGGGTAAAAGGAATTAGTAATCGTCTAACGACACGGATAGCGTTGATGCCAATTCTTCAATAATTTTTCTATCAAGAGGCCAGTTTTTTTTCAGAGTTGCTCTTCTCTCTATTAAAAGCCAGCAGGTGAATATGGAAATACTTTGCTGAAAGAAAGGGTTATCCTTACTTTTATCTTTTATTAGATCAGGCAAACAATATTCTTCGTTGGATAGAATTCTTCTCATTCTTTGAGCAAAGTTACATTCGAATAGTTCTTCAAAAGCATCCAACGCTTCCATTGAAGACTTTTGGAAGGTTATTGGCTTATGCCCCATGAATTCTTCATACATCGAGTCAAGAGTGTTGACTATATCTAAAGTTTCTATTGGCCCAGTAAGCTTATTGCTGACCTCTGAAAAGAAACCATCTGTAGTTTCAATCAGCGCCATGCTTTTCGCTACTGTCCGGTGGATCTCAGACTTGATGTCCTTGTTCGCTTTGTATATCGAGTCGTGAGTTAGTTCTGCGTAAGCGTGCTGTAGGAGTGTACGAATCTGGATTTCACATGGTATGCCACAGGGTATCTGTGTCCCTTGAAACTCAATAGGCTGTTTCGGTCTAACAACATAGTGAACAGATTGATAAGTAAAAAGGAGAGGATCCTTATCCCTCTCCTCACTGAAGTGCCGACACTCAACAGCATCCCAAAGTTTTGTTTCCCTTATGATTTTAGCTACAGCTTCTACATGTTCAACCAGAAGTAAAACGAATCGACAACCGACTTTGTCTTCAATTTCCTGATAGGGATCTGAGTAATTCTTGTTTGGTCGGTAAAACGCCTTATCGATAAGAGAGTTGTCGTCCTTTATCCTAGCTTTTGGCGGCAGTTTGATGAAACTGCCGATATCAAAACCGCTGTTAGTTAGCTCCTCTGAGATTTTAGAAACGACGAAATCCCCCCACCTTTTATATGAGGTCTTTTCAGTTGTCCATTTCTCTAAAAACTCAACTTGATTCAACTTGTTGTGGCCATCTTTTCTTTAATTGTGATTTTAGTCCAACTTACAGCGTTGCCTTCGTCATCTGTGTCTATTGGCTCAATAACAACGCGGCTTTTGAATGTTTCTGCTGGCGCGGTCAGTTTGATGCTTTGACCAAACGAAACCTTCTGCAATTTCAGTTTAGTTTCAATGAATTGAGTATCTTTAGTGAAAGATGTTTGAGGTAATCCCGCATCCGCTAAAAAGCTCGTATAATCATCAGTTGTTTTGCTATCAAAGTAGCTTTGGGCAAACTTGTTTGCATCAACGACACCGGATTTATCAAGTTTTAAGTAACAAATCAAAGCGCTATAAAGCTCATGTTTTTCTTCGTTAGAAATATCTTGTTTACTTATGAAGGCTTTAGTCTGCTCATAGAACATTTTTGTTGTTCTGGCGGCTGAATCCGGATAGCCGCACCCCAAGAAGTCTTCATAGAAATACTGCGCTGCTGCTTTGCCGTCAGATTGACTGATTTGATGATCTGCTATTGCTATTCGCCAGTTTGAATTTAGATCAGCCCCTGACTTGTTTCCCCTGCTCTTTTCGGCGAACGCAGCTGCTTTAAACAACTTTGTTGAAGGTGTCAAAAGAGCTTCTTTCACATAAGTCAAAGATATTTCGTTGGTTGCTGAGTTCACGGTCTTCTGATAAGCACTGTATATGTCAGCTTTAATCACGCCAACGATAGTTCTTACTTTAGTTGGGTCTGTGGATCCAAATGTGCCATTGAATACAACAACAATACCTCCTTGCAGACTTTTTCTAGTTTGCGCGTCAGCTAGTTTGTCTGCGATTGAATATGAAATATCAATGTAATCTTGGTCGCTTGCATTTGGGAGTGATGTGAATAACGCTGGAGCGGCGGTAGTGTCTTGGTCGACAATAATCATGTCAACAGCTTTGGATTGGGAGCCTAACGCATCAATGACTCGTTGTCTAAACGTCTCCAACGCGGCATTGTCAAACTTTACAAAGTCAGAGCTCTTCTCTGGAGTTTTTTTGTCGCCATTTGGCTCGCGTTGGAAAATCTGATGGATACAGATTTTATCGATTTTCAGATGTGTAAGCTGCATGTCTATTGCTCATTAGTATTATTGTAACTTGAAGTTTGCTGCCCTGAACGAATGATATTTCGCCACTCACTTCCGTTGTCTTCCCAAACGCTTTTGTACTGTTCGAACAGTTTTTCCCACTTGCTTTCAGATACGCAGTTCTGGGACATAGCAAACCTGATTTCGTTTCTCAGTTGATACAGTTCTAATAGGGTGGATTTTTGCCGGTACCATAGCTTCTTGTAGTCAAACATAGCTCCCCACCCGTTAACAGCAGTGAGTAACGCTCCTAGAGCCAATGCAATGTTCCGCTGTATCTCCTCCCAACCCTCGATTGTTAAACCAAGCGTTATGGTTATAGCCAGACCCAAAAATATAGTAAGGGCATTGATACATTTAGTATTTCGCTTTTGTCTGACAACTTTGTTTTTAAGGGTGTCGATACTGCTTTCAACTTCCTCAAGCAAGTAAACCTGAGGCGTCTTCTGAACTTGATTTTCCAAACTGCACTCTTTGTTAGTAGTTCTAGACATTTTCGATTATGCCAGTACAGATTTGCGTTTGGAATCTCTCAAGTGATGGGATTATGAATTAGTAGATGTGAGTTGAAGAGTTGTGAATCTGAGTGAGAGCTATGTCATCCTGAAAGCTACTTTGGAAATCTGCTACATATATGCTACACAGAAACAGAAAAGCAAAAGGCCTGAGTGGTTACTAACCTCTCAGGCCTTTAAATTTGGTGGCCCCTCCCAGACTTGAACTGGGGACCAATCGATTATGAGTCGACTGCTCTAACCACTGAGCTAAGGGGCCGTGTAGGCGAATGATTATAGGGGATGGGGGCGGGGGTGTCTAGCCGCAACCTGCCTATGTTCGGTATGCTTTTTAAGCACTTAAACAAGAAAAAGGCGAGCATGTGCTCGCCTTCTCATTTTTCGCTTAAATTGCGTCCGGATTATTCGTCCAGGAAGCTGCGCAGAACTTCTGAGCGGCTTGGGTGACGCAGTTTACGCAGTGCTTTCGCTTCAATCTGACGGATACGCTCACGCGTTACGTCAAACTGCTTGCCGACTTCTTCCAGCGTGTGGTCGGTATTCATGTCGATACCGAAACGCATACGCAGAACTTTCGCTTCACGTGGCGTCAGGCCAGCAAGTACTTCGCTGGTTGCCATGCGCAGGTTGTTCATGGTTGCGGAATCCATTGGCAGTTCGAGGGTGGTATCCTCGATAAAGTCGCCCAGATGTGAATCTTCATCGTCACCGATTGGGGTTTCCATGGAGATTGGCTCTTTGGCGATCTTCAGCACTTTGCGGATCTTGTCTTCTGGCATTTGCATGCGCTCTGCCAGTTCTTCTGGCAGCGGCTCACGACCCATCTCCTGAAGCATCTGACGAGAGATACGGTTCAGTTTGTTGATGGTTTCAATCATGTGAACAGGGATACGAATCGTACGCGCCTGGTCTGCGATTGAACGGGTGATTGCCTGACGGATCCACCATGTTGCGTAAGTCGAGAACTTGTAACCGCGGCGGTATTCAAACTTATCTACCGCTTTCATTAGGCCGATGTTACCTTCTTGGATCAGATCCAAGAATTGCAGGCCACGGTTGGTGTATTTCTTCGCGATAGAAATAACCAGACGCAAGTTCGCTTCAACCATCTCTTTCTTCGCACGGCGCGCTTTCGCTTCACCGATAGACATGCGACGGCTGATGTCTTTAATACGTTCTACGTTCAGGCCGGTCTCATCTTCGATGATTTTCAGCTTCTGAATACAACGACGCAGATCTTCTTCGTACTGTTTCAGGCGGTCAACATATGGCTTTTCAGTTGCCAGTGCTGCATCCAGCCAGTTGTCTGAAGATTCGTTGCCGGCAAACAGTTGAACGAAGGTTTTCTTCGGCATTTTCGCTTGGTCAACACACAGACGCATAACAATGCGCTCTTGTGTACGTACGCGGTCCATAGTGCCACGCATTTCGTTAACCAGACGGTCAAACTGTTTTGGTACAAGGCGGAATTGCTTGAACACTTCAGACAGCTCAGCAATCGCTGAATGCGTGTCGTCGTGGAAGCGACCGTTCTTGTTGATAGCAGCTTGCATAACTTCGTATGACTGACGTAGCTCGGAGAATTTCTCACGTGCTAGCTCAGGGTCGATGCCTACATCTTCCTCTGAATCATCATCGTCATCGCTGTCATCATCGCCGTCATCGTCTTCGTCTTCCAGCTGCTCTTCGGTCAGTTCTGAACCGATATGAGTCGCAGTTGGTGCGATGTCGTCTTGGCTTGGGTCAACAAAGCCAGAAATGATGTCAGTAAGACGAAGCTCTTCCGCTTCAACTTTGTCGAATTGGTCAAGCAGGTAAGAAATTGAGCCAGGGTATTCGGCTACAGAGATCTGTACTTGGTTGATACCATCTTCGATGCGTTTGGCGATGTCGATTTCGCCTTCACGAGTAAGCAGTTCTACAGTACCCATCTCACGCATGTACATGCGGACTGGGTCAGTGGTGCGACCTATTTCGGATTCTACGCTGGACAGTGCTGCCGCTGCAGCTTCGACGGCATCTTCGTCAGCTACAGTTTCAGACATCATCAGCTCATCGGCATCAGGAGCAGTTTCCACTACCTGAATACCCATGTCGTTGATCATCTGAATGATATCTTCTATCTGATCAGAGTCGACAATGTCTTCTGGTAGGTGGTCATTTACTTCTGCATAGGTTAGATAGCCTTGTTCCTTACCTTTTGCGACAAGCAACTTTAGCTGTGACTGCGGATTTTGATCCATAGACGATATCCAACTTCGGGTCTGAGTGAAGAATTTAGTATGCGGAAACGCAAACTGCCAATTTTAGCAAATCACAAGTGTGCTGGCTAGTTTCTATTCGGGCCGGTTGAGGATTAACAACTGTAATTCCCGCTTCTCTTCGACTGATAAGCCGACGGTATTTGATTTAGCTTGCAACTTGGCTATTTGTTGTTGAACGCACTGGGCCAATATTTTGTCCAGTGAGTCTAAAAATACATCTAATGCATTGTCATCAGTGATGGGGAGTTCCCAACTGGCGAGTTTCGCTAACAATGCCTCTTGTTCTGTGCCGCGCCAATGTTCGAGCAGCTGTCCTGTCGTAATATTGGGACGAGAACGGCAAAGTTCAAGCATGGTGGTGAACAAATTTAGGCCCGGAATGGCAACTTCTTGCAGTCCGTCGAGCGGTGGCACCGAGTTTACATAGCTCGGGTTCTGCAATAACAGGGTGATCACTTCACGCATCGGTGTGCGTTTCATTTCCGGCAACGGCTTACGTTTTTGCGCCTGTCCATGCTCGCTGATGAGCTTTGAAAGCTGCGCTTCGTCCGGTAAACCGAGTTTTTGTCCCAGCATATTACGCAGGTATTGGCGCAAGGTGCCGCCCGGTACTTTGTCGATGAGTGGCACAGCCAACGTGGTGAGCTTGGCTTTGCCTTCACGGCTGCTGGTATCCACTTGTTCCATCAAATTGGCGAACAAGAACTCTGACAGGGACATGGCGTTACCCATGCGCTGTTCGAAGCCTTCTTTGCCTTCTTGTCGAACGATGGAATCTGGGTCTTCGCCATCAGGCAGGAACATGAATTTAAGCTGTCTGCCATCCACTAGGTGGGGCAGGGCTTGTTCCATGGCGCGCCATGCGGCTTCTCGGCCTGCGCGGTCACCGTCGTAACAACAGACGACGTTTGACGTTTGACGGAACAGGGTTTGAATGTGTTCGGCGGTGGTCGATGTACCTAGCGACGCGACTGCATAGTCAACGTCAAACTGTGCCAGAGCAACCACGTCCATGTACCCTTCTACAACCAAAAGTTGCTGGGGTTCACGGTGCGCTTGTAACACTTCAAACAGGCCATAAAGCTCGCGGCCTTTGTGGAAGATCGGGGTTTCCGGTGAGTTGAGGTATTTCGGTGTGCCTTCGCCGATCACGCGGCCACCAAAACCAATCACGCGACCACGACGATCACGAATGGGGAACATGACGCGACCACGGAAGCGGTCGTAGCGGCGTCCGTTGTCGTTTTCAATCAACATGCCTGCAGACACCAGCGCTTGCTGGCTGGCAGTGTCTTGACCGAAACGTGAGCGCACTTGGTCCCATTCGTCAGCGACGTAACCAATCCCGAATTTTTGTACGATTTCGCCTGACAGTCCACGGCCTTTGAGGTAGTCGATGGCATGTTGTCCGTCGGTATTGCGAAGGCTGCTTTGATAGAACTTGGCGATTTGGCCCATCATTTGGTAGAGGTCGCGTTTTTGATCGCTTCGGGCGTAAGGGCCTTTCGGGCCGCCGCCGTCGTTTTCACGCGGAACGTCTAATCCTAGTTGGGAGGCGAGTTCTTCAATGGCTTCTACAAATTCCAGACGGTCAAATTCCATGACGAAGTCGATGGCATTACCGTGAACACCACAGCCAAAGCAGTGATAGAACTGTTTGTCTGGGCTGACAGAGAAAGACGGGGTTTTTTCGTTATGGAAAGGGCAGCAAGCACCGTAGTTTTTGCCTTGCTTTTTCAGTTTTACCCTCGCGTCGATCAGCTCAACTATGTCCAGTCGGGCCAGAAGATCGTCAATAAATGCGCGTGGGATTTTTCCTGCCATAAACCTATAAATATTCGGTGATTATTGGGTGAGATGTTACTCAGTATTTGCTACTAAGCGAATACGAACAAGCCGCGCACTCCAAAAATGGATAGCACGGCTTGTTTGCAGGTTGGATAAAAGTTATGCCAGATTCGCTTTAACGAGTTGGCTAATTTTACCCATGTCAGCGCGACCCTGAACCTGTGGTTTCAGGATGGCCATGATTTTCCCCATGTCTTGCATGGAGCTTGCGCCTGAAGTTGCGATGGCTTCTTTAACCAGAGCATCAACTTCTTCATCGCTGAGTGGCTGTGGCATGAACTCTTCCAAAACGGAAATTTCAGCCAATTCCACGTCAGCCAGATCATCACGGCCTGCTGACTGATATTGTGAAACGGAATCGCGACGTTGTTTCACCATCTTGGTCATCACTGCCAGCACTTCGTCATCGTTCAGAGTTTTCTGACCGTCAACTTCCTGCTGTTTAATTGCAGCCATGATCAAACGAATGGTGCCAAGACGAGGTTTGTCTTTGGCCTTCATCGCGGCAATTTGTTCACTCTTGATACGAGCAATCAATTCCATATCACAATCCTGTATTAATCGTAATTAGTACAGGCGAACGCGACGTGCGTTTTCGCGAGCCAGCTTTTTCAGGTGGCGTTTAACTGCAGCTGCTTTAGCGCGTTTGCGAACGGTAGTCGGCTTTTCGAAGTGCTCACGACGGCGAACTTCAGAAAGGATACCTGCTTTTTCACAAGAGCGCTTGAAGCGACGCAGTGCTACGTCGAATGGTTCGTTTTCACGTACTTTAACTACTGGCATGTGCCTTTCACCTCAGGGGTTATCTAGTTAACGCTGGTGACAAAATGACCAGCTTTGATTAAAAATGGTGCGGAATTCTAATCCGATACATGGGTACTTGTAAAGCATAACTGGTGAATTTGATCGTGCCCATGTAAGATTGCCGCCTGTTTTTGAAAAGACAGTACGAATAGTAACGAAATGAGCTGAGGTGTTATGCGAATTCTGGGCATCGAAACATCGTGCGACGAGACCGGCGTTGCGATTTATGATGATGAAAAAGGGCTACTGGCTCATCAGCTATATAGCCAGGTAAAGCTGCATGCTGACTACGGTGGCGTGGTTCCAGAGCTGGCATCTCGCGATCACGTGAAAAAGACCATCCCGCTGATCAAAGCGACGTTGGCAGAAGCGAACCTGACACCGGCTGATTTAGACGGCGTGGCATACACGGCGGGCCCGGGTCTGGTCGGTGCGCTGCTCGTTGGTGCAACCATTGGTCGCAGCTTGGCGTATGCGTGGAACTTGCCTGCCGTGGCGGTTCACCATATGGAAGGCCACTTGCTGGCCCCAATGCTGGAAGACAACCCACCACCGTTCCCGTTTATCGCGGTATTGGTATCGGGCGGTCACACCATGCTGGTTGAAGTAAAAGGCATTGGTGAATACAAAATTCTGGGTGAGTCCATTGATGACGCCGCTGGCGAAGCGTTTGATAAAACAGCGAAGTTGATGGGCTTGGATTACCCGGGCGGTCCCTTGTTGTCGAAATTGGCAGAAAAAGGTGACAGCAGCCGCTTTACCTTCCCGCGTCCAATGACCACGGTACCGGGGTTGGATATGAGCTTTTCTGGCCTGAAGACGTTCACGGCAAACACCATTGCAGCGAACGGTAATGACGACCAAACTCGTGCGGATATTGCCCGTGCATTTGAAGATGCTGTGGTTGATACCTTGGTGATCAAGTGTAAGCGTGCGTTGAAGCAAAGCCACATGAAGCGCATCGTGATTGCTGGTGGCGTGAGTGCTAACCGTCATTTACGTGCCAAGTTGGAAGAGCTGGCCAAATCAATGGGTGGAGAAGTGTACTACCCGCGTACTGAGTTCTGTACGGATAACGGTGCCATGATTGCTTATGCAGGCATGCAGCGTTTGAAGAATGGCGAGCACAATGATTTGGGCGTAAAAGCGTTCCCACGCTGGCCGATTGATACGTTAAAACCTATCACGGAATAACGTAAGCAGTCTTACGAAAGAGAAAAGAGGCGATTTCGCCTCTTTTTGTGTTTTTGGATACCCATCTTTTCAATGCGGCTACGGGGATCATCTGGGGGCATTACGCTTTTCGATACCGCGTTAGCTTTCCTGCTCTTCTCTTTTTTCTCTTTTTTCTCTTTGTTCTCGGTCGTCGCGCTTTTTCTTCTTGTTCCAAATCTTTTGCTCAGTGCCGTTGATGAGTCTTTTAATGTTGTCTTGATGTCGGAAAATGATAAGACACGACAGCATGGCGACGGGCATAGTGAACTGTGGCTTAACAAACCAAGTAAAAAGCGGCGCAAACAATGCGGCAAGAATGGCCCCGACAGACGAGTAGCCTGTGACTAACAATGCCAACAGCCACGTGCCTAACATCATTCCCATCAGGTCTAAACCGATAGGGGCAATGGCACCGAGTGCGGTTGCGACGCCTTTACCGCCACGGAAATGAAAGAAGATAGGGTAAATATGCCCCAAACAGGCGGCGATGCCGATAAGCCCAAGCAGGAAGGGGTTAATGCCAAGCAAGTAGCTGGCCCACACGGGAATGGTGCCTTTAAGGACATCGCAAAGCAGGACTAAGGCAGCGGCCAGTCGTCCACCGAGACGAAAAACGTTAGTGGCTCCCGGGTTACCTGAACCTTGCTCTCGCGGATCGGGCAGGCCGTAAATTCGACAAATAAGGACAGCACTGGAGATCGAGCCCAGAAGGTAGGCAATTACAATCATCAGCATTCCAAGTGCAGTCATTTAGTCATCCAATGTGAACATTCGCTAGGGCGACGAGAACTTGCTATAGTTCGCGCACCAGACACAAAGTCTTCAATTTATAAGGGATACTTTGTTTCTTTAACGCAAAATTAATGCGTTAGTTCAACGATGTTACGTGCTTTTGCGCTTAATGGGTATCCGACCTCTGAATTTTTTGAGTGAACATGGATTTAGTATTTATTGAACAGCTCGAAGTGATCACGACCATCGGTGTGTATGACTGGGAGCAGCAGATCAAACAAAAGCTAGTGTTTGATATCGAAATGGCGCATGACAACAAGCCTGCAGCCGCAAGTGATGATGTCGCGTTCGCGTTGGATTATTCCGCCGTCAGTGGTGCAATCATCGATTTGGTCGAAAACGGTCGATTCTTGTTGGTTGAGCGCGTTGCAGAAGACATTGCGACGTTGATCCAAAGTCAGTTTTCCGTGCCATGGGTACGCGTGAAAGTGAGCAAGCCCGGTGCCGTGCCGCATGCACGTACCGTCGGTGTTGTGATTGAGCGAGGTACACGGTGACACAAGTTCTGGTGAGTGTAGGGTCGAATATCGAACGTGAACACCACATCCGCGAAGGGATTGCGGCGTTAAAAGAGCTTGATCAAAATTGTCGTATCTCACGCATTTTTGAAGCTGAACCGGTTGGGTTTGAAGGGCCAAATTTTTATAATTTGGTGGTAGAACTTCATACTGACCTCAGTTTGAAAGGCATCATGGATGCGTTACGCCAAATCGAATCTCGATGGGGACGAGAGCGTGATGCAATTAAGTTTCGCGACCGTACCTTGGATATCGATTTACTGACCTACGGTGAATTAAGTCAGTCGGAAGGACCAACCTTGCCACGTAAAGACGTGTATAAATTCGCGTTTACTTTGTGGCCGTTGGCGGAGCTTTGCCCTGAGCAATGTATTCCGGGTGACACCCAAACCTACAAGCAGGCTTGGGAGGCGTTCAGTGAAGAACAACCTCTATGGCCCGTCACAGACTTCTCTTTTTAACCTTTATAAGTGAATAACAACAATGAGTATGTTTGAAGCCTTTGCGCTGGCTTTGATTCAGGGATTAACGGAATTTTTACCTGTTTCCAGCTCTGCACACCTCATCCTCCCGTCTGAAATCCTCGGTTGGCAAGATCAGGGACTCGCATTTGATGTGGCGGTGCATGTGGGCACCTTGTTAGCGGTTGTGCTCTATTTCCGTAAGGAAGTGACGCAATTACTTGGCGCATTCTTTCGCTCGATTTTCAAAGGCGAACGATCTGCAGATGCTACCTTGGCATGGATGATTGCGCTGGCAACCATTCCTGCCTGTATTTTCGGCCTGTTCATGAAGGACATCATCGAAATCTATCTGCGCTCGGCGTGGGTGATTGCGGCGACCTGTATCATCTTCGGTCTGTTGCTGTGGTGGGTGGATGTGAACGCCAAGTGCGAGATTGATGAATACAAGACCACGCCAAAAATGGCACTGTGGATTGGTATTGCACAGGCACTGGCAATGATCCCGGGTACGTCTCGTTCCGGTGCGACCATGACCATGGCACTTTACTTGGGTTACACCCGAGAGGCTGCTGCGCGCTTTTCATTCCTGATGTCGATTCCTATCATTGTGCTGGCAGGTTCTTACCTTGGCCTTGGTCTGGTACAAAGTGATGCACCAGTGATGTGGGGACCTATCCTGACAGGTGTGGTGGTTTCTTTTATTAGTGCATATATCTGTATTCACTGGTTCCTGAAGCTTGTCACGACCATGGGAATGAAGCCGTTTGTCATTTATCGCATTTTGCTGGGTGTCGGTTTGGCGGCGTTCCTTGCCACGCGCTAAGCGGTGAATCGCTCAGACAAAACAAAAAACGCTGCCGAATGGGCAGCGTTTTTTTTCGTCTGGAATTTGTTTACTCAGGTTTGTGGGGCCTTTCGATAGCGAGAAAGGCTTTTACTGCTTCAATACGTCGGTTGGTTAACTCGTCTCGTATTGCAGGGCCTTTGAAGCCTTCTGCGACAATGGGTTTCACATCGACACGGTTTGCCGCATCAAACGCCCCTAGAAGCCACTGCGCCTGCGGGTATTCACGCGCTTCAAACCCTGTGCGCCCTTGGTGGTCAGCCTGACTGGCAAGGGCCAGTTGCGGCACTTTTTCAGGCTTTCGCCAGCAATCATTGCGGTCAAACATCTTCACAAAGGTGGCAGCTTTTAGTTCGCCTGCGTTGTGCACGTTGGTGTGCTCAGCACAAACCAACAACGCGGCATCACGGTAAGCATTCGGCACACGAATGCGCTCGCACAGAGCTTTGATGGGCTTTAACCCTAGCTTGGTGTGCAGCTTGTGGCTCGGCCATTCTGATTCTGGCGTGAGGCCTTTGCCTAAATCGTGCACTTGCGCGGCGAAACGGATAACAGGGTCATCAGTCAGTGCTGTTGCTTGCTTGGCGACCATCAGGGTGTGAATGCCAGTATCAATTTCCGGATGCCATTGCTCGGGTTGCGGCACACCGAACAGACAGTCAATCTCAGGCAGTACAACTGCCAGTGCGCCGCAGTCTCTCAACACCTGAAGGAACACCTCAGGGTGTTGATAGGTGAGCGATTTTTCCCACTCTTTCCAGACACGCTCAGCAGTGAGCGAAGCCAGTTCGCCGCTTTCTGCAATCTCTCGCATTAGGGTGAGTGTTTCTGGTGCGACCGTAAATCCTAGATGGGCGAAGCGCGCAGCAAATCGGGCAACCCGCAACACACGCAAAGGGTCTTCGACAAACGCGGGAGACACATGGCGAAGGAGGCGATTTTTGAGGTCAGCTTGACCGTGGTAAGGGTCAATCAGAATACCGTCTTTGGCTTCAGCGATGGCATTGACGGTTAGATCCCGTCTTTGCAGATCTTCTTCCAGTGTCACATCTGGGGTGAAGTCGCACACAAACCCTGTGTAGCCTTTACCTGACTTACGTTCGGTGCGGGCAAGGGCATATTCTTCATGGGTTTTCGGGTGCAAGAAGACCGGAAAATCTGACCCCACTTGCTGATAACCCGCCGCTAGCATGCCATCGATATCCGCGCCGACCACGACCCAGTCTCTGTCTTTTACGTCCAGTCCGAGCAATTTGTCCCTGACTGCACCGCCAACAAGATAACTATTCACAATTCAATCCAATAGATGAACGATAATGGAAGTATGATATACCCAAATACTCAGAATATGCAGAATTCAGGTATCAGGGGCTTAGCATCACTGCCCCAATGGTGCGAACCTACACCCGAAGTGGGTGTCACAGCTTTACAAGCAATTATCGCCAAGATACGGTGACGGATCGGCGATCAGGGATTAAGGACTTAGAGAACTCCCCATGTATCAAGACTTCTTCAGGCTAACAGAATCACCGTTTGCGATTGTGCCAAACCCCAAGTTCTACTTTTTGAGTGAGCGGCACAAAGAAGCATTGAGCCACGTATTATCAGGCATTGAAGACGGTGGTGGTCTGGCACTTCTTACCGGAGAAGTCGGGACAGGCAAAACCACGACCATGAAAGCGTTGCGTGAAAGGCTGCCTACCCGTAGCCAAGTGGCGACGATTTTAAACCCGAGCCTTTCCGTACTTGAGTTAATGCAGACGCTGTGTGATGAGTTGTGCATTTCGTACCAGCCAGAAGATGGCTTTAAAGTGCTGAATGATGCGATAACAGAGCGGCTTTACTTCAATGATGTCGGCGGCATTCAGACGGTACTGCTTGTGGATGAAGCGCAGCATCTTATGCCTGATGTGCTGGAGCAGTTACGCCTGCTTACGAATATCGAAACGGCTAATCGAAAGCTGCTCAAAGTTATCCTTATCGGTCAGCCTGAGCTGCAACAATTGCTACGCCAGCCCCAACTTCGTCAGTTAGCCCAGCGTATTACGGGTCGTTACCACTTGATGCCTTTGGTCACCGAAGAAGTGCGCCAATACATTCTGCACCGACTCAGTTGTGCGGGAAGATTAGACAAGCTGTTCGATGATGGCGCAATCAAAGTGATTGCACGTGAAACGGGCGGTGTTCCGCGTTTGATCAACCTTGTCTGCGATCAGTCGCTTAAGCTTGCTTATCGCGCTTCCAAGCAAACCGTGTCGTCAAAGACTGCGACTCAGGCGTGTAAAGAGGCACTCGAGTGGCAGGATATGGCAAAACCTCAAGCCAGCGGCGGGCGTTATTGGCCTTATTACGTTGGTGCGATTGGGGGGGCAGCCCTGCTTGCTGTCGCCATTCGTATTGGATTGAGCGACAAAGAGCCTGAGCTTATTGTACAAACACCCACGCCTCAGCCTCAGACAGTGGTAGAGGTGATCGCACCGCCTGCACAGCCAACGGTTGCGGTTGAACCTGATACAGCGCAGCCTGCACCAACTCTCACTGTTGCTGCCCCTCAGTTGCCTGAGACAGTGTCATTCTCCTCTTTAGTCAATGCAAGTCTCAGTGCCGGCTCGGCCATGCAATCGCTTTACAAGCTTTGGGGCTTTGATGCAGATGTGCTTGCAGCAAGCTGTTCGACACAAGTGCGTGGTGATCTTGCTTGCTACAAAAGCAAGTTACCCTATGACCAATTGATTACCATTAACCGCCCGGCGGTCTTGGCCATGAATGGCCCAGAAGGGAAGAGCTGGTTTACCTTGATGACAGGGAAGGGTAACGGACAAGTTGAATTGCTGTCTGGCGATCAGCGTGTATTGGTGAGTGACACCTTCTTGAAGCAGCACTGGAGTGGTGAAGCCTTGATCCTATGGCGACCACCATTGGGTAACAGTGCGGCCATCAAATCCGGCCAACGCGGTGAGCGAGTACGTTGGTTAGATCAGCGTTTGAATCTGGTGCTGGGTAGTACGGATCCAGTGTCGAATCGCTTTGGAGCATCGCAACGTTCGAAGGTACGTGAATTTCAACGTGCCAATGGCTTAGATGCGGACGGTATTCCAGGACCAATTACCTTTATGGTGTTGGACTCCGTGTTAGAGATGCCCGGCCCATTGCTAGCAAACAGCATTGAGGCGACGGCGGCGGAGCGTGCACGGATTCGCCAAGGGAGCATTGTACCTTTGCCCGACACGGATATGTTCACCTTGGCATTGAAGCCACTTCCTGCCGTAATATTTGACGATGTTGCCGAAGATATCGTCGCAGAAGATGTCGTTATAAGGCCAGAGCCAGCAGCAGAGGTTGTTACTTTGTCAGCAGGGGCAACGCCAAATACGGAGCAGGCGAAAAGTCGTTCTGAGGGATTGGAAGAACTGACACTCGACGATTTGGACTTGTCTGTGTTGTCTCCAGAGCTGGCAATGAAAGTCGAATCTGCCATGAATGCCGATAAGTCTCGTTCGTTGGATGCAAAAATGGAGCGAGCGCAATCGGGAGCGAATGTGGTAGCGAATGTGGTAGCGATAGCCGATATTCCGTCAGACATGCTGAATCGATTACCGAAGCTGGACTTCCAAACACACATCTATGCATCAAACGAGAACTCTCGTTGGGTGAAGGTGAATGGCGTGGATGCGCGAGAAGGGGAGTTTGTTGCGGATGGGGTGCTGCTTCGGGGCATTGAACCGCAGCAAGTGGTGGTGCAGTTTGAAAATGCACTGATTGCCATCCCTGCGCTGACAACCTGGTAGTCGATTACCAGATGACAGGTAAGAGAAAAGAGATAACAGATAAAAAGAAAGCCGCTATCGCGGCTTTCTTATTGCAAGCTTAACGCTTACGCCCAACCATTATTGCGCTTTTTACGGCGTGGAATAAGGTGCGGCAGGACCAGACCAAACAGCAGACCGCCACCGGCAACCATGCCGCCGTACATGAAGTAACGCATCAGCAGGTCATCTTTTTGAGTGTCGATACGTGCACGTAGCTCACGGATCTCAGCTTGCGCGTCGATCAGCTTCTGGTTCAATTCACTGGTGTGTGATTCCAGCTCTTTTACCTGTGCATTGCGCTGATCCAAAGACTCAATCAAACCTTTGGTTTGTGCTTCGGCATCGCCTTGCGCGCTAGACAGCGCAGTCTTCACTTGTTTCAGCTCTTCTTCCAGTGCTGGTACACGCGTTTTCAGACCTGGCTGGTTAGTCACGAATTTGGTTTCAACCCAACCTTTGCGGCCGCGCTCATCAAGGACTTGGGTATATCCAGCATTCTTGTTGCTATCTACCACTGTCACTTTTGCGCCCGCATCGACACTACCAATAATGCGGAATTGGGTGCCCGGACCTGAATGCATGTAAGTGAAAAGCTCATCAGAGATGTAATTGTCCTGCGCATTCGCAGCAGGTGCAGCAAGCACCATCAAAACAGCTAGGGCAGAAAAAAGTCGCTTCACGGATTATTCCTTTGGTTGGTCGTGAGAATATTTTTTTAGGTAACAAATACTAAAAAATTTTGGGGTTCAGGTACAACAAAAGGGAGGCAAAACCTCCCTTTTTTGACCAAAGGCTGACATCACTGCACGAAAACGTGACGGAAATGCCTTTCTTACGCCCCGAATACCGCTTTCATCACGTAGAAGAAGATGACTGCTAGCAATGCACCCGCAGGTAGCGTGACCACCCAAGAGGCCACAATGTTACGCACCACACCAAGGTTAAGTGCGCCGATACCACGAGCAAAACCTACACCCAGAACCGCACCAACAAGCGTTTGTGTGGTTGAGATTGGCAGGCCAGTACCTGATGCCAGTACAACGGTAGAAGCGGTCGCCAACTGCGCAGCAAAACCACGGCTAGGTGTTAGCTCGGTAATACCGGTACCAACGGTAGCCATTACTTTGTGACCCAGTGTCGCCAGACCAACAACGATACCGATACCACCCAGTGGCAAGATCCACCAAGCAATGGTGCTCTTCTCTGCAACGGCACCCATGTGCTCAACGGTTGAAACAATCGCTGACAATGGACCAATCGCATTCGCAACGTCGTTAGAGCCGTGTGCAAATGCCATCGCACAGGCGGTGACAACCATCAGCAAGCTGAATACACGCTCAACACCTTGGTAGCCGTTTTCACTGGCAGTATCGTCTTTGTACTTGCGGCTGATATAGACATAACCGAATGCCATAACCAGAGCAGAAATAACGACAGATACCATGAATGCTTCACCTGTTGTCAGGTGTAGGCCCACGTGTTTCAAGCCCTTCTTAATGGTTACCATCGCGATAATCATTGCAGTTAGGAACATGTAAACAGGGACAAAACGTTTGGCGTTAACCAATGGCTTGTCGGTATCAAAGATGAGTCGCTGGGCACTCACGAAGATAACGTAGGCGAAAATACCTGAAATCAAAGGCGTGACAATCCAACTACCCACGATGCCCTGAACAGAGCTCCAGTCAACCGCTTCAGTACCGACGGATACACAAGCAAAACCGATGATCGCACCGATGATGGAGTGCGTGGTAGATACCGGCCAACCCATGAAAGAGGCCAACAATAACCATGAACCCGCAGCCAGCAGTGCTGACATCATGCCGTAGACCAGAATTTCTGGTTGATGGGCATAGAGTGACGTTTCAATCACACCTTTTCGAATGGTGTCTGTCACTTCACCGCCGGCCAAATAGGCACCGGCAAATTCAAAAATCATCGCAATGATGATTGCTTGTTTAACGGTCAGGGCTTTTGACCCTACGGACGTGCCCATCGCATTGGCAACGTCATTTGCGCCAATACCAATAGCCATCATGAAACCAAAAGCAGCCGCCACCAGAATAATAATGGTGCCGTAATTCGCTAGGATTTCCATTGTGTTACCTTGTTTGTTTTGTTAGAGCCGTAGCACATTAATTATTCGTGCTTAAACACTAAGAACGAGACAGCATTAGTTCTAGTCGAGAACCAACACGTTGTGCCTGATCAGCGATTGCGCCGACCCATTCCAGGATTTTGTACAGGAACATCACATCGACCGGACTGTATTGGTCTTCGATAGACATGAGTTTCTGACGCAATTGGATTTGCATTGAATCAGTATCGTCTTCAATGGTATCCAGCTGGTGGATCATTTCTTCAACCAGCGTGACTTCTCGTCCTTTAAAGCCAGTTTCTAACAGTTCATCCAATTCACTGATGACACGTCGTGCTTGATCAGCAGCATCAAGGCAACGCAGCACATAGGCAACGAAATCGACGTATAGGAGGGCGGGAACTTGGAGTTTGCGGCCAATGACGCGGCCAGCAATGTCTTTTGCCAGGTTGGCAAGTTTGTCTTGTTGTGTGAGGAGGTCGAGCATGTCAGTGCGATCGACTGGAAGGAAGAGACCGCGTGGGAGTTTGAGGCGAATTTCGCGTTTCAGCGTATCCGCTTCTTTCTCTAGCGTTGAGATCTCATGGCGCAATTCTTCCGCACGCTCCCAATCCCCTTTTTCACAAGCTTCGAAGAAGGGAACCAACAGCGCGCAACAGTCGTTTACGCGACTCACATGTCTTTGCAAAGGTTTTAGAGGGCTCTTTGCAAATAGCCCAACAATTGTATTTACTGGCATAGCCGTATCTACCTGAAAAGCCGTCCCCCGAAGAGTAGGCTAAATTTTACACGATGGTGTACAAGCGGCGAATGTTAACGCAATCACATTTGCAATGATACCGTTTCAGATCAATGAAAGACGCTTGCTCGTCTAAGCAATTCCCCATATCCTTGTCGTGCTATTGATTATGGGCCCCTTTATGGAAACTGAGATAGAGTTAAAATTTTTTGTCTCTTCAGATTTTTCACGCCAAATTCGAGACAAAATCACTGATCTGAAAGTATTGCAACAACGCCAAAAGCAGTTGGGCAATATCTACTACGACACCTCGGACTTTCTTTTACGTCAGTATGATATCGGTCTTCGTGTGAGACGTTACGATGACGTTTATGTTCAAACATTGAAGACAGCCGGGCGCGTGGTGGCAGGTCTTCATCAGCGACCTGAGTACAATGCCGAGCTTGACTCTCCCGTTCCTGATCTTTCACTCATCCCGGCCGATGCATGGCCTGCAGGATTAGATGTTGATGCATTAAGCACTCAGCTTAATCCTTTGTTCTCTACAGATTTTGAACGTCAACAATGGCTGCTTGCGATGCCGGATAGTAGTCAGGTTGAGCTGGCGTTTGACAGTGGTGAAGTGACCACTGAAGCCGGTGGATACGACCCGATTTGCGAAGTTGAAATAGAACTGAAGTCGGGACAGACCGATGCGCTGTTTGTGCTGGCACGTGAGCTGGCAGAAAATGGTGGGCTGCGTTTGGGTAACCTCAGCAAAGCTGCACGAGGCTATCGTTTGTCGACGGATTATCAGGGGGATGCGGTTAAAGCGTTAAGCATCGCCCCTATCGCTAGTCAATTGTCTGCAGAGCAGACGTTTGTGAAGGTGTTGGAGCATGCGCTTGAGCACTGGCACTACCACGAGCAGATTTACGTTGAGCGTCCTGAACAGGAAGCCATTTTCGAAATTTGTAATGCTGTTGCACTGATCCGCCAAGCCTTGTCACTCTACGGTGGGTTGATCCCACGTCGCGCCAGTGCGCTACTGCGCCAAGAGTTGCAGTGGCTGGAAGGTGAACTGAGCTGGATCTACGAGTCTCGATCTATCGAACGTCTCTGTGAAGACAAAGGGTATTTCTTGCGTAAGCTCAATGCGCAGAAGTTACTTCGTCAAAAACTGGAAGCACGTTATGACGCGTTGCCAGAGCGCAGTGAAGTGTTGGAACTGCTGCACTCTTCGCGTTACTGCAATCTGCTGCTTGATCTGAGTCGTTGGATCCTGACGCGCGGTTGGCAGCCATTCTTGGATGATAAATCCCGTGAAAAACTGGCAGAGCCAATTCGTACCTTTGCGAACCGTTCGCTGGCACAATCGTGGGAAGAACTGTTAAGTGTGTTTGCGTTGAGCAATGAGCTGGATCGTTTCGGTTATCTGGATCAATTGCCGCGTCTAACACGAAACCTGCTTTCGGGTTGCTGTGTCGCATCCTTGTATGATGTTGAAGAGCGGGAAACATTCCGTCTTCCTTGGTTAGATCTGCTGCAGGGTATCGAAGACTTTATCTTACTTGAGCCAGTTCGCGCCCTCGTCGATGATGAAGATATCGATGAAGAAGATCGCGCGCAGATCGAAAAGTGGCTGCGTCGAAAGGAAGAGTCTTTGCTCCATGCCATGATGCAAAGTCGTCAGATAGGGGTGGGGCTCGATCCTTACTGGGATATCTACTACGAATAACGTTCCGAATTCTAAAAAGCACCGCAAGGTGCTTTTTTTATCTCTTCGTTTTACTGCGTTCTTTTCTCTTCCCCTTATCTCTTCACCTTCCTCATTCCGACTGTCTATTTGCGTCGACACTTTTTTATCGATTAGTGATTGTGATAACAATTATTAAAAAAAGGCGCAATGCTAGCAGCATAAAACCCATACAAACGTCGATTTCTTTTACAGCGAATGAGATATAAATAAGGCAATTTCTAATAGTCGAGAATGACGGAGTTATCCTCGACGCGTGAAAGATAAATAACAACGCATCCGCACATCCGATCTGACTCTCACTTTTGGCGTTATTCGCGAGTACCTGTTCAAATTTTGGGTCGATTTGCCGATACGTAAATGTACATCTTTATTGCTTGCGTACCCGGCGTTTAGGCGGGAGTTGTACCAATATCATGGAGATTATCAAGAATGTCACAGATGATATTCAAGCCTTGGGAAAAGGCTATCTGCAACATCAAACTGGTACCGAAACTTGTTTTGCTGATGGTGTTTAGCACCCTCCTGCTCAGTGCGAAACAACTGTGGGATGCCAATACCTTCCGTGATTCAGTGACCCAAGTGACTGAATCCAACAGCCGCAGTCTCGCGATTCGCAGTGCTGAATTAAGCCTAACATTACTCGCGCAGCCAGAAGGCCAAGCTCTTCTATCGCAGGTTCTTAACGCAGAAAATGCCACCAGTGCAGACGATGACTATGTGTTTGTCGTTAACACAGTCAGTGGTGATGTGTTGGGGCATCCGCGTATCACATCGTTTGATGAACTTAGCTTGCCATTGGAAAATGGTAAGGTGCTGTCTGACCAACTTCGCAGCGAGCGAGGGGAGTTTATCTACCACCTTCAGTCAGAAGATCGTCACGGTATTGTGGTGCCTGTCGCTGGCACGGATTGGGTAAGTATTGCATCACAGCCGGATTCGGCAGCAAGCCATTACTATCAAGCGTATCTCAAGCAGGTCATTTGGCAGACGTTGGTTATGATCGCGGCCTTTATGGTGATCCTGCTAGGGGCATCTAGCATGATGCTGCGTCAGATCAATTGCTTGATTGATGGAATTCGCAATATGGCTGGCAAGAACCTGAGTGTGCCAATTTTGATGGATTGCCGTGATGAGTTTGGTGAAATCGCCTCTGAGCTTGAGAAAACACGTGTTCAGTTGGTGGGTGTGATCAAGGCGCAGCGCAGTTCTTCGGAAGAGCTTTCAGAGATTGCTGAGGTGATGACGATCAGCATGGATGAAACGCGCGAGTCTGCGAAAGAGCAGTTCGACGAGATTGACCATCTGGCGTCAGCCATGAGTGAGATGTCATCGACAGTACAAGAAGTGGCAGGCCATGCGCGCGCGGCTTCGCAAGCGACGGAAAGCTCTCGTACTCAAGCGATAGCGGGTCAACAGTACGTGGCTAACACCATTGGTACGATCAACAAACTGTCTCAGGATATTCGCGATTCGGCGGGTGTGGTCAATCAAGTTGAAGAGCGCGTGGATAAGATAAGTTCTGTGGTGGTGACGATCCAAGGGATCTCTGAGCAAACCAACTTGCTAGCATTGAATGCCGCCATTGAGGCTGCGCGTGCAGGTGAAGCGGGGCGGGGTTTTGCTGTGGTTGCAGATGAAGTCCGCAATCTGGCACAAAACACCCAAAAAGCGACAGTGGAAATTCAGGACATGATCACCCAGCTTCAGTCTTCTGCGCAGCAAGCGGTTGGCTTAATGGAGCAAAGCGTCATTGAAGCGGTAGAAAGTGTCGAGTCGGTCAGCAAGGCTGGTGATGAGCTGAACCTGATTGTCGAGCAGATTGATCAAATCAACGACATGAACTTCCACATTGCCTCGGCGGCTGAACAACAAGCGTCTGTGGCGGATGAGATGAATGCCAATCTCACCAATGTGCGCGAGATTGTTCAGGCTTCGGTCATGGTGGTCACTGAGCTTGCTGAGACATCTGGCAGCATGCAAAACAACGCTGCGGAGCTTGATCTGAAAATTAAAGAGTTTGCAGTTTAACAGCGACACTTCAGTCAAGAAGCCCACCGCATGCGTGGGCTTTTTTTATGTTATTTTAATCCACTAAGCAAAGGTAATAGGGAACGGAGTACATGGTGTTGCCAACGGAATTGGAAGCGTGCGTTGCGCGCAGATTGGAACAACTGTCAGAAAAGCAGCCTCAAAACGTAGAGAGTTGGCAAGGTGAGGACAGGGAACGTTTGTTACGAACCTTGGGATTGAGCGACTTTATTGCCGAGTCGTTTATTCATGATGAAACCTTATTACCTTGGATGCTGGAACGTCAATTGCCCCAGCTCCGCGCGCCCCACTACCGTAAAAAGCTGAAAGCGATTCTCGATGCTCAGCTAGATGAAAACAGTGTGATGCGTGAGCTGCGCCGTTTCCGCCGCCGCGAAATGACGTGGTTGGCGTGGCATGACTTTAACAACTCCCTTTCTTTAGACGAGAGCCTTTCTCATATCTCCAAGCTCGCCGAAGCCATGATTATGGAAGCGTACGGTTGGTTGTATGCTAAGTGCTGCGAAGAGTGGGGAACGCCGTATGATGCGGAGGGGAATCCGCAACCGATGCTTATTTTGGGGATGGGGAAACTCGGTGGTGGTGAGCTGAACTTCTCGTCAGACATCGATTTGATTTTTACCTACCCAGAAAATGGGGAGACTCAAGGTGCACGCCGCAGCATTGCTAATGCGCAGTTCTTTACTCGGTTAGGGCAACGCCTGATCAAAGCACTCGACCAGCAAACCTTTGATGGTTTTTGCTATCGGGTTGATATGCGATTACGTCCATTTGGTGATAGCGGCCCGCTCGTCATGAGCTTTGCTGCATTGGAAGATTATTACCAAGAACAGGGGCGTGATTGGGAACGTTACGCCATGATCAAAGCAAGGGTGATGGGCAAGGAGCAATTTGCCTGTTATCAGACCTTGCGCCAACTCCTTCGGCCCTTTGTTTTTCGCCGCTACATCGACTTCAGTGCGATTCAATCACTGCGTCGTATGAAAGCCCTTATCCGCAGTGAAGCGCGTCGCCGTGGCGTGAATAACAACATTAAAATTGGTGCTGGCGGCATTCGCGAAATCGAATTTATCGCGCAATCTTTCCAGCTTATACGTGGCGGACGCGATCCGATTTTGCGTAAGCGTGGCTTGTTTATCACGCTAGGCGCGATTCGAGAATTGGCACTGTTACCTGAAGCAGACGTGGATACCTTGGAAGCGTCATACCGCTTCTTGCGCCGCCTTGAGAACTTGCTGCAAGCGATTGACGATAAGCAGACGCAAACACTGCCTGATACGCCAAGAGATCAAGCTCGCCTGGCGGTGGCGATGGGCGAAGAGAACTGGGACGCTTTGACGGCCAGTCTCAGTCACCACATGGCGGGTGTTCACGCGATATTCGATGATTTGATCGGTGACGAAGAAGAAGGGGAGGATGAGCAGATCTCGCCTGATTTTCGTGTGATCTGGGATGGAGGACGCGATCCCGAGTTAGTCGAAAAGATCCTGACAGACATGGCGGCACCGGATGCGGCGGACAATGCAATGGCATTGCTCCGATTCAAAGAAGAGCTGGCGAAGCGAACCTTGGGCCCACGTGGTCGTGAGGTGATCAATCGACTGATGCCTGTGCTTTTAAGCCATATTTTGTGCCGAGAAGACGGCACAGTTGTGTTGGCGAGAATCATTAAGCTTTTGATGCGTATCGCCACGCGGACGACCTACTTGGAACTGCTTGATGAGCACCATGCTGCCATTGTCCAGCTTGTGCGTTTGTGCAGTGCAAGCCCGATGGTTGCGGATCAGCTTGCCAGCTACCCAATCTTGCTCGATGAGCTTTTGGATCTTCAGCATCTTTATAACCCGACGCCGTTTGAAGAATACGGTAATGAGTTGTTTGAGTTTCTTGCCCGTATCCCTGAAGAGGATATGGAGCAGCAAATGGAGATGATCAGGCAATACAAACAGACGCAGTTGCTTCGCATTGCGGCTGCAGATATCGCGGGTATCTTGCCTGTCATGAAAGTCAGTGACCACCTGACGTATCTGGCAGAAGCCATTGTGGGTGCGGTGGTGAATCAGGCGTGGTACCAGATGGTATCGAAGTATGGTCAGCCCACGCATCTTGCTGGTCGTGATGGTCGCGGGTTTGCAGTTGTCGGTTACGGCAAGGTGGGTGGCATTGAGCTGGGCTATGGCTCAGACCTCGATGTGGTTTTCTTGCATGACTGCCCTGAAAATGTTTATACCGATGGCTCGAAAGAAATCGATGGCCGCCAATTCTATCTGCGTCTTGCGCAGCGTATCGTGCATTTATTCTCGACCCGCACAGCATCGGGCGTTTTGTATGAGATAGATACCCGACTGCGTCCATCGGGCGCGTCAGGCATGCTTGTTACGACGGTTGAATCATTTGAAGATTATCAGAACAAGGAAGCGTGGACATGGGAGCATCAGGCTCTGGTGCGTACGCGAATGATCTATGGCGATCTTGCCTTACAAAAAGGTTTCGCTAAGGTGCGTAAGTCTGTGCTGGCCAAAGTGCGTGATAACGATGCATTGCGTAAAGATGTGGCGGATATGCGCGTAAAAATGCGTGAGCACTTGGGAAGCAAACAGGCGGATAAATTTCATATCAAGCAAGATCCCGGTGGCATCACTGATATTGAATTCATCACGCAATATTTGGTGTTGGCAAACAGCCATGAAGAGCCTGCACTGACGCGCTGGAGTGACAATGCACGCATTCTGGAAGACATGGCACAAGCGGGTATTGTCGATACGTCTCAGGCACTTGCGCTGCGTGATGCCTATGTTCTGATGCGCGACGAAATTCACCGCCTAAACTTGCTGGATGCCTCCGTAGAAGTGGACGATGGTAAATTCATTGCAGAGCGGGAAATCGTGAAAGACGCGTGGGCAATGTGGATGACAACAGCACTAGTCGATGATGAAACGGTCGATGAAAAGAGCCCAGAGTAAGTCGGTAAGATAGGCTTCGAAGGGGTATTAAAAAAGGCGCATGATGCGCCTTTTTTATATCAGTCATACAATGATGGCTCGCCTTCTGGGCGACTTTTAAATCGACGGTGCAACCACATGTACTGTTCAGGTGCGCGCATGATTGAACGCTCAACAAACTTGTTGGTGTAGATAGCCGATGCTTCTGCATCATCATACGGAAAAGCGTCCATCGGCGTATCAAAGGTCAGCGTGTAGCCTGTTCCGTCTCGGTCTCGCGTGAAGGTTGCGGAGCTGACGAGACACTTGCTTGCGCTGGCAAGAAGGTGAGTACCGGTTGTGGTACAAGCTTTCTCTACCGCAAAGAACGGTGCCCATGCATAACGGTGACGACCGTAGTCATGATCCGGTGCATACCAGACAAAATCCCCGTTTCGCAGACGTTTGATCATTTGTTTTACGTCACGTCGCTCGATCAGCGAGTTCTCTCGACCGCGCCCACGATATTGGAACCAATCATAAACAGGGTTGGTATTAGGACGATAAACGCCATAACCCGTTGTATGAAGTCCGAATGCGCGGCAGCCTAACTCTAGATTGAATGAGTGAACGGCGGTAACCAGTACGCCCCTGCCTTCGGCTTTAAGCTTTTCGATTTGCTCGAAACCGACATATTTCACGTGTTTTTTCACACGCCATGCCGGCCAAAACCACGCCATACAGGTTTCAAAAAACGCCAGACCCATGTGCTCGAAGTTTTCGCGCAACAGCGTTTCACGTTCTGCTCCCGTCATTTCTGGGAAGCACAGTTCGAGGTTTCGCTTGGCAATTTTTTTGCGGCTTTTGAAGAACTTCATAATGAGAAGTCCCAACTTTCTACCTAAAAAGCGTTGCGTGCGATACGGCAACCAACTTAATAGGAACATTAAGCCAACGCCAATCCAAGTATGAAGATACTTCGGATGTAGGAAGGACCATTTAAACGTTGGCACGTCAGATTTTTTACTCATGACAGTGAGGTATTTCCTAACAATAAAGCAAGTCAATCGAGGTGGGCATTGTATACCGAAATCTATCCGCCGTGCATATTTCAGTCCAGCAAGGGCCCCTAAAGTTAATTGTTAGACAGGAATGGTTCAGGAGCCAACCTGTTCGGCTGTCGCTTTAAAGTCTTTATGGTAATATCGCGAACATTATTTTGTAGGCAGTGCAGCTACCTGATGATCAAATGCTGCACGCGCTTGCCGAACGCTTAACAGATAAAAGCAAACGACACAGCAAGGGTGAAAAGGCCCTTACGCTTGGAGAATACAATGAAACTGACTTTGCCTGACTATCAGCTAGCGAATGTTCTGGTTGTTGGTGATGTAATGCTTGACCGCTACTGGTATGGCCCAACAGGTCGCATTTCACCAGAAGCACCGGTTCCAGTGGTACAAATCAATCAAACAGAAGAGCGTCCAGGCGGTGCCGCTAACGTTGCAATGAACATTGCAGCATTGGGCGGTAAGGCAAGACTTATCGGTTTGGTAGGTCAGGATGAGCAAGCAAATGTTCTGAATGACAAGCTGTGTTCATTGAAAGTGGATTGTGATTTTGTCGGTCTGGCAGATTTTCCGACCATCACCAAGCTACGCGTCATGAGCCGCAATCAGCAATTGATCCGTTTGGACTTTGAAGAAGGCTTCCACAACGTTGATCCCCAGCCGATGCTGGATCGCATTGAAGCAGCACTGCCAAACACCAAAGCGATGATCTTGTCTGATTACGCGAAAGGTGCGCTGGTAAACGTTCAGCCAATGATCAAACTGGCACGCCAAGCAGGCGTTGCAACGCTGGTGGATCCAAAAGGCACTGACTTTGAACGTTACCGCGGTGCTACGCTACTGACACCAAACATGAGCGAGTTTGAAGCGGTAGTTGGCGCATGCCATACCGAAGAAGATATCGTTGAACGTGGTCTGGCTCTGATTGAGAAGTTTGAGTTTGATGCCATGCTGGTGACGCGAAGCGAAAATGGCATGACCTTGCTGCGTGCGGGCCAAGAGCCACTGAACCTGCCGACATTGGCGAAAGAAGTGTATGACGTAACGGGTGCGGGCGATACGGTGATTTCCGTGCTTGCTGCATCTCTTGCTGCGGGTAAACCAATCGAAGACGCATGTGCTCTGGCAAATGCGGCTGCTGGTGTGGTTGTTGGTAAGCTGGGTACCTCGACCTTGTCGACCATCGAATTGACCGAAGCAGTTCACGGTAGCCACCAATCAGGCTTTGGTGTGGTGACCGAAGAGCAATTGAAAGCGTCGGTACAAATGGCAAAAGCGCGTGGCGAAAAAGTCGTCATGACCAACGGTTGTTTCGATATCCTGCATGCGGGCCACGTTGCTTACCTAAACGAAGCGGCGAAACTAGGTGACCGCCTGATTGTTGCAGTAAACACTGATGAGTCCGTACGTGGTCTGAAAGGCCCGGGTCGTCCTGTGAACCCAACCGATCGCCGTATGGCGGTATTGGCAGGTTTGGGTGCCGTGGATTGGGTTGTGCCTTTTAACGAAGAAACACCACAACGTTTGATCGGTGAAGTGCTGCCAAGCTTGCTGGTGAAAGGCGGAGACTACAAGCCAGAAGAGATTGCTGGTGGTCAAGAAGTGATTGTGGCTGGCGGTGAAGTGCTGGTTTTGAACTTCGAAGACGGTTGTTCAACGACAGAGATCATTAATTCGATCCTGAGCGGACACAACAACTGATAGCGCATTCGCGAACAGACATAAAAAAGGCACCATTCGGTGCCTTTTTTCTATCTAAAGTAATGTCACGTATCTGTGATTACTTAGGCTCAACCAGACCGTTGTTGATATCAACCAGATCTTGCTCGCTTAGCGAACCTACAGCTTGACGCAGTTGCAGAACGCTAAGGATGTAGTCGTAACGTGCATCTGACAGATTACGGTTCGCGTCATACAGGCTGCGTGTCGCATCCAGTACGTCAACAATGGTACGGGTACCTACTTCAAAGCCAGCTTCGGTTGCTTCCAGTGCAGAACGCTGAGAAACCACGGTTTGCTCGTACGCTTTCAGTGCACCAATGCTCGCGTTGATGTTGTTGTAGAACGCACGTACGTCTTTCACGGTAGTGCGGTAAGTACCTTCCAATTGCTCAGACGCTGCCACATAGTTGAATTGCGCTTGTTTTACGCCTGCATCCACACTGCCGCCTGAGTACAGAGGCATTGAGAAGTTAATGCCTGCGGTAAACTGGTTGTTGCTGGCGTCACGAGACAGGGTTTTGTTGTCCTGATCCGAGTAGCCATAACCTGCATTCAGCGTCAGTGATGGCAAGTGGCCAGCTTCAGCTAGCGAGATGCGCTCTTTCGCCGCATCACGCGTGATACGCTGTGCCAGCAGTGACAAGTTTTCTTGTTCTGCTTTCTTCACTAGCTCATCGACAACTTGCTCAGGACGGCTTGCAGAGAAGGCCTTGGTGTTAAGCGCGTAAAGATCCGCGTGGCTTTGGCCTGTGATTTCACGTAGCTCTTCGTAGCTGTTCGCCACTTCGTTTTCAGACAGAATTTCTTGAGCCAGAACAGAGTCATACTGCGCTTGGGCATCATACACATCAGTGATGGCTGATAGTCCCACTTCAAAACGTTGCTTAGTTTGCTCTAGCTGACGGCCTACCGCGGCTTTTTCTGCGCGAACAAAGACCAAATCATCTGCTGCTTTCAATACGTTAAAATACGCTTGTGATACGCGGAGAATAAGAGCTTGTTGCTGTGCTGCGTATACGGCATCGGCCTGACGCGCAGTGATTTCAGCAATATCCAGGTTGATCCAGCTGTTTTGGTTAAACAGTTGCTGGCTGACATCAACGCCTGCGGACAGGGTATTCGTGTCAAAAAAAGGACCTGTGTAGCTTTCTTCGCTATTACGCACAAGGTTGTAACCTGCCGACAGATTAATTTGTGGCAAGGTGGTACCGCGGTTTACGCCAACTTGGGCAAATGCAGCATCGCGGGTAGCGGCATACTGCAGAAGTGTTGGATCACTTTGTTTTGCTTGCTCATAGACTTGCAATAGATCATCTGCACTCGCAAGCGGAGTTGCGGTGCCTAGCGCAACCCCGATAAAAATGGGAAGCAATTTCTTCATAGTAGGTAGTCCCTGAACTTGTCATATTCTAATAAATTGCTGATATACCCAAATGACCTGAGCTCTGCATCTTCAGGTTGCTTGGGTATAGAGGTATCCGACCCTAGTGTAAACCAAGCTTGCTTACTTGAAACTGACAATGTGATGGTTTCTTGAGAAAAAGTGATTGTAAAACCGTCACTGCAATAAATATATTCAAATAATTCTGCAATCCATACCAAAAAAGTAAAGGTTTTAGATTGCAGCCTCTTGCGCAACGACACTATTATTTGCCTCCATCCTTCAAAGAAAGGGGTACTTCCGTGCCACTGAACACACAGCCTGACCAGTTTGGAAAGGATGACGTTGAAATTGAAAATACCGACGTTGTCTATAATGGTTACTTTAAGATGGTGAAATATCGCTTTCGTCACCGATTGTTTGCTGGCGGCTGGAGTGATGTGCTCGACAGAGAACTTTTTGAACGAGGACATGCGGTTGCCATGCTGCCTTATGACCCTGTCACTGACGAAGTTGTATTGGTCGAGCAGATACGAATTGGTGCTATGGTCGCGAGTGATTCACCCTGGCAATTGGAAATCGTTGCTGGGATTATCGACAAAGACGAAACGCCGGATGCCGTTGCGATTCGTGAGGCGGAAGAAGAAGCGGGACTGCAGGTTCAGTCGTTACATCCCATGACAAGTTATTTGTCGAGTTCAGGCGGGTGCTCAGAGCGTATCCATTTGTATTTGGGTATGGTCGACGCGTCGACTGCGAAAGGGGTTCACGGACTTCCTGATGAAGGTGAAGACATTTTGGTACATGTGGTTGATAGATCAACTGCAATGGAATGGGTAGCGAATGGTAAAATTGAAAACGCTGCCTCAATTATCGCATTACAATGGCTGACGCTGAATCGAGATCATCTCGGTGTAACGTCAGGAAAGTAGGTTCACGGGACGTTATATGTTGAGACGAGAGTATCAGGTCGATTTAAGTGCCTTGATGCGAATGTATGAAACAAATTACGCCAAGCTGGTAAGGCTGATGCCACGTCAAGATGACGTGGGTGAATACTGTGTTTACGAAATCCAAGGCCAAGAGTTTCAACTGGACATTGTTGAATCCACGCGATACACAACACTGATTGATATTTGGCAGCGAGGTGAAGTGCCAAGTTATTTGCGACCGAGACTGACAGTTCGACTGTATCATGATGCACGAGTCGCTGAAGTGTGTACCAGTCAGCAGATTTCCCGAATTCAGCCGCGCTATGATTACCCAAATCCGCGTATGCATCAACGTGACGAAAAGCGTCAGATAAATGCATTTCTTTCGGATTGGCTGGCACTGTGCCTGAAAAACGGTATAACAAAACACAACATAATTTATTAGTATAAGCGTTAAAGATATAACGCATATTTTAGATCAGGGTTTTCAAGACGTTGCGGATTTGCCATCTACCCAAGCAACACAGCCAAACCGTTAGGTTGTTGCAGATTACAGATACACACCTCTTTGCAGATCATGCGGGTAGTTTACTCGGCGTGAATACGTCTGCGAGCTTTAATGCTGTTGTGAGTGAAATTTCCCGCAAAGGCGTAGAGTTTGACGCGATTATTGCTACGGGCGATCTTTCACAAGATCATACCGCCGAGTCTTATCAGCGTTTTGTCGATGGTATCGCGCATTGGGATCAGCCATGCTACTGGCTGCCAGGAAATCACGATTACCAGCAAGAAATGAATACAGTACTGGAGCAATCTACTCTAGAGCGTTGTGATCACGTGTATGTTGGCGAGCATTGGCAATTGGTCATGCTAGACAGCCAGGTCGCAGGCGTGCCGCACGGTCGACTTTCTGACGCGCAATTGGCGTTGTTAGAATCCACATTACGTGACAACCCAGAACGCAATACTCTCGTGCTGTTGCACCATCACCCTTTGCCGGCGGGCAGTGCTTGGCTTGATCAACACAAACTGCACAATCAAGACGAGTTTTGGGCGGTTGTTGCAAAATATGACACGGTAAAAGGCGTGGTGTGTGGGCATATCCATCAGGCTTTGGATACACAGCACTTAGATTGCCGCGTGATGGCAGCACCTTCGACCTGTATTCAATTCAAACCAGATTCAGATGATTTTGCGTTAGATTTGACCAATCCAGGCTGGCGTGAAATTTCTCTTCACGCTGATGGGACGATTTCGACCACGGTGGGTCGTTTGGCTGGCAATGAATTCCAGCCCGATATGAACTCTTCTGGGTACTAAAAATGCCACCGTTATTGATTTATATTCATGGGTTTAATAGCTCTCCTTTGTCAGCAAAAGCCCAGCAGATGCGGGATTGGTGCGAAACACACCGCCCAGACATAAAGCTGGAAGTTCCCCGCCTCGCCTGTTACCCTGCCGAGGCCGCTGATCAGCTAAAAGCACTGGTGAGCACATATCAGGGTGACTATCGTATCGGTTTGGTCGGTAGTTCTTTAGGCGGTTATCTGTCGACGTGGCTCAATGCACAATTTGGCTTTCCTGCTGTGCTGGTCAACCCAGCGGTGAGACCTTACGAACTTCTTGTTGATTATTTAGGTCCCCAGCAGAACCCGTATACGGGGGAGCAATACGTCCTCGACATTCATCATATGGATGAACTTCACGCATTAGATACCAAGTCGATTTCGCATCCTGATACGATTTGGTTGCTGCAACAAGAAGGCGACGAAGTGCTGGACTATCGTCAGGCAGTCGAGATGTATCAAGGATGCAAGCAAACAATAGAAGCGGGAGGCGATCACGCTTTTGTTGGCTTCGACAGATACCCCGCTAAAATCATCCAATTCCTTGGTCTGTGAGGGTAACTCACAGAATAACCTCGCCAGAAGTGTCTTTATTTGACAAGTTGGCGGGGCATCACTGACCATGTGACAAACTTTAGAAAACCATTCATCTATGACAGAGCAAGTTTATAACGCGGGCTCCATTGAAGTTCTCAATGGCCTGGAACCGGTGCGTCGTCGTCCCGGGATGTATACAGACACGACCCGTCCAAATCACCTCGGTCAAGAAGTCATTGATAACAGTGTCGATGAGGCGTTGGCTGGACATGCACGTAAAGTGGAAGTCATTCTCCACGCAGATCAGTCACTGGAAGTTATTGATGACGGCCGTGGTATGCCTGTCGACATCCACCCTGAAGAAGGGGTGTCAGGTGTCGAACTGATCCTTTGTAAGCTTCACGCTGGTGGTAAGTTCTCGAACAAGAACTACCAGTTCAGTGGCGGTTTGCACGGGGTAGGTATTTCGGTTGTAAACGCCCTGTCTAATCGGGTTGAAGTCTCGGTTAAGCGTGACGGTCAAGTTTACGAAATCGCGTTTGAACACGGTGAAAAAGTGCAGGAGCTGACAGTCGTTGGAACTTGTGGACGCCGTGCAAAAGGCACACGCGTGCATTTCTGGCCGGATGCGAGCTACTTTGACTCCCCTAAATTCTCTGTTTCTCGCCTGAAAAACAATTTGAAAGCCAAAGCGGTACTGTGCCCTGGCCTTGAAATTGTCTTCACCGATAAGAACACCAATGAAACCATCACCTGGTGCTATGAAAGCGGCCTGAAAGATTACTTGGCTGAAGGTGTTAAGGGTTACGAGCTGCTACCAGCTGAACCGTTTGTGGGTGACTTCAACGCACCGCACGAAGCGGCAGATTGGGCGGTGATTTGGTTGCCTGAAGGTGGCGAACTGGTCACGGAAAGTTACGTGAACCTTATCCCGACGGCACAAGGTGGTACGCACGTTAACGGTTTGCGTCAGGGCTTACTGGATGCAATGCGTGAGTTCTGTGAATTCCGTAACCTCCTGCCTCGTGGCGTGAAACTAACCGCTGACGATATCTGGGAACGCTGTGCGTATGTCTTGTCTGTGAAAATGCAGGACCCTCAGTTTGCCGGACAGACCAAAGAACGTTTGTCTTCTCGTCAATGTGCCGCATTTGTTTCAGGCGTGGTGAAAGACTCGTTCAGCTTGTGGCTGAATGAGCGCCCGCAACTGGCAGAACAGCTAGCTGAAGTCTGTATTGCGAACGCGCACCGCCGAATGCGTGCAGCGAAAAAGGTTGTGCGTAAGAAAGTGGCGTCTGGCCCAGCACTGCCTGGCAAGCTGACAGACTGTTCAATGCAAGATCTGGCTCGTACTGAACTCTTCCTTGTGGAAGGTGACTCGGCAGGTGGCTCAGCCAAACAGGCACGTGACCGTGAATTCCAAGCCATCATGCCGCTGCGTGGTAAAATTCTGAACACGTGGGAAGTGTCAGCCGATCAGGTTCTGGCATCTCAAGAAGTTCATGATATTTCTGTCGCGTTAGGTATTGACCCAGATAGCGAAGACTTGTCAGGTTTGCGCTACGGTAAGGTTTGCATCCTCGCCGATGCGGACTCGGATGGTCTGCACATTGCGACCTTGTTGTGCGCGTTGTTTGTGAAGCATTTCCATGCACTGGTTAAAGCGGGACATGTCTACGTGGCGATGCCACCCCTGTACCGTATCGACTGTGGCAAAGAAGTGTATTACGCGCTCGATGACGAAGAAAAAGCCGGTGTGCTTGAGCGTCTGAGCAAGAAGCGCGCGAAGATCGACGTACAACGCTTTAAAGGTCTGGGTGAGATGAACCCACTTCAGCTGCGTGAAACCACCATGGATCCGAATACCCGTCGTTTGGTGCAACTTACCATTGACGACCAAGAAGAAACGGATCGCATGATGGACATGCTTCTCGGTAAGAAGCGCGCAGAAGATCGTCGCCACTGGTTGCAAGACAAAGGCGACATGGCTGAGCTGACAGAAATTTAAGAAAGCATTTTAGAATCGGACGTTTTCAATGACTGATATCACTTATGACGGTGTCGAACAGCTTCCGCTAAGGAAGTTTACCGAGGATGCATACCTCAACTATTCGATGTACGTCATCATGGACCGCGCATTGCCGTTTATCGGCGACGGTCTGAAGCCTGTACAGCGTCGTATTATCTATGCGATGTCTGAGCTGGGTTTGTCGGCAACGGCGAAATACAAAAAATCTGCGCGTACCGTGGGTGACGTGTTGGGTAAATATCACCCGCACGGTGACTCTGCCTGTTACGAAGCCATGGTATTGATGGCACAGCCGTTCTCTTATCGCTACCCATTGGTAGACGGTCAGGGTAACTGGGGTGCACCGGATGACCCGAAATCCTTCGCAGCAATGCGTTATACCGAATCGCGCCTGTCTCGCTTCTCAGAGGTGTTACTGAGCGAATTGGGGCAGGGCACAGTAGATTGGCAGCCAAACTTCGACGGCACGATGAAAGAGCCGAAGACATTGCCTGCACGCTTGCCGCATATTCTTCTGAACGGCGTTACCGGTATTGCCGTAGGTATGGCGACCGATATTCCACCGCATAACGCGCGCGAAATGGCGAATGCGCTGGTGGCATTGATTGACGAACCTAAGATGGATTTGGACGGTGTTCTTGAGCACGTAAAAGGTCCTGACTACCCGACAGAAGCTGAAATCATCACGCCGCGTGTTGAGCTGAAAAAGCTGTACCGTGAAGGCCGTGGTTCGGTCAGAATGCGTGCCTGTTGGCATAAAGAAAACGGCGATATCGTTATCACCGCACTGCCGCATCAAGTGTCTGGCGCGAAGTTGCTCGAGCAGATTGCTAATCAAATGCGCGCGAAAAAGCTGCCGATGGTTGACGATCTTCGTGACGAGTCTGATCACGAAAACCCAACGCGTATCGTGATTGTGCCGCGCTCTAACCGTATCGATTGTGATCAGCTGATGAATCACCTGTTTGCCTCGACCGATTTAGAAAGAAGCTACCGCGTAAACCTGAACATGATTGGCCTTGACGGTCGTCCTCAGGTGAAAGGCTTGCTGCGTATTCTGACCGAATGGTTGGAGTTCCGTCGCGAGACCGTGCGTCGTCGCTTGCAATACCGCTTAGACAAAGTGCTGGCGCGTTTGCATATTCTTGAAGGCCTGTTGGCGGCGTATCTCAACATTGATGAAGTGATTGAGATCATCCGCACCGAAGACGAGCCGAAAAAAGAACTGATGAGCCGTTTTGGCCTCAGTGAAAAACAAGCAGAAGCGATCCTTGAGATCAAACTTCGTCAATTGGCGAAGTTGGAAGAGATCAAGATCCGTGGTGAGCAAGACGAACTCAACAAAGAGCGCGAACAGTTGGAGAAACTGCTGGGCTCAGAGCGTCGTATGAACACCTTGCTGAAAAAAGAAATTATTGCTGATGCAGAGAAATACGGTGATGAGCGTCGCTCGCCATTGGTTGAGCGTGCAGAAGCGAAAGCACTGACAGAGCGTGATTTGGTGCCGAGTGAACCGATCACCGTTGTGCTGTCAGAAAAAGGTTGGATCCGCCATGCGAAAGGGCACGATGTTGACCCTTCAACCTTGAGCTACAAATCCGGTGATGGCTACATGGCCGCAGCGCGCGGTAAGAGTAACCAGCCTGCGGTATTTATCGGTACCGATGGGCGCAGCTATGCGCTTGAGTCGCACAGTCTGCCGTCGGCACGCAGTCAGGGTGAACCAATTACAGGTCGCTTGAATATCACGGCTGGCACGTCTATTCGTCACGTTCTGATGGGTGACAACGCCAACTTGATGCTGATGGCGTCAGATGCGGGCTATGGTTTCGTTTGTAAACACGACGATTTGTTGTCGAAAAACCGCAGCGGTAAGGCTCTGCTGAGCTTGCCTCAGGCGTCTGAAGTGATGCCACCGCAAAAAGTGGGTGATATCGACAGTGATGACATCATCGCGATCACCAACGAAGGGCGCATGCTGGTCTTCCCAGTGAAAGAGCTGCCGCAATTGGGCAAAGGGAAGGGGAATAAGATCATCAATATTCCTGCCGCCCGTGCCAAAGCGCGTGAAGAACTCCTTTCTCAGTTGTTCGTGGTCCCACAGGGTGCAACAGTGACGTTGCATGCTGGTAAGCGCAAGTTGTCATTGAAACCGACGGACGTTGATAACTTCCGTGGTGAGCGAGGCCGACGTGGTTCGATGCTGCCTCGAGGTCTTCAGCGTGTTACTGCGATTGAAATTTCAACGCCGCAAGACACGGTAGATACGCCGGAAGCATAATCCTAAAACCCTCCGCTCTGGAGGGTTTTTTTATCCCAATTCGGCCTGAAATAGAACGTGTTCTGGATAATTGGATATGTCCGTCAAAAATGTTTCGACAAAGAGTGATGAATTTTATTTTCGGACACGTATACTAGGGCCAGAAATTTTTAGCGCACACCTGTACGCTTAAAACGTAAAGCGATTCTCAGGTAGCAATTCCCAAACCTTTCCAGCGGTTAACTGGCGTAAAGGTCAACAGACCCTAGGAGAAAAGAATGTACTTTATACTGCGACTGTTGGCTGTCGCGTTGTTTGCGATTTTCATGCTTGTATTCGGTTGTGGTTATTGCCTGTTCAGCCCGAGAAATCCAAAGCACGTTTATACTTTTGGCCGTATGTTCGGCAAGCTTTCTTCCCTTTTTGGTATCAAGTTGGAGCTTCGCCAATCAGAAGCCTCTAAGCAAGTCGGTACCTGCGTGTATATCGCTAACCACCAAAGTAACTGGGATTTGGTCACTGTATCTAACGCAGTGCGTCCTGGTGCAGTAACCGTGGGCAAGAAAAGCCTGGCTTACATTCCTATCTTTGGCACCTTGTACTGGCTAACCGGTAACATCCTGATTGACCGTAATAACCGTAGCAAAGCCATGGGCACCATCGGACAGGTGGTGGACCAAATCAAAGACAATAACGTGTCTGTTTGGCTGTTCCCTGAAGGTACTCGTTCACGTGGTCGCGGTATGCTGCCATTCAAAACAGGTGCTTTCCATGCAGCGATTGGTGCAGGCGTACCAATCGTACCAATCGTGTGTAGCTCGACTGGTCACTTGGAAGTATCTCGCCGCAATAACGGTCATATCATTGTGGAAGTGATGGATCCTATTTCAACAGAAGGCTACACCAAAGATCAGGTTAGGGAGCTCTCGAAGCATTGCCATGACTTGATGGTGGCGAAACTTGCAGAATTGGACGCGGAAGTGGCTGAGTTGAATAAGAAGTAATACACTTCATCTACAAAACGAACAGAAAGGATACGCTCATGCGTATCCTTTTGTATTTTCAGGCACTGTAAAAGAAGTAAGACAGATATGCTGAAAAATCAGGTAGTTCTAGTAACCGAGAAAGGCGAGCCAGTTGGGTTAGCAGAAAAAATGGCGGCTCATCAAGAAGGATTATTGCACCTGGCGTTTTCGGTGATGATTTACCGAGATACGACCGAAGGCCGAGAATACTTATTGCAACAGCGTGCGCTCAGCAAATATCACAGTGGCGGACTGTGGACGAATACTTGCTGCTCTCACCCAATGCAAGGTGAGGCGTTTGAGGTAGCCGCGAAGCGTCGTTTGTTTGAAGAGTTAGGTATTGAGGTACCGCTTGAGTTCGCAATGGGCGAAATGTTTTGTTATCGCGCGGAACTCGATAATAACCTGACCGAACATGAATTGGACCAAATCATTCTGTGTAAAGTTGACGATGTGCCGTTAAATCCAAACCCAGACGAAGTGATGGGCTGGCGTTGGTGGCCACAGCAAGAGCTCGCCTCTGCCATGCAGGTGTCACCAGAATGCTTTACCGCCTGGTTTACGCAAGTGGTTGAGAAGGTCGAAACCCAGCTACAACATTAATGGGTGAATACGTCGACGCATAAAAACAAAAAGCACCGAGAGCGGTGCTTTTTTGTCTTTGTTTTAAGCAGAACTTAGGCAGGAATAAGCTCTTGAAAGTAATAACCGGGATGGTCTGGGTTATTGTTTCCTGCATATTTTTTGGTGACGACGTCGCCTTTGGTGAAGGCGACGGGGTGTTTGAAGTCAGGACCATCGTAAACAAAGGTATGGAACTCGCCATTTTCACCGCATGGGTCAACGTCGTCTGGCAAGCTGTCGAGGAAGTCCTGATCTAGCTCTCTTCCCACAAAATCCTGGCTTAATTTGCTTCCGTCAACCGCGACCACAACGGCTTTAATGCCCAGTTCAAACAAGGTTTGCATCAAGGCTCTCGTGTCTTTTTTCCATAGTGGAAACAGGGCTTTTACGTTAACTGTTGCCAATTGCGCTTCACGGCTGGCACGTAGATCCTCTAAATAGATGTCACCAAATATCGCATGGGTGCAGTCTAAGGCTTTGAGCTCTGCGACTGCATTCGACATGATATTTTCATACTGCTCCATGGTGACGGTCTCAGGCAGCCATACTGTTTTTAACGGTAAGCCGAGAGACTCTGCTTGTTTCTCAAGCAGTGAAACATGGACGCCATGCATAGACACACGTTGATGCGCTTCATTGGCTGAGGTCAGCAGGGTTTTGACATTAATGCTAGGGTCACGCAGCGCATAGTAAAGGGCCATGGTGCTGTCTTTACCACTGCTCCAGTTAAAATAGGCGTTCAGGATGGTCATGGAATGATTCACTTCGGTGAGGATAGAGACGAAAAAAAACGCTACCGAGTGGGCAGCGCCTTTTTTATCGAATACGATTACTTACGTACAGCAATAGCTTCGATTTCGATACCAACGTCTTTAGGAAGGCGGGCAACTTCTACGCAAGAACGTGCTGGGTAATGCTCAACGCCGTGTTCGTCGAAGAATTTGCCGTAAACGTCGTTAACTGTGCCAAAATCGTTTAGATCTTTCACGAAAACAGTCATTTTGACGATATCGCCAACTTTCAGGCCAGATGACTCAACCACCGCTTTCACGTTTTCCAGAGACTGACGCGCTTGTGCTGCGATATCTGGAGAAATTTCACCAGTCACAGGGTTTACAGGGATTTGGCCAGAGGTCAGAACCATGCTGCCTAGGTCAACGCCTTGAATGTATGGGCCAATCGCGGCTGGTGCGTGTTCAGTGTGAAGCACTTTAGTCATTTACCTATCCTTACTTTTTAATATTTCACGGAAACAGGGTATACCAAGCTTCTTCAGGTAACTTGGGTATAAGCACTTAGTCTGCATCTTGCCAGCACTTACGTAAACCCAGAACATCACATTTTAACGCGGTTTCTGGGGTTGTGAGTGCCTTAACAGTAATAAAAAAACCGGTGTTCACACCGGTTTTTTAGGTATTTCGACGATCAGTGACTTTCGGTCATGATTTCGCGCGAGAATACCTTCTCGCAGTATTTACACTTAAGCTGCACATCGTCAGCTTTTTCAATCACGTTGAAGCTGCTCTCGACGGCTTTTTCGTCGTGAGTGATGCAATTCGTGTTTGGACAGCGGTATACCCCCAGAATACTGTCAGGCAAAGTCAAAGGAAGCTTGGCAACGACTTCGTAGTTTTCAATCTGATTGACCGTCGCATTCGGTGCGTACAGTGCCAGTTGCTGTGCCTGTTCTTTAGACACGAAAATGTTCTCGATCTTAATGAGATCTTTCGCGCCCAGTGCCGATGATGGCAAGTTCAGGCCAACCGTGACACGTTGATTGGTTTTATGAAGTTTGAACAGCTTCATCACTTTAAAGCCGACATTGGCAGGGATATGGTCGATAACGGTACCGTTCTTGATCGCTTCAACCTGTAGTTTATGTTCTTTTACCATCTTGTTTTACTCCCGCCTTAGATGTTGCCGTTAATAACCAGTGCCAGCAGTGCCTGGCGCGCGTAGACGCCATTTTCTGCTTGCTGGAAGTAATACGCATGTGGCGTCTTGTCGACTGCAACGGTGATTTCATCAACGCGTGGCAGCGGGTGAAGCACTTTCAGGTTATCGCGTGCTTTTTCTAGCTGTGGTGTGTCCAAGATGAACGCGGATTTGATGTGCGCATATTCAGATTCGTCAAAGCGCTCTTTCTGTACACGGGTCATGTAGAGAATATCAAGCTCTGGCACCACTTCTTCGATTGTGCTGTGCAGGCTGTAAGGAATACCTGCTTCATCCAAATCTTCCAAAATGTAGTCTGGCATGGCCAGCGCATCCGGCGCGATAAAGTAGAAGCGGTTGTTATTAAACTTCGACAGGGCTTGAGTGAGAGAGTGAACAGTGCGGCCGTATTTCAGATCACCAACCATAGCGATGCTGAGGTTATCCAGACGGCCTTGAGTTTCATAGATACTGAACAGATCAAGCAGGGTCTGTGACGGGTGCTGGTTCGCGCCATCACCACCGTTGATCACGGGGACACCTTTTGAAAACTCAGACGCCAGGCGCGCAGCCCCTTCTTTCGGGTGACGCATCACGAACGCATCCACGTAGGAAGAGATAACCTGTACGGTATCAGACAGGGTCTCGCCTTTTTTGCCTGATGATGTATTGCCACCGTCAGGGAAACCAATGACGGTTCCGCCAAGGCGCTGAACCGCGGTTTCAAATGACAGACGAGTACGTGTCGAGGCTTCAAAGAAGCAGCTCGCAACGACTTTGTTTTTTAGCAGCGTAGGTTTCGGCTCAGCCTTTATCTTACCGGCAGTTTCGACGATAAGTTCCAATTCTTCGCGGGACAACTCCGGGATGGAGATAATGTGCTTGTTGTACAGCGAGGTCGCCATGTCTTCTCTTCCCTCAATGGATGGTAGATTTTGGACAAAAAAAAGCCTCCAGATCTGGAGGCTTAATTTATAAATACATTAAAAACGAAAACGGCGGCCATTGCCGAGATTCGGCAGGCTTTAGCGACTGAATGAGAGACTAAATGTGGCATTCCGGTTCGTTTTTTTGACAAATTGCGAAGGATTATACGCCCATTTGCCCGCCTTGCAAGAAGGAGTCGTTGAGCGGTTAATCAATGTATGTTTTGGAAAAGCATAAAAAAACCGCCCACTAGAGACGGCTTCTAGAATATATCAGTGAGTTAACTGCCGAGTGTGGCCACCATGACTGCTTTAATGGTGTGCATACGATTTTCAGCCTCATCAAATACGATCGAATAGTCAGATTCGAACACATCTTCTGTGACTTCTAATCCGTTCATGCCGTATTTCGCCGCCACTTCTGCTCCGATGGTGGTTTCATCATTGTGGAAAGCAGGGAGGCAGTGCATAAACTTCACGTGCGGATTTCCCGTCGCTTTGATGACGCCCATGTTCACTTGATACGGTGTCATTAAGGCGACGCGTTCATCCCACGCTTCTTTAGATTCGCCCATCGACACCCATACGTCGGTGTAGAGGAAATCACAGCCTTTAACGCCTTCTGCTACGTCTTCGGTGAGCGTGATTTGCGCACCTGTAGTGTCAGCAATGGCTTTGCATTCGGCCACTAATGCTTCGTCAGGCCAGAATTGTTTTGGTGCAACGAGCCGGATATCCATGCCCATTTTCGCCGCACCGACCATGAGTGAGTTGCCCATGTTATTTCGTGCATCACCTAGATACGCAAATGCCATTTCATGTAATTGCTTGCCGCGACCGTGTTCTTGCATCGTCAAAAGATCAGCCAGAATTTGGGTCGGGTGGAATTCATCGGTCAAGCCATTCCAAACAGGGACACCTGCATATTGGCCTAGCTCTTCAACAATCGCTTGGCCAAAGCCACGGTATTGAATGCCGTCATACATGCGACCAAGCACACGTGCCGTGTCTTTCATCGACTCTTTATGGCCAATCTGAGAGCCTGACGGGCCAATGTAAGAGACCTGCGCGCCTTGATCGAAGGCCGCAATCTCAAATGCACATCGGGTTCGCGTTGAAGCCTTTTCAAAAATCAGTGCAATATTTTTGCCTTTGAGGCGTGGCTGTTCGCATCCTGCATATTTGGCTTTTTTCAGCTCGGCAGACAATGACAACAGATGCTCAATCTCGCGCGGTGTAAAATCGAGCAATTTGAGAAAATTCCGGTTGCGCAAATTAAATGCCATATGAGTTCCCTTTCAAAAATCCTTGAGCGTCCGAATGATGAAGACAGTGTTATCTATGATAATAATCACAATTCTTACTGATTTACGCATCAAAACGCAACCCCGATGAATAATTAATTATTTTTATTGCGTTGATATTCGATTTTTATCGATGAAAGAAAAAGGCTTCAGCGAACTGAAGCCTTTATCATTTAGCGGTTAAGTTGCGCTAGAGACCTTCGCGCTCAATGGGGCAGCTCATGCATCTTGCGCCGCCTCGTCCACGTCCTAATTGGTCGCCGGGAATCGGTAAAACGGTGATGCCCGCTTTGTCATATTTCTCATTGGTGTAGACATTGCCTTCGTAGCCAATAACAACGCCAGGACGCACAGTAAGTACGTTGTTGGCATCATTCCATTGCTCTCGCTCGGCCTCGAAGCTGTCACCGCCCGTCGTGATGATATTGAGGTGTGGAATGTTAAGTGCTTTTTCGATGGCATGCAGGAAGTAGTCGACTTCCTTCGCGTCCACATCGCCGTTGCCTTTATCCACCAAACGCCAACATTGCAGATCTTTACGCATCACTTGTGGGTAGACAGAGAAGGTATCAATGTCCATGTGTGTCATCACGGTATCAAGGTGCATACAAGAGCGGTGTTTTGGGAGATTAATGGCAATAACCTCTTTTGCCTGACCATGTTGGAACAGACTGCGAGCTAACGCTTCAACACCTTGCGGCGTGGTGCGCTCTGACATGCCGACTAAGACCGTGCCGTTGCCAATTACCAGTACGTCACCACCTTCAACCATGGCGTTGTCATAGTCGCGTTGCTCTGCACCAAGGTAGGTAATGAAATCTTGGCCTGCAAACAAGGGGTGCCATCGATAAATTGCACGTAAATGATTGGTTTCGCGCTGACGTGCAGGCATCGCCATCGGGTTAAGGGAGACGCCGCCATACACCCAACAAGACGTATCTCGGGTAAACAAATGATTGGGTAGCGGATCGATAATGAAGTCTGTTCGCTCGTGCATGGCTTGCATCATCGAAGACGACTGGCGAGGAAAGTCGATATAGCTCAGACCTCCCAGCAGAATATGGGACAACTCGTCGTCGCTAAGCGTGCCTAAATAGGTGCGTACATCTTCAGAAAATTGGTGACCGAGGCGGTAGTCGCCAACCTGTACGTCGAGCAACCAGGCTTTCGCTTCAGGATTAGCGAGGGTCTGAGCGAGGAGATCATGAAGAAGGAGCACCTCGACGTTTTGATCACGCAGTGTTTGCGCGAATTGGTCGTGTTCTTCACCTGCACGTTCAACGGCAAGCACGTCATCAAATAATAGGTCTTTATAGTTTGAAGGCGTAAGGTGGTTCAATGCACGCTCAGGACGGTGCAGCATGACTCGCTTAAGTTGACCAACTTCAGAACCGACATATAACTGACTCATGACTATTTCTCTCTTGAATAATTATTAATCTCCAAGCGTTTGGTATAAGGCGTATGCACATGAAAACTAAAGGTGTGCAAACGGATTGCCAAACACGATGGGAAAAGGAATATAGAGCGACAGAATTCTGTAAGAAGGGCGTTACTCAGCGAAAACGCCTGAATACGTGTCGTAAATCCATTTACCTCAATAAACCTTTTTACATTAAGTGCGTCGCGGCGTTTGGCTGCGACGAATGGCGGAAAAAGGTTTTTTGCGTATTGAGTGCGTAGCTATGCAGTGAGCTTTCACACTATTCCAAAAACCAGGACTTTAATGGCGCAAGATTTGGTGAAAATGCGCATTTTCCAGAATCTTGTATTGTTATCGCCCTGTTCTCAAATAATGACAACCTTGTAAGGGAAGGTCAATTTTACTTTTGTTTAACATGGATTCTGTGTGTCTTCTTGCTGATGCCAGAATGCTGAGAATGGGTGTTTTTTGCGTGAATTCGGCGTGGTAATACACGCAGATCCGTGCGATAGTGCCCCCGTCTTAATTCGGTCTGGAGTTTTCCAATGTCTTACGCTGACATTATTGAAGAACAAAAAGCGGATACCCGCGAAATCATTGCTGCATTGCTGGATGATGGTAGTGATCCTGATGCGCTTTACACCATTGAGCATCACCTGTCTGCAGACAGCTTTGAGGAACTGGAAGGCGCAGCTGTTGAAGCGTTTAAGCTAGGCTTCGAAGTGCTGGAAGCAGAAGAGCTGGAGCTGGAAGATGGCAGCACCGTTATTTGTTTTGACGCAGTCATGGAGTCAGCATTGGAAGCTGAGCGTATCGATGAGCAAGTGGAGAAGCTGGTAGCACTGGCTGAAAAACACAAAATCGATTACGACGGTTGGGGCACGTACTTCGAGTCAGATGAAGATGACGACGAAGAAGAAGGTGACTTCGACGAAGAAGGCGAAGACTAATTTCGTGAAAAAGCCGGCAGTTGCCGGCTTTTTTGTGCCTGTGTTAAAAGCGTTTTAACATGGTGACTTCGCAATCACAGTGACCGGTATCGCCCAGCGGGGCGTCGAGGTGCTGAAAACCGATCGATTCATACAAGGAGATGGCTTCTTTCAAGCAGGCTGTGGTTTCTAAATAGCAGGCTGTGTACCCTTTCTCTCGGGCGAATTTCATTGCTGTTGCTGCGAGTCTTCGTGCAAACCCTTTGCCACGCAGTTCAGGTCGGATATACATCTTTTGCAATTCGCATACGTTGTCCTCTCCTGCGAGAGGTGCGATACCTCCGCCTCCCCAGATTTTTCCGTCTTTCTCAATCACCCAATAGGCGGCATTGTCGGCTTTGTAGCTTTCACTTAATACATCGAGCGTTGGGTCGGACACGCTGTAGCCTTTATCTGCCGTCAAACCATACTCAGCAGATACCTTACGGATGACCGTTGCAATAGCGGCGTTGTCTGCGGGTTCAAGAGGTCTCACGGTGTATCCGTTTTGCAGCTCACTTTGAGACATAGCGCGGTTGTAGCGGTGCAATGAACGAGACAGGGTTTCTATCTCATCGCTATCGAGTTGCTCCAAATAACGAGCGATTTGCTGGTTAATGCCTTGGTGGTGTTCACGTAAACGTGTTCGGCCAGTATCGGAAAGCGCGTAGGTGGGTTGGGCACTTTCTGGTGAGGCGTGTGACTGCACGTTGTCGTTATTAATCAAAATAGCGAGCGTCCGGTTGGCGTTGGCAACGTCAATATTAAGACGAGTAGCAAGCTCGGATGCTGACAGGGGAGCGTGCTCCAATTCAATCAGCACATGGCATTGGACGGTGGTTAGGTTTGTCGTGCCATAGATGTTGTCGAGTAGCCCTCTATGACGGAGTAGCTGTCTAACGAGTTGGCGAATTTCGACTGGGCCTGCTGCCATTGTTTAGTCCTTTTTACATCCAGTGTATTGAGAATGTGTCACTACAACCTACCTGAAAGAGATACGTTGTGAATGGAGGGGCACTTCGCAGTTGTGTATTGCTGAACTGTGTGAGAGCACTAAAAAAGATAATATGGGCGAAAGGAAGCCGAAACAAGGTTGGCAGAGGGAAGGTAATGGAAAACAAAATGATTTTTCATGGCTCAGGCCGTGAGTATTTTGGTATTTGGATTGTCAATGTCGTGCTGAGCATACTAACACTTGGCATTTATTCCGCGTGGGCAAAAGTGCGGACTAAAAAGTATTTTTATGGCAATACGGAGCTTGCGGGTGACCGCTTTGAATACCATGCCACCCCAAAACAAATTCTAATCGGCCGTATCATCGCAGTAACGGCGTTTGTCATCTGGTTTGCAGTCGGTCACTTCTATCCACTTTTCTCTTCTGTTCTTTTTGTGATTGGTTTACTGCTAATGCCTTGGGTGGTTCGGAACAATGCGCGATTTAACGCGAAAATGAGCAGCTATCGCAATGTTCGGTTGAACTTCACAGGGACGCTACTGGGTGCTTATGGTGTCATGCTAGGCAGGGGACTTCTGGTATTTCTTGCCATCGTCACCAGCGTGATGCTCTCGTCGGCACCTGGTATTGGTGGTGCAGGGTTTGTGATTGGCCTTGGTGGCGCGATAGTGGTCTTTCTGCTTTTTTGCTGGATGATGATGGGGATCTCGAGCTACTTTGCCAATGGGCATGGCTACGGAAAATTGACGTTCAGTGCTGCGCTGAGAATCGGCTACTTTGTTCGCACCTATCTTTGGGCAATCCTGATATATGTGCTCTGCATGGTAGGTTTTGTGGCAATAATGTTTCTGATGATTGGGCTCGCCGAGTCATTTATGGACCCTACAAAACTCGAGCTTTTAAATTCTTTATCCCTCGACACGATAAGCTTTGAGCATCTGGCAAGCCTCTTTGGAATGGTGACCTTTTTTCTCTTCATCTATGGCATGTTCTTTGTTGCGATCTTAATCGTCAGCTCCTTTATTGCGTGTCGAGTGCGGAATTATGTTTTTGGGCTAATGATGGTGGGGGAGTCTGGTGATTACCGTTTAGGGTCGACCATGAATACGGCCTCTTACACCATGCTGATAGTGACGAACTTTCTGATGCAGGTCTTTACGCTTGGGTTTGCCAGACCTTGGGTGAAAGTGAGAACAGCGAAATATTTACTCTCAGTGACAACGGTTTATGGCGATCTTGATGCATTACGTGCATTTGATGATGATGACAGCATGAAATCAGCGATCGGTGATGAAGTGTCTCAAGCCTTCGATCTGGATATTGGGTTAGGCTGATGACAGAGGGTATTGCGTATCTGGCTGGAGATTCCGCAAAACATGCAGCAACCCTTTCCATCGTGGGTGAGAGCAAGGCAGTGCTGCATGTGGGGGATCAATCGATTGAGGCCAGTATTGACGACGTTTCTTTATCCGACAGGATTGGACGGTTGCCGTTACAACTGCGCTTTCCAACTGGAGAGTTATTCATTCCTCACAAAGAAACAGAGCTTCCCTATTGTTTCTATGTGCCGTCGAAGAGTTGGCTAACTAAGCTCGAAACCAATCTTAGCGTGATACTGAGCAGTGTAGCCGCTTCTGTACTTATTGTTGCCTTGTTTATCTGGGTGGGTATTCCAGCTATCAGCCAAGGGATCGCGACCTCGCTACCCCAGCAGGTGCCTGAGATGGTAGGAGAACATGTGCTGGAACAGCTGGACAATGGCATGTTTACGGCATCAGAGTTGCCAGAAGATCGAAAGGCAAGTATCACGAACCAGTTTGAGCGCGTGGTTGCGCGTATGCCGCCAATGCCGATTGCGCCCAAGCTAAAGTTCCGAAATTGGCCCAAAGGACCCAATGCATTTGCATTCAGTGATGGCACTGTGGTGCTGCTTGACCCATTGGTCGAGTTGGCAGAAACCGATGAGCAATTGGAAAGTATTATTCTTCATGAGCTTGGACATGTGTATCACCAACATGTCATGACGGCACTTGTCCGTTCTACCATGCTGTCAGTGACCGTGGCGTTGGTTACCGGAGAGAGCACTGGAGTGATAGATTTGCTGACGGGCTTTGGCGTGCTCTTAGTGTCTTCGGGGTATTCGAGAGAAGCGGAAGAAGAGTCTGATGCGTTTGCAGCTAAATACCTGTATGAGCAATATGGCACGACAGAATCACAAGCGGAAATGTTTCGCTTAATGCAGTCAGAAAGTGCCCGTGTTGGGATCGTGGAGTGGTTAAGCTCACACCCAGATACCGATCGTCGTATAGAGGCAGCAGCGCAGTATCAACCAGAGTAGGTTTTTAGACCATTAAAAAGGGTAGCCTAGGCTGCCCTTTTTCTTTTCAACGTTATGCGGCTACAGCGTGGTTGTGGTTGCATGCCATGATGCTGAAGTCTTCTTTTTTCTGCCATACACGCTCATGGAAGTAGTAAGCCATGGTGTTGATACAAGGCTCAATCATTGCCATTACGCTACCAATCAAGATATCACCCGTCAGCAGATACGCGACACCAAATGCAACGCTGAAGTGAACGACGGCGAAACTTGCAGTTTTACGTGCCGGGTTCATGCTAGTGGTGCGCTTCAGCAACTTGCTGTCCCATGCTTTCTCATGGAAGTAAAACGCGACCGTATTAACCATGGGTTCTACCATGGCGATCAGGCTACCCAGCAGAATGTCGCCAGTAAGTGCGTATGCGACAGTAAATGCAACGGTAAAGTGAATCACAGCAAAACTCATGGTCTTTTTCATAATATGTCCCTCTATTGGATAAGCATATTATTGCGAATGATTATCAATTGCTGAATTCGATTGTTGTTATTAATTTGATAGGTAAAACTAATTGAGTGGGTTTGGGGCAGGCAAAAGAAAAAGGCCGACGATTTCTCGTCAGCCTTTTCTTTGATGTTACTTAGCAGGAATTACAGTGCAGCGATTGTCGCTTTTTGTTCTTCCAGCTTGGTCAGTGCTTCTGCGTAGCCGTCTAGCTTCGCGCGCTCTGCAGCAACAACCGCTTCAGGTGCTTTCGCAACAAAGCCTTGGTTGTTCAGTTTGCCTTCGATACGCTTGATTTCGCCTTGGTTTTTAGCGATTTCTTTGTCCAGACGTGCCAGTTCAGCATCTTTGTCGATTAGACCTGCCATCGGGATCATCAGCGTAGATTTGCCCACTAGTGCGGTTGCGCACGCTGGGGTTTCTTCGCCTGATTTCAGAATGCGAATGCCTTCCAGTTTCGCCAGAGACATCAGCACTTGCTTGCTCGCTTCAACACGTGCAGCGTCATTCTTGTCAGCTGCTTTCAGCATCACGTCCATCGGCTTGCTTGGCGCGATGTCGTATTCTGCACGCAAGTTACGGATAGAAGTGATGAATGATTTCACCCACTCGATATCCGCTAACGCACCTTCATCGAACTGTGCTTCGTCGTACTGTGGCAATGCTTGCAGCATGATGGTATCGCCTTCTACACCTGCTACTAGCGGCTTCACGCTCTGCCAGATAGATTCGGTGATGTATGGCAGTACTGGGTGAGCAAGACGCAGTGTCTTCTCAAGCACAGTGATCAGTGTGTGACGTGTCGCGCGCTGTTGTGCTTCAGTGCCTTTCCACAGAACAGGTTTTGTCAGCTCTAGGTACCAGTCACAGAATTGGTTCCAGATGAACTCGTACAGGGTGTTCGAAGCCATATCCAGACGGTAGTTGTCGATGTGCGCGTTGAACTCTTTTGCTGCCAGTTGGAACTGAGATTCGATCCACTTATCAGCCAGAGAGAATTCCATCTCGCCGCCGTTCATACCACAATCTTGATCTTCTGCGTTCATCAGCACGTAACGGCTTGCGTTCCATAGCTTGTTACAGAAGTTACGGTAACCCTCAAGACGCTTCATGTCCCAGTTGATGTCACGACCAGTGGATGCCATCGCAGCCAGAGTGAAACGCAGTGCGTCTGTGCCGTATGCATCAATGCCGTTTTCGAAGGTCTTGCGCGTATTTTTCTCGATCTTCGCGGCCAATTGAGGCTGCATCATGTTGCCACAACGCTTCTCAACGAGTGACTCTAGATCGATACCGTCGATCATGTCGATTGGGTCAAGGACGTTACCTTTAGACTTCGACATCTTGTCGCCGTTTTCGTCGCGGATAAGGCCAGTAACGTAAACAGTCTTGAACGGTACTTGTGCCTTACCGTTTTCATCTTTACAGAAGTGCATGGTCATCATGATCATGCGAGCAACCCAGAAGAAGATGATGTCGAAACCTGTCACCAACACATCAGTCGGGTGGAAGGTTTTCAGTTCTGGTGTTTCTTGTGGCCATCCCAGTGTACCGAAGGTCCACAGTGCTGAAGAGAACCAAGTATCCAGTACGTCGTCGTCCTGACGAAGAACAACAACAGGAGCCAGACCGTTCTTCTCACGTACTTCGTCTTCGTTACGACCAACGTATACGTTGCCGTCGTTGTCGTACCATGCAGGGATGCGGTGACCCCACCACAGCTGACGAGAGATACACCAGTCTTGAATGTCACGCATCCAAGAGAAGTACATGTTTTCGTATTGCTTAGGTACGAATTGGATGTCGCCGTTTTCTACTGCTTCAACCGCAGGCTGTGCCAGTGTTGCAGTGCGAACATACCATTGGTCAGTCAGCATTGGCTCGATAACCACACCGCCACGGTCGCCGTAAGGAACGGTCAGGTCGTGGTCTTTGATTTCGTCCAGCAGACCCAGTTCTTCGAACTCAGCTACGATCGCTTTACGCGCAGCAAAACGCTCCATGCCATGGTATTTTTCTGGCAGGTCGCTGCTGTATACATCGCTTGCTTCACCGTTAGTGGTGAACACTTCTGCCGCATCACGGATGTCAGCATTGAAGGTCAGGATGTTGATCATAGGTAGCTGGTGACGCTTACCAACTTCGTAGTCGTTGAAGTCGTGCGCAGGGGTGATCTTCACACAACCTGTGCCTTTCTCCATGTCTGCGTGTTCGTCGCCTACGATTGGAATGCGACGGTCAACGATTGGCAGGATGATGTCTTTACCGATCAGATCTTTATAGCGTGGATCTTCTGGGTTTACTGCAACACCGGTATCGCCCAGCATGGTTTCAGGACGCGTGGTTGCAACAACAATGTAATCTTTACCGTCAGCGGTTTTCATGCCATCCGCTAATGGGTAGCGGAAATGCCACATGTGGCCTTTGGTGTCTTTGTTTTCAACTTCCAGATCAGAAATTGCAGTGTGCAGTTTCGGATCCCAGTTAACCAGACGCTTACCGCGATAGATCAGGTCGTCTTCATAAAGGCGAACAAACACTTCTTGAACTGCAGCGTAGAAGCCGTCGTCCATGGTGAAGCGCTCACGATCCCAGTCAACAGATGCACCTAGGCGGCGAAGCTGTTTGGTGATGGTGCCACCTGATTCGCCTTTCCATTCCCAGATTTTGTCGATGAATGCTTCACGGCCGTAATCGTGCTTGGTTTTGCCTTCTTCAGCCGCGATCTTGCGCTCAACAACCATTTGCGTTGCGATACCTGCGTGGTCAGTACCAACCTGCCACAAGGTGTTTTTGCCTTTCATGCGTTCGCAACGGATCAGGGTATCCATGATGGTGTCTTGGAACGCATGGCCCATGTGCAGGCTACCGGTGACGTTGGGTGGTGGAATCATGATGCTGTACGCATCTTTAGATGTGTCACCGTGAGGCTTGAAGTAACCAGCCTCTTCCCAGCGCTGGTACAGCGCCTTTTCAATTGATGTTGGGTTGTATGTCTTTTCCATAGCGCTCTTGATGGATCAAATAACGGATGATTCTTCAACGGCAAGGGTGCGCATTTGGCGCCCCGCCATGCGGTAAATTTTGTAGCGTTCTCGAGCCTGTTGCTTGAGAGTTTCTTCGCAAGGCACGAAGTCTACCACTTGTGCAAAGGAAGGCGCAAAAATTGCTGCTTCCTCAGCCAAGTTAATTAGTACATTTCGGTGTCCAGCAGGACGAACACCTGGCCAACCAATTTCCACTTGGGTACCACCACGCGGCCCTTCACCAATAAGATTGTGCGGAACAAAATGGTCGGGTGAACGTTGCCAAAGTTGCTCATCAATGGCTTCTGCCTGTGATTTGCTGTCAGCGGTAATAAACACTTTCATGCCTTGCTGACAATACTGGTCTGCAAGCGAGCAAACCTTTTCCAGCATTTGCTGCTGAGGTTCGGCGTGCTTTTCATCCAGAATGTAGAAGGTGGCCAGTGCCATGGTAGTTTCCGAAAAGATGATAATTTAACCGGCTCAGTGTGCGTTGTGTTGTTGCTAAAAGCTACTGCTTTTTATAAGCCAGAGATAAAAAAAGGAGGCCTTGGCCTCCTTTCTTCTTATGCAGGTTTTACTCTGCAACCTCAAGGCCAGAACGGTTCAATAAGAACTGGACCAGCAATGGGACGGGACGACCGGTTGCCCCTTTGTTTGCACCGCCTTGGAAAGAGGTACCTGCCACATCAAGGTGTGCCCAGTTGTACTTCTTAGCAAAGCGAGACAGGAAACAACCTGCAGTAATGGTACCGCCGCCAGGGCCACCGATGTTTGCCATATCAGCAAACGGGCTCTTAAGCTGCTCTTGGTACTCTTCAGTCATTGGCAGACGCCAAGCACGGTCACCGGCTTGCTCTGACGCATTCACGATCTCGTGTGCCAGTGGGTTGTGGTTAGACAGCAGGCCGCTGATGTGGTGGCTCAGTGCCACAATACATGCGCCAGTCAGGGTAGCTACGTCGATAACGCACTCAGGTTCGTAACGTTCAACGTAAGTCAGTGCATCACACAGAACCAGACGGCCTTCTGCATCAGTATTCAGTACTTCAACAGTTTGGCCTGACATGGTGGTCACGATGTCACCTGGACGGTATGCGTTGCCATCAGGCATGTTTTCACAGCCAGCCAGTACGCCGACAACATTGATTGGTAAGTCCAGCTTCGCCAGTGCTTTCATTGCACCAAATACTGACGCTGCACCACACATGTCGTACTTCATTTCGTCCATGTTAGCTGCAGGTTTCAGTGAGATACCGCCAGCATCAAACGTCAGACCTTTACCAACCAGTACGATAGGCTTCGCGTTCGGATCTGGGTGACCTTTGTATTCCATGATGGACATAAAGGATTCGTTTTTCGAACCCTGACCGACCGCAAGATACGAGGTCATGCCCAGCTCTTTCATCTCTTGTTCACCAATGATCTTGGTGCTGACTCGCTCAAAGTCATCCGCCAGACGGCGTGCTTGAGAAGCTAGGTAGGCTGGGTTTGCCACGTTTGGCGGCATATTGCCAAGGTCTTTACAGGCACGAACGCCTGATGCCACTGCCAGACCGTGTGCGATCGCACGCTCACCCAAGTTCAGCTCACGGCGTGTCGGTACGTTAAATACCAATTTGCGCAGTGGACGGCGCGTTTCTGGTTTTACGCTCTTGAACTGGTTGAAGGTATAGAGGGTATCTTTGGTGCTTTCAACAGCCTGACGAACCTTCCAGTAGGTATCGCGGCCTTTAACGTGAAGCTCTGTCAGGAAGCAAACAGCTTCCATTGAACCGGTTTCGTTCAGGGTATTGATGGTATTTTTGATGATTTCTTTATACTGGCGTTCGCCAAGTTCACGTTCCTTGCCGCAGCCGACAAGCAGTACGCGCTCAGACAGTACATTAGGTACGTGATGCAATAGCAGCATCTGGCCAGGTTTGCCTTCGAGGTCACCACGACGCAGTAAGCTACTGATGTAGCCGTCACTGATTTTATCGAGCTGTTCCGCTACCGGAGACAGGCGGCGTGGTTCAAACACGCCAACGACGATACATGCACTGCGTTGCTTCTCGGGACTCCCGCTTTTTACACTGAACTCCATGCGTACTCCTACATCCTAAAGACAAGTGAGGCTAAATGTTAGATAATGCCCGCTTTATTGGAACTCGAAACCGTGTTCGACGTAAATCGAATAGAAGCAGGTCAACACTTGGCCGAAAGATAAAAAAACAACTGATTTACCGAAAAACTATAGCGATTCGAGTAAAAAAACAAGTTTTCTAAAGGTAAAACGCCGTGATTATTGTTCGGTATTTGATCCGAGAAACAGTCAAAACGCAACTTGCGGTGCTGTTTGTTCTATTTCTGGTCTTTTTTAGCCAAAAATTCATTCGCGTGCTAACCAGTGCAACAGATGGCTCAATTCCGGGCAGTGATGTGTTAACACTGGTTGGTTTGTATATGCCATCGATGGCAATGCTGATGCTGCCATTGAGTTTGTACATTGGCATATTGATCACTTTTGGCCGTTTGTATGCCGAAAGTGAAATCACCGTCATGAATGCAACAGGTATCGGGAACAAGTTCCTGATAAGGGCTGCACTCTATCTTGCATTGATCACTGGTGCTGTTGCTGCATTCAACTCGCTGTGGTTGACGCCGTGGGCAAATAATAAAGAAATTAAAGTCATGGAGCAGTTGGAGGCCGATACCGGGCTTGAACTGTTGATGCAAGGCCAAATCCAAACCACACCGGATGGTCAGGCGGTGGTGTACATCAACAATATTACGGGTGATGGGAAAGACTTGCATAAAGTCTTTATCGCGCAACCTGTTCCTCGTGGCACCATGCGTCCGAATGTGGTGGTTGCAGAAAAAGGCTATGTGTCCGAACTGCCAGATGGCCGACAAGTGTTGGATTTGAATGAAGGCACGCGTTACGAGGGTATACCGACGCGGTTAGATTACACCATTACAGAGTATGAAAATTATCAGGTGCTGATTGGACAGCGCGAGGTCCGTCAGAAGACCCGTGACTGGGACGCAATGCCTACGCCAGACTTGATTGGTCAAACAGCACCACAAGCGCAGGCTGAGCTTCAATGGCGTATTGCATTGGTATTGTGTATTCCGTTGATGACCATGATTGTCGTCCCTCTGTCTTCGGTTAATCCTCGCCAAGGGCGATTTGCTAAGTTGTTTCCGGCAGTACTCATCTATCTGGCGTACTTCTTGGCTATTAGTGCCGCTAAGTCTGCCGTCGAGGAGGGCACACTGCCGCCAGAAATTGGCCTTTGGAGTGTGAACGTTGCAGCGTTGCTGTTGGCGGTTGGCCTTCTGAGTTGGGATAGCATGCCTGTACGTAAATTCCGATACCGACTGCGGGGAACGGCCTAATGTTTAAAATTCTCGATTTATACATTGGGCGGACCATCATCGCCACGACGACCCTGTGTTTAGCAACTCTGGTGGGCTTGTCTGCCATCATCAAGTTTGTTGAACAGCTTCGCTCTGTGGGCGAGGGCACATTCACCATGGTCACTGCACTGCAATATGTATTGCTGAGCATGCCGCGTGATATCGAAATGTTCTTCCCAATGGCGGTGTTGCTAGGTGCGTTGATTGGTCTGGGAACGCTTGCGTCAAGTTCTGAACTTGTGGTTATGCAGGCGGCAGGCTTTTCCAAGTTAGATATCGGATTGTCGGTTCTGAAAACAGCGATGCCGCTGATGCTGATTGTGTTGGCGTTGGGACAATGGGGCGCGCCCGATGCTCAGCGTGAAGCAAGAGAGCTTCGTGCTTATGCGAAATCTGGCGGTAGCGTCATGTCTGTGCGCCGGGGCGTTTGGGCGAAAGACGGCAACGATTTCATCTATATTGCGCGCACCGATCAGCAAGAGTCTCTGACAGGCGTAAACATCTGGAAGTTTGATGATAAGCAAGAGCTTGAAGCCATGGTATTCGCAGAGAAAGGCGAGTATCTAAATAAAGATAGCTGGATGCTGAAAGACGTTACTGTCACACACTTTGACGGGCCAGTGAAAATTACTGAAACCAAGGAGCCTGAGCTTGCTTGGCAATCCACGTTAACGCCAGAGAAGCTTTCCATCGTCACGGTGAAACCTGAAGAACTCTCGTTAACGGGGGTATACAGTTACGTCGAGTACTTGAAAGCCTCGGAGCAAGACGCGTCGCGTTACGAGTTGGCGTTGTGGCGTAAAGTACTTCAACCGCTTTCTATAGGTGTCATGATGCTGTTGGCTTTGAGCTTCGTGTTCGGGCCGCTGCGCTCAGTAACCATGGGTGCGCGCGTGTTGTCTGGTGTGATATTTGGTTTTGGCTTTTACATTTCGAACGAAGTGTTCGGGCCGATCACCTTGGTATACCAACTGCCCCCGTTCTTTGGGGCCATCGCACCGAGTTTGGCCTTTATCGGGATCACGCTTTACCTGCTAAACCGGAAGTTGTAATAGCGTCTAAAATGGCAAGTATTAATAAAAAGAAGGGAGCCTATCGGCTCCCTTCTTTGTTATTCGGTTCAGTCTATTTTAACGACTTGGCTGTTTGAGAAGTGATCTTGAAAGGCGCGGTTGTTTCTATCAAACAACGCCAGAAGGTTGCCAAGACCTAAACAAGATGTCGCCATGCGGATCAGTGATTGCGTATAGGTCACGTTACCACCAAATTCGCTGACCAACTTGAGTTTCCATGCCTTCATACCGACGGTTTGGCCCGCACGTGTCCAGAAGTAAGCATAAAAGCCTGCAGCGATAGCAAACACATAAACCGTAAAGATAGGGCTTACTGTTGGGTTACTGGTGAGGTATTGGCTGACATCCGCATAGCCTTCGATAGAAAAGCCAAATTGAATGGCGATGGCAAAGCCACCCACGACCAAACCGATAGCAAGCATCTCGACGGCGACCAGCACCATAAAGTCATAAAGCCAAGCACCCATGCGGCGGAGGAATCCTGCTCCCTTTGGGACACTGAATTGGGCTGAAGTTTGAGACATTATTTTTGTCCTAATAATGAGTAATGTGTCTAGTCTACCAGTGTTGTCTGGCTTTATGTATGGGGAAAAGTGCTGCAAATTGCGTGTTATCGCATCGAGTTGGTGAAAAAAGAAACGGTTAAACACTTTTTGTGAATTATAGGCTTGCGCTGTAGTTCGGCTTGCGTATAATCAGCCTCACTTGCCCGGGTGGCGAAATTGGTAGACGCAGCGGATTCAAAATCCGCCGGTGAATAACTGTGCCGGTTCAAGTCCGGCCCCGGGCACCAATTTCATGACAAAGCCTCAATCGAAAGATTGGGGCTTTGTTGTATCTGCGTGTCAGTAAAATCCATCACTATCTGCATATCTAGTTGCAATAACAGCAAATAGACCTTACCCAATATCACGGCGTTATCTTAAGTTTCGCGGCTGTGGGTTTATTGGCCACTTCAACTCTTCGATTTTCTGCACGACCTGCCGCTGTTTTATTGGTTGCTACAGGGTTGGTTTCTCCCCGCGATACCGTGTTTATCTTTGTGTCTCCTGAGCCCGCTTCCACCAAATAGGCCTTAACCGCTTCTGCGCGTTGAAGACCGAGTGTCAGGTTATAGGTGTGGCTTCCGACGCTGTCGGTATGACCAGAAAGAGAGAGTGGTGCTGAACCGCGTTTTATCGCATCAATGATACCGGATAGGATTTTCTTGCCCGTTGGGGTTAATGAGGATTTATCAAAACCAAAATGTACGCTGGCCAAAAGCCGGTCTTTTCTCATATCGACGGAAGGTGTTTCTCGCACCAGTAATTCGGCGCAGTTTTTACTTAGACCTGCATTGACGAGAGCATCTATAAATAGGGGAGTCGTGGGGTGCGTATCCAAAGGGCGTTCAAGTTGGATGTATTGTGATTTGTGGAAAAATACCTCTGTAGATTGCCCAACGTCTACACGGAAAACCACTTCCGTGTTCTTGTCGGCACAGATATCTTCAAAGGCAACCGTTGAAATGGTGCCTGCGATGGTTGGTGCACTTGCTAAACATAGCGGTATGAACAATGCACAAAGTGAACGTGTCGGTTTCATAAGGTCTCCAATAAATCGTTAGCTGCCAAAGTACAGTCGCCCGACTTCTTCACTGATAAGCTCAAGAACGGTTTCGTAGATATCTGAGTACGAACTGGCTGATTGAATGTTTTCTGCACCTGCACAGGTTTTAAGCCCAGGGTTGTCGTCGATGTTGTAGTCAAAGCCGATGACAAAGAGTCGCGCTTCAACATTTCGACCATTAACCGTCTGATTTTCTAATGCAGTAATGATGTTTTCGCAGAGGCCGCGGTTATAGAGCTGCTCTGCGGCATAGCCTGGATAGCGGTTATCGCTTGGGTTATTGCGATTTCGAGAGTCGACACCGTCTGACAATACAATGATGAGCTTACGGACATTCTGTCCTTGCGACACGATTTTGGCCGCTTCAATGATCCCCTCATAAGACGCAGTACCGTAGTCTGGAACAAAATTGTCAATCGTGGATCGAAATGTCGCGAAGTTGTCGGTCAATGGCAAGGTACGAAAGTAAGAGTCGTCACTGTAACCACGGTAATAGTACCTGCCTGTAATTTGGGTGACCGGTGTCGTGAGCGGATTGCTGGCCGTTGAGGCAAAATTGATGTTGGGGATATTGTAGTACCACTCCCACGTTCTAGAAGCGGCGTTGTTGTAATAGGCCACGTTACTGTAAAAGGAATTGTCATCATGCGGGTACATGTTGTAACCGATAAATGCCGCACGGTTAGCGAGTGCTTCGCCCCCCACTTCTTGCTCGGTTGAATTGTTGTAGTCTTCAAGCCTTTCTGTGACGCGTTTAATGACCTCAATCACGCCTTCATATTTGGCGTTTACGTTGGCAAATTCATCGTTATCGTCGTTGTTATCATTCTCAATCCATCGGGCAGCCATTGACCCGGAGAAGTCGGCGACAAAGGCGACATCCACAGTGAACCCTTGATATTTACGTGCAGTGGCATCGCCACCGAGCGTCATGGTTTCGTCGTACCCAAGATGGTAGCCATCTTCAGGGAACCAGCTCGTAAAATCTGAGCTTAGCGTGACTTTGTACTGGGTGAAGATCAAGCCATCCCGGTCATAGACGCCAGCTTCACCACATTGCTCTTCGTAGATTTCATCACAGCTTTTTCGCTCAATCTGAATATCAGAGGGGTCGATGTCACCGTCGGGGGCATAGTTATCGACAAAGCGCTTTGCCAGCAGTTGGTTTTCATAGGTTGAGGTTGAGGCATTTGCGGCGACAGCGAGTGACGCCATTTCTACACCATCTCCGATGCGGGCATGTGTTTGAAGGTATCGCGTTGATTCAATTGCGATGGCAAACACACTGAACAGGAGAGGGAAAACCAGTACAAATATGATGCTAGCGACGCCGCGTTGTTTGGAGTAATTCATTGCCACGGTGATTTGCTCCTATCGGCCAATTGAAATGGATGTGGAGCGTGCAAGCTCCCAAGATTTGCCAATCAATGAGCCAAACAGGTTGTCAGTTTGATAGCACAAGGTGACTTGGTAGAGGGAGAGCCTATTGCCAAAATTGGTGACGGGTGAAAGCTCGGCTTTGGTGCTTAAGCGCGCCACCGGCTCACAATCGTATTCACCGACTTTATAGATGTTTACCCCGTTCACAGAAGGAATAGCTTGTTGCTCGCTGTTAAATCGTTGCTGTTCGATAAGAATTCCAACACGGCTTGCTTCAAAGCTATTCATGGTGGCGGTAAGCGAGTTTGATACCAAGGCCAAGGCGGCGGCAGCTTCACCATTTGTCATCCTCTCTTCCCCGTCGAAAAGCTGCGTGCGTTCCTTCAATAGGCTGACGACCGAATAGGAGAGACGATCGAGTTTTCCTTTGACCGATTGTTTAGTCACAACGTCCATGGTGAAGACGATAATGAGACTAAAGCCAACCAAAATCATGGCGAGCTCAATACTAAAAACCCCACGCTGTTTATTGGCTAAATTGGTCACGTTCAAATTCCTGAATGGCAAAGACTTCGCGAGATAAATCTAACGTATCGCGATCGAAAAACAGTGTGAACATAGGGTCGTACTGGTAGCTAACTTGGTAAAGCGCAATCGGTTTATCGACGCCAACGGCAGAACCAGGGGGCGAGCCTGCATCAGCGAAGGAGCTGTAGTACTCAACGGAAACTGAGAACCTGCTTGGGTCGATAACTTTGGTCCAAAAGTCACTGCTGTTATTTATCGCGGTATAGAAAATCGTGGAATAGTTGGCGTTTGACGACGACCGAGCAGCGCGGGAAGATTCAGAGATGGCATAGTCCACGACAGAGGATAGAAAGCCGATGATGCAAAGCTCTACCCAAAACATAAGGGAATAGAACATCACGATAAAGCCGAACGCAAACTCGAGTGTGACCATGCCACTTTCGCGATGTGGAGCCTGTCTTGATGGCGTGTTATTTCTTCTTTGAAAAGGGCGTAAGCGAAACATGGCGATGCTATGCCCCCCATCGAATCGTTAATGTGTTGCCATCAACCTGTATGTCCGGTTTTTGCGTCGTGTTTTCCCGCATTTCTAAGACGATTCTGACAAAGTTTTTATGCTCTCCGAGTTCGATGGCCTTCGCCGGCCCCGTTTGCAAATAACGCTTACGCTTGGTGGTAAAGTCTTTCGCGCCTTTGATATCAAATACCCACTTTTTTCTTTTTTCCAAATACTCTGTGCGCACGTGACCGAGCTTGAAATCAGAGGTTGCAACGTACTCATTCGCACCATCGGTAGGTTGATAGCGCATGTCTGTGATCAGGTAACGGGAGCGTTTTTTCTTCGCAGGCTTGGCCGCTTGTTTCGCTTTTTGCTTTGCTTCTTTCGCGTCTTTTAACGCGAGCTGTTGCTTGGCTTTGGCCTCTTTCGCGGCTTGCACGCGTTGGCGAGCAAGTGTAATGGGGTCTGTGACAATGGGTGTTTTTTCTGTGTTGTTGTCAGTGCTCAACGGCGGTTTTGCGTTGGTTAGTTCTTGGGTTTCTTTTGCCTCTTTGACGACGGCTATTTCTGGTGCTTTTTCTTCTATTAACGGTTGTTGGTCTGTAGTACTTGCCAATACTTCAGGCTTGCTGGTTGGGGTAGGCTTGGTTTCACTTTTCGCAGGCACACGAGAAAGAATGGCGTCAATTTTGGCGATGGCTTTTTGCTGGCTTTGCGTATTGTTCGACACATTAGGCACAGTCTGAGAAAAGTGGCTATTGGCCTCAACGTTATTCAGGCTGATGTATTTGCTTCTTAAAGTGTCTTGGCTTTGCCCTCCAAGAAGTTGACTGAATGCTCGCGAGCGCCCGGATTTTGCCAGTGCGAGAAGAAGGTTGGCTTCCACCGTGCTGTCAGCCCGTCCGTTTTGGACGAGAGGAAGCAGTATGTCAGCGGCCAAGTCAAAATCACCTTGCAGCATGGCAATCATCGCCAAATTATTTTTTACCACATCGTCGTCAAAGCCATTCAACCTTGCCTGTTGGAACGCGGCCTTGGCTTGTTTTAGCTCACCACGCTGCGCGAGTAGCATACCTTTTAAGTTGTATGCTTCAGCATATTCATCATTCAAGCGAAGCGTTGCGTTGACGTGTTGCTCTGCAGAATTGAGCTTATCAAGATCGAAAAGCACATTTGCCCGCAGCATCTCTAAATCCGCGTTTTTAAGTGCATTTATAGGAATGAGGGCTAACTGGAATTGCGCTGACTCCGGATCGCCTGACAGATAAATCGCGTTGGCGAGCTTAAATCGCCGTTCAGGTGACGGGTCTTTATTTACCTGTTCCTTGTAGCGTTTAACCAATGCGGCATAGTTGCCAGTCTGGATAAGAAGTTGATCGCCCTTTTCGCCCGCGTATTCTTCGATTACGCCGGAGGAGGAGCATGCGCTGAGTGCCAGCATAAGTGTGGCGGTAAATAACGATTTCATAAGTTATCAAGCATCCTCATTACTCCGGGGGCGACGATAAGCACGACAACGGGCAGCATGATGAAAACAATCATGGGTACCGACATCTTTGATGAAAGCTTTCCCGCTTTTTCTTCCAGTGCGAGGAGCTGGATTTTTCGAATGTCGTTCGAGAGTGTGGTTAAAATGTCGTAAACCGACGTGCCGTGTTGCATGCTCTGGCTTAGCGTCATGACAAAGCTGTGCATTTCAGGTGCAGGCACACGTTCGTATAGGTCTTGCAGCGCCTGATCGAGGCCGACGGTTTTTGCACGATGGCTGAGCCGCCTAAGCATATAAGCGAGATGATGATCGAATGAGGCCATTTCAGAGGTGAGATAAAACAGGGTAGATTCGATAGTCATACCTGTTTGAACACAAGTGGCCATCAAATCCAGAAGATAGGGAAGCTTACGCGTTATTTTGATGGCTAATGCGCGTCGGCGCATTTCAAGGTAGAGGTCGGGACCAATAACAACCACCAGTGCTAAGCCTGCGAGCCAGACAATTTTACTCAATATGGCTTCGGTAAAGGGCAAATCACCGGTCAGCAAGATAATGGCTGCACCAACAAAAAAGCAGGTGTACTTAATAAGGAAAAAGTACGGAGCCATTGAGGTGTTGTAAAAGCCCGCGCCTATAAACTTCTCTTCAATGTCATTGCTGCTGGCGGCAAAAATAGAGGCGATCACCCGAGACAACTCTGCAAAAGGGGAAGGGCGTTCTTCCTGTGTAATGCTCAGTGCTTGTTCAATGCTGTTTTTACGCTTCAGGTTTCCAAAAATGATCGTCAGTAAGGATGCCGCCCCTAACGCGATTAAAATAATAAACATGAAGGTATACACGCCCACCATTATTTCACACTCTTCATCAAGCCAGTGACGATACCGATACCAATGGCCTCACTGGCCAGCGTGTAATAAAGCAGGTACCGACCACGGGGGTCGTGCATGACGAAGTCGTAATTGTCCGGCGCGATAAAACGGAGCACGACAAAAAGGAAGAAAAAGGGAATGGCACAGATGATGTAAGAAGAAAGACGCGCTTCAGCGGTCAGTGCCTTTTTCTTCATTTCAATACTGCGCGCATCAAACAGCACTCGGTTCAGATTGGTGATGACTCGGCGTAATTGGCCTCCACGGTTCACGTTGACACGCATGGCGATAACGAAGAACTGGAATGTGGGGGTTGGAAAACGTTGGCAGGCGCGAGCGAACACTGACTCGGTTGTTTCTCCAAGATTGAGTCGCTCGCCCATGGATTTAAATTCGCGTCCAACGATGTTATTCAGTGACTTCCCCACATATTGAATGGCGTGAAGTAGACTTTCACCCGCGGAAACCGAACTTGCGATCATGTTAAGCGCGTCCGGGAAGTTATCTTCAAACGTTTTTTGTGTGCGATAGTCGAGGTAGCGGATACCCATGAAGGTAAATATTGGGAATGTCAGTAGAAGCGAAACTTGAGAGCTAAAGCCTAAAACCGTGACGAAAACAAATTCGCCAATGAAGGTAGACACGGTATAGAACGCAAGCACTTTGATAATCGCGTATTCGCCAAGATCATAGTAAATATTGCGAAGTAATCGAGACAAACGTTGTGAGAGCGTGGTTTTTGACAGGGCTTCCATGTCAACCGCTCGGTTTTCGATGAGTTTGGTTTCAGGCAGCGGGTTGTTTTCCCTGAGCATACTTTCACGCCGCTCAGCCAGTACGGCTTGTCTTCTCATGATGTACAAGCCGACAACGATGAGGGCGATAAAAAACAGCTTCTCAATCATGATCTAATCCCGCTAAAGATACTCTTCAATTCGTTTTCTAAGCCAAAGTAGCGTGCTTTTTCAAACAACGCGGAGCGATCCATTAAGCCTGAGGTAATGAACTGGCCAAGGATGCGTCCTTTACTGGAAAACCCTTGGTGCTCAAAGCGGAAAATCTCTTCCATGACAACCCCTTCACCTTCCATGCCGACTATTTCGCAAATGCTCATCACCTTACGGCTACCATCGTGTAGTCGGCTGATTTGGATGATGATGTCGACAGCACTGACAACCGTGCGACGAATGGCCTCCAGCGGCAGTGAGGATGTGGCCATCATGACCATGCTTTCGATACGTGAGATGGCATCTCGAGGGCTATTCGCGTGGAGGGTGGTCATTGAACCATCGTGCCCAGTGTTCATTGCTTGAAGCATTTCAAACGTTTCTGCCCCACGACACTCGCCGATAATGATGCGGTCTGGACGCATACGCAGTGCGTTGATAACCAATTGCCGTTGGTTTACCTCACCGGTGCCTTCAATACCCGCGGTCCGCGTTTCAAGTCTGACGACGTGGGGCTGTTGAAGCCTAAGTTCTGCCGCATCTTCAATTGTCACTATGCGTTCATTCTCAGAGATGTATTGCGAGAGCGCATTCATCATGGTGGTTTTACCCGACCCGGTACCGCCAGAGATCACCACATTTAGGCGGCATCGTGACGCGATGATCATGAGTTTGGCGACCTCTGGACTGACAGCCCCAAACTCAATCAGATCGCCAAAATTGATGCTTTGTTTTTTAAATTTACGAATAGAGATCGATGCGCCGTCTATGGCGATGGGGGGTAAAACAATGTTTACGCGACTGCCGTCTTCCAATCGGGCATCACACAAAGGAATCGAATCATCAACCCGTCGACCAACGCGTGACGCGATGCGCTTGGCGACATTGATTAACTGCAATTCATCCATGAAGGTGATGTGAGATTTTTCAACTAGCCCTTGTCGTTCAATAAAAACGTTATTTGGTCCATTGACCATGATGTCGGAGATGGCATCATCTTCCATTAAGCTCTGAATGGGGCCGAGCCCACGTAGTTCGTCATACAGCATGTTGACGAACTCATTGCGAAGAGAGACGGAAACCGCAGCTTTGTCTTGCTCTATCAACAAAGCGATGGCTTGAGACAGCTGGCTTTTGAGCTCTTCTTTGTTGAGCGAAGAGACCGCCTCTGCATCAATTGCGTCAAAAATGCGGGTTCTGAATGAAAGATATAGCTCGCGAGATGGATGCATGAGTTACACGTCCTTCTTACGCAAAAAAGGAAGAAAGCTCTTCACGCGGTTCGGGGTTACGACTTCACCGACAATCAGTGAGCAAAGGCTACGTAACTGACCACCAAGTTTGGTTTTTCCACTGCTGAGCATGTTACCGCTGACCAGTGCTTCTTCTGCCGTGATTTCATAAGGTAAAACGACATCAATAGGGGCGTTAAGGTACTTGGTTATTTCAGCTTCGGTGACGCTTTGAAATCGGGACATTCTGTGTTTGTTCAGTACCAATACCACTCGCACAGTTTTACGCAGCTCATTTTCTTCAATGTGCTTTTTGATGCTATTTAGCAATGCCGCTGTTTCGCGCAAGCAAGAAATGGTGGGGTCCATCACCACAACAGCAACATCCAGTTGCTTCATTAATACGCTGGGTCTGAGATCAAAGCTAATTGATGCCGAGAGATCATCAACAATGAAGTTCGCGTCACGACAGAGGTTATTTACAACGGCATTATTGATGTCATAAAAGTCGGTTGAGGTTTCAGTGGTTAGCCCCAGAGCAAGATACTCTAGTCTGTGATTGATTCTCGTCACCAAAGCTTTGGCGGCAGACTCGTCTATTTGCCCACCAGACTCTGCGGCATTTAGTTTGCGTTTTTCGCGGTTTTTGACACCCAAGAATATATCGAGGTTTCCGGATAAGTAGTTATTGTCGACAACGACACAACTCGCTTGCTTATCATTGGCTAATTGCCAACCCAATTCGGCGGTGATCATGGAGACACCTATACCACCGCGCGATCCGATTACGCCTATCCGTTTTGCGCGGCGACGGTGTTTGAAGTTAGCGGCTTCATGTTGTTCGAAAACCCCTTCAATGAACTCTCCGAGTTCCACTTTTGTTATCGGCCATAACAGGTAATAGAAACCAAAGGCTTTCAGTTCGCGTACCAAAGAGATCGAATCTGTACTGCCCAGAATAAGTACTGATAAGGTGTTGGGGAGTCTTTCTGATAACCGACGACACTCTTCTAGCGTGTCCTCACAATGGGTCAGTTCAATGATGGCCACTTGCGCGCGAAGTGCCTCCACTTGCTTTGCTACGTCGCTGAATGTGTATTTCTCCGCAGAGGGGGCACTCTCGCCAATAAATCGAAACGTTTCTTCAACCAATGATTTATGTTGGTCTGTTTGATAGAACTGAATCACCTTGATACCGGTCTGATTACCGAGGTTACTGCTTTCATGTGTCGATTCTTTTTTCAGTAATTCATCAAAAATCATGGTGCAGCCTTTATTGCTCTTGCGGAGTCAAAAGAGTGGTTTTCACTTGCCCTGATAGCTTTCTGTTCGGGTGTAGCATGGCTTGCCAACGGATGTTGTCGGAATAACACCCATCATCGCCAGAGTGATAGTTACCAAGAACTCGCAGGTTACAAGGGCGAGTTTGGACTTGATAAACGGTCGTCGTAATTGAAACTGCATTGCCGATTAGCGATGGATTGACGTCCTTCGTCACTAGTCCACGCGGGGAACCCGCACTTATTAGCCATTTCGAGGCATTTTGGGCTAAAACCTGTCCCTTTTTGCCTGACCAAGCAATCTCAGCTCCATAAACAAGAAGCGTGTCTTTGTTTGCTTCCAAGTAGGCGAATAGCTCTTTCTTCGCGATGCTGTATGTTTTGTTCTTCATTGTGACGGAGAAGGTATAAGAAACAGGTGTTACAGTAAGATCTCCTCCCTGCACCGCCGTTGCATGGTTTGCACTTTCGCACCCAAACAACAACATGAGGGAAAGGAGTAACACTCCTTGAGTTCCTTTTATTCGCTTCATTTCTTAAACCCTCCTGTCGACAAAATTTCCGTTTGCCACTGCGCCATATCAGGGGAAGCATCTAAGTCGACACCGAAGAAACGCGATAACGTGGATGTGCGCCGTATGCTGGGCAAGGTGATATTTGCTGATGTAATTGGGGCAACCAACGATACCGTAGCGACAATGACCAATTCGGTTTTTCTGCGTATGGTGGAAGAGTGACGAAATAGGGCTCCCAAGATAGGGACGTCAGCAATAAAGGGGATTTTGGACAGCGATTCTTGATCTTCGGTACTAAGAAGTCCGGCTAAGACAAAGCTATCGCCATCACCGAGTTCAATGGTCGTTTGCGCTCGACGTACGCGAAATGCGGGGACATCAAGGGCTGTATCTCCAAACTGTTCATCGACAGAGCTAACGGATGGAAACAGGGTCAACATGATTTTGTCATCTCGCTGTACTTTAGCTGCGAGCTCCAAGCCAATCCCGAATGTTTTGTACTCAATGACATAGCCATCGTCAGTTAAGTAAGAAATGGGGACTTCACCACCAACGAGAAAACTCGCGGTCTCGCCAGAAATGACCGAAAGGTTAGGCTCAGAAAGTACCTGACCGATACGATCGTCGTTGATGGCTGACAGGTAGGTTGCGACGTTAGTTGCACTTCCGTTTAACCCTGTTATTGCGCGGAAGAATTGCCCATTGTTGAAGCTATTTTCAAAAACGGTTCCCCATTGGATACCAAGCTCATTGACAAGAGAGCTGTTCACTTCGGCAATGGTGAGTTTTACATTTACTTGCTTTGTGATTGCCACTTCTAAGTTATTAACCAGGCCCTCAAACGTTTTATGCGCGAGAAAGCCGATGGTTTTATCTGGCGTGTTGGTATTAAGAGATACCAGAGTGGTGGCTTTTTCATTCTGCTCTTTACTCAGTAATTCCCCGGCAATGGCGTAGATTTCGTCTTTTTCTTTTTGTGTCGGGACCGTTCCTGCCAGCACGACACGATCGCCAAGATTGAGCACGGACACGTCAGCATCGGGATATTGGGAAGAAATCAATTGTTCAACGCTGATCAGGCTTTTGTTTACCACTATTTTTTTCTCAATGAGAGTTTGGCTGTTTTCACTAAACACAATCAGTGTGGTGGTGCCTATATTGCGCCCAAAAACCACCAAGCGATTGTTATCAATGACTTGATAGTCGGCGATTTCAGGGTCGGCAATGAAAATCGTGCCAATGGTGGTGTCGAAGTGCAGAGAGCGTGCATCACCAGTTCCTAGGTTCAAAATGCTGGCGGCTAGAACGGGCAATGAACTAGTAATTAGCAATATGATGAAAATGATGGGATAAATCCGAATAGTCTGCATTCCTTACTCCCTAGTTATAAGCCTTGTTCTGACCACGAATTTCAGTCACAGATTTGAAGTTAGGGAGAACATCATGGGTATCAGCATTTAAACCAGCACCTGTCTCAGATTGGTTTAGAGATTTGATGACTTCGATGACGCCGATACGCCGAGCTATGACCATTTTGCCAATCTGTTCGCGCGCGAGCTCTATGGTGATGGGGAGGCTCAAATCACGAGAGTCATCTTCCTCTTCTATGGCAAGGATCTTTACTCTGTGAAGTAATGGGGAAACGGATAATGTTCGAAAAGATTGGATAGCACTTACGCGACCCGTCTCGCCGATATTCTGTTCGTCTGACGTTAAAACAAGCACATCAATGTAATCGCCAACGGCAACACCAGAGCCAAGAAAGTCTCGGCTTTTTAAGCGAAATGAATAGGGTGTCATGCCTGTTTTTATCGCGGCTTCAATGTAGCCCTTGTCGTTCGGGGTGATAAAATCGCTCTGAGACAAAAACACCGTATTTGAGAGATCTTGAGTCGCAATTGTGCCGGATACAATTTTTAGTGTGGTATTGTGAGTGATGCCTTTTTCCAAGGCTTCTTGTTCGCTGACATTAAAATACCGGACATTATTTCTTTTGAGCAATTCGCCTTTTTTCATGGGGGATTGTAGCTGAGCAACCTGAAAGGTAGGAGTAGATGTATCTTCAACCGTAGTTTGATTGAATGTGAATACGCCGGTTAACCCGAGTAGACCAATAATGATTGTTAATACAGCAATGAAAAAAAATAGTCTCTGGCTCATCTGTTTGCTTAATGCACTCTTTTCTTAAAACAACATATCTAAATAATTGTGCTTAGATGTATGAAAAACAGGCTTGTTATGACGATGGGCAAACCGTATGGCACTCCTTCATTTTTATAGCTATCAATGATCTTAATTTTAATTAATATGACCAAAGCCGTTATGCCACCTAGAAAACCAATAATGACGATTGATAGTAGCCAGTATTGGTTGTCGATTATTAACGAGTAGCAACACAGAACCTTGATATCCCCGGCACCAATAATGCCTGCACTAAAAAGCACCAGTCCGACTGCAAATACCATTGCACTTTGTGCAAAATGAAGAGAGATGTTTTCATTTGTAAAACTTAGAAGTAAGCAAGAAATCAGTACTAATGCACTTAACTTGTTACTTATCTTTCTCGTGCAAACATCAGATATTAATACTGCGGCCGAACTGGTTGCGAGTAGTGTCTCTACGACAAACATGTGTTTACGTAGCGGAAACGTTCTCTTAGGTACCAGGACCGGTTTGAGCACTGGTGATCTGGGTTGATATAAATGTCATCGCACCGTCTAATGCGCCTCCTAACGTACCGTTATTTGCAAACACGGCCATTAAAATGGCAGAAATTGCGACGCCGATGATTGCGTATTCAATTGCTGTCACGCCACGTTCGTCACGGACGAATGCCTTAACAAAGTTTGAAAGCATCATAGAGAAACTCCGTTTTATATTGTTTGTGAATGCTTAACTCAGGATTTTTCTAAAGCTTATTTAAAATAAAAAATACACTTGAAAACCAAAGTTGTTAATTAAGATATAACTCATAATTCAATTAATCCACTGCTTGCACAACAAACTCGATTATTAGACATGAGACAGATAATTAAATTTGAGTCATTTTTGGTTTATACTTGTGGATGTTTATAATTGCTTGGTTGAATATGAATTGGGTTATAATTTGATGTGTGTCACGTATATGTATATGAACCTAGTTTTCTCGTCGAAATTATAATTTACATGAGAATTTAAATAGTCTTTCTGATATTTTGAAATTTGTCACAAATATTTTTCTTGAAATTTATTTTACACTGGTTGTTTTTTGTCCTCGCATTCATTGTTTATGAATACGGTTAGTCTATTTATCTGTATCTTGAGTATTGCTTTATGGGCACGCGTAAGTGCTTATAGTAATTCAATGCAAGCTCTAATGTTTGAGGTGCACGGCGTCGATTTGCTCTGGTTATCTGTTCGAGGTTTTGTTTTGAGGTTACGGATTTATTTATATCTATATATAGAGTGTGGAAATGCAATGCTAAATGTTAAGAGATACGTTGATGAGATTAGATTGAGGCGACTAGGTAGTGTGTGGGTAGGCAGAGATATCTTGGTAACGATAGGTGCAGCTTCAATCGCTCCTTCTATAGCTATAGAGGAAATCTTACTGACTAAGCACAAACGAGCAAAAAGTACCTTTATAGTACCTTTATATAGAGAGGCTGTTTTTCTCTTATAGCTTATTCTCGGCATTGAGTGAGGGCGTTGGGCGTGCTTCAGGTATGAAAAGGGGCCTTTATACGTAAGTTTGAGATTAAAATATGTACCAAAATGGACGTTTCGTTCGATATTTAATCGCTTGAGCGTAAAAGTGTGACTTTTTTCAAAAAAGCACTTGCGACATTTTCTGAAGTCCCTATACTGCGCCACATCGACACGGGGCACGGCGAGTTAAGCCAGCAACGGAGTCAACGTTCTTTAACAATTTGACCTATGCAATCTGTGTGGGCACTCGTACTTGATAGACAA
>NZ_JAJUBB010000060.1 GCF_028683135.1 Enterovibrio qingdaonensis
TGCCACTTTGCTTGGGTTGCAACCAGCCCATTCCACCACATGAGTATCTCTGCCAGTAGTCCAATTAATAGCAATATATTGAGACGTTTAGTGCAGCGGGTTCGATTATGGCGAAGTGCCAATCCATAGGCTGTGCTTTTTAAATCACGGAAGGCTTCTTCAATCTGCATCCTCTTTGCATATAAGCGGGTTATCTGGACGGCATTGAGCGTTGTATTAGGGATGTTGGTGACAAGTAACCAAGGTTCATTGGCATTTTTGGCAAAGAGCCGAGAAGCGGTGTGCTTCTGACAGGTACGGGAGTGACGTTGTGCTTTTCGCCCCTTCGGCGTTTGTTTCACCAGATATGCACTGCAGTTAAGGGGAGAGCGACGAGCGAGTTGGGAACGCCCGAGAAAAAGAGGTTTACTCGTGGCTTTGGGGTAAAGTTTCTTGTTCCATTGCCAATCCATCTGTTCGATTTTAATCGAGACCTCACCGCGAACACGACCCAGCCAAAACCAGCCCTTATTCTGAACCTGTCGAAACCAGGTGTTTCGAAAACCTGCGTCAGAGACAATAATGGGTGTGGTACCCTGAGGTAGTATTACCTGAAGCTTATCAAGGAAGTATTGATGGGTTATGGGCGAGTTATACTGCGCATATTCAAAGGCCTGCTCGTAAAGCGTCACTGCCCGGCCATCCAAGGCGACGGAAGCTCGCAGGGTCATATAACGTAATTGCTCTCTGACATCAGACCAATCAATCAGTATTACAGGGCAAGGGTTGGCTCCGGTAATAAGCCGCGCATTCCACTTATAGATGTCGTCTTTTTCACGGTGTAACTGGGCATTGCCAAGAAGCCTATCCACGCGTTTGATGGCATGTTTTGCAGTGGTTATGGTGTTAAGGGAGCGGCCGAGTTTGGTGAGAGTAAGGTCAGCTCCACCGATTGCAGACTCAGTCGCAAGTAACAGAGATTGAAGCCGTTTTTTATGAATAGTGGGACAGTGATTAGTTAGAGTGTCTTGTAGTATTTGAATATCGCGCATCGGTAATTCCTCTTGGTGGAATGTGGTTTTTGGCGAAATTCATTAGATCAAAGGGTACGGTGCGCGTCCTTCTCATTGTTTAGAAAAGGGATTTTGAGGGGATTCGCTAG
>NZ_JAJUBB010000061.1 GCF_028683135.1 Enterovibrio qingdaonensis
TGTGATAAGGAGGTCACACTGAATATCGAATACAAGGTCAATCAGCAGATTTTGGCTGAGCAGTTTATCGATTTGCTTAAGCGATCAACTCTAGGAGAGCGTAGACCGATAGAAAATATCATTTGTATCAATGGTATGTTGGACAACAGCAACCTCATCGTCACTGCTTGGGATGGTAGTAAGCTGGTAGGTGTTGCTCGTTCAGTGACAGATTTCCATTATTGCTGTTACCTATCAGATCTAGCGGTTGATGAAAAATATCAAAGGTCAGGCATAGGTAAGCAGTTACAAGTTCAAACTCAAGAGCAAATACAGCCTACTTGTAAATTATTCCTAATCGCAGCACCAGCAGCCAATGATTATTATGGACAACTCGGTTACACAAGAAATGAGCGTTGCTGGGTGCTGGAGCGCGGTCGAGAAATTATCACATAACAAAAAGCTCAAGCGGACGCTTAAAACTCGCGCCATTTTTTCAAACAAGCTTTCGTGATTTCGAAGGCAAATTTTAGTTGAGTTAAGCGCCGCTTAGCTTGGCGTTAGCTGTCTATTCTTGGCAGGGCTTGAGTTCGGTATTTAGTAATAATTTCAGTGCTCCCTCGGCTCTACGCCAGCAGGGGTATTTGCTGCGGCAGTTGGCTTTCGCGTAAGTCTGCCATTTAGCATCGCATTTGGAAGGGTTGAAGTGGGGTCGTTTCATCAACCGCCATTTCTCAGGCACTTTGTTTTATTGCCTCGGCGGTTCGCATTTCAACGTTCAAATTTTCGATGGTTTCCGCCTCAATGAGTACCGCAGCCCATGCGCTGAACATTCCATGTGCTTAATAAAGTAGGTAGCACTGTTTCGGTTTTCGTCATGAGACATGGCAGCCGTCAGCGTTGTCGCAATGTATGCAGAAACTCAGCAGGTGAAAGGCGCTCTAGTTGTGATGTTCAACGGAAATATTGCGCTTGCTGGGCGAGTCACTTTGGCTTTTGTGCTAGCGTTAAGTTATTGTATTACAGTGAGTTTGCAGCTAACAAAGCCATCAAATTGATGCGTTACACTCCGCATTTTTGGTATGAAGTGTGGCGTGTTTGGTTAGTATTGTGGGCGCACAAATTATGGCGGC
>NZ_JAJUBB010000062.1 GCF_028683135.1 Enterovibrio qingdaonensis
CCACCTTCACGGATAGCGAAACGTAGACCTTCGTCCATCGCGATTGGCGCGATCAGAGTTACAGTCATAGAAACGTTATCACCAGGCATTACCATCTCAACGCCTTCTGGCAGTTCGATAGTACCGGTCACGTCAGTTGTACGGAAGTAGAACTGTGGACGGTAGCCTTTGAAGAACGGAGTATGACGGCCGCCTTCATCTTTCGACAGAACGTAGATTTCTGAAGTGAAAGTAGTGTGTGGAGTGATTGAACCTGGCTTAGCCAGTACTTGACCACGTTGAACTTCATCACGCTTAGTACCACGCAGAAGAACACCAACGTTCTCACCTGCACGGCCTTCGTCTAGAAGCTTACGGAACATCTCAACACCAGTACAAGTAGTGGTGATGGTGTCTACGATACCAACGATAGCAACTTCGTCACCTACGCGAACGATACCTTGCTCAACACGACCAGTTACAACAGTACCACGGCCTTGGATTGAGAATACGTCTTCGATTGGCAGGATGAACGGACGGTCGATCGCACGCTCTGGCTCTGGGATGTAAGAATCCAGTGCTTCAGCCAGTTCGATTACTTTCGCTTCCCACTGCTCTTCGCCGTTCAGTGCACCCAGTGCAGAACCTTGAATTACTGGGCAATCGTCGCCTGGGAAATCGTACTCAGAAAGAAGTTCACGAACTTCCATCTCAACCAGTTCCAGCAGCTCTTCATCATCAACCATGTCACATTTGTTCATGAATACGATGATGTAAGGGATACCAACCTGACGACCCAGTAGGATGTGCTCACGAGTCTGTGGCATAGGGCCATCAGTCGCTGCAACAACCAGGATACCGCCGTCCATTTGCGCAGCACCGGTGATCATGTTTTTAACATAGTCAGCGTGTCCTGGGCAGTCTACGTGCGCGTAGTGGCGAGTAGGAGTATCGTACTCTACGTGAGAAGTAGAGATGGTGATACCACGCTCGCGCTCTTCTGGAGCGTTATCGATAGATGCGAAGTCACGTGCTG
>NZ_JAJUBB010000063.1 GCF_028683135.1 Enterovibrio qingdaonensis
AATGAGCCAGCGATTAACCGCAATCTCGATATCGATTTGAATGTAATTGCCTTCTACACCAAAGAGCTCGCAAGCGTTGAACACTTCATCGAGCAAAGTGCCAAGCAACATAACCCGCAGGATTACCAACTGCTACAAACTGTCCCAGGCATTGGCCGTATTCTGGCACTGACCATTCTTTATGAAATTGGCAATATCCAACGCTTTCCGACTGTTCAACAGTTCGCGTCCTATTCCCGTTTGATTAAATGCAAAGCCGAGTCAGCAGGAAAACAATATGGAACGAACGGCAATAAAATCGGTAACGCTTACCTAAAATGGGCATTCTCGGAAGCCGCCGTGCTTTATCTTCGTGGCAACGAAAAAGCGAAGAAATACCTTACCCGTTTACAAAAACGCATGAGCAAAGCCAAAGCGTTATCTGCCCTTGCTCACAAGCTTGGGCGGTGCATTTACTTTATGTTGAGGAACAAAACCGTGTTTGATGAACACAAGTTCTTACCCGCATAAGTCGCACAATGGGGTGAGCTGAACGTCTAACTGGTGCTGAGAAAGAGCACGTTGCTGACTGAGTTCAATGGGCATTAAGTTCGAATGGTCTGCTGTGCCGAATGTTGTCCAAGCCCCTTTGCTTTGATTAGCCGCCCCATTGGTGCGCATCCAAACGAACAACAAAGTTGCTTACACCTAAACTGAGCCTGAAGATAACTGGAAAACAAACGTTTAGCCTTACCTTTGAATAGTGCCAGTCTGGGTTAACCGAATAGTGTCTAATGGCCCTGCC
>NZ_JAJUBB010000064.1 GCF_028683135.1 Enterovibrio qingdaonensis
CCAAGACGGAAACGACACACTCTCCGGTGGTGTCGGCAATGACCATTTGGATGGTGGTAACCACAACGACCGCCTATTCGGCAATGATGGGAATGACGTTATCGTTGGCGGCTCAGGTAATGATGAGCTCGATGGTGGCGAAGGCAACGACCGTCTTTATGGCGGCGATGGCAATGACATCCTCATCGGCGGGCTCGGTGATGATCACCAAGAAGGTGGTAAGGGCGACGACAAACTCTACGGCGGTGCGGGCAATGACACCATCGGTGGTGACGGTGGTGATGACAAGATCTATGGCGAAGACGGTCATGATCGCATCTGGGCCGGTACGGGCAACGATGTCGTCGATGGCGGTAACCACAATGACACCATCTACGGCCAAGACGGCAATGACACTCTCTCCGGTGGTGCAGGCGACGATGGCATTGACGGTGGCACAGGCAATGACCGTGTGTACGGCAATGACGGCAACGATGGTCTCTCTGGCGGCGATGGCAACGACTACGTTAACGGCGGCACAGGCAACGACCGCCTCTATGGTAACGACGGCGATGACCACCTTGTGGGTGAGCTCGGCGATGATGTGCTGGTTGGTGGCAAGGGTAATGACCTACTCCAAGCGGGTGAGGGTAATGACAAGCTCTACGGCGAATTAGGCAACGACCGCATTGATGGCGGAGCCGGTAACGATGAGTTGTATGGCCAAGACGGTGATGACCGCCTGCGCGGTGGTGATGGGAATGACCTGTTAAAAGGTGGTAT
>NZ_JAJUBB010000065.1 GCF_028683135.1 Enterovibrio qingdaonensis
CAGGGCGTTTATGTGATAAGGAGGTCACATTGAATATCGAATACAAAGTTAACCAGCAGATCTCAGCTGACGAGTTTATTGGTTTGCTTAAGCGCTCGACGTTGGGAGAGCGTAGACCAATAGAAAATATCGAATGTATCAAGGGTATGTTGGACAATAGTAATCTCATAATCACTGCTTGGGATGGTTCTAAACTGGTTGGTATTTCTCGCTCTATTACGGATTTCCATTATTGTTGTTATCTGTCCGACCTAGCGGTTGATGAATCGTACCAAAGGTCGGGAATAGGCAAGCAGTTACAAGTTCAAACTCAAGCTCAAATTCAGCCTACATGTAAACTGTTTTTAATCGCCGCACCGGCAGCCAACGACTATTATGGACAAATTGGCTACACCAAAAACGAGCGTTGTTGGGTGTTGGAGCGTGGTAGTGAAATTATCACATAACACATATGAGCCCTTCTCCGGTCAATAGGCAATAGCATTCTTTTGGCTGCGTCAGCAGCCAATGCTCTCGAACAACAAAGATGTCTACTTCGTTCTGTCATTTACGCCATTAAGTCGTTGCTTACGGCAAACACATATAGAAGGTCTCTTACTGCGGTCTCACCGCTGCCTGCCAATCGTGTGACAGGGCCATTAGACACTATTCGGTTAACCCAAGCTGGCACTACTCAAAAAGAAGGTTAAACGTCAGTTTTCCAGTTATCTTCAGGCTCAGGTTGGGTGCAAGCAACT
>NZ_JAJUBB010000066.1 GCF_028683135.1 Enterovibrio qingdaonensis
GCATTAAGGTGTGAACCACGCTATCACAAAGCCTGATTTTACCACCGTAATCACTAAACTTAACTCAAACCAAAAACGCCAAGCGTGGTGAATCACTCTTAAATGCTTTGATACTCATTGAGCCTTCTCCTCCAGCTTAACCGTCTGGCTAAGCTGGAAGGCGACGAAACCCAAAAAGGAGAAGACCCAATGAGATTTTATAACACTCAACACGACTATTACTGCGGTATCGATCTGCATGCGCGTATTCTTTACGTCTGTATCCTTGATTCTGCGGGCAACAAGGTGGTTCACAAGAAAATAGATGCCAATCCTGACGCACTCTTAGATATTCTCGCCCCCTTTCAAGACCAGATTGTGGTCGGTGTTGAGTGCATGCACTGCTGGTATTGGGTCAGTGACCTTTGCCTCGATTACGCCTTTGATTTTGTGCTTGGCCATGCGCTGTATATGAAAGCTATTCACGGTGGCAAAACAAAAAACGACCGCATTGATTCATTCAAAATTGCTTCGCTGCTGCGTGGCGGAAACTTCCCTCTCGCTTATGTCTATCCAAAAGCCATGCGCGCAACTCGTGATTTACTTCGTCGCCGTACTAAAATCATGCGTCACGGAGCCGACTTGAAAGCCCATGTCTCCAACACCTTCAGCCAGTACAATCATCCTGCACCAAACCTTCAGCTTCGCTATCCCTATGCCAGAGAAGAAGTCCGCAACCGCTTT
>NZ_JAJUBB010000067.1 GCF_028683135.1 Enterovibrio qingdaonensis
CGTGGATTTAAACCCCGTTCGTGCAGCCATAGATCCTACCCCTGAGCAGTCTGCCCATACATCAGTAAAAGCCCGTTTAGAATCCCTGCTAAAGGATGAGCCCACGGCACCCTACTTGTTTCCTTTTTCCGGCAATCCAAGAGAAAACATGCCTGAAGGCATACCTTTTCGCTTGATGGATTATTTAGAATTGGTCGAGTGGACAGGGCGACAGATACGTGACAATAAACGTGGTCACATTGAAAACACCTTACCGTCATTGCTCACACGGCTTGGATTAGAACCTGATTGCTGGATAAACACTTGTACCCGAATAGAGTGCGGCAACATTGTAGGCTCAGAATCAGCTGTGAAAGCCGCATTGCCCCACCTTAATCGCCAAAGGGTGTCAGGTATTAGACTACCTGATCGCTAATTTCCTCTTTTCACCCGTTGTTTATGCCTATCAGATGTTCTTCTGAGTTTTCGGCTTTTCGTAAAATGCCTAAAGGGACAAAAGGTTTGCTGATTTGCCGACGCAGACAAGTATTTGTTGCTGAATGACGCCAAAGTTGGAGGGTTCGTGGTGGAGGTTAAAGTGCTGAGCTTTGATTTCTTAGAGTGTATGTCCCAGTTAGTTC
>NZ_JAJUBB010000068.1 GCF_028683135.1 Enterovibrio qingdaonensis
GAATTTTCTGGTGCTGACCCCACTAACTGCTGTGCATACGTGATTTCACTTTGCGTCACAGGCCCAAACGCTGCGTCAGATATCATGTGTGTTTTGGTCGACATCAAGGTGACAGCAAGCACTGAGGGGAACGAGGCTGACTTTTGCACATAGCCAAACCGTTGGTTACTGTCAGTATCATGAGTTCTAAAGTAAGTTCCATCGACACTGAGCACCTTCAAACCGCATACCTTGTCGAAGTCACATTGCTTTTCCCACTGTGCGGCCGTTAGCTTAAAGAGATAACGCATCGGCTCAGCCCCCAGCTTTTCTCTTCCCTTTATGATGCTACTCGTAGCGAGCGGAGGTAGTTCTCCTTTAGCATCAGGGAAAGCCAGTTCCAGTTGGTCACAAACACTTTGGATAGAACGGTTGCGCAGCAATCCTATCCCTAAAACCAGCCACACTGCCTGCTCCGCGGGGAAGCGTCTTTTACGCAAAGAAGCTCGTCCGGTCTGCTTGACGGCTTCTTCAACCCATTCCAGAGGGATATGCTTAGAAAAAGCATTGATATGATGGTCTTGGCAAAACTCAGCCGTGACATGTAACTCTTTGGAAAACTCAGACATAAAAAAA
>NZ_JAJUBB010000069.1 GCF_028683135.1 Enterovibrio qingdaonensis
CAAAGCAGCGAGCGCCGTTTTTTGGCGTCCGCTGACTTTGCTTGTTAAATGGCATTACCGACATAAGTCTGAATACTCACTAGCACGATGTATAGTAATACCGCTTTGCTGCTCTTTATAAAGAGAACAAGCTTCATCTTTGACTATGGCCACAGGCCTTGATGTAGGACCAGTAAGCTGAATCATCACTTCTGCACTTTCTGCCCCGGTACTGAGGTGAACATTATTCGCAAGGAGACCCCTCATTGGCAGTTCATTTGCTTGTTCTTCATCATCCCAAAGCTCCCAAACCTTATTAAAGCTATTAGGTGAAATCTGGACCCAGACGCCTAAGCAATATTCCCGACCTGTGTCATGTACCGGTAAAGGCAAGATACAACGCAGATAAAAATATTCATCATCGCATACGACATAATCATTTGTGTATTTGCAAGTAGATGCTCTTTCTTCTTCATCCATGCAAGCAATATCATCAGGTAAACGATACGTGAGCTCAACATCATTTGCTGGAACCATTTTTTCGCAGCATGGACACTTTATTAATTCCTGCGACATACTTTCCTTTGCCATT
>NZ_JAJUBB010000007.1 GCF_028683135.1 Enterovibrio qingdaonensis
CTCACTTAAGAGCCCTTTTTCTGGCGATAGTTTTACCAATCAATGCCTTTGCGCACTTTCACACCGGCTTCAAAAGCGTGTTTTACGTTTCGCACTTCAGACACGGTATCAGCCATGTCGGTCAATGTGCGGTGTGCGGCGCGGCCTGTAATAACGACGGATTGCTCGCTCGGACGGTTTTCTAGAGCGGTTACCACGTCATCGAGTTCGACATAGCCATATGTCACCATGTAAGTCATTTCATCGAGCAGTACCACGTCATAACTTGGGTCGGTCAGCATGCGCTTACATTCCTGCCAAACCTCTTGAGCCGCACGGGTGTCGCCTTCTTTATCTTGTGTGTCCCACGTAAAGCCAGTCGCCATCACATGAAATTCGACGCCGCATTTTTGCAGTAAGTTTCGCTCACCGCACTCCCACGTGCCTTTAATAAATTGTGCAACACCACACTTTTGGCCGTGACCCGTAGCGCGGGTGACGATGCCAAAACCTGCCGTGGATTTTCCTTTGCCGTTCCCTGTGATAACAAGCAGCAACCCTTTTTCAATTTGAGCTGCAGCGACACGTTCATCCACTTGTTCTTTGACTTTTTGTTGGCGGGCTTTGTAGCGTTCATCGCTCATTGTTGGGTCCTTTATCTTCAAATAGCTGATTTTTATGCGCTGCTTTCGCGAATGGATCACAACATACCAAAATCAGTTTTTAATGGAAGCGAGAACCGAAAGTAAATCTGAGTTAGCGGCATCGGAAAGCTGACTAACCATGGTGCTACAGTAGGCAGTCTGATAAATTGAAAGCAACATCGTGGAAAAATCAGTCACAAAGACAGGATGTCGAGCACAATGAAAGCGCACGAAGCAAAAAAAATACTTGTTGTTTGTATGGGCAATATTTGCCGTTCGCCCACGGGTGAAGCGGTACTAAGGCAGAAAGCGCAAGACCGAGGCGTTAACGTGATTATCGATTCTGCCGGTACTATCGGTTATCACGAAGGGTCAAAACCTGATGCCCGAAGCCGTGCAGCAGGGGAGGCGCGTGGGTACGATTTCTCGGGTATCTATTCTCGCCCTGTTGTGCCAGAAGACTTTGAGCACTTTGACATGATATTGGCGGCTGACAAGGCCAACCTTGCCGACTTACTGGATAACTGCCCGAAGCATCTCAGACATAAAGTGTCGTTGTTTTTAAGCCACGGCGATTCAAAACTCGATGAAATCCCAGACCCGTATTTTGGTGGTGGTAGAGGTTTTGAGCTGGTGTTAGATCTTATTGAAGATGCCAGCGACAGTATTTTAAATAAATGCCAGTAAGTGCGCAGATTAACCTGCCAATCGAAAGCCTGCACCCTGCAGGCTTTCCTTTTTCTTCCTTACATTTGCTAAACACTGAGCAAACTCACGGTATAACGCTTGTTTAAAATAGTTTGCTCTTATAAATTTAGGATCTATAGCTGCCATTTTAGTTTGAGGTAAGGGATTGAAACTTCAACAGCTCAAATATCTTAAAGCGATAAAGGACAACAATCTAAATGTGTCCGCCGCATCACAATCGCTTTTTACAACGCAACCAGGGGTCAGCAAGCAAGTTGGGTTGCTTGAAAAGGAGCTGGGTGTTCGTATCTTTGAACGCCGTGGCAAAAACCTGAGTGGTATCACTCCCATTGGCGAGCGTATTCTCGAACAAGTAGAACGTATGCTGGCGTTGGAACAAAAAATAAAAGCGTTGGCGAGTGAGCACTTGGACCCGAGTGTTGGCACCCTGAATATTTACACGACCCATACGATAGCGCGCTACTTATTGCCAAACAGTGTGTCGTACTTCACGCGTAAATATCCGAATATCAATTTCCATTTGCATCCTACTTTGCCATTACAGACAAAAGGTGTGATCAGCAAAGGGCACTCCGATTTTTCAATTGTTGCCCACGATGTAGGTTTGGATAACGATCTTATCGTATTGCCAGCCTATCGATGGACCTTGGGTCTGGTGGTGCCGGAAGATCATCCATTGGCTGATGTACCTCAACCGTCGCTAAAGCAGTTGGCTGAGTATCCTATTTTGAGTTATGAACCAGGTGCAACGGGCCGACGCACACAAGATGAAGCGTTTGAGCGAGAGGGGATTTCGCCAAACTACTTTATGACGGTTATGGATGCAGACGTTATAAAACGTTATGTGCAGTTAGGCTTTGGTATTGGGATTGTTTCTTCTCTTGCAGCAAAAGACATTAAAAATACGGGTCTGACGTATATCAACCTCGACCATTTGTTTGAGCCTTCAAATGCGTGGATTTGTTTTTCAAAAGATATCCTGCTGCAAAACTACATGTACGATTTCCTGATGTCGTTCTCGCCTCATCTTACTAAGACTCTGATGGAAAATGTGTTGATGCAGAACAGCAGCGAAAAAGTGGACTCGCTGTTTGAAGGGGTAGAGTTACCCGTTTACTGACCATCAAAATGTTTAGGAACAAAAACGCCAGCACTTGCTGGCGTTTTTTATGGGTACGTTATTGCCCATCATTTTCTGGCGGTGTCCGAATAACGCGCCCTTGGTTGTTATTCAACTCTGGATGGTCGACCAACAAGTGCTTTCGGATAGCCGGTGGTTCGGGCTCATTCTCGGGATGATGGTGATGATATATCGGTGTTTTTGGTCGATATACATGATGTGGACGATCGCCCTCCAACACGGAATCAGGGATCCGCTTACCGATAATAATTTCTATCGCCGTCATAGGGTCCATCTCATCCACTTCAACAGCTTCCGTCTCCTGCGCCTCTTCCGCTGCATAGAGCGAGAACGAAAACCCGCTCAGAAGGAGTAGGAGTGACAAGAGCATCACGCTACGGAGTGTTTTAGGGTTCAGATCTGCACAGTGCATCTTTCCCTCCTAGGCCATTGAGCCGTTGTCTCTGTTGTCGCGCGCTGCGATGAAGCCGTAGAAAATATAGCCAAATAGCGTCAAGATTGCGCCATAGAATACGGCCGATTGACCACAGGCGTAGACCCCGTAAATGCTGTACACCACCGCAAGCGTACCGATGAGAGCACCGGTTTGGTATTCTTTCTTGCTGACATTTTTCTTGCGCAAAATGACTTCAAGGCCAGTGAGCGACAAGATGTAAGGCACCATGTTGATAAATACCGCCAAGTTAAGCAGCACGTTGAACTGATTTACCAAGTTTGGCGAAATGGTCATGATTGCCAGTGCCAATTCCAGTCCCAGCATGATCAGCATGCCTTTGATAGGGGCATCGGCTTTATTCACTTCACCAAACACTTTCGGGAACAGTTTGATATCAGCGGCTGCTTTGGAAACCTGTGCATTGGTGAACTGCCAGCCCAACAACGAACCAATACAGGCGATTACGGCCAATGCAGTGATGATGCTACCTACGGTTTCATTAAACATATAGGTATATACAAGACCAAATGGCGCATCTGATTTTGCAAGCTCTGCATTCGGGATAATCCCTTGAATCACGGATGTCGAAGCGATGTAAACGATGGCCGTGAAGCTTGTGGCGAGCATACACGCCAAGGGGACGTTCTTTTCGGGGTTTTCCACGGCCCCCGAGTTTGCCCCCGCCGACTCAATCCCAAGAAACGCCCACAGCGTGAGTGCAATACCTGAAGAAATCGCGGTGATATTGGTATCTTGGTGCGGGTTCCATGCCTCTGCAAACACGTCTGGTTTAAACCAGAACCAACCAGCGATAGAAAGACCTACCACAGGAATGATGATACCCCACACCGTGATTGCTGAAATTTGCCCTGTGATTTTTGGTCCCCAAAAGTTGGCTACCATGGTGACAACGAGAATTGCCACGACAGCGATAAAGGTATGAATCGGGGTGGTTTTTATCCAAGGGAAAAAGGGCACTAAATAGCCAGCTGCGGATACCGCGATGGCCACCGCACTGATAACCAAACAGACGTAATAGGTGTAAGAGGCAATAAAAAATGAGGACTTGCCGTGCGCCTCATTGGCATATGCAGACATCCCTCCGTCTTTGTTGCAGTACATCCCGCACTTGGCAAATGCATAGGCAATACACATTGCGCCAATAGCGGTAACAATCCATGAGAGCAGCGAAATTGCCCCGGTTTGAGCCAAACTGGCAGGCAGCATGATGATGCCTGACCCCATCATATTGACCGTCACGATAGTCGTGAGGCCAACCAATCCCATTTTGTTTCCTGATGCCATGTTTATTCTCCACCGCCTTGGGCTTCATTTGATATGCGGAAATGAGTTTCTTCCATGCGCTGTCTTTTAGAGAGCATATAAGAGTTGCGCTAAAAGGTGACATTTTGCGATCTACATCAAAATGCACGTACCGTCGAAATGAAAGTAGATGTTCAGCTGGGCGGGGTTTGATTCGTTTACAAGACAGTCTGATAGATAAAAAATAACGCCCAGAAATTAGTGCTGCCTGCTGCACGATTGATTTAAGGTTTTTTTTTCATAGTTGCTCTTTTGCGACTTTGTGTTGCTAAGCTCTCTTCTATGGTGAATGAGTCTCAACAAACATTTGAGCAATCTCTTCTTCATGTACGGTGCTGGGGTAGGCTATGAAAACCTATGGAAAGAAATTTAATGTTCTGATTCTGGAAGAGGCCCACAGAGAGGGTATGGTAGGCAATGCGATCGAAAGGTTGATTGCCGAACTCGAAGAGGGCGGGGCGAGAGTGATGGTAGCCAACAGTTACGATGACTGTTACTCCATGATTTTCACTAACACGGCGTTAGATTGCTTGATGTTGACATCGGCAATGAGCGGTTCACAAGCCGAAGAAAACGATCGCTTTTTCGTGCTAATCGACAAGCTGAACCGTCGTCAACAAGGTGTCCCTGTTTTCCTTTTAGCAGAACGCAAAAAAATCACGCTGCACGTTACCAAGGAAATGATGGAAAAGGTGGATGAGTTCGCCTGGATCCTTGAAGACACACCAGACTTTATCGCCGGTCGTGCGATTGCTGCGATGACACGTTATCGCAATCAACTGCTTCCGCCACTCATGTCTGCACTCATGAAATACGATGACATTCATGAGTATTCGTGGGCAGCTCCGGGCCACCAAGGTGGGGTAGGCTTTACCAAAACGCCAGCGGGTCAGCGGTTTTATAACTATTACGGTGAAGGTATTTTCCGCACCGATATGGGGATTGAGCGCGGCAGCTTAGGGTCACTTCTCGACCACACAGGATCGTTCGGTGAAAGTGAGCGATATGCGGCGAAAGTGTTTGGTGCGCATCAATCGTATTCATTGGTGACGGGAACATCGGGCTCTAACCGCACCATTATGTCGGCGTGTATGAACGAAAACGATTTGGTTATCTGTGACCGGAATTGCCATAAATCCATTGAGCAGGGATTGATGCTCTCTGGCTCACGCCCTATCTATTTAGTTCCGACCCGTAACCGCTATGGCATCATCGGCCCTATCTTTCCAGATCAGTTGTCTAAGCCCGTTCTTGATAAACGAGCGAAAGAGTATTCGCTAACCAAAGACTATGCCGATCAACGTGCAGTCTATGCTGTGTTGACCAACTGTACCTATGATGGTCTTTGCTACAACGCAAAACGTGCACAGGATATTCTGGCAGAAAGCAGTGACCGTATTCATTTCGATGAAGCGTGGTACGGTTATGCGCGCTTCAACCCTATCTATGAAAATCACTTTGCAATGCGTGGTGATCCGGTAGAAGACCCAGATGGTCCGACTGTATTCGCTACACACTCAACACACAAATTACTTAATGCACTTTCACAAGCTTCTTGGCTTCATGTGAGAAACGGTAAAGGGGCCATCAGTTACGAACGCTTTAATCAAGCGTACATGATGCATGCAACGACCTCCCCGCTCTATGCCATTAGTGCCTCGAATGATATTGCTGTTTCTCAGATGGCGGGTAACCGTGGTCATTCGCTGACACTGGAAGTGATTCGCGAAGCGGTCGACTTCCGTCAAGCGATGGGACGTTTGAATCGAGAGTACAGTGAAAAAGGGGACTGGTTCTTCACGCCGTGGAATGCCGAAGTGGTTAAAGACCCTGCGACTGGCCAATCTTACGCCTTTGAAGATGCGCCTGCGGATCTGCTTTGCGAAAGTCAGGATGCGTGGGTCATGCACCCGGGTGATAAGTGGCATGGATTCGAAGACATGCCTGCTGACTGGTGTATGCTCGACCCGATCAAGGTCAGTATCCTTGCGCCAGGCATGGGCGATGACGGACACCTGCTCGACACGGGCGTTCCGGCTGCATTGGTGACCTTGTATCTCGGCCGTTTTGGTATCGTGCCAACACGTACTACCGATTTCCAAGTCATGTTCCTCTTCTCTATGGGTATCACCAAAGGTAAGTGGGCAACCTTGGTTAATACCTTGATGGCCTTTAAGCGCCACTACGATAACAACACGCCATTGGTCGATGCATTACCCGATTTGGTGGCGGATTTCCCTGATGCCTATGGCGACTTGGGGCTTAAAGATCTCGGTGACAAAATCTTTGCGTACCTCAAGAAGCATAATCCGGGCGAAGTGCTGAATGCCGCGTATGAAATGTTACCTGAAGCGGTTATGACACCGCGTGCCGCCTTCCAGGCGATTGTGGCAGATAACGTTGAAATGGTGCCGTCGCATCAGCTGGTGGGCCGAGTCGCTGCGAATGCGGTTATCCCGTATCCACCGGGTATTCCGATGCTGATGTCAGGTGAAAGCTTTGGTGACGAGAGCAGTCCTCAGATCAAATATCTCAAGAGTCTAGAAGTGTGGGATGACGAATTCCCAGGCTTTGAAAAAGAGACTGAAGGGACAGAGTTGCACGATGGCATCTATCACGTCATGTGTGTGAAAAACGTGTGATGCTCGTTGACTGACAAAGCAAAAGAAAAGGCCGGAGCATGCTCCGGCCTTTTTATTTTTAGGGGGAATTAGGCTTGTCTTATGAGCAAGCAATACGCGTGAAGATTTGCGCGCCAATCAGCAGGAAATCGTCATCTACGTAGTAAGGGCTTGAGTGCAGGTAGTTACAGATACCTGCTTCAGCATTACCACTTCCCAAGAAGAACATTGCGCCTTTTTGGTTCTCAGCAGCGTTTACCATTAGGCTGAAATCTTCAGAACCTGTCATTGGTTTGCCGTGAGGGTCAAGACGGTCAGCAGGCACGGTTGCTTGTGCCGCATCAATAACGCGTTGGTAAGCCTCTGGGTGGTTGATTACCGCAGGGTAACCTTCGCACACCATGGTGGTTTTAAAACCACGGATTTCACTTTCTTTTACGAAGGTGCCGAAGCTGTCTTTAAGAATTTGGTCAGTTTCCGCATCCATCGCACGGATCGTACCGCGGGCTTGTGCGTAGTCAGGCACGGCGTTTGGAATGCTACCACCGTTGAACATACCACAACCGAATACAGCAGGGCTGAATGGGTTAGTGCGCTTAGCAACGATGTAGTCCATGTCCATGATGATACGGCTTGCTTCACGGATTGCATCCATGCCTTTTTGAGGCGTAGAACCGTGAGCAGATACACCGTGTACATCCAGCGTCCACGCAGAACCGTAAGAAGACATAATGCCGTTGTTGATTTTCACCATGCCGTATTCAAGCGCAGCGTCATTGTGCAGAGCATATACTTCTGCAACGCCGTCCATACAGCCCAGCTCAACCATTTTGCTCGCGCCAGGAACACGCATGTCTTCTTCTGCCATTTGGAAAACAAAACGAACGTTGTGCTTAAGCTCGCCTTGGTTTTCTGACAAGTATTTTGCCGTGGTCAGAATGATCGCCATGTGGGTATCGTGACCACAGTTGTGTGAGCGACCTTCGTGGTTCGAACGGTACTCGTTCTCCGTCATGTCTTGCATTTCCAGTGCATCCATATCCGCACGGAAAGCGACACGGCTCCACTCTGGGTTCACGGTCAAATCTGCGATAAAGCCAGTGAAACCTTCATAGGTAGTCAGTGAGTAACCCATTTCGGTCATCAGAGCCTGACAGTACGCCGAGGTTTTGAATTCTTCGCCAGACACTTCAGGGATCTGGTGCAAATCGCGACGGGTCTTGATGCTGAACTCGTGCAGGCCTAGCAGTTTGCTGTCTAGGTTAAAATTGCTGTACTTAGCTGACATTTAGATAATCCCTTTCATTTGGAAGCCGATTTGGGCAACAAGTGATGCGCCGAAGAAACAGCTGGTTGCAACAATCAGGAAGATGACGATCACTTTCCATGACATCTTCTTCAGCTCTTCCATCTGGCCGCCTACAGACAGACCCGCGAACGCCAACAAAGGCACACACACTGACAGGAACTGGATTTTACCCACAGATTCCAGGAAGTACGCACGAACAGGTGTGTCTGGCAAACAGATCAGAATACCGATGATGGTTGCGTATGCGAACGTTGGCAGAGAAGAAGGAATGAACTTCTTAGCAACCAGCGACAAGAATACGATCACTGACATTGCGATAAAGCTGTTTACCATCTCAAGTGGCGCAGTACCGTTCGTCAGGAATTGGGTAAAACCAGCCAGTACAATCGCAAGCGACACTAGCTTCATGTCGTTAAAAATGGCTTTCATGGCTTATTTACCTTTGTTACAGATTTTGTAGATGAATTCGGCCAGTGGCAGACCTAGGAAGGTCAGCGACAGGGCACCCAATACAGAAGACAGCAGGTTAGATGCAGCAGCGATACTCAGAACCTGTTTTGCCATTTCTGGATCCAGACCTGATACCAGTGCACCTGATGCTGCGCTTAGCATTGAGCCTGAACCAACACCAGAGCCAGCAGCAAGTGCCAGTGGGTGTAGACCTGTTAGCGGAGCGATACTGCCTAGAACGGAGAACCAAAGGGTGCCGATCACTGAACCACACAGGTAAATTGCTAGTACGCCAACATACTCTGGGCTACCTGTACCGAATTTGCCTTGGATAACCGCGATTGAAGGTTCACGGCTGATAGAAGAACATGCGCCGATAGTTTTACGGCCAAATCCAAACTTCACTGCCAAAGGAACAGCAACCAGAATTGGAAGAAGGTTACCCAGCTCTTGCAGAAGCAGTGGAACACCAGCATTGATGATCATTTCAAGGTTAGGAATGATCATGCCAGCGTATTGGGTACCCAACACGAGTAAGCAGTAGCCGACCATTTTTCCGCAGAAGCCTTCTTCTTTCTCGGTGAAGATTTTGCCCCAAGCTTTAACTTTGTTTTTGGTCCAGTTAACTGACATTGCCATGCCGAACATAACAGCAAACAGCATTGGAAGGATGGAGATGGTAGCAAAGCCCAGGTCAATTTTTTGGGTGCCAATAATAAATTGCGATACGAAAATGAGCGCTGATACAGCGATGACACTTGTCATCACGATACGCGCTTGTCCGCCTTTGTTCTCTACGTTAGTCATACTTATTCATCGAAGTAAATGTGGAATCCAGGGCGATTATAGGGAGAGTTAGAAAGCGAAACGTGAATGAGATCAAGTGTTGTATTCAGTATCTAGATGAAAACTAAATATGATATTCCCATATGGAATTAGGGGTTATTGGGCGGTAAAAAGGTCGCGAGGCACGTGTTAACTGTGTTGCTGAAACGGGAGGAAATATAACAAGTGTAACCGTTGGGATTATCTCATTTAACAACGGTGTCAGGGGCAAAAATAAACCCGGCACGCTGGCCGGGTTATTGTAAAGCCTGAAAGCTATTTAACGGGAGGGCATTGCAGCATCATTGCGCTGGCGTTGCTTAGACTCTCTTTCTGAGGCTGGTACCAAGATTCCAGCCCTTTTTGCAACTGAGAGGCAGCTTGTGAAGGTGAAAGTTGACCTGCCATAACACTCACGCTGGTTTCCCACACTTCCAGTTCTAGGTTTGGCTCACCGCGTGACAGCACTTGCGCTGTGTTACGAATGGTGGAATCACAAGTATCACGCCATGACATCATTTCTTGAGCAATGGGGTCGTTAACCTCGAAGAAATGGTTAGACAGCGAGAAAAAGCCTGAAATCTCGTTGGTCAACAACTCGGCAAACTCTGCGGTCGTCATCCATTTTAGGAACAGGTCAGCGGCTTCTGGGTTTTTCGAGTGTGAATAGACCCCCATCCCCAAATCAGTGTGATCGGTGAAGTAACAAGCATCACCTTTCTTTTCGACGGGTGGCGGGAACACGCCCATATTCACTTTGCCTTTGAACGTCATAATGTCCCAAGAGCCAGCAGGGTAGATGGCAGCTTTTCCATCGGAAAACAGAGAACCTGCGTCAGCATAACTGCGTTGGTCGAAGTCGTCGCCCATGTAGTTAGCCCATTTTTTCAGTTCACGGAATGTCTGACGGTAAGGCTCGCTGTCTATCCTTTCAGAGCCCTTAACCAAGGCTTCTCGGCCATCTTCGCCCTTCCAGTATGTTGGACCAATGTTTTGGAAGCCCATGGTGGCACTTTCCCATTTGTCTTTCGTGCCCATTGCCAGTGGCAGATATCCCTGACGCTTAGCTTTTTCTAATACCCAGTAAAAATCCGCTTTGGTGACAGGCTCGTTAACCCCGATGTCTTTAAAGATATCTTTGTTATAGAAAAAGCCGTGGATCACTGACGCCATAGGTAAACAGAACGTTTGTGCGCCAGAGTCTGTTTGCCAAGGAGCCTGTGCGAAACTAGGGAAGTTTTCCATACCTTCCATTTCGGTCACTTCTTTTAACAAACCGCGTTGGAATAGACCCAATGAACCATCAAAAGGACGGCAGGCAATCAAGTCGCCTGCAGTACCTTGGGCAAAGCGCTTCTCCATATCGTCATTCCATTTTGATGCATCCATGTCTGGTGGAGAACGATATTCAACCTTGATATTTGGGTAGTGTTTGTTAAACGCAGGAATGATCTTCTCATTCCACACCTTGTCGTCACTGCGCCAAGAATCGATAACCAGTGTGGTTTGCGCATTTGCAAAAGAAGACACTGCCAACGCCACTGCAGCCAAAGGCAAAAGGAAAGTATTTTTCATGATCAGTTCCTTACACGCGGAAGTTAGAAATCAGGTTTTGTTGCTCTTGAGCCAGCGTCGCTAGCGCGTCGCTGCTAGTTGCTGACTCCCGTGCTTCTTTCTCTGCTTCGTAGGCCACATGAGCAATGCCATTGATATGCTCTGCGACTTCGTGGCTGACCTTAATTTGCTCTTCCGTTGCTTGCGCGACATGCACCGCCATTTCCTGAATTGCTTCCATGCGTGACACAATGTCTTGCAATGTTTCATCTGTCATACGTGTTTGATTCAGACAGTCTTCCATTTGCTTCTGGCTTGCACTCATGGTTTCCGCCATACGGGAAGCATTGCCTTGCAGGTTATTGATCATCTGCTGGATTTCTTCCGTCGACTTTTGCGTTCGGGTTGCCAATGCGCGAACTTCATCCGCGACTACCGCGAAACCGCGTCCATGGCTACCGGCACGCGCTGCTTCAATGGCAGCATTCAATGCCAGTAAGTTTGTTTGTTCTGCAATGTCTTGAATAACATGAAGAATCGAGCCAATGTTGGAAGAGTACTGGTTCAATTGCTGGGTGTTGGAAACCGCTTCTTCGATATTGCCTGACAGTTGTTCGGTCAAATGACGGCTGCGAGACACTTGAGAACGACCGCTGTTAGCGGCCTGGTTTGTGTTTTCAACCTCCGCAACAGTCATTTCCGTTGAACGAGAAATTTCTTTCGCACTGACTTCCATTTCTGAAATTGCTGCAGCGACTTGGTCGGTACGCGATTTCTGATCTTCAACGCGAGACATCGCACTGTCACTCACGGTTGCGGCGCGACCTGCTTCGTCTAGAAGGTGTTTTGCCCCATCACCAAATTTTGCGAGCGTCTGTGACATAGTGCTGGCCAGCATATCTATCGATCGGCTCAACTCACCGAACTCATCGTCGGTGTCGTAGTTGGTGCGGGTACGCATATCGCCCGATGTCATTTTGTCGAGCACAGTATTAATACGTGCCAATGGCTTTTGTATGCTGCGGGTAGTCGAAAAGCCAACCCAAATACTGATGGCTGCCGCAACCGACGTCATTATGATGACATACAAGAACGCTTCACTCACCGCCGTCTCGGCCGCAGAGCGACTTGATTGGGCTAGCTGTTGTGCGTAGTCCGCAAAACCTTGAAGCTGAGTTTGGATTCGCTCCATTTGTTCACTGGTTTCGCGATTTTCGCGCAATAGAGACTGGTTTATGTTCTGTTGTTGGGTCAGAACATCCAGTAACCCGTCTTCACCAAGTGTGAGTGACTCTACTTTCTTAAGGTTGCGCGAATAGCGTGCTTTGACATCGTCTTCAACAGAAATGAGCGCAAGACGTTTGAACGCGATTTCGATGTCTTTTGACAGGGCAGAGCGAAGTTGAGTCAAATCTGTATCTTGATTCGCGCGACGCAGTAGCTTCAGATCGCGGGCAATACCACTCGTAATAAGCTCGGCGCGATTATGCAGTGAACGCTTTACCGAGGCTTTTTGAAGCAGCAAGTTTGCTGCCCATTGGTAAGTGTCTTCTAAGCGAAGGAATTTAAGATCTAACGCTTTGCGCTGCTCAATGAGCGTGAGTGCGCGTTGCTGCATATCAATCAGTTCTGCAGCTTGATCATAGTAAGTCGATGATGATTGATAAATGGCGCGAAGCTGCTGCCGCTCCTCTTGTTGAACGGCATTTCTTTCTGCGCGCTTCAATGTCTGGAAAAAGTGCTGTTTTTGTTCATCAAAGTGATTGTCGACAGCATACACGCTTTCGTTGTTACTGTGGAAAGTGTTTACCAACAAGTTAGTACGCATTAACTGGGTGATTAAATTCCCGGATGCCACCACCATTGGTGTGGATTGGTCGGTGATTTGTTCGACTTTGCTTTGTAGTGTTTTTGCATTGAATAAGCTGACACTGCTGAGTAGAGCCATTAGTACAAATACTAATGCAAAACCGGCGATGGTTCTTTGTACGACAGACAACTTCATTGTTCTCTCACTCTTACGGCAGTCTTGGAGAAGACTAAAAGTAATGTTGGCTTTAAAAAATTTAGGACTAAAAATAAGTCGGAGAGCCAAAATGAAAATAAGCCAAGAATTTTGACACTAATCGTACTTATCGGCACTTAAAGCGACATTCTTTAATAAAAAAATGTTACATGAAGCACAGATTAATTCGCGGCATGAAATTAATTGGAAGCAGTATCAAGAAACTGCGGGTGATGGACGTGTGCACTGGGCTGAGTTTGGGGCACAAAAAAAGGCCCGAATGGGCCTTTTCAAAGAAGCGGGATAGGGCTCTACCACTTCTTCTTTGGAGCAAAGAGTTCATCGAGCTCCTTGTTTTCGTCATTTTTAGGCTTGGCCGCTTCAGCACCTTGATTCAAGGTGTTGTTAACGTCATCCAACATTGCGGTTAGATTCTCTTTGGCGGACTGGCAGTAAGCGTCACTTTTAGCACTGACAATTGCCAAGGCTTTCTTGAGCAGTTGCTGTGCGGTGCCCATTTGACCTTTAATTTTTGCATCGTTAACGCGCTTAACCACATTCTCGATGTTAATTTTCAACTGCATTTGCTCTAGGCGCGCATTTTCGGATACAAACGCTTGGGTCGGCATACGTCCCTTCGTGTGCTCTGCTTTGATAACGGCGCGAAGACGTTTTACCAATTTGAGCATTGAAATCGCTTCTCGGTCACTGTCAGGTACGCGAAAAGAGGTTGATTCTTTGTTCTGATAAGCTTGTTTGATTTGGTTCACTTGGCCCTGAACATCATTGATGCGCTGTGGCAGAGAACGATCTGATTTGTCGATGTCATACATTGTTTTTAATGCATCGAGAATTTTTTGGTTTAAACAAACCAACAGCGTGCCACTATATGGCAAGTTGTGAGCGTTACCGATCAGCTCTTCCGTGGCATCAATAACAGCAATATATTTAGCCATTTCCTGGCGCTTAGTTGACTCAACACGTTGACGTTGCTGGGCCATGATGTTGTAACCAACAATTAGGCCGAGCAAAATAACGGATAAGCCCACAATCAAGGCGATATTCATAAGCGAGCGTCGATGTTCCCTGTTTCAACTTAGGCAGACTAAGATACACGATCTGCAAGTATGGTTATAGTTTGATAGTACTATTTTCGATCTTAGCTAAAATCTGGCGTGACGTAACGCTTTTCTCAAGCTTACTGCGTTTGAACGCACGTTTATTGCGCGGACATTCATTAAGTTAGTGGCCTTAACAGAGTTACGAATTATTGGCACTTTATGTTGAATGCGCTTTTTTTGAGCGATAGCTTGCGGATATGGCAACTACCGCTACTCAAACCCTACGATAAACGTTATAAATTCTATGTATATCTCCATTTGCTGCTGACAACCCTATGAAACTACAACAATTAAAATACATCGTGGAAGTCGTTAATCATGACTTGAATGTGTCTTCCACGGCAGAAAGTCTGTTTACCTCACAACCTGGCATCAGTAAGCAAATTCGCGCACTCGAGGATGAACTTGGGGTACAGGTATTTGGCCGTAGCGGTAAACACTTAACAAAGTTGACACCTGCGGGCGAGCAGATCGTTGATATTGCACGCGATATTCTTTCCCGTGTAGATAGCATCAAATCCGTTGCACAAGAATATACAAACCCAGAATACGGGCAGCTAAACATTGCGACCACGCACACGCAAGCGCGATATGCGCTGCCTGATGTCATCTCACGCTTTGTTCAGCGGTATCCCAAAGTGTCGTTACACATGCACCAAGGTGCGCCAAGCCAGATAGCCAGTTTTGTGTTGAAAGGAGCCTCTGAGTTTGCGATCGCCACGGAAGCGTCTCACTTATACGAGGATTTGGTTATGCTGCCTTGTTACCACTGGACGCGATCCCTCATTGTGAAAAAAGGCCATCCGCTGACTCGTGTTTCCAAACTTACCATTCAGGATATCGCGCGTTACCCACTGGTTACCTATGTGTTTGGTTTTACAGGACGCTCGAGTCTAGATTCTGCGTTTAACCAAGCGAAATTGCGCCCCAATATTGTCTTTACAGCGACAGATGCTGACGTGATTAAAACCTATGTGCGCTTGGGCGTTGGGATCGGTGTTATGGCAACGATGGCTTATGATGCCAAGCTTGATGATGACCTTGTCGCTATTGATGCTAGCCATATTTTTGATGCAAGCACTACGCGCATAGGGTTCCGTAAAGGCACCGTATTGCGAAACTATATGTATGACTTCATCGAAAGTTTTGCGCCGCATTTGACGCGAGATGTTGTTGATCAAGCCATGCAATGTAAAGACCCAAATGAGGTGGATAAACTCTTTGCCTCGATGGAGTTGCCGGTTCGCTAACTAAAACTTCGTCGTAGACTCTTTTACTCGCACGCCCCCTAACGTTGAACGCTGTTTCCGTGGAGTTTCATGCTGGTTTCTACCTGCGCAACTTCAGGTTATTCAGGGTTAGGGTTATACTCCGCGCGTTTTGATTAAACCGCTTTTCAGCCCGGAGTAAGTCTTGTCTCATGTAGCGTCTCCTCTTGTTTCACAGTTTTTAAGACTCGACGAGATGTTGTCGAGTCATGTTGATCTTTGGCAGGGTGTCCCGTTCGACTGTATGGACTTGCCTTGGCGCAAGACACACCCAACTCTTTGCCATTGGCTGGATGAACAAAGCTTAACCACACTTCAAGCACTAAAAGAAAACCCTTCTGCATTAGCTGAGGCGATCAGTGATTGGTTACCTGAGATCGCGCACTTGCAGGGATCCGGTGATGTGCCGGAACACGCCATGTCTTCGCTTCAATGTGATACGCATTGGGCGACAGGCATTCCGGGAAGAAAGTGGGCACAAATTCAAGCGTTTAATCAGGCATTACCAGAAGACTCAGCTGGGCATTGGCTAGAGTGGTGTGCGGGTAAGGGGTATTTGGGTCGAGTCTTAGCGGCTTCAAGAAAAGGAAAAGTGACAAGCCTCGAATGGCAGAAGATACTTTGTGACGATGGCCAGGACTATGCCCATAAGCACAATTTGGACATGCACTTTGTTCACGGCGATGCCTTCTCTCCTGACAGTGCCCGTTTACTGCGTGAATGCGATCATGCAGTAGCCCTGCATGCTTGCGGCGATCTCCATGTTACCTTGTTGCGCCACAGTGTAGGGTCGGAGATAAAAAGTGTAAGCGTTTCTCCGTGCTGCTATCACCTTATCCAGAATCCGTTCTATCAGCCACTTTCCAGCGTCGCGCAGAAATCGTCACTCACGTTGTCTCGACACGATTTAAAGTTACCGTTGCAAGAAACGGTAACCGCGGGACAAACGGTAAAGAACAAACGTTTTGTCGAAGTGAGTTTTCGCCTAGGGTTTGATGCCTTGCAGCGAGAATTGAACAATTCTGATTGCTATCTACCTGTTCCCAATGTACAAAAATCATTATTAAATGAAGGGTTTTCAGCATTTTGTCATTGGGCAGCGCAGCAAAAGCAAATACAGCTTCCTGAATACGTCGACTTTGACCATTTTCAACAAATTGGTGAAGCGCGATTCCACCACGTGGAGAAAATGGAAACCATTCGTACCTTGTTCAGACGACCTCTTGAAATGTGGCTGGTTTTGGACCGAGCAATCTACCTCTTAGAGAACGGTTTTGATGTTGACGTAACCACGTTCTGTGAACGGGCACTTACGCCGCGCAACCTCTTTATACACGCCAGAAGGAAAGGCTAAATGGACCTGAGCTTTGATCAGCTCATTCTTATCGCTCTCGCATTGTCAGCGGGAGCTTTTGTGCAAAGCCTAATCGGTTTCGGGCTCGCGATTGTCTCAGCCCCGATCGTGATGATGATTGATCCTATGTTGGTGCCGACCGCGGTCACCCTTGTGACCTTGTATCTCTCGTCAGTAAATACATGGCAATATCGGTCCCAATTGTCACTCAGAGGCTTAGGCTGGGCATTTGTTGGTCGTATTCCAGGCACGCTGGTCGCTGGGGTAATGTTGGTATACCTTTCTTTGTCGTCCATGCAAATTATTATGGGAGTCGCTGTTTTATTTGCTGTTATCGCCAGTGTGTTCAAATTTTCAGTAGAACCGAACAATAAGAATATGTTTCTGGCGGGGTTTGTTGCCGCCATCATGGGTACAACGACCAGTATTGGTGGACCGCCAATGGCATTGGTTTTACAAAAAATGGATGTGGTAAAGCTGAGGGCTAACCTTTCAGGTTATTTCATCTTTAGCTGTGTGATTTCTCTGATTGCATTGGCGGCGGCCGGCTATTTTACGTTATGGCATGTAAAAGTGAGTTTAGTGTCATTGCCTTTCGTGCTTCTCGCTTCAGCAATCGCCTATAAAGTGGCACCTTTTGTCCGCGCGGAGTGGGTAAGGTATGGGCTGCTCGCGTTATGCTCTTTTGCAGGTGTGACGACCATAATCCGCGGATTTGCGTGATCAAAAAAGCCAGCTAAAAGCTGGCTTTTTTATGCGTTTTTTTCGTCGCTTTAGAATTTCAGGCTGACTTGCATACCAATAAACTGCGCGTCGTAACCGGCACCTGAGTCCATCGCGTATTGCATCGCTTCTTTATTATCAAACCACGGGTTGTAGTTCATCTTCACTTCGGTATCGCCTTGCCAGATACTGGTTACCCAATGGTGGATATGGCCAACTGGGTTTAGGAAGAACAAACTAACACCACCCAGCGTTTCTGAACCAAGTACTTCACCGCCATCTGCAACGATGTCTTGCTCAGTCAGGTACATCCATTCACCCACTGCTGCGCCGAAGAGAGGGGTAACAATGATATCTTGGATAGACGGCACTTCAGCGAATGATTCTACGCCGTATTCCCAGAAGAACGTCGACATTGTGAAAGAGTATACGAACGATTCAAATTCGTTAAAGCCAGAGTGACGTGCTGCGGTGTAGTAAACACCGCCAAAGTAAGGGTGCATCACGTAGTTCAGGTAGTGATCATCTTTATCCCATACTGGGCCTTCAGAAACGTTGTCCCACCATTTGCTCGCAAGGTTACTGAAATCACGATCTTCTGCGGTCCAGTTAGTGACGCTTTCTGGAAGAAACGTCATCATACCCACGGTTGCCACACTCAAACCTAAAATGGTGTAAGTCTGACCCATCAGGTAATCCCAGTCTTTTTCTGGTGCAGTGGTCAGGTACTTTGGTAAACGGTGACTCGGTGCGTCATTGAAGCGCATACCTTTGTCTGTTTCCAGTGATGAGTTATCGCTCAATGCAGTTGGTGCAAAGCCATAAGTATTTGAATAGTCGTATGCTTGCTGTTCAAAATTCAGGGTTGAAGCATCAAAAGCAAAAGCAGATTGAGCACACAGCAAACTTGCTGCTGCCAAAGTCGAGCGATAGCGCACGCAGGATCTCCCACACAAACAAAAGCCAAACTCGACACAGCAGATAGGATCTGGTGCCAGGTTCGGCGTCTAATTAATTTATATTCACAAACGTGATTGTATTGTCGGTGCAGTATGTAACATCCGTGTTAAATACACCGGCACAGTATCGTCTCTTAATTGATACCGTTTACTAATTGTGAGGCAATTACAATTAGGCCGCTAATCATAGCAATGGAGAGGGCGATATTTCCACCAAAAACTTGGTACTTATCTTGGTTTAATCCCGTACGACGTACTTTTCTGACCATTAAAACAGGAAGAATAACTGCGAGTAAAACCAGCGCTATCGCGGCATAGCCTAACGCTTTGATAAATCCATCTGGGTAGAAGAGCGCGATCAGCAAAGGGGGAAGGAATGTAACAGCCCCAGTTTGCATTCGACCTTTGACGGTGTTGTCGCGTTTTAATGTGTCCGAAATAAAGTCAAAAAGGCCAAGACTCACGCCAAGGAAAGAGGTGGCTAGGGCAAGATCGGCAAACCATGAAATAGCCGAGGTAACACGAGGGGACATAACAACGGCACTGATAGCGTGGAAGAAACCTTGCAGGTCACCACTTTGTGATAGAGAGCTTTGTCCCAGAGCGCCAAAGCTCGCTGCTTGCCAGAACATATAGATAAGTAACGGCAAGGCTGACCCGCAAATCATGATAATGCGAAGAGCCCGCATGTTAAGGCCAGTGTATGCCACAACGGAAGGAATGCTGCCGTGAAAACCAAAAGAGGTGAAAATCACGGGAATAGCAGCAACCAGCAGACCTTGTTCGATAGGCAGTACGATAAGGTTACTCATTGATACATGTGGCGTGAGTAACCCCAAAGACAGTGCTAGCATGATGATTTTTAGTGCGAAAAGCCCGCGATTTATAAAGTCTACCTTTTGCGTTCCTAGCATGATGATACTTGCTACAAGGAAGGTAAACAGAACAGTTCCGGCAGCAGGGGGAACGTCAAAGTGCGCGATGGATGATAGCTTTGAATTGAATTGACCACCGCCACCCGCAATGTACGCGGCGCACAATGCATAAAGGAGAAATAGCGTTGCAAAGGTAGCTAAATATTGGCCTTTACGTCCCAAAAATTGTTTTGCCAAGGTGTTGAGCGTTGCACCGGCGGGTGCGTGTTGGTGTACTTCTAACATCAGCAGTGCGGTATAACTCATTAGTATCCACATTGCTATCATAATGAGAGTGGATGTAGTAAAGCCGAGACCCGCTGAGGCGAGAGGCAATGCCAACATGCCTGCGCCGACTGTCGTACCGGCAATGATTAATATACTTCCTACTGTTTTACTGCTCATAGCTACCACTTAATGCTGTAATTAATTCTTTACGATTCTTGGGTTTGGTGTGAAATCTGTCGTTGCTGGTTGAATATTCCACGGATTATCAGACGGATCCATATTTCAAGGTGGCGGAGTGTAACAAAATAAAAACGGAAGGTGTAATTAAAAGTGTACGCACGTGGCGGTTGCGGTGGTGATAAGTGTCTGTGCATAATGGACTAACTTCAATGCATACAAGGAGATATCGGTGGAGCAGAGCAAACTTCGTGTTGCCATGTTAAGTACAGGCGAAGAGGTATTACATGGTGATATCACCGATACCAATGCCGCTTGGCTCTCGCGTCGTTGCTTCGAGGAAGGGTTTGCCCTTAATCGTCGTGTGACGACCGGTGATGCACTGGATGATATTGCGATTGAATTAGTGCGGTGTAGCCAAGTCTCCGACGTGGTGATTGTAAACGGCGGATTAGGGCCAACGACCGATGATCTCACCACAGAAGCCATGGCGATGGCGATGGATGTGGATCTTGAACTGAACAGCTATTGGCTGACTGCGTTGAAAGAACGTTTCGAAAAGAATGGCCGCACCATGCCAAAGAGCAACATCAAGCAAGCGATGTTGCCAGAGGGCGCGGAACTGATTGATAACCCAGTTGGCAGTGCTTGTGGTTTTTCGGCCGAGCTTAATGGGTGCTTGATGTTCTTTACGCCGGGGGTGCCTAGCGAATTCAAGCAGATGTTCGAAAATGAAATTCTGCCAAGGCTTCAAGCGCGTTATCCCAATACCGCCAAGCGCGAGATTCAGCGTCTTTACTCATTTGGCGTTGGTGAATCTACGCTTAATGATCGCTTTGAGGCGATAGATCTCCCAGACGGTTTTGAACTCGGTTACCGTTCTGCACTTCCGTTTATTGAAGTGAAGGTGTTTTCGCCGCGTCAGCACTCAGAAATCTCTTTGATCACAGAAGCAATCCGGCATGCGATTGGTGACAATCTGGTGGGTGATGGCAAATCATTGCTGGATACCATGGGTGCGTTGCTGAACGAAATGAACCTGAATTTAGCGGTCGCAGAGAAGTTTACAGGTGGTTACCTGACCAACTGGTTAAACGAGAACGTGGACACCAGAAATGCGCTGGTTCAAAGTTGGGTGTTAAGTGAGTCTTCGCTGGTGACAGAAACGGATTACAACCCGCTTGCGGCAGTACTCGCAATGGCGACGGCAGCACGAGAAAATGCAGGTGTAGAGCTTGGTCTTGCCAGTGGAAATGTAGAAGCAGGCCGAGTCGCATTGGGCCTTTCGACCGCATTGGGGGACTGGGGCATCATTGTGAAAACCGGCCGTAAGCTAACCAATGAAGATTACCGTTGTTATGCTTCTACAATGCTGCTCGATATGTTGCGCAGATACCTGACAGGAAAAGAGATGTTTCCGGAAGTCAGTGCGCTGACAACGTTGGAATCGCTACACATTCCCGCAGAAATCGACGAATAAAGAAAAGCCTGACAGTTGTCAGGCTTTTTTCTCTGTTTTTTCGCCACAGGTTCACGACGAGTAGATATTGAGTCCCAGTGATTTCACGACATGGGCAATCATTCGTTGTGCGCGGACACTATTGCCTGATTCATCCAGCGGTGGAGAGAACGCGGCAATGCCGAGTTTACCTGGAGCCACAGCAAGAATGCCGCCACCCACGCCACTTTTCCCAGGTAATCCCACTTCAAAGGCCCAATCACCGGAATAATCGTAAAGACCTTCCATCGTCATTTCGGCAAGAATATGAGGAATGTTTTTGGCGGAGAGTACTTGCTCGCCTGAGATCGGATTCACGCCTTTGTTCGCAAGCGTTGCGCTCATTGCGGCGAGATCTTTGCAGGTGACGAGTGTTGAGCATTGTCGCGTGTAAACTTCACACGCTTCCATTGGGTCACAAAAACAATTTCCGGCTGCATAAAGTAGCCATGCAATGCCTCGGTTGTGGAAGTTGGTCGTTTGCTCTGATTCGTTGATTTCATCAGATAACACAATCTCGTTGGCAGTAAGCTTGCGTTGCATGTCGAGAATGCGTGACCAGCGTTCTTCTGGGCTCTGAGCATTAAGCAGGCTGACACTTGCCATTGCACCTGCATTTACAAGCGGTGACAGTGGCTTATCTTGATGCTCGCAAAGTGCGAGCACGGAGTTGAACGGCAGGCCTGTTGGCTCGGCACCAATTTTCTCTCTCACTTCTTCAGGCCCAACATCTTCCATCAACAAGCCGAGGGTAGCGACTTTGGAAATAGACTCGATGGCAAACCCATAGTCACTTTGACCCGCTTGGAACACCTGACCGTCAGCCGTCACGACGACCAAGGCGGAAAGTGCAGACGGTACGGAGTCTAAGTAGGGAATGTAACTTGCGTTCTCACCGCCCGGAAGGCTATGGAACAAGGTATACGTTTCATCAACCAGTGCTTGCAATTCAGTGGTGTTAGGCATCGAGTTCATGCGTTGCCTCCTTGGTTGTTTTGGTGGCTTTCTGTGACTTGCGGCGTGTGCTTGTCAGAGTGATTCTGCAAGCCAGGGTGAACGCCTTCGATTTGCCAAGTGAATGGCGCAAAATCTGAGTTTTCGTCACGCCAGTGGGGCTTTCTCACTGCGTAAATGACTAGCGGAATTGCGATAAACAGCAGTGTTAAGCCAACCAGCAGTGAAATGAACACGGTTGGGCTGCCAACGGCGATTTGGCTTGGGGGAATGAAGCTGAACGCAAACGCAGTCAGCGATGCTGTGAAACCTATACCAGCAATGACATACAGGCCGTTTTTACCGCCCGGTACGCGGTAGGGACGAGGACGATTAGGCTGGCTGAAACGCAGGTATATCGCAGCGGAGAACATCAGCATATACAAGGTTAGATAGATAACGGCCGCAAGTTGGCTGAGGATCTGATACGCCGCTTCTACGGATGGGAGCACGACGAAGGTAATGGCCAAGAAGCTGACAATAATACCTTGTACCAGAAGGATATGTGTTGCCATGCCGTTTTTGTTGGTGTGCTGCCAGAAGCGAGGCATGTAACCGGCTTTCGCTACCTCAAGCAGACCCGTTGATGGCCCCGCAACCCATGTCACGATACCCGCCAGAACACCGATTGCGAGACAAATGGCCATGATGGGGGCGAGGAAGCCGAGGCCTGCCCATTTGAACATGTCAAAGTAGGCGACAAGCAGGCTTTGTGTGAGGTTAATGTCTGCGCTTGGGATCACGAACGCGATCGCCAACGTACCAAGGATAAAGATCACGACAGTCCCCAATGCAGCCATACCGATTGCCAATGGGTATGAGCGGGTGGGGTTCTCGAGGTCTTTTACGTGAATAGCGTTCATTTCCATACCGGCATAGAACAAGAATATGCTGGCGGCGAGTACGACATTATTGAAGTTTGAGAAGTCTGGTACCAGTTGTGACCATGACAAATCAATCTGAATTTTTGCGCCGCTGAAGTAGAACGAAAACCCTAATATGATCAGGATAATGGCAGGGATAATGGTACCAATGATACCGCCCCATTTGGACAGCAAGGTAAACGCAGAGACTCCTTTGAACGCCACAAACGTCGCAAACCAATAGATGGCGAGCACGATGGCGAGCACAAAGAATTTATTCTGCGACAACGCAGCATCAAATGTCTGATCTGGACCGATAAAGGCGAGAGACACTGCACCGAACGTTAAGGCCGTTGGAAACCACACGCAGACTTGAACGAAAAGCAAAAACATTGAAATGAAGGCAAGGCGAGGGCCAAACGCTTCACCGACCCAGCGGAAAATACCGCCCTTTTCTGGCCAACCGGTTGCTAATTCGGCGGCGACCAAAGACACGGGCACTAAAAAGAACACCGCAGCAAAGACATAGTAAAACACCGAACTGAGTCCGTACTCGGCTTCGGCGGGTAAGCCACGAAGGCTGACAACGGCTACCACGTTCATGATGGCAAAGGTAGCGACACTGATTTTTCCAGCTTGCTTGAGGCTGCTGTTAGAAGGCGATTTCTTATTCATCTTTCTTGTTCCTGCAAGTATGTCTGACCGTCGAGCGAGCGGCCAGACAGGGATAAATGCAAAACTAACTTTTCTTGGGCGAAGAGCGGGTTAACCGTGGTGGAATGAAGACGTTGCACCGGAATGCACTTGGGGGTACTGCTTGAAGTACTCAACGCAACGTTTGAGGTCTTCTAACATCAGAGCGGCCATATCAAGACTTACGCCATGGCGGATCATGATGCGCTGAATAACCGTATCTTGTCGGTTACCTGGCAATGGGTAAGAGGCAATTTGCCAACCGCGCATGCGCATTCGATCGGACAGGTCGTAGAGGGTAAATCCCCAGTCCCCTTCTTTCAGGCTGTAACTTAGTGCGGGTAATCCGCCGCGGCCATCATAAAACAGATCAAATGGACCAATTTTCGCAATTTCATCTGCCAGCCATTGTGCGGTTTTCAAGCAGCTTTCTTGGATGCCTTTGTAGCCATCAAAACCTAACCGTAGGAAGTTGTAATATTGGGCGACGATCTGTCCGCCAGGTCGGGAAAAATTAAGGGCGAATGTTGGCATGTTGCCGCCAAGGTAATCGACATTGAATACCAATTCATCTGGCAGGTGTTGTTCATCGCGCCATACAACCCAGCCCACACCGAGAGGAGCGAGACCATATTTATGACCTGAACTGTTGATGGAAACGACACGCGGTAAGCGGAAATCCCATTTCAATTCTGGGTTAATAAAGGGAGCGATAAAACCGCCTGACGCACCATCAACATGAATAGGGACATCTAGGCCTGTAGAGGCTTGCAGTTCATCGAGTTTATTGGAGATAGCTTCGACAGGTTCAAATACACAGGTGTAAGTCACGCCGAGAGTTGGTACAACGCCAATGGTATTTTCATCGACATATTGCATGAGTTTGTCTGGGTTCATACAAACTTCATCGCCATCTAGGGGGATTTCGCGCATTTCGACGTCGAAGTAGCGCGCAAACTTATGCCAGCAAATTTGTACGGGACCGCACACTAAGTTGGGTTTGTCTGTAGGGAGTCCTTGCGCTTCGCGCTTTTGACGCCAACGCCACTTCATGGCCAAACCGCCCAGCATCGCGGCTTCCGAGGAGCCAGTGGTTGAACAGCCAACCGTGGTTTCACTTTCTTGGCTATTCCACAATTTAGCGAGGATGTGGACACAGCGAGCTTCGATCTCAGCAGTTTGAGGATATTCGTCTTTATCGATCATGTTTTTGTCGATACAGACATCCATGAGTTCATGAACACTGGGTTCCATCCAGGTAGAGCAAAATGTAGCGAGGTTCTGTCGAGCATTCCCATCCATCAGTAGCTCGTCTTTTAGCATCTGTGCGACGAGGTCTGCGGGCTGACTTTCTTTAGGTAGGGCGAATTTTGGTAGCTGGGTTTGGGAGAGGACTTCTTCATAGAGGTCTTCAGCTTCCAAACCATTTTGGTTTTTATAATGCAGTCCCATAAGTGTTGCTCCTTAATGTGCCTTCGAATAGAGAGGATCTAAAAACGGGTGAAGCACCTGTAGGTATAGTAGGAACAACGATTAAGAATTGCCTTAGTTTTAGGATGAAATCTTAGCTTGATAAAATGTCTTATAAATAAGATATGGAAGAGGTATATATTGATTAACTAATCATGTCTGGCGAATAAATTTGGATTTATAGGTGGGAATGGTGAATAACGCGAAAGGGGTTACGTGATATTTTTTCTGATGTAGTTCAAGGAACTCATTGTGTTTGCTGGGGAAGAGTCTGTTTGGCTAGACAAAAAAAGCGCCGTGAACCTGAGTCAAAGGTTCACGGCTTTTCTTGCTACAAATGAAACTTGATAATCGAAATCTAATTCGATGTTCTGTGCCGGTATCGCGCTGCAAGTGAGTATTTCTCCGGCTGCAAGATAAGCCATTGTGTCTTGCTGAGACACACTGCCTTTTTGCAGCTTGCAGCGGCATGCGCCACACACACCATTTCGGCATTGAAATTCGGGTTGTAGCCCAGCTTGCTCTAATTGCTCAAGCAAGGGCTGGTGGGTGTTACCCACCAGCGATTGACCGTTCACTGTGATAGTGATTCGGCTCATAGTTCAAAGTCACCTAAGTCATCAACATCAACATCGTTGTCGATTTGACCGACTAGGTATGAGCTGATTTCAGCTTCCTGAGGGGCAACTTGAACGTTGTCAGAAGACAGCCAAGCATTAATCCAAGGAATTGGGTTTTGGTTAGCCCCCGCATACGCTTGCTTCAGACCTACCGCAGACATGCGCAGGTTAGTAATATATTCAACGTACTGACACAAAATGTCTTTGTTTAAGCCGATCATCGAGCCATCTTTGAACAGGTACTCTGCCCACTCTTTTTCTTGCTCTGCGGCCGCTTTGAACAAATCAAAACACTGCTGTTCACACTCTTTAGCGATTTCTGCCATTTCTGGGTCGTCTTCACCGCCGCGCAGAATATTCAACATGTGTTGGGTGCTGGTTAGGTGAAGGGCTTCGTCGCGAGCAATCAGCTTGATGATTTTGGCATTACCTTCCATCAGTTCACGTTCTGCAAATGCGAAAGAACAGGCGAAGCTGACATAGAAACGAATGGCTTCTAACGCGTTAACTGACATCAGGCAGACGTAGAGTTTCTTTTTTAACTCACGCAGTGACACAACCACCGTTTCGCCATTGATGTTGTGTTCACCTTCACCTAAGCGATGGTAGTCGCCAGTAGCTTGAATTAAATCGTCGTAATAACCTGCAATATCATCCGCGCGTTTGATGATTTGTTCATTTACAACAATGTCGTCAAACACCAGAGATGGGTTGTTGACGATGTTGCGAATGATGTGAGTATAAGAACGAGAATGGATAGTTTCAGAGAATGACCATGTCTCTATCCATGTTTCTAATTCAGGGATAGATACCAGAGGAAGCAGTGCCACATTTGGGCTGCGGCCTTGGATGGAGTCCAACAGCGTCTGGTACTTCAGATTACTGATAAATATATGCTTTTCATGTTCAGGCAAGTTGGCGTAGTCAATGCGGTCGCCAGAGACATCCACTTCTTCAGGACGCCAGAAAAAGGAGAGTTGCTTTTCGATCAGCTTTTCAAAAATTTCATATTTTTGCTGGTCATAGCGAGCAACGTTCACTGGCTGACCAAAGAACATAGGTTCTTTTAGGGGATTGTTGTTTTGTTTAGAGAAAGTGCTGTAAGCCATTGCTATCAATACGCCGTGAAAAAGTTAACCGTTTAGAGGGAGCATTGCTCCCTCTAGGATGTTGAATTAGATTTTACATGCACCGCCTGCGCAGCCATCATCTTCTGCTGCTAGGTCTTGTTGTGCATCATCTGCACCATCACGAGTGTTGTGGTAGTACAGCGTTTTGACACCCAGTTTGTAAGCAGTAAGCAGATCTTTCATCAGCAGTTTCATAGGCACTTTACCGCCTGGCTGCTTGCTAGGGTCATAGTTGGTGTTCGCCGAGATCGCTTGGTCGATGAACTTCTGCATAATACCAACGAGTTGGAGGTAACCATCGTTTGATTCGAGGCTCCATAGCAACTCATAGTTATCTTTGTATTTCTCAAACTCCGGAACGACCTGCTTAAGGATGCCATCTTTAGACGCTTTGACCGATACATAACCGCGCGGCGGTTCAATACCATTGGTGGCGTTCGAAATTTGCGAAGAGGTCTCAGACGGCATCAATGCTGACAACGTTGAGTTACGCAAACCATGTTCGACGATCTCTTGGCGAAGCGTTTCCCAATCGTAGTGGAGTGGCTCATCGCAGATCGCGTCCAAGTCACGCTTGTAGGTATCGATTGGTAGGACGCCTTTCGCATATGTCGTTTCGTTGAACGATGGACAAGCACCTTGCTCTTTTGCCAAGCCGACAGACGCTTTCAGCAGGTAGTACTGAATGGCTTCAAACGTGCGGTGAGTAAGTCCGTTTGCGCTGCCATTTGAGTAACGTACACCGTTCTTCGCGAGGTAATAAGCAAAGTTAATGACACCCACACCTAGAGTACGGCGGTTCATTGTCGCTTTACGCGCAGCAGGGAGCGGATAATCTTGGTAATCCAGTAATGAATCCAGCGCACGGATAGTCAAATCAGCCAAGTCTTCGAGCTCATCAAGCTCTTTGATGGCACCTAGGTTGAACGCTGACAGGGTACACAACGCGATTTCGCCTTGGTCATCTTCAACGTTTGTCAGAGGCTTGGTCGGTAGTGCAATTTCCAGACATAGATTTGACTGGCGAATTGGAGCCACCTGCGGGTCGAATGGGCTGTGAGTATTACAGTGATCCACGTTCTGGATGTAAATACGACCCGTAGAAGCGCGCTCTTGCATCATCAAAGAGAACAGTTCAATGGCTTTTACAGTTTGACGCTTGATTGAAGTGTCTTCTTCATACTGGTTGTACAGACGCTCAAACTCGTCTTGGTCCGCGAAGAATGCATCGTACAAACCTGGCACATCTGAAGGCGAGAACAGTGAAATGTTTCCACCTTTGATGAGGCGCGTGTACATCAGTTTGTTGATTTGAACACCGTAGTCCATGTGACGAACACGGTTCTCTTCAACGCCACGGTTGTTTTTCAACACCAGCAAGTTTTCAACTTCACGGTGCCAGATTGGGTAAAACAGGGTTGCTGCTCCACCGCGAACACCGCCTTGTGAACAGCATTTAACCGCTGTTTGGAAATACTTGTAGAATGGGATACAACCGGTATGGAACGCTTCGCCGCCGCGAATAGGGCTACCCAACGCACGAATACGACCCGCATTGATACCAATACCTGCTCGTTGGCTTACGTAACGAACAATCGCACTTGCCGTTGCGTTAATTGAATCTAAGCTGTCATCACACTCAATCAGCACACAGGAACTGAACTGACGGGTTGGTGTACGTACGCCTGACATGATGGGTGTTGGTAGCGAGATCTTGAATTGTGACACCGCATCATAAAAACGTCGGATGTAATCAAGTCGGGTTTCTTTCGGGTAATTGGCGAACAAACATGCAGCGACCATAATGTACAAAAACTGCGCACTTTCGTAGATTTCACCAGTAACGCGGTTCTGTACCAAATATTTACCTTCCAACTGCTTAACAGCAGCGTAAGAAAAGTTCATATCACGCCAGTGATCGATATAACTATCGAGAACGTCTAACTCTTCTGCAGTGTAGTCTTCGATAATATGTTTGTCGTATTTGCCCATGTCAATCATGTTACGAACATGGTCACCCAGCGTTGGTGGTTCAAACTGACCATATGCCTTCTTGCGCAGATGGAACACGGCGAGGCGAGCAGCGAGGTACTGGTAGTCGGGCGTCTGTTCGGAGATAAGATCTGCCGCTGCTTTGATGATGGTTTCGTGAATGTCTTCAGTTTTGATACCGTCGTAGAACTGGATATGTGAGCGGAGTTCTACTTGAGAAACAGAAACATTATCTAGGCCTTCAGCAGCCCAAGTAATGACTCGGTGGATTTTGTCTAAATCTATGTTTTCCTTCGCGCCACTTCGTTTTTGAACAGTGAGTTGTTGGTTCATTTATCTTGTTCCCGGTATTTCCATGCCTGAAGACGTGTTTTTGTGAATTTCACAAAATACAAGGCAGATTTGTGATCAATATTAAAATTATGACTTGTGTGTCGAAACACTACATATAGGGTCTTCGACTGACTTTGGTAACAAGATAGTGTTGGGTGGGAGATAATGCAAGTTACTGCTGATAGCGTTATCTGTGGATATCTTGGGGATTTAAAACAAACGTTAGTGTTTACTAACCCTGATATGCCAATCAAGCCAATAGCATAGGAAAAAGCAAATCTTTTTGGGTGGTTTTGAGAAATTAAAAAATTTATTTTTCTTGCTTGAGAATCGAAAGGGTGATTCAGCTTAAGCTATTGATCATCGGTTGTTTTATGCACAAATGGGTTGTGATAAAGATCAGAATAATGACAGAACCTTTTCAATATTGTTAAAAATAAGATCTGCCTCCCAATCGAGCGGGTCGGTGGTTGTCGATATATATCCCCAAGACGCTACCGCTGAATACATGCCAGCTGCCTTTGCCGCGACGATATCGTTTTGTATATCACCAATATAGATACAGGATTCAGGGGTGACGCCAAGACGTTCAGCACTAAGAATCAGTGGTTCAGGATGAGGCTTTGCAACGGGCAAGGTGTCGGCACAGACAAGTGCTTGAGCGTTTTGTAAATCAGGGAAATAGGTCAGCAGTTGGTGAGTTAGATAGCCGGGCTTATTTGTCATAATCCCCCATGGGATCGACTGTTTAGTTAGGGCTTGCAGTAGCTCAGGTACACCAGAGTACATGCTGGTAGCACGACAGATGTCCTTTTCATAATGTTTAAGAAACATTAGTCGCAGTGCGTCTACATCTTTCCCTTCAATCTCTTTACCGAATCCTGCACGTAGGAGCCCTCTAGCACCATGACTGGTATTGGCCTGTATTTGTGCTTTTGATAAAGGGGTTAGCCCATGCTCTATTAGTACCTGATTGGCGGCGTTTGCCATATCTGGTGCCGTATCAAGTAAGGTGCCATCCAAATCAAACAGTACGGCGTTGATGCGTCCTTTCATCGTGAGATCCTGCTCGTTGTTACTTTAGCTTGGAAAAAAATGCCCGGTTACGCCGGGCATTGGGTATGAACGATGTAGTTCACATCAACATTACGAGGTGAAAGCCAATAATGATCGGTAAGGGGGTTATAGTGCAGCCCCGTCATGTGCTTTTCTTGTAACGATGTAGCATCAATCATGCGCAGAAGTTCAGATGGTCGGATGAATTTCTGATGGTCATGCGTGCCTTTCGGTACGATTTTCATCAGGTGTTCAGCACCCACAATCGCAAATAGCCAAGATTTCACATTGCGATTTAGTGTGGAGAAAAAGACATGTCCACCTGGTTTCACGAGTTTTGCACATGACGCAATAACAGAGGCCGGGTCTGGCACATGCTCTAGCATTTCCATGCACGTGACGACGTCGTATTGCTGTGCGTGGGATTCAGCGTGCTCTTCAGCAGTACATTGGATATATGAAACGTCAGTACCTGTTTCCAATGCATGTAGACGCGCAACAGTTAAAGGTTCTTTACCCATGTCGAGACCAGTTACGAGTGCGCCTTCACGTGCCATGCTTTCTGCAAGTATGCCGCCGCCACAACCAACATCCAGAACCTTCTTGCCGAAAATTCCATTACTTTCGGCGATAACGTAATTTAAACGTAATGGGTTGATGCGGTGCAGAGGCTTAAATTCGCCTTCTAAGTCCCACCAGCGCGAAGCCATATCTTCAAATTTTTTGATTTCTGCTGGGTCGACATTGCGTGGAGATGTCATCGACTACTTATCCCTAAAAAGTGTTTAACTTATTGGTTGGAATATACAGAAGTTTGCGCGAGCGGGGGAGAGGAAAGATTGAAAACAGCAAAACCGGAGGTTTTCACCCCCGGTTAGAGTGACTCCAGTTAGCGAAATTATCGATAATAAAATTTATGCTGCGCCAGCCAGCGTAATTGCTGCGAGCAGACCTAATAACGTGTATTTACCGATAATGATCGCCATGCCCAATGCATTGATTGCCTGATATAACATAGCGTCCCCCTTACAAACACGAAATGTGTCTGTAGCATTTTCACTTACAAATACTATGGGCATTGGGATCGGCTTCGCATTCCATGTGTATCAAAGTTGTTACATGTTGATTTGTGATCTGGGCAATTTTAGAGAGGTTGCTTCAAATGGTTTTCCAGATGCGTCTGTGAGAGCCTCAAATGAAAAACGCGACCTCCACCTTGAAGTTGAGCATTTTTTCGCCCTGTTGGCCTTTAGAGGGCCAAAATAAGAGTATTTCGTGATTTATCTCGGGTTTAGGCTGTGACTAATGGCGGGTTTTTATGGTATTCTCGCTGTCTTGCACGTAGTCAACTTTGACATACTTACCTGAGGGATATTGGCTCCATGAGCGATCTTGCTAAAGAGATCACGCCCGTCAATATTGAAGAGGAGCTGAAAAGCTCATATCTCGACTACGCGATGTCAGTTATCGTGGGTCGTGCTCTTCCTGATGTGCGTGATGGTCTGAAGCCAGTACACCGCCGCGTTCTTTTCGCGATGAATGTACTAGGCAATGACTGGAACAAAGCATACAAAAAATCTGCCCGTGTTGTCGGCGATGTGATCGGTAAATACCACCCACACGGTGACAGCGCTGTTTACGACACCATTGTCCGTATGGCACAGCCGTTCTCGCTGCGTTACATGCTGGTTGATGGTCAAGGCAACTTCGGTTCTATCGACGGCGACTCTGCTGCGGCGATGCGTTATACCGAAGTTCGTATGGCGAAAATCGCCCACGAATTGCTGGCTGATCTGGATAAAGAAACCGTTGATTTTGTTCCAAACTACGACGGTACAGAACAAATTCCAGAGGTCATGCCTACCCGAATTCCTAACCTGCTGGTAAACGGTTCTTCCGGTATTGCCGTAGGTATGGCGACCAATATTCCTCCTCACAACCTGACAGAAGTCATTAATGGTTGTTTGGCGTATATCGAAAATGAAGACATCAGCATTGAAGAGCTGATGACGCATATTCCGGGTCCAGACTTCCCTACCGCTGCGATGATCAATGGCCGTAAAGGTATTGAAGACGCATACCGTACCGGTCGCGGTAAGATCTATCTTCGCTCACGCGCAGAGATCGAAGTCGAGAAGAACGGTAAAGAAACGATCGTTGTTACTGAAATCCCTTATCAGGTTAACAAAGCGCGCTTGATCGAGAAGATCGCGGAGCTGGTGAAAGATAAGAAGATCGAAGGTATCAGCGCACTGCGTGATGAGTCAGATAAAGACGGCATGCGCATCGTTGTTGAATGTAAGCGTGATGCAGTAGGTGAGGTAATCCTCAACAACCTATATGCGCAAACGCAACTGCAGACCTCTTTTGGTATCAACATGGTTGCGCTGGATAATAACCAGCCACGTTTGTTTGGTCTGAAGGATATGCTGAAGTGCTTTGTGAATCACCGCCGTGAAGTGGTGACACGTCGTACTATTTACGAACTGCGTAAAGCACGTGATCGTGCACATATCCTTGAAGGTCTGGCGATTGCTCTGGCGAATATCGATGAAATCATCGAAATGATCCGCAACGCTCAAACCCCTGCGATTGCTCGTGAAGAACTACAAAAACGCGGTTGGGACCTTGGTTCTGTAGCTGCAATGCTAGAAGCGACTGGCGTTGACGCTGCGCGTCCTGAGTGGTTGGAAGACGAGTTTGGTGTTCGTGACGGTAAGTACTACCTGACTGAACAACAAGCGCAAGCAATCTTGGATCTGCGTCTGCACAAACTGACGGGTCTTGAACACGAAAAGATTCTTGATGAGTACAAAGAGCTGCTGACATTGATCGGTGAGCTGATGCTTATCCTATCTAGCCCTGAGCGTTTGATGGAAGTCATCACGGAAGAGCTAGAAGCGGTTCGTGACGGTTACGGCGATGAGCGTCGCACTGAAATCACTGCAGCAAGTGCAGACATCGACATCGAAGACCTGATCAATCAGGAAGACGTTGTTGTTACCTTGTCTCACGAAGGTTACGTGAAGTATCAGCCTCTGACTGATTACGAAGCGCAACGTCGTGGTGGTAAAGGTAAGTCAGCGACGCGCATGAAAGAAGAAGACTACATTGAGCGTCTTCTGGTAGCGAATACACACGATACTATTTTGTGTTTCTCAAGCCGTGGTCGTATGTACTGGCTGAAAGTTTACCAACTGCCGTTGGCTTCGCGTACGGCGCGTGGTAAACCAATTGTTAACCTGCTTCCGCTGGAGCAAGACGAACGCATCACTGCGATTCTGCCTGTGAAAGAATATGCAGCTGACAAGTTTGTCTTTATGGCAACCGGTGACGGTACCGTTAAGAAGACGCCGCTGACTGACTTCAGCCGTCCTCGTAGCGCAGGTATCATTGCAGTTAACTTGCGTGAAAATGACTCGCTGATTGGTGTAGATATCACAACGGGTGATAACGACATCATGCTGTTCTCGAAATCGGGCAAAGTTGTTCGCTTTAACGAAGGACAGGTACGTGGCATGGGTCGTACCGCAGCAGGTGTTCGTGGTATTAAACTGCCAGAAAACGACAAAGTTGTTTCTCTGATCGTTCCTCACAACGACGGTGATGTACTGACAGTAACTGAAAATGGTTACGGTAAGCGTACTGAACTGAGTGAATACCCAGCGAAGAGCCGTGCAACACAGGGTGTTGTGTCGATTAAGGTCTCTGAGCGTAACGGTTGTGTTGTCGGCGCGGTTCAAGTTGAAGCTGGCGACGAATTCATGATGATCACCAATGGTGGTACTCTGGTTCGTACGCGTGTTGCGGAAGTAAGCCAAGTTGGCCGTAATACCCAAGGTGTTACGCTTATCCGTACAAGCGAAGGTGAGAAAGTGGTTGGCCTTCAACGTATCGATGAGCCGGATGAAGAAATCCTGCCATTGGAAGAGGGTGAAGAGTCAACGACAGAAGCACCTGCGGAAGCAACGGCTGAAACCAAGCCAGATTCTTCTGACGAAGCACCAAAAGAAGACGACAGCGAAGAGTAATTCTCTGCGCATTCGGACTTTAGGTATAAAAAACGCAGCATTGGCTGCGTTTTTTTTATCACCTTTCTAAATAAGGCAGAATGAGAACGCGAATTGTCGTTTCAATCATGTCCAAAAGGTGATAAAACAAAATGAGCATATTTTGCGCTACGCAGGCTTAGCATCGGTTTAGTGAGCGGTCGTTAACAGGTCGTACGCACAGATTAAATTAGAACATCATAAATAAGCGATAAAACGCAGGAGCATTCTGAAATCATGGAAAAGGTCTATAACTTCTCGGCTGGCCCGGCAATGTTGCCTGAGGCTGTTCTGGCAAAAGTTCAAGCAGAATTGACTGACTGGAACGGGTCCGGTACGTCCGTAATGGAAGTATCGCATCGCGGGAAGCCATTTTTAGCTGTTGTTGCTGACGCTGAGAAAAACCTCCGTGAATTGCTGTCTATCCCTGACAACTACCACGTTCTTTATGCCCAAGGTGGTGCACGTGCACAATTTGCTGCAGTGCCAATGAACCTTCTGGGTAACAACACCATTGCTGACTATATCGATGGTGGTTACTGGGCGGCAAGTGCTGTTCAAGAAGCGAAAAAATACTGTACGCCGAATGTCGTGAACGTGAAAACCGAAGTTGACGGTAAGCGCGCAGTACTGCCAGCGAAAAGTTGGAAACTGAGCAGCGATGCGGCATTCGTTCACTTCTGCCCTAATGAAACCATCGACGGTATAGAAATCCGCGACTTGCCAGAAACGAGTAAGCCTATCGTTGCTGATATGTCGTCGACCATTTTGTCTCGCCCAATCGACGTTTCACAATACGGCGTCATTTATGCGGGCGCGCAGAAGAACATCGGTCCCGCGGGTATTACGCTGGTGATTGTTCGTGATGATTTGCTAGGTAAAGCGAAAGACTATTTACCTAACATCCTGAACTACAAGACGCTGGTAGACAAAGAATCGATGTTCAACACACCACCAACATTTGGTTGGTACTTGGCAGGTGAAGTCTACAAGTGGCTGAAAGAGCAGGGTGGTGTTGAAGCGATGCAGAAGAAAAATGAAGAGAAAGCAGCACTGCTTTATGACTTCATTGATTCGTCATCGTTCTACGTGAATAACATTCACCCAGATAACCGCTCCTTGATGAACGTGCCATTCCAACTGGCGAACCCAGAATTGGATGAAAAGTTCCTAGCGGAATCTGACGCATTAGGCCTGAAGGCACTGAAAGGTCACCGTGATGTTGGTGGTATGCGCGCTTCTATTTACAACGCGATGTCGTTAGAAGGTGTGCAAGCACTTGTTGGCTTTATGAAAGAATTTGAAGCGAACAACGCGTAAGCGTTTAAAAGAAATGTAATCCAAAGCCGTCGCAAGACGGCTTTTTTGTACCGACTAAATGCCTACCAGCTTTTTCAATTTGGTTTTAACCGAACGCCAATGCGTCACTGGCCTCTTTGGAATTTTATTCGTTAGAAATTGAATGTCTTCTTGCGTCGGCGAGACTCTTCCCCCGTGCGCCAGCATGATGGACTCGGCTTGGAGTGAAAACACTTTGGCAAGTGATTCTCTGTAACGGTTCGGGTAGAAGACAGGGAAAGGGGGAATAAACCGCCCTTTTACCGTCACCATTAAATCAGCCACGTAAATTGTGCTCATCGCTGGGTGATGGAGTGAAATGTCTCTGTCGGTGTGTCCGGGGGTTTCGAGTACTTTCCAATCGGAAAAGCCAGGTAAAGTATCCCCGTCCTTTAGGTAAAGGTCAGCGTGCAAACGACGATCGTACCAAACCCGTTTGGGCGTTTTCCCCATGCGTTTCGCCATCCATTTAGCCAGCGCAATATCCGTCCAATGCATCATGATGCCATCTATGCCGCGATACCATTCGTCAGTTGCAACGCCTGTCGCGATTTGACACCCCGTAATGCTACGCAGTCGGTGAGCTCCTCCTGCGTGATCGGGGTGCATATGGGTCACGACAATCCATTTCAAATCCTCAATGGGACGGTCAAGTGAGTGTGCAATGTATGACAGCACGACCCCAACATCGGCGCGGCTGCAACCGTCGAGCAGCATTAATCCCTTTTGATATTCGGCAAGGTATATGGTTTGGATGTAACCATCGATTTCATGGAGTATTGGGGTATCGGACACTCGGACCTCCTTTCTCATCAGACCAGTCAAAGTATACAGAAGTGATGAAATTTTTGTTGCTTATGTTCTCCCTGTGTTAAATGTGGTTATTGTGTGACCAGTTGACGCAAGCGTTTGCCGCAAACGATTGCTTTTTGTTTTTTCAGTTCTAAAATGGCGAAAAATTTCCTTCTCCACCATCGCTTTATCGTCTCTAAGCTCTGAGTAACAGCAATAACAGAACAAGGCTTTTTGACAGCCCAATGCCCAGTCAGCGCATTGAGGAATGCGACTTTTACAGGTACTTTTGCCATGACTCTTTCTCACACTAACGAAAAAGCTCGCTCGTCTGAATTGGTTTATCGTCTGGACGACAGACCGCCACTTCCACAGACATTGTTTGCGGCTGTCCAACACTTACTGGCGATGTTCGTCGCTGTGGTTACGCCTTCACTGATCATTTGCCAAACCTTGGGCCTGCCAGCGTCTGACACCAATACCATTGTCAGCATGTCATTATTTGCATCTGGCTTAGCGTCGCTTATTCAAATTCGTACCTTTGGTCCACTGGGATCAGGCCTTCTGTCGATTCAAGGCACCAGCTTTAACTTTTTAGGTCCTATTATTGGTGCTGGCCTTGCGATGAAAGCGGGCGGTGCAACAGTCGAAACGATGATGGCTGCTATTTTCGGTACCATCATGGTGGCGTCAATGACAGAAATCTTCTTGAGCCGCGTTCTTGAACATGCGCAGCGCGTTATCACGCCACTCGTATCCGGTATTGTTGTTACCTTGATTGGTCTGACACTTATCCAAGTAGGTTTGACCTCTATGGGTGGCGGCTATGCAGCCATTGAAAGTGGTACTTTTGGCGACCCGAAAAACCTTCTTCTGGCTGGCTCAGTGCTGGGTGTTATTGTTCTGCTTAATCGCATCAACAACCCTTACCTTCGTGTATCGTCGATTGTTATCGCGATGACGGTCGGCACCTTGATAGCGTTTGCGCTAGGTATGGTGAACACTTCGCCAGCAAGCGATGTAGAATTCTTTGCGGTGCCGATTCCGATGCAATACGGCCTATCATTTGATGTGGGTTTGTTAGTGCCATTGATTATTGTGTTCTTAGTGACGTCACTGGAAGCGATTGGCGACATCACCGCGACATCGGAAACATCAGAACAGCCAGTATCTGGCCCGGTATACATGCGTCGAATTAAAGGCGGCGTGCTGGCCGACGGTGTTAACTCCGCTTTGGCTGCTGTGTTGAACAGTTTCCCGAACTCTACGTTTAGTCAAAACAATGGCATCATCCAGCTTACGGGTGTCGCGAGTCGATACATTGGGTATTTCGTGGCGGGTATGTTGGTCATTCTTGGTTTGTTGCCAGGGGTTGCAACGCTTGTACAGCTTATCCCTGAGCCCGTGCTTGGTGGGGCGACGATCGTGATGTTCGGTACCATTGCAGCGTCAGGCATTCGTATCATTTCACGCTGTGAGCTTAACCGCCGTGCGATTCTGATTATGGCGTTGTCTTTCTCTATGGGACTAGGTATCGCACAAAAACCTGAAATCCTGCAATTTATGCCTGAATGGATTAAAAACATTCTGTCTTCAGGAATGGCAGCGGGTGGTTTGACCGCCATTATTCTGAATTTGGTCCTGCCAATCGAAGACAATAAAGAAGACATTCAATAAGTTTTTGCCAATAAAAAGGGCAGGAGGCACGCACTCTTGCCCTTTTTTCTTTCATATAACCTCATCCCTACCTCTCACTTTCGGCAACCTGTTTCTATACTGAGAAATTGGAGGTGTCGTTATGTCAAACCATTCAGATTCCACCAATTTTAACACCGCGCCCTCTGGGACTTCTGCGGAAAACGAGCATCAAAACAGTACACTCGGAAATGACAGCCACGCTCAATCTTGCTGTCAGTACCTCGATCCTGATGGCACCGCACACAAATGTAGCGAGATAGCGGGAGAGTCGGGGTTTTGCTTTTGGCATGACGAAAATGCGCCAAAGGATGGTGCGGATGTCAAATTGCGTCTCGAAGCGTACGCGAAAAGTGGCGGGCAGCTAAGGGGCATTATTGTGAAGCGGGCTGACCTACAAGATGTGAACTTGGTGAAACATGGAGCGGGAGGCGGATACGATCTGAGTTATGCCAACTTCTATCGCTCCAACATGACCAACGCACACCTGTTTAATGCGAAATTTGATCATGGCAGTTTGATGAAAGCCGATCTTCACGATGCCAATATCCACTGTGCTAGCTTTATCAATTGCAATTTACTCGGCGTGAAGCTCACTGACACCAAAATCGACAACATTAAAATAGGCAATACTCTTCAACAGGAAGAGGAAGGCCGTCAGGCAGAAAAAAAACGGGACATGGAGAAGGCGCTTGATCTTTTTGAGCAGTCCGAGGAAATCTATCGGGATTTGCGTAAAGCGTCTGAAGCGCAGGGTATTTTTACGATGGCAGGCTATTTCTTACAAAAAGAGCTGACCATGAGGCGTTTTCAGATGCCCATGTATTCGACACAACGGGCCATGTCTAAGACAGTAGATTTGTTCTGTGGCTACGGAGAAAGTCCCATTCGTGTCATATTCTTCTCGCTTGCTCTCATTCTGCTTTGCGCAATTATCTACTTTTATATGGGTATCCAGTATGCGGGTGAATATGTAGGTTATGCCGCAACCCAGACAATCGAAGGCAACTTTTGGGCATTTTCAGATTGTCTGTATTACAGCGTTGTTACCTTTACAACCTTAGGTTACGGCGACTTTATTCCGATAGGAATGTCGCGGCTTGTCGCAGCAACAGAAGCTTTCACTGGGAGTTTTACAATTGCCCTCTTCGTCGTTGTCTTCGTGAAGAAAATGACGCGCTAACTCACTGAGTCGTAAAAAGGAAGAAAACAGCACATCAGAGCAGCTGAGGGTAGCGACTTGGCTGCTTTTTCGTTACTCTCGGGTTACGAAACAATAAGGAATCACGAAGTTCAGATGGAGCAGTTGACATTACAACCCATTTCTAAGATTAACGGTGAAGTTAATCTCCCAGGCTCAAAGAGTGTTTCTAACCGTGCACTTCTTCTTGCCGCATTTGCTAAAGGCACGACTCGCCTCACCAACCTACTTGATAGCGATGACATCCGTCATATGCTTAACGCGCTCACTAAACTGGGTGTGACATACCGACTTTCAGACGACAAAACGCAGTGTGAAGTGGAAGGGTTAGGTGGCGCATTCAATACATCTGAACCGTTAGAACTGTTTTTAGGTAACGCTGGGACCGCTATGCGTCCACTGGCTGCCGCACTCTGCCTTGGTAAGGGAGAGTATGTATTGACGGGCGAGCCGCGTATGAAAGAACGCCCGATAGGACACCTTGTAGATGCCATGCGCGATGTTGGCGCGCAAGTTAGCTACCTTGAGAATGAAAACTACCCGCCACTGCGTATTGTGGGCAAAGACATTGCAGGGGGAAGCGTCGAAATTGATGGTTCTATCTCGAGCCAATTTCTGACCGCGTTTTTAATGACTGCACCACTGTTTAGTGGTGACACAGACATTCGTATCAAAGGCGATTTGGTCTCCAAACCATACATCGACATAACCCTTCATATCATGGCGCAGTTTGGTGTTGAGGTTGTCAATGACAACTACCAAACCTTCCATGTGAAAGGAAACCAAACGTACGTTTCACCGGGTGACTTTCTTGTTGAAGGTGATGCATCATCTGCATCGTACTTCCTTGCGGCGGCTGCCATCAAAGGTGGTGAAGTCAAAGTAACAGGCATTGGTAAGAAAAGCATCCAAGGTGATGTGCAGTTTGCAGATGCGTTGGCAGCAATGGGGGCGGAGATTGAATGGGGTGATGATTATGTCATTGCGCGCCGAGGCGAACTGAAAGCGGTTGATTTAGATTTTAATCATATTCCAGATGCGGCGATGACCATTGCAACGGCAGCATTATTTGCTGAGGGAACCACGTCAATCCGTAATGTTTACAATTGGCGAGTGAAAGAAACCGATCGCCTTTCTGCGATGGCGACGGAGTTACGTAAAGTAGGTGCGGAGGTTGAAGAGGGTGAAGATTACATTACGATCACTCCCACGCCAAACCTTCAACATGCTGCGATAGACACCTATGATGACCACCGAATGGCAATGTGCTTCTCGCTTGTTGCGCTTAGTGATACGCCGGTGACCATTAACGATCCTAAGTGTACGTCGAAGACTTTTCCTGACTACTTTGACAAATTATCAGCACTTGCGGAAAGTTAACGTTCCGCTATGTGATAAAAAGAGAAAATAGGTCGCGTCGCCGACCTATTTTTTTTATTGAGACTTCCCTATAATACGCCCCCGATTCCTCGAAGTAGTTAACCACATGATGTGTACGTCGTGTTTCGCTAACTGCTTCGGACGTAAACGATTTGGAGAAGTCTATGTCTACCCAAGCACCTGTGATTACCGTTGACGGCCCAAGTGGCGCCGGAAAAGGTACGCTTTGCATGTTGTTAGCAGAGAAGCTGGGCTGGCATTTGCTTGATTCTGGCGCGATTTACCGTGTTTTAGCGTTAGCTGCTATTCACCATGGTGTGGACACTGAGTCCGAAGACGCGCTGGTTCCTTTGGCTGCGCACCTAGATGTGCAGTTTAAAGCCGAAGGTGATCTGGTAAAAGTTATCCTTGAAGGCGAAGACGTATCGGGTGAACTTCGTAAAGAAGAAACAGGTATGGCTGCGTCTAAAGTGGCGGCATTGCCGCGAGTCCGCGAAGCATTGTTGCGACGTCAGCGTGCATTTGTGGAAGCCCCTGGTCTGGTTGCTGACGGTCGTGATATGGGTACCGTAGTATTCCCGCATGCAGAAGTGAAAATCTTTCTGGACGCAAGTGCGGAAGAACGCGCCCTACGCCGTATGAACCAGTTGCAACTGAAGGGGTTAGATGTTAACTTTGACCGCCTTTTGAGCGAAATTCAGGAACGTGATGATCGTGACCGCAACCGTGCAGTTGCGCCATTGCGTCCCGCTGAAGATGCGCTGGTGCTCGACTCCACCTCTCTCAACATTGAGCAGGTGCTGGAGCAGGCATTAGCCTATATTGAAAGTAGATTGACCGTTGCTTCTTGAAGCAGCGGTGAAAACCGTTGGTCGCAAGGATGATGACCGACATTAACATCAACCCCACGCGGTAGGATACCCGTGGCCGTTTAAATTGAAGATCAAATTAATGACTGAATCTTTTGCTTCACTCTTTGAAGAGTCTCTTAAAGAGCTAGAAACCCGCCCAGGTGCGATCGTTAAAGGTACTGTAGTAGCTATCGAGAACGGTTACGTTCTGGTTGACGCTGGCCTTAAGTCTGAGTCTTCTATTCCAGCTGAGCAGTTCAAAAACGCTGCTGGCGAACTAGAAATCGAAGTTGGTGCTGAAGTAGACGTAGCACTTGACGCGATCGAAGATGGTTTCGGTGAAACTCAACTGTCTCGTGAAAAAGCGAAACGTCACGAAGCTTGGATCCAACTGGAGAAAGCTTACGAAGACGCTGAAACTGTTATCGGTGTTATCAACGGTAAAGTTAAAGGTGGCTTCACTGTAGAACTGAACGGCATCCGCGCGTTCCTACCAGGTTCACTGGTTGACGTTCGTCCAGTACGTGACACTGCTCACCTGGAAGGCAAAGAGCTGGAGTTCAAAGTTATCAAGCTAGACCAGAAGCGCAACAACGTTGTTGTTTCTCGTCGTGCTGTTATCGAATCTGAAAGCAGCGTTGAGCGTGATGAACTGCTGGCTTCTCTGCAAGAAGGCATGGAAGTTAAAGGTATCGTTAAGAACCTGACTGACTACGGTGCATTCGTAGATCTGGGCGGTGTTGACGGCCTGCTGCACATCACTGACATGGCTTGGAAACGCGTTAAGCACCCATCAGAAATCGTTAACGTAGGTGACGAGATTCTGGTTAAAGTTCTGAAGTTCGATCGTGACCGCACTCGCGTATCTCTGGGTCTGAAGCAACTTGGCGAAGATCCATGGGTAGCAATTGCTAACCGTTACCCAGAAGGTCACAAACTGACTGGTCGTGTAACTAACCTGACTGATTACGGCTGCTTCGTAGAAATCGAAGAAGGCGTTGAAGGTCTGGTACACGTTTCTGAAATGGACTGGACTAACAAAAACATTCACCCATCTAAAGTTGTTAACGTGGGTGATGAAGTTGAAGTTATGGTTCTGGACATCGACGAAGAGCGTCGCCGTATCAGCCTGGGTCTGAAGCAATGTAAGAACAACCCATGGCAAGTATTTGCAGAAATGCAAAACAAAGGCGATCGCGTAACTGGTAAGATCAAGTCTATCACTGACTTCGGTATCTTCATCGGTCTGGAAGGCGGTATCGACGGTCTGGTTCACCTGTCTGACATTTCTTGGAATGTTGCAGGCGAAGACGCAGTTCGCGACTTCAAGAAAGGCGACGAAATCTCTGCAGTTGTTCTTCAAGTTGATGCTGAGCGTGAGCGTATCTCACTGGGCATCAAGCAAATGGAAGAAGACCCATTCAACAACTACATGGCTGACAACAAAAAAGGCGCTGTAGTTAAGGGTAAAGTAACTGCTGTTGACGCTAAAGGCGCAACTGTTGAGTTGGCTGAAGGCGTTGAAGGTTACCTGCGTGCTTCTGAAGCATCACGTGATCGCGTTGAAGATGCGACTCTGGTTCTGGCTGTTGGCGACGAAGTTGAAGCGAAGTTCACCGGTGTTGACCGTAAGAACCGCGTAATCAACCTGTCTGTACGTGCTAAAGACGAAGCAGAAGAGCAAGAAGCAATGGCTACTCTGAACAAAGCGGACGACGCTGCGTTCGGTAACGCTATGGCTGACGCGTTCAAAGCTGCGAAAAGCGAATAATTAATGTGAACTGAGGGGGAAAAATTCCTCCTCTACAGTTATACTGTTGAGAAACATACTAAAAGCGGGGTGATCATGACGAAGTCTGAGTTGATCGAAAGACTGTGTAGTCAACAAACCCATCTTTCTGCCAAACAGGTAGAAGATGCCATCAAGGAAATCCTTGAGCACATGGCCACTACACTCGAGGAAGGTGACAGAATCGAGATTCGTGGTTTTGGTAGTTTCTCTTTGCATTATCGCGCTCCTCGAGTTGGACGTAATCCAAAGACAGGTGACAAAGTTGAGTTGGACGGCAAGTACGTTCCTCACTTCAAACCTGGGAAGGAGCTTCGCGACCGAGTTAACCTTTAACGGTTGATTCGATTCTGAATAAAAAAACGGCATGCGTATCGTATGCCGTTTTTTTTATGCCTATTAGAATGGTCTGACAAGCCAAATTACTGCATAATCACACATAAACTGGCTCGCAAGTTACTGACCTTTTCATCAGTTAGTTGTTGTGCGCCGGAAATTTTAAAGAGGGAGTGACAGTGAAGATTATTGGTATCGTATTGCTCGTCGTGAGTTTTCTCGTCGCATTGGCGTTAGGGACACAGAATCAGGAAGTGGTTAACTTCAACTACCTGCTTGCGCAAGGTGAATTCAAATTATCGTTGCTACTTGGCATTGTGTTTGGCACTGGATTTGCGCTTGGCTGGTTGATTTGTGGTTTGCTTTACTTGAAAGCCAAAATGTCAGCGTCCATGTTGAGAAAACAAGTCAATAAGCAGCGCCAAGAACTCGATAAGTTGCGCACGGACCCGGTTAAGGAATAACAGTAAATGCTTGAGCTGTTGTTTCTATTACTACCAATCGCCGCCGGTTATGGCTGGTATATGGGTAATAGGAATGCTCGTCATCGTCGACAGGATCAGTCTCACCATCTTTCAAGACAATATGTCGCAGGCTTGAACTTACTTTTGTCAGATCAATCTGACAAAGCAGTAGACCTGTTTATTGAGCTGCTTCAAGTCGACAACGAGACGATAGATACACATCTTGCACTCGGGAACCTATTCCGTTCACGCGGAGAGGTCGACCGCGCTATTCGTATTCACCAAAACCTCATCGCTCGTCCAAATCTCACCATTGACCAACGTAATCTCGCGTTGCAGCAGCTTGCTAAAGACTATATGGTCGCAGGCTTTTTTGACCGCGCAGAGAAAATCTTCCACCAACTCGTTGATGAGCCGGATTATAAGCAGTTCGCGCTGCAGCAACTTCTTGCTATCTACCAACAAACCAGAGAATGGGAAAAAGCCATTGATACGGCGAGTCGTTTGGTGAAGTCGGGCAAGACCAAGCTCAAACGAGATATCTCCCACTTCTACTGTGAGCTGGCGATGCAAGCGTTGGGGGATGACAACGAAAAGTCGGCAAGGCAACTGCTAAAGAAATCGCTCTCCACGGACAAAACATGTGTACGTGCGTCACTCATGATTGCGCGTATCGACATCCAAAATGAAGACTACAAAGATGCAATAAAAGTCCTCGAGCAGGTTTTAGAGCAGGATCCAGACTTTATTAGCGAGGCATTGCCTTTGTTAGACAAGTGCTACCAGTACCTTGAAAAGGAAATGGCACTGGTACGCTTCTTAAAAAGTTGCCTAGAAAAGAACACGGGGGCGACAGCAGAATTAATGATGTCTGATGTGATTAATTCACATGAGAATGCAGCCATGGCACAAAGCTTTTTGACGCGCCAACTTGTAAAAAATCCAACAATGAAAGGTTTCCACAAGCTGATGCAACTCCATGTTGAACAAGCCGAGGAAGGGCGCGCCAAAGTCAGCTTAAACACGTTAAAACATCTTGTAGAAGAACAATTAAAAGTTAAGCCTCACTATCGTTGTCGTAAGTGTGGTTTTTCTACCCACTCTTTGTATTGGCACTGTCCATCATGCAAAGGATGGGGATCAATTAAGCCCATTAGAGGTCTAGACGGAGAATAATTAGGAATGCAGGACCCAAAAGTAATTGTTGCATTGGATTACCCAAATATTGATCAGGCACTGGCGTTTGTTGACCGTATTGAGCCAGGCAGTTGTCACCTGAAAGTGGGTAAGGAAATGTTTACCCTGTATGGTCCTGATTATGTGCGTAAGCTACATGACCGTGGACACACTGTTTTCCTCGATTTGAAATTCCACGATATTCCTAATACCTGTGCGCGTGCAGTTGCTGCAGCAGCAGAATTAGGCGTATGGATGGTAAACGTTCACGCGAGTGGCGGTGAACGTATGATGGTTGCTGCACGTGAGGCCTTGGAGCCGTATGGTAACGACAAGCCTTTGCTGATTGGTGTGACCGTGCTAACCAGCATGGAGCAAAGCGATCTAGCTGGTATTGGTATCAGCCGTGAGCCTCAAGAACACGTCATGTCACTGGCTACTCTGACACGCAATAGTGGCCTGGATGGTGTTGTTTGTTCAGCACATGAATCCAGCATGCTTAAAAATGCATTGGGACAGGATTTCAAATTGGTTACGCCAGGCATTCGCCCTGCAGGCTCCGACGCGGGCGACCAACGCCGTATCATGACCCCTGTTGAAGCCGTTGCTGCGGGTTCCGATTATTTGGTAATCGGTAGACCAATTACGCAAGCCGCAGATCCGATGCAGGTCTTATCGGAAATTAATGCGTCACTGCGATAACATCATTAAACCGCCTTCGGGCGGTTTTTTCTTTCCTTTTCCTTTCTTTTTCCCGCCCTAAATCGCAATGTGTAATCGAGTTTCATTTTTCCTTTAAGTGAATCGCATGGCTTTGTTCGATTAAGTAAATGTTTCGTTACTCCATATATTTTCAATGAAATGTTGATTTAGTATTTGCGGGAGGTATGAAAAGGAGTTCACATGCGAAAATTTATCCTGACGTTTTTACTCATTGGGTTAGTGGGGTGTCAGACAACATCACAAGCTCCCGTTACCAATGACCCTGATTGGGTGGTTGGCACGCTCGAAAACGGTTTAACCTATCACATCTACCCCAACGATAAAGACGAAGCAGTTTCCGTCAGACTCGTATTTAACGTTGGTAGCCTTCAAGAAACGGACTCCCAGTTAGGTTATGCACACTTCCTAGAGCACATGGCATTCAATGGCTCTACGCATTTTAAGCGAAATGAAATTGATGCTTTCTTACGAAGCGTCGGCGTAACCATGGGACATGGTGCCAATGCGTTCACCAGTGCTTATGAAACCGTTTACTTTGTTGATTTACCGGATAACTCAAGCTTAGAGAAAACCGTTACTTGGTTTTCTGACATAGCCTACGGGTTGGATCTCGATGCTCAGGCTATAGAGGGTGAAATAGGCGTCGTTCATGGCGAATGGTTGCAAGCAAGTGCGCAAGGGAAACCTTATGGATACGCCATTTACGAACATATTGCAGACCAGAGTAAATTGGGTACCCGAGACCCAATAGGCACAGACGTCAGTATTAAGGCAGTCGACAAGGAAGGTTTAACCGCGTTTTACAACAAGTGGTACCAACCTCAACTCGCTCACGTAGTGATTTCCGGAGATGTTAACCAACAAGACGCACTCAACTTACTCGAAGAAAAATTCGGCCTATGGAAGAAAGGCACAACACCTGTTCCTGAAAAATACATCGCACCGCCTGCCAAAGGGGAGCCAGCAGTGCTTAGCGATACGGGTTCAGAGGGCGCGTCAATTGCCTATGTTTTCGACATGGGAGAGGCTCGTTTCGAAACGGAAGGAGAGCTTTTTGAAAGCTGGACGGAAGATGCGGCAATCTCTCTAATTAGCTCGAAAATCTCAGACGTTATGTTAGGGGTGACAGGCGATGCGTTAGGTGCTCAGGTCTTCAAATTTCAGGCTGGTGGACGTGAGTACTTGCTGATTAGAGCGCAAATACCACGTGATATGCGAGATGAGGTTCAGAATGCGATCTCTCGAGAAATTGCTGGCCTGAGAGACAAAGGAGCCACTGAAAATGCAGTCAATAATATGCGTTGGTTTCCGGGCAATAGAAAATCAGCCAAAGAAGACGATAAAAATCTGACAACGAAAGACCGCACTAACTTTTATACGTTTGCTCTATTGAATGAATACCCAGTGCTGTCGGTAGACGAAACAATGCGTTTGCGCCTTAGCTGGTCTCAGTATTTGACACGTGGGGCGTTCAATAAACGGCTGAAATCTATATTGAGTAGCCCACCAGCTATTTACGCCTTCTATGATGGCGGCGAGGTGGAAGAAGAGGTCGCTCAGAGCGTTGCATCAGCAACAGACGTTTTGTTGGCAAAAGGAAAAAGCAAGCAGCTAACGGGTAAGCAGATCCTTGCAGGAGCAAAGGGATCAGGCAGTGTATTGGAAGAACGTCAAGAGGCTACTGACTTGCATGTATGGTCACTCAGCAATGGCGTTGAAGTTTGGTATCAAAGAAACGCCAAAGCGGGTAACGATGTAAGAATGGCGATAGGGTCAAAGGGCGGACGCTCAATGCTCACGTCTGATTTGAATGCGGCGAGCTATTTACTCGCTGATACGCTGTTTTTATCGGGATTAGGAGGCATGGACACTCAGACACTGCTTACCTATATCAACGAACGCGGAATTGCTTTTTGGCCTGATATCACCCCGACACGTCATGCAATACAAGTATATTCGCACAAGCGTTCAGTGAGCGATGCACTTGTTATCCTACACCATATATTGAGTGAGCCATTGCTTGATGAATCCGCGCTAAAAATGGCGAAACGTACGCTAACCAATGAGTCGTATAATTTTTCGACCTCTGTGGGTGGCATTTATGACCAAGGTGTATTTGATTGGCTAAGAGGTGATAACAGTGCTTATCAGTTTGCGTCCACTGATGATGTCATGTTGACAACCCTTGAGCAGGTTGAATCGGCACACCGAGCTCTCTTTAATCAGAGTAACCCCATCACGTTATATATTTATGCTAACGTTGATCCGAAAAGATTGAAGCGTGCGGTAGAAAAAAATATTGCGAGCGTGGTATTCGAGGAAGATGCAGGTATTCCACTTAACACTCAGCAAAGCACTTGGGCAAAAGAGGTGTCTCCTGTGTTGAGTGTTAGTCAAGAGGAGCCGAATAAGGCACTCTCTGCCTTGTATGTACTGAGCGATGCGAAAAACGATATGAGTGCAAAAACGGTATTCATTGATGAATTGGTCAATCGTATTGCTTACACGCGAACTTTCGACGAGGTCAGGGAGGCGCAATCTCTCACTTATACCCCAAATGTCTGGGAGCTATCGGTAGACAATGAAGCAACGACGGGTTGGGGATTTGCTGCTGTCGTTGAGCCAGTAAATGCAAAACGCACCAATCAAGTGTTTGAGGAAATCGTGGCAGGCCTCAGCAAAGGGATCACTGAGTCCGAATTTGAGTTTGTTTCCAAGCAGCTCAAAGAGGCGATGCAGGATAATGATATCAACGCAGACGTACAAACGAACATGTATGGTCGTTATCTGTTTAATGGTTGGGGTGTCGACACTTTGTTGAACGTAAATGAGACGGTAGACAGCATCACTTTCGACGAGGTGAACAATCGAACCAAGTTGATTTTCGGTGCGAACAGCAAGTTGGTCAAAGGCTACAACATGCCTGCTGGCCAGTTTGCGCCGAGATAACCTACCTTCTCAGTACATCAATAAAAAGCCCTGCAAGAGCAGGGCTTTTTTTATGACATGTTGTATCTGGACCGTCTGTCCATCGTGGGTGCGGTAAAGTGGCTTTCAATAAGGCGCTGAGTCAATGCATTTTCAGGTTCAGAAAAAATGCTTTGCGTCGTGCCTGATTCAACCACTTCCCCGTTTTGCATCACCATGACTTTGTCAGAGATGTGCTTAACCACGCCCATGTGTTGGGACACGTAGATATAGGAGAGGCCCATCTGCTCTTGAAGCTCTAACAATAAGTTCAAGATTTGCGAGCGCATGGACATGTCCAAGCCGTTCAACGCTTCATCTGCAACGATGACGCAGGGCTGGAGAATCAATGCGCGCGCAAGCGAAACACGTTGTTTCTGACCCGTCGCCAGCATTTGCGGGTAGAAATACGCATGCTCTGGTAAAAGACCCACCAAGCGCAACGTATCAACGACCCGTTTTTCACGTTCTTGCGGCGTCATGTTGGTGTTTCGTTTAAGCGGACTTTCCAAAATTTGCCCAATCTGATTTCGCGGGTTAAGCGAGGTGTTGGGATCTTGGAAGATCATTCTGATCAGCTTACAACGGGTTTTGTAGTCTTTGGGCTGCAGAGCATCACCATTAACACGAACTTCACCGCCCGAAGGCTCAACCACGCCCGCCAGCATTTTAGCCAGCGTCGATTTACCAGAACCGTTTTCACCAATGAGAGCCAGTGTTTCTCCCGCCTCTAAAGAAAAAGAAACGGGTTTTACAGCTTCTATGACACGCTTGGTAAACAGGCCTGTACGGTAGTGATAAGTTTTACTCAAGCCTTCAACTTCAAGCAATGCGCTCATGCTTTTTGACTTCCATATTGAGTGGGAAATGGCACGCGAACTTGTGGTTCTTTATTTTTTTCGTACGAGGAACTTCTACGCATTTTCGTTGCGCATAGGGACAACGTGGGCCTAAGCGGCAGCCAATAGGCAGGTTCTGCAAAGGCGGAATCGCACCTGGCAACGTTTCCAGCTTACATTTATGCGGAATATCTTTGCTGAAGTCCGGCATCGCGCGCAGTAGCGCATTGGTGTACGGGTGATGCGGTTTTTCCAAAATCTGTTGGCGGCTTGCTGATTCGACGGATTGACCACAATACATAACCGTAATGCGGTCTGCCCATTGAGTCACCGTCGTCAAGTCGTGGCTGATCAACAGTATGGTGGTGTTAGACAACTGATTCGTACGGCTAAGGAGACGGAATATCTGCGCTTGAGTGATAGGATCCAAATCATTGGTTGGTTCGTCTGCAATCAAAAGGCGAGGGCGATTAGCGATTGCCATTGCAATCATTACCTTTTGACACTCACCGTCAGTCAGTTCGTACGGGTAGCTGTTCATGACGCGCTTGTGATCTTTGATACCCACTTTGTGCAGCAGTGCAATAGATTGCTGCTTGCGCCATGACAAACGTTGCCACCAACTTCCGCTGAATGAGCTAGAAGGAATGGCTTCTTCCAACTGATAACCAACTTGTTCGGAAGGGTCCAAACAGGTTGAAGGTTCTTGGAAGATCATGGCGATGTCTTTGCCGACGACGTGACGTCGTTCTCTCGCGGGCAGTGAAAGCAAATCGATGTTGCCCAAGCGCAATCGGTCTGCACTGACTCGCCAGTTATCTTTGGTTACACCACAAATAGCTTTTGCAACCAAGCTCTTTCCGGAGCCTGATTCGCCCACTAAGCCGCGAATTTCACCTTCGTTAATTGTCAGGCTCATTCGGTCAACCGCTTTAACTGGACCTTGAGGCGTATCTATCTCGATAGTCAGGTGTCGAATATCTAATAACGGCATTATTCTGTCCCCGCATTAACTGCTTGGCTAATTCCATCGCCAACCAAGTTGACCACCAACACACTGACCATAATGGCAAGTCCGGGCAGTGTCACCGTCCATGGGGCTGTAAATACTAGTTCTATTGAGTCACCTAACATTGCTCCCCATTCTGGAGAAGGTGCTTGTGCCCCTAGCCCCAAAAAGCCAAGGGCTGCAATGTCCAGAATGGCGACCGAAATGGCTCGGGTTAATTCTGTACTCAACGTCATGAAAATGTTTGGCAAGACTGAGTGGTAAAGCAGGTAGAAGCTATTCGCGCCATCAAGGCGAGCCGCGAGAATGTACTCTTTTTCCATTTCGGCGTGCACGGCGGTGTAAACCGAGCGAATAAAGCGCGGGATCAGAGCCAACCATACGGCCAGAAGAATACTCATCTCCCCCGGGCCTTTAAACGCCACGACAATAATCGCCAACAGCAGTGAAGGGATGGATAAGACGGTATCGAGAATATGATTGAGGAAGCTCGATTTCAGACCAGAGGTCATCCCAGCCAAAATACCAATCAAGACACCGATAACACCGGCAGCAAGTGCCACCAAGAGTGCATAGCCAAATGTCAGGCGAGAACCAGCAATTAAACGAGACAGCATGTCTCGCGACAAGTCGTCAGTCCCTAAAAAGTAATCAACGGTTCCTGCATTGTCCCACGATGGTGGTTGTAACAAATGCCCCGTTTGAAATTGCGGATCGTATGGCGTTAGCCAAGGGGCAAAAATGGTCACTAAAAGCAGAATACAGAGTAGCCAAAAACCCGCTACAGCGAGGGTGTTTTCTCTGAATGCTTTCCAAGCGCGTTCTAATTGGGTTGGAATGCGCTGCTCTAAATAAACACTATTTGAGGGCATACCATTCCTTCCTTGCTAGGGGACTGATTGCTGCCCCAGCGAGATCTGAAAATATATTCGCGAGCAAAACCACACTTCCCACGGTTAGAACACCGGCTTGAACTGCCACATAATCTTTGAAACTTAAGGCGTCCAACAGCCAAGTACCAATGCCCGGCCAGTTAAAAATCGATTCAGTGATGATGGCAAATGTCATCATGGTCGAGATCTGAATGCCGAATTTTGGAATGATAGGTGGAAGCGCATTTTTCAAACCATGACGCATAACAATTTCAGACTTAGATAAGCCTTTAGTCGCCGCTGCTTTGATGTAATTTTGGCTCATGACATCAGAGACCGAATCACGCAGTAATTTGATGATTTCAGTGGTCGGTGCAACTGCCAACACCAGCGTAGGCATTATGAGGTGTCGAATGATGTCTTCAACTGCTTGACTTCGTTGCGGGTGATTGGAGAGCATCACATCGACCAACGCAAAGCCTGTCGTATTTGGAATTTCAAATAACAGGTTATAGCGACCGGATACAGGCAACCATCCTAGATAGAGTGAAAACAGCATGATCATTAAAATGGCCATCCAGAAGATGGGCATTGAGAAGGTCAGCAGAGTAATAGAAGAAATCACGATATCGGCGGGCGAGCCTCGACGAATCCCTGCAAGCGTTCCTAGAGGTATTCCCACGATCAACGCGAGGAGGAATGCAAAAAAGCAAAGTTCCATCGTTGCAGGGAATACTTCTGACAATGCTTGGGTAACAGGAAGTCCGTCGGCTGAAATGCCAAGGTCACCTTGCATTAGCTGGCGAATGTACTGAAACCAACCAGTCCAAAATTCTTGTTGGTTAAAGACAGAGAACGGGTCAAGCTTGACGATGTTGTAGCTGATAAGTGTCAGTATCAGCAAGGTTATGATGAACAGATTGAGCCTGCGAATAGCATAGATCAACATAGATCAATGGCTCCTCGAAACATTAGCAAAAGATTTGTCTCCAAACGGACTGAGGTTAATACCCTGAAGGCTGGCGTTTCTTGCTTGGTAATGTACGCCATGTGCGAGAGGAATGACGGGCATCCTGTCTTTCAATATGGTTTGCGCTTGTAGATATATATCGCGTCGTTCTTCCTGAATATCTGTCGCTATGGCCGCGTCTAAATGACGGTCAAAATAGCGATTACACCAATTCGACAAATTCCAGCCAGTAAATTTGGCATTGCATGAGAGCAATGGGCGAAGGAAATTATCAGGATCGCCATTATCGGCAATCCAGCCAGTAAGTACCATACCTAGATCACTAATCTCATCACGCAGTAGCTTCCGGTTGATGTCTTCTTGTGCAACGATGTTGACTTGAATACCAATGACCGCCAAATTCGACTGTATGAGCTCTGCCGCTTTTATGGGGCTGGGATTGTACGCCTTAGGCGTCAGCGGTACCAATAAATCCACACTAAATCCATGCCTATAGCCTGCCTTTGCCATCAAACTTAAGGCCAATTGAGGGTCAAAGGTGGTATTGAGCTTGTCATCATAAGCCCATGACATCGGTGGAAGCATACCCGTCGCGGGGGTGCCAGTTCCGTGATAAACCGACTGAATGAGTGTCTCTCGATTAATAGCAAGACTGATTGCCTGACGAACTTCCAGTTCTGACAATGCTGGATGGCGCGTATTGAGTGCTAAAAACGCCACGTTCATCCCTGTTTGAGAAGCCAAAATAAAGTCAGGGTTATTTTCAATAACTGAAAGTTGGCTTGCGACGGGCGAGGAAAGGACATCGCATTCGCGGGTAATGAGTTTTGCGAGTGTGCCTGTACCACGAATGCTGATGTCATAGGCGACTTGCTCCATAGGCGCCGCACCATTCCAGTAGCCCCAATGGCGTTTCAAGCGAATAAGTTGGTGAGGTTTGTACTCATCCAAATGGAATGCCCCTGAGCCAACAGGGTGCGTATCGATTCGTGCTAAGTCGCCACTTTCTAGTAAGGTGTCGCCATACTCAGCAGAATGAATAACGGCGTACGTGGTGGACAGCGTTGACAAGAACGACACATCGGGGCGGGACAAGGTGAATTTTACGGAATAGTCGTCAAGTGCTTCGACGTTAGTGACCAAGCCGGCGAAATCCATGCTGTCGAACCATGGGTATTCACCACCTGAGACGTCATGAAAGGGGTGCTCAGGATCGATGAGTCGTTTAAAGCTGAAAACAACATCGTCTGCAATGACACCGCGATGGGGAATAAACCAATCCGTAACCTGAAACTTGGCACTACGACGAAGTTTAAAGGTGTATTCCTTACCGTCGGGGCTGACGGTCCAGCTTTGCGCCAGCATGGGTATAGGTTTGTAGGTAACAGGGTCGAGTTGAAGCAACCGATCGAAGATTTGGCTTGAGAGCGCATCGGCCGTTAATCCTCCGTCGGTGAGTTGAGGATTAAAGGTATTTGGTTGCCCCGGGCCGCAATAGATAAACCCTCGATTTCTCGTAGAGTTTTCAGAGAACGGGTCTTCACATCCTGCCAATAGTAATATGGCAACGCTCGCGGTGAGCAAACGACGTAATGCTCTCATAAGCCAATGATTAGTTGTTCGGGTTAAGTGTCTCAATTTACCACTGAAGCAACCTAGTCACCAAGTGGTGGCGAAAAGAACAGCTCAAAATACAACGAATTGGGCACGAATCTATACAGTGTCCTGAACATCCTCGCCCACTAAGTTATATTTTCTGAGTAAGCCTCTTATTTGATGGTAGCTTAAGCCCAGAAGCTCTGCGGCACGTCTTTGATTAAACTTGGCTTGTGTCATGGCTGATTCAACAATCTCTTTTTCTTGCTGAGTCTGCCATTGGCGTAAGTCCATAGGGAAAGAGAATGTATCAGGCGAAACGGCATCTTGGCTTTCGCTCCGTTGATTTTCGCTAAGAGTCCAAGGTGCTTTAAAAGGGTCAATATAGATGGCGTCGACCGCACTGTGCTCATCGTTGTGGCGGTAGATGGCACGTTCAACGACATTCTTCAATTCACGCACATTTCCCGGCCATTGGTAAGTTTCCAACGTTTGTTGGGCTACTTCAGAGAACCCACTGAAGTAGCTATACCCGAGCTCACGGCACATCTTCACCGCGTAGTATTCAGCAAGAAGCAAAATATCACCCTGACGCTCGCGCAGAGGGGGAAGGTGGATAACGTCGAAGGCAAGCCTATCGAGCAGATCCGCGCGAAACTTACCGTCATTTGCTAGTGCAGGAAGGTCTTCATTGGTGGCACAGATGAGTCTGACATCTGCGCTTAGAACATCGCTACCGCCAACGCGCTCGTACTCACCATATTCAATGACGCGCAATAGCTTTTCTTGAACGCCTAAAGGTGATGTTGCCAATTCATCTAAGAAAAGTGTACCGCCTTCTGCGCGTTCAAATCGACCTTTGTGTCGGCCTTTAGCACCACTAAATGAGCCAGCTTCATGGCCAAAAAGCTCTGAATCAATGAGCCCCTCGCTCAATGCTGCACAGTTGAGGCTCACCAATGGGCCATCCCAACGTTTTGATAAATAGTGCATGCGTTTGGCGATCAATTCTTTACCTGTTCCTCGCTCGCCAATGATCAGCACAGGGCGATTTAACGGTGCGATACGTGATACGTGGTCTAGCACCGAAAGGAAGTGATCAGACTCACCAATTAAATTGTCAGGCTTCTGCATGGTTAAATTTACCATTTGTTAGTTTATTTCATCATACCCTCGTTGAAGGTAAAAAGCACAGGTTTGGTTAAAGTGTTGATTATTAAGGGATATAAAAGTTGGCACACACTTTGATATAAGAACATCATCGACGTAACACACTCGACATTAACTCGTAAGCGCACAGCGCGCATTTAGTAAAAGGAGCATCACCATGGGTATTTTTTCTCGCTTCGCAGACATTGTTAATGCCAACGTTAACTCGCTGTTGGATAAAGCAGAAGATCCACAAAAAATGGTTCGCCTGATCATTCAGGAAATGGAAGACACACTGGTTGAAGTTCGCACTTCTTCTGCACGTGCTTTGGCTGATAAAAAAGAACTGGCGCGCAAAATTGATAACATTGAGCGTCAAATGACCGACTGGCAGGAAAAAGCCACGTTAGCATTGCAAAAGTCACGTGAAGATCTCGCACGTGCAGCTTTGATTGAAAAACAAAAAGTGCACGATATCCTGTTGACCTTGAAAGAGGAATACAGCCTGGTTGATGAGACCATTGAAAAGCTGGGTCACGAGATTGCCGAACTTGAAACTAAGTTAGCTGAGACAAGAGCCCGTCAGCAAGCACTGGTTATCCGCCGAGAAGCGGCTGGCAAACGTCTTGATGTTCGTCGTCAACTAGATACGAGCCGCACTGATGAGGCACTGGCAAAGTTTGAACAATATGAGCGCCGCATTGATGAGCTGGAAGCTGAAGCGGAAAGTTACACCATGGGCAAAGGAAAACGTCTAGAGGATGAGTTCGCAGATCTGCAAGCGCAAGATGACATTGAGAAAGAACTTGCGAAGATGAAAGCTGAGCTGAAAGACAAAGAATAATCGAAAGAGAGAGGTAAGGAGATCACATGTCGATGGCATTTCTATCAATTCCACTGGTTGTGTTCCTCGTTTTTGTGGCACCCCTGTGGTTATGGCTCCATTACCGCAGTAAGCGACAGGTCGGGCAGGGATTGAGCAGTGACGAATATGAGCAATTGCAGGCACTGGCTGATCGTGCGGAAGGACTGCAGTCGCGTATCCACTCGCTGGAACGCATTCTTGATGAAGAAGCACCAAATTGGAGACACAAAGAATGAACAAAACGCTGTATCGTGACCCAGTAAACGGGAAGATCGGTGGCGTTTGTGCAGGAGTCGCCGATTACTTAGGTATAGAGATTTGGCTGGTAAGGATATTTACTGTGGCTGCAGCTCTGGTTGGTTTTTTCCTCTTAGTGGTTGTGATTTATATCGCTGCGATGTTGATCTTGGAAAAAATGCCACCAGAAGAAGCGAAGAGAAACAATCAGTCTCGTGAACACACAGTGAAACAAAAACCTTGGCAGCAAGGTAGATCAGCCAGCGAATTACTTGCTGGGATCGATCAAGAAATCAAAGAAATGGAAGGTGACGTCGCTAAAATGGAAGCATATGTTACCTCCAAAGAGTTTGACCTGAACCGTCAGTTCAAGCAGCTTTAATTTTTAGCTTGGTTTTCTCCCCCCGTTTTTTGCGGGGGGTATTTCGTTTTGAGGAGTGTTGCTGTTAATGAAGTCCTTAAAAAGTCACATGAATAAATGGGTAAGCCGTGGTTTAGATCGCCACGTTCGTCTCGCCGTGACGGGTCTTTCACGCGCCGGTAAAACGGCATTTATTACTTCCCTCATCAACCAATTACTCCACAGTGGCACCAATCCGCGCATGCCATTGTTTGAACCTGTAAGAGAAGGACGTTTGCGTGGCGCAAGACGCGTTCAGCAAAGTCAGCTTCACATTCCAGCATTTGATTACGAGCAGGGAATTCAATCACTGCGCGCCCAGCCACCACGCTGGCCGTCGCCAACCCGCGATGTGAGCGAAATTCGACTGGCAATTCGCTATCAGCCAGACAGCGGTCCAATGAAGCTACTTCAAGATACTGCGACACTTTATCTCGATATCGTTGACTATCCGGGCGAGTGGTTGCTGGATTTGCCGTTATTGTCGATGAGCTTCGAAGAGTGGTCACGAAAACAAGGTGGCAACTTGGTCGGTCGGCGTAAAGACCTCGCTCAAGCTTGGCTGGCGGCACTGGACAAATTTGACCCTCTTGCTGAAGCAGATGAAAAACAGATCGCTGAACTGTCTGAGCTATACACTGACTACCTTCACGCCTGTAAAGACGAAGCGGGTTTGCATTGGGTACAGCCGGGGCGGTTTGTGCTCCCTGGCGAATACAGCGGTGCGCCAGTGCTACAATTTTTCCCTCTGGCATCGGAGAAATATGGAGACAGTCAATTAGCTGCTGCACCACCAAACAGCAACTTTGCGATGCTGAAGCAACGCTATGCGTATTACTGCAATCACATCGTAAAAGGGTTCTATAAAGAGCACTTTTCCAAAGTCGATCGGCAAATTGTGCTGGTGGATACGTTACAGCCTTTAAATGCGGGACCAGAGTCGTTTAATGATATGCGTCTGGCGTTAGAGCAACTGATGCAAAGTTTTCGCTATGGAAAGAGCGGTCTGTTGCGTCGACTCTTCTCTCCACGCATCGACAAAATATTGTTTGCCGCGACCAAGGCTGACCATGTCACCCCTGATCAGCACCCTAATTTGGTGTCACTGCTTCAACAGTTGATACATGAAGCGTGGCAAACCGCCGCGTTTGAAGGGATTGATATGGAGTGCATCAGTTTGGCGTCGATCCAAGCGACGGAACCCGGCATGGTCAATCATCGTGGCGAGACCGTAGCAGCATTGCGCGGTACCTTAGAATCAGGCGATCCGATTCTCCTGTACCCAGGCGATGTGCCTGCAAGGCTGCCAAACGATGAATTTTGGAAAAACAATCAATTTGAATTTCGTCAATTCCGCCCTATGGCCAGTGATGTGGATGAGCCATTGCCGCACATTCGTGTCGACAAATCACTGCAATACCTGCTGGGCGATAAGCTGAGATAAGGCGAAAAAGATGAGTGAATATAAAAAATCCATTGTGTTTGAAGACACAGATAAACCCGAGCCTGATGCGCCTGAATTGACTGCGCAACGACACTTTGATGCCGAGCAAGTGAAGTTTGACCTTGCACCAATCGAAGATGAAACGGAGCAAGAGCAGAGCCTAGAAAGAACGCTGGCTCCAAAGAAAGCGCGCTGGGGACTCCGAACGTTGGCATTTTCGGGGTTAGGTCTCGTGGCATGGCAAACCATCGATTCTGTTGTTACTGCGGTACAGAGCGGGGATTGGCTATCCGTCGGTTGGAGTGGTTTTGTTGCTGGGCTGGCGGCACTGGGTGTTTCTGCACTTGGCAGAGAGTTCCTCGCATTGAGAAGACTGAAAGGTCGTCAAGATGACCGCCAGCAGATCCAAGCGATTATTGATGCGGATGGTATTGGTAAAGCAAAAACCTTCTGTGAAAAGCTGTCTAAGCAAGGGAAGGGTGAACTGACGGCAGGTTATGACAGGTGGCAGTCATCACTTGCGGCGACGCATAACGACAAAGAGGTTTTTGAGCTTTACGACCAAATGGTGGTGAAAGAGCAAGATGTACTCGCCAGAAAAATGGTGACCAAATATGCATCAGAGGCTGCGGTGATGGTGGCACTTAGCCCGTTAGCAGTAGCCGATATGCTGTTGGTGGCGTGGCGAAATTTTAGATTGTTAGAGCAGATCTCGACGTTATATGGCGTCAAGCTTGGTTACTGGTCTCGCATCCGTTTATTACGATTGGTGCTCGCCAACATGGCGTTTGCGGGAGCGAGTGAGGCAATCACGGATATCGGTGCCGATTTGTTATCTGTCGATCTGGCTGGACGGCTTTCGGCACGCGCAGCACAAGGGCTGGGAATCGGTTTACTGACTGCGCGCTTGGGCTACAAAGCCATGGCTTTAATGCGACCGCTACCCTACGTAGGAACATCTGCACCGAAATTGTCAGATATGCGTAAGCAACTACTAGGAAGACTGACGTCAGGCAGTAACAAATAAACCAAGAGAAATGACAAATTTGAAAACAGCAGCTTAGGCTGCTGTTTTTCTTCATTGCTGCATTCTCACGTTTTACTCGCTAGCACTTGACTACGTTGATGTTCAGGCGCACACTCGGTTTACTGTCAACAATTCCTGACACTTTTATTGGCTGTTTTTTACGCAATGGAAGGCGGGTGTCAGCTGGATTGAACAACCCTATCTCATCCACCACATCGGATGGCGTTGTACGTAAGCGTTATCCGTTTTGTTAGCAGGACATCACCGTGAGATTACAGGTCTTTTGTGAAGATCGACTTGGACTAACCCGTGAGCTTCTCGATATTCTTGCACGCCGCAACATTGATTTGCGCGGCATCGAGATTGATCAAGTAGGTATCATTTACCTCAACTGTCCAGAAGTCGAATTTGAAGAATTTCGTCAACTAATGTCAGAGATTCGTCTAATTAGCGGTGTTACCGACGTTAGAAAAATTCAATTCCTACCCGCAGAGCGCGAGCATCGTGAGCTTCGTGCATTGCTTGAAACCCTCTCTGATCCCGTATTATCGGTCAGTCTGAATGGCAAAGTTGATTTGGCAAATAAAGCCGCACTTCGCTTGATTGGCAATGACGAAGAGGGGCTCATCGGGGAATCTACCAATGTTATTTTCCCTGAGTTCAACTTCAGTCACTGGTTAGAGCGTGACAACGCAAGTCAGGTTTGCCGCCAAATCGTGATTGCGGGCATCGATTACCTGATGGAAGTGATGCCTGTGTACATCACTGACAGCGAAAACAAAAATGTATTGGCAAGCGCGGTAATTCAGCTCAAGCAAGTGGCAATGAATCAACTGCCGACCAAGCTTTATCGTACGCCTGGTGAGCATGGCTTTGACCACTTAGTGGGTCAATCGAGCAAATTCAGATCGCTGGTTAACCAAGCGAAAAAGTTTGCCCTTCTTGATGCACCATTGCTGATTCAAGGCGAAACAGGTACGGGTAAAGAAATGTTGGCCAAAGCGTGCCATCAACGCTCGCACCGTGCTGAGAAGCCATTCCTTCTGGTTAACTGCGTCTCCATGCCGGATGATGCAGCGGAAACGGAGCTGTTTGGCTGTGCGCCAACAGAAGGCCGCGAAGGCAAAAAAGGTCAACTAGAGCAAGCGGATGGCGGTACCGTCTTCTTGTATGAAGTTGGTGAAATGAGTCAGCATCTTCAGATTAAACTGCTTCGATTCATGCGCGACGGGGCTTTCCGCCGTGTTGGAGAAGAGCACGAAATTAAAGTGGATGTGCGTGTTATTTGTTCAACGCAAAAGAACCTCTCTGAGCGCGTTGCAGCAGGTCAGTTCCGTGAAGATTTGTACTACCGACTGAATGTATTGTCGCTGACTGTGCCGCCACTTCGTGAGCGTCCGTCAGATGTGCAACCGCTGACAGAATTGTTCTTAAATCAATTCTCAGCAGAATTGGGCCAAGAAAGGCCGCTGATGCAGCAGGGTGTTTCTGATTTTCTGACGCAATACTCGTGGCCGGGCAATGTGCGCCAGCTACGAAATGTTCTATTCCGTGCAATGACACAGATAGAAGATGGTTGCCTGACAAAAGAAGACATTCAGTTACCTGAAACAGAGCAAACGGCATTTTTAACCGAAGAGTCAATGGACGGTTCGTTGGATGAGATTATGAAGCGTTATGAGTCTGGCATTCTGTCAAACCTTTATCGCAGCTATCCTTCAACACGAAAATTGGCAAAGCGTCTCGACGTCTCTCATACCGCAATCGCAAACAAATTGCGGGAATATAGCATCGGCAAAAAATAAAAAAATAGCGGCAATTTAGCCGCTATTTTTTTCAATTTCGAGTAGCTTCTCTTTGATTGTTAGCCCATAACGGTACCCCGTTAGCTGTCCATCACTTCCAATGACGCGGTGGCAGGGGATAATCAAAGGAATGGGGTTAACGTTATTTGCCATGCCCACTGCTCGGCAAGCTTGAGGGTTGCCTATTTCAGCAGCGATATGCGCATAAGTACGCGTTTCACCATAAGGTATTGAACGTAAAGCATGCCAGACTTGGTGCTGGAACTCAGTGCCTTCAGGGGCAAGCGGGACAGTAAACTCTGTACGCTCGCCGTCAAGGAATTCGAGTAGCTGCTTTTTGTAAGGGGCGAGTTGTTGTGGGGAGTGTTTCCATTCTCGGCTATGTTCGAAAGGGTGGTGTAGGCATAAAGTGAGATGCCTGAGCCCTACTTCATCGGACAGTAAATGGATTTTCCCCAGCGGTGATTCAAAGCTATCGTAGTACATAGTGATGACACTTATTGATAGACAGGAGGCAAGTTGTCAGTCGAAATTATAAACCCTTTCCCGAGTTTGAGTGTTGATAATCTTGTAATTAGAGCGATTCAAAAAGGAGACGTTGCGAAGGTTGTGCACTATTTCCAATCCAATCGCTCGTATCTCACCCCTTGGGAACCATTAAGACCTGAAGGTTTTTTTACCTTTGAAGGATGGGAGAGAAGGGTTATCCAGCTGACAGAATTGCAACGTCATGGGTTGTCCTACTACTTCTTGATTTTCGAGTCAGGCAGTGAAGAGGTTCAAGGGGTAATCACTTACAGCAATGTTATGCAGTATCCTTTCCATGCTTGCACTGTTGGCTACTCACTCGATAAAAATGCGCAGAGTAAAGGCATCATGCGTCGTGCGCTCAAAATGACCAACCAGTGGTTGTTTGATAATTTGAATATGCACCGTATCGTCGCGTCTTATATGCCTCGAAACAAGCGCAGTGAGGCCGTTCTCCAATCTGTGGGGTTCTTGAAAGAGGGCGAAGCAAAAGACTACTTACTGATCAATGGTAAGTGGGAAGACCACATTCTAACCTCGTTGATCAATAAAAACTGGGTAGCATCTATCAATGAATAACCTCGATCCGTCACGTCTTGAAAAACAATTGGCTTTGCTGGTGGAAGTCGACAAATTAAAAGCCGTCTTACGACGAACTCGTGTGAAAAGTGCTGATGCAAGGCGGGAGAACTCGGCGGAGCACAGTTGGCAGGTTGCGTTGATGGCATTGTTGCTGGAAGAGTACGCCAATGAGCCAGTCGATGTAGCGAAGGTGGTAAAAATGCTGCTACTGCACGATGTGGTAGAAATCGATGCGGGTGATACGTTCGTTTACGACCTTGAAGCGGCAAAGTTGCAAGAAGAGAAAGAACTAAAAGCGGCGAAGCGCATATTTGGCATGCTCCCGAGTGACCAAGGAGACGCGTTGCTTGCCTTGTGGCTGGAGTTTGAAGCCGGCGAGTCGCCAGAAGCGCGATTTGGTAAAGCGTTAGACCGAATGCTCCCCATGCTACTGAACTACCATAGTGACGGCCAAAGTTGGAAAGAACATGGAGTGAGCCTTGATCAAGCTTTAACGGTTAACCGAAAAATAGAAAAGGGTTCAACGATCCTTTGGGACAAAGTGACAGATATGCTGGCGGAAGCCGCGGAGAAAGGCTGGCTTAAATCCTAAACGGCAAGTTTAGCTAACTGTTATTCAGACATAAAAATGCCCCGCGTTGCGGGGCATTTTTCATGAGATCTCGGTGATTAGGTCACGGTGATCATGCGCATGGTATTGGTTGTGCCCACATAGCCTGACACATCACCTTGGGTAAAGATAACCACATCCCAAGGTTGCAACAGGCCCATCTCTTTAAGCAGTGCAATGGCTTTGTGTGCCACTTCGGGGCCCGCGCCTGTGTCGCTTTCAAAGAATACAGGCGTAACACCACGATATAACGCTGCCCGCGACAAGGTGGTTTCATGACGGGACATGGCGAAAATCGGTTTTCCCGAACTGATACGTGACATCATCAGTGCCGTTTTACCCGACTCAGTCAATGACACCATGGCTTTGACTTTTGACATATGGTTTGCGGCATACATGGTTGCCATCGCGACGGTTTCTTCGATCAGGTCGAATTCTTTATTCAGGCGATGGTTAGAAACATTAATCGACGGCATTTTTTCCGCACCGATACACACTTCGGCCATTGCTCTTACCGTTTCAAGTGGGTAGGCACCTGCTGCTGTTTCTGCTGAAAGCATGACGGCATCTGTGCCATCAAGGACGGCGTTTGCGACATCCATGACTTCTGCGCGTGTTGGCATCGGTGCTTGAATCATGGACTCCATCATTTGGGTTGCGGTAATCACGCAACGATTGAGCGAGCGAGCTCGGCGAATCAATTTTTTCTGAACCCCAACAAGCTCAGGATCACCAATCTCAACCCCTAAATCGCCGCGAGCAACCATGACACCGTCAGAGGCTTCAATGATGTCATCAATGCTTTCATCCGTAGCGACAGTCTCGGCACGTTCCACTTTTGCAATCATGCGGGTATCAAGTCCTGCATCTTTTGCCAAGGAGCGCGCATAACGCATGTCATCGCCATTGCGTGGGAAAGATATCGCAAGGTAATCCACTTTTATCGCGGCAGCTGTCAGGATGTCCTGCTTGTCTTTTTCTGTCAGGGCTGCTGCGGATAGGCCGCCACCTTTCTTGTTAATCCCTTTATTGTTGGAAAGGGGACCACCAACGGTCACATCCGTATGCACACAGGCACCTTTAACGGAGACAACCTTTAATTGCACACGGCCATCATCGAGAAGAAGAACATCGCCAGGGACAACGTCATTGGGTAGGTCTTTGTAATCGAGGCCCACACGTTCTTGATCGCCTTTTCCGGCAGGAAGCTCACCATCCAAAATGAATTTGTCGCCCACTGCTAATTGGATTTTTCCATCGGCGAAGGTAGACACACGAATTTTTGGACCTTGCAAATCACCCAAAATACCAACGTGCTGGCCGAGTTTAGCGGCGATTGCTCGCACCTTATTGGCTCGGTCAATATGATCTTGCGCAGTGCCGTGTGAGAAGTTCATTCTGACAACGTTGGCTCCGGCAATAATTATTTGTTCGAGTATGTCATCTTTATCAGTGGCTGGACCAAGGGTTGTGACGATTTTGGTACGACGCATGGGTACAGTCATGAAATTCTCCAGAGTCAGAAGTTGTCTTTAAGAAAATTAAAAAAAGCGGGTGACAAACTGCTTACTAAGGAAAGTGTAGTTGAGTAAAGCGAGATAAATAAAAAGGGCAGTTTTAAACTGCCCTTGTTTCGGTCTCTTAAGTCAAAGATTCTTTATTAAATCGCGAATCTTTGATGGCCTCTTTTACGCGCTTGAGGTTTTCTCTGAAGCCGGGGCCACGTCGGAGCGTGAAGCCTGTTGCCAGCACATCTATGACGGTCATTTGAACGACTCGGCTCGCCATTGGCATGTAGATATCTGTATCTTCTGGCACATCCAATGTGATGGTCAAAGAACACACTTTATCCAGCGGAGAGCCTTTCTCGGTAATCCCAATTACCGTCGCGCCATTTTCTTTCGCCAACATGGCAACATCAACCAGTGATTTGGTGCGACCCGTGTGTGAAATCACAACGACCACATCGCCATCTGTACAGTTGATACAACTCATTCGCTGCATAACGATATCGTTAAAGCAAACAATAGGAATGTTGAAGCGGAAGAATTTATTTTGAGCGTCGTAGGCGACCGACGCTGAAGCTCCCAAACCGAAGAAAGAAATTTTCTTCGCTTGGGTCAGCAAGTCTACAGCACGATTAATCTGGTGCGGGTCAATGCTGTTTTTCGCCACATCGAGACAGGCCATGGTGGATTCAAAAATCTTGGACGTATACGCATCAGCACTGTCGTGCTCTTCAACATTACGGTTAACGTAAGGTGTGCCATTCGCCAAGCTTTGTGCAAGGTGCAGTTTAAAATCAGGGAAGCCTTTAGTATCGAGGCGTCGACAGAATCGGTTCACTGTCGGCTCACTGACATCTGCCATTTTCGCAAGAGTCGCGATGCTCGAATGGATAGCAGTTTGCGGTGAGGCAATAATAACTTCTGCTACCTTACGTTCAGACTTACTAAAGTTTTCAATATTTTTTTGTATTTTTTCTAGGGTGTTCATTTAGATTACCGCTTTGCTTCCGCTATCTACTGGTCAGAACTGCCTCTTACGCTAGCGTGATATGCGTCACTGAGGTGCTCGGGCGAAATAAATTGAGGTTCGACAATGTTATGCTTGAGTCTAACGGCTGAAATCGATTAATGACATTTTAACCAACAAATACCTTTGAAAAGTTTGTATTCATTCACGCTTTTAGTTGCTTTATTACACAGTATCGGATTTTTTTTTCAGCAGAGTTTAGTCAGAATGCGGTTTTGTGGCACGTTAATGATGGATTTTCAGTGGAACTGAAATTGGATTACAAGGAACTTTCGATGTCGAAACCTAATAAATCAATCTCCGTTTGTGGTTGCGGATGGCTTGGAATGCCATTGGCGAAACAATTGGTGTCGTCGGGCTTTAAAGTTATCGGTACTAAGCGTTCAGCATCAGATGCAGAAGCGTTGAACCAGTATGGCATTCATGGCATTCAATTTGACCTTATGACGTTTGATAGGAGCCCGCCAAATACTGCGATCTTTGATGCCGATACCTTAGTACTGAATATTCCTCCCGGCCGAAGGACAATAGACAAAGCATCTTTTGTGACAGGAATGAAAGCCGTGATTGATGAAGCAAAGTCACAGGGCGTTGGCCAAGTTATCTTCATTAGCACGACATCGGTTTATGGTTCTGCCAAAGGTGTAATTGATGAAAGCACCTTATGCACACCAGATACTGAGTCTGGAATGGCGCATGTCGAACTAGAGCAGCATGTAATCAAACAGTTTGCAGACCAAGGTGTTGTATTGAGGCTTTCAGGATTGGTCGGCGGCGAGCGTCACCCTGCTCGTTACTTGGCAGGACGAAAAGACATCGCGAACGGGAATGACCCTGTGAATCTCATCCATCGGGATGATTGCATCAACGCGATTCAAGCCATCATTGAGCAAAACCTTACAGGAGGTGTGTACCATTTAAGCGCACAAGAACACCCGACACGTGCAGCGTTTTATCAATGGGCGGCTGCGGAGATGGGAATGGAACCACCGACGTTTTTAGACAGTGATGGAACGGGGAAGTGCATTGATGCTGAAGCAACGCAATCTGCACTTTCTTTGATGCTAAAATACCCATCGCCTTATGACATGCCTTTGCCATCAGTATGAGAGGCATAAAAAAAGCCCGCTTCAATATGAGCGGGCAACATAAATTTGTAAGCAGGAGTAAGAAAAAGCAGTGTTCTAGCGATAAGTTGGAATTCATGTGAGGCGGCCAGCTATACATTAAAAGGCACTTATCCGCTATCTACATATACTCAGATACTGTGTTCAGAAATTAGTTCAAAAAAAATCGAAAAAAATTTTCACAACATACACTTCCCGCGTTCTGTTCCGAAATCTCTACCGGCAAGACGAAAAAAAGCCCACAAACAAATCGATGATGTGGGCTTAAGAAGAATTTCTTCTAAGAAAAAGCAGTGGCATTAATTGAGACCCGCCTTTCAGTGCTTTGTTCCCCAATGAATCGACATTTTTCTCATTACTGAGTCATTTTATTTATCGTACTTACTACAAACCTGTTGAGTAACAAGGTGTTAGTGTGGAATGCGAACGAAAAAACAAAACATGTTAAAAGTGTGATTGTTTTCGGGTTGTTATTAATGCTAACGAGATGTAAAGTTAAACAGGTGTTTAATACGGGTGAATGAAAATGGCAGGCAAAGGCGAAACGAAAGCAAAAATCCTTGATGCCGCAGAGCAACTCTTTGCAGAGCATGGGTTTAAAGACACCTCTTTACGAACGATCACCAGCAAGGCAAATGTCAATCTGGCCTCCGTTAACTACCACTTTGGTGACAAAAAATCCTTGGTGAGGGCGGTGTTGGCAAGGTATCTCGAAAAATTCATGCCTCAATTGGAGCAAGAATTAAAACAGTTGCTGATTAAAGACGACATTTCAATGGTGGAAGTTTTTGGTTGTACCAAGCGCCCATTGCTGGATTTGGATGCGTACCGTCGACATGGCGCATCGACCTTTATGCAACTGATTGGGCGAGGGTATACCGATGTACAAGGGCACCTGAGATGGTTTATTACCACCCGATACGACTCGGTACTTACGCTCTTTACGCAAGCCGTTGTTAAAGCGAATCCTTCATTAAAACCTGAAAACGTATTTTGGCGCCTTCACTTCACGCTTGGTGCGGTCATTTTCACCATGGCTTCCAATGTGGCGTTAAGTGAAATCGCGGAAAATGACTTTGGGCATACCGTATCAATCGAAGACATCGTAGATCGTCTAATCCCTTATTTAGCCGCAGGTGTGGACGCTCCTGTAGCTGGAGAGCTAACGCTCGTTAGTAGCGGCTCTTCTCTTAGCGCGAGCTAAGAAAAACAGAACAACAATAACCAATTAACGAAACAAAAAGGATCTGAATCATGAGCTCTCAACCATCATTAAGAAGACGTTATCTCAGCGATCCAGCGTTTAAGTTTTTTAAAAAAGTGCTGCCGCCTCTTTCGGTTACCGAAAGAGAAGCCATGGAAGCGGGTAGTGTGTGGTGGGACGGGGAGTTATTTAGTGGAAACCCCGAATGGCGCACACTACTTCAATATCCGAAACCAAGAATGTCCGATGAAGAGCAAGCGTTTATCGACAATCAATTGGAAACCTTGCTGGCGATGCTTGATGATTTTGACATCGTCCAACAACGTAAAGACTTACCACCTGAGGTCTGGGAATATCTGAAGAAAGAGAAATTCTTTTCATTGATCATCCCCAAAGAGTTTGGTGGTCTGGCATTTTCGGCGTATGCAAACTCGACAATTGTTTCCAAAATTGCCACACGCAGTCTAAGTGCTGCAGTGACGGTCATGGTGCCAAACTCATTGGGCCCGGGTGAGCTATTAACACACTATGGTACTGACGATCAGAAAAACTACTGGCTGCCGCGTCTAGCGAATGGTGAAGATGTTCCATGCTTTGCTTTGACTGGCCCAGAAGCAGGTTCTGATGCGGGGTCAATTCCCGACAAAGGCATTGTGTGCAAGGGTGAGTTCGAGGGCAAAGAAGTGTTGGGTATTCGCCTGACGTGGAACAAGCGTTACATCACCCTTGCTCCTGTTGCTAGTGTTCTTGGCCTCGCATTCAAACTGGACGACCCTGATGGCTTGATTGGTGACAACGAACAACTCGGTATTACCTGTGCGCTTATCCCAGCAGACCATAAAGGCGTTGAGATTGGCGAACGTCATAACCCGCTGGGCTTATCATTTATGAATGGTCCAACACGAGGTCAAGACGTCTTTATTCCCATGGAATGGGTCATTGGTGGCCAAGACTATGTCGGTAAAGGCTGGCGAATGCTGGTGGAGTGTCTTTCGGCGGGGCGGGGTATCTCATTGCCTGCACTGGGCACAGCTGTCGGTCATCTGGCTTGCAGAACCACAGGTGCTTATTCCTACGTTCGCAAACAGTTCGGCATGAACATCGGCAAGTTTGAAGGTGTTGCTGAAGCCATGGGACGAATTGGTGGTTACACCTACATGTTGGAAGCGGCGCGCACCTTAACGACCACCTCCCTCGACATGAATGAAAAGCCGGGAATTGTGACCGCGATTGCAAAATACCACATGACAGAATTGGCGCGCACCGTGCTCAATGACGCCATGGATATCCACGCTGGCCGCGCGATTCAGCTTGGGCCCCTTAACTACATTGGTCACCACTATTTCGGTATGCCGGTCGCCATTACGGTAGAAGGTGCAAATATACTAACTCGTAACTTGATGATATTTGGTCAAGGTGCGACCCGTTGTCACCCGTATGTACTAAAAGAGATGGAAGCGGCCGCAGAGCCTGATACCACGAAAGGTGCTGAGAACTTCGATGCACTTCTGGTCAAGCATATTGGTTTTGCCACCAAAAACGTGATGATGTCACTGACCAACGCATTTACACGTTCTGCCTTTAACCGTTCGCCAGTATCCGGCGAAACGGCGAAGTACTACAAACAGCTTGCGCGAATGAGCCGCGCGTTGGCGGTTACTGCAGATGTGTCCATGCTGATGTTGGGTGGTGAACTCAAACGCAGAGAAATGCTGTCTGCCCGACTTGGTGACGTATTGAGCCACCTGTATCTGGCGTCCGCGGTATTGAAACGCTACGAAGATGAAGGGCGTCAACAAGCAGATTTACCGTTTGTGCATTACTCACTTCAGCACTGTTTGAACAAGTGTGCCGAAGCGTTTGATGGGGCATTTACCAACTTCCCGCGTAAGGGAGTGGGCACGGCATTGCGTGCAATTACATTCCCACTGGGTATGCACTTCAACGCGCCTTCCGATGAGATAGCAAATCAAATCGCGGGACTGATGATGACACCGGGTGCACACCGTACAAGACTGACGCACCTTTGCTATGTAGGCGATAAAGAAACCGATCCGGTTGCCATCATGGAAAGGGCGTTTGACGCGATGCAAGGCATCAGACCGTTAGAGAAGAAACTGGCGGCTGCAGCGAATAATGGCCAAATCCCTGCGAAAGCACCACTCATTGAGAAGCTAGAAAAAGCCCTCCAAGAGAACGTTATCTCTCAAGCGGAATTTGAGCAGATCACAGAAGCAGATGCACTTCGCTCAAAAGCCATTCAGGTCGACAATTTTGACCCTTCTTGGTTTGCGCCAGTTAAGGCATCAACCCGTGGTTCTAGCAAGAAAGGCAAAGCTGCGTAATCGCCAGCAAATAAACCTAGGTCTCAAAAACGCCGCAATTGCGGCGTTTTTTTTCGTCAACACCTCCAACCACTGCTTGAATCATGGCTTTTACAACAAAAAAAAGTGCGAAAACAAGATGAAGTATTTATCCTAGGCGCAACTTTGTAAGGAAGGTTGAATATGATCATCAAACCGAAAATTCGCGGATTTATCTGTACGACGACACATCCAAAAGGATGCGAAGCTAACGTAAAAGAGCAAATCGAGTACACCAAAGCACAAGGTCCAATCGCAAATGCACCTAAGCGTGTACTGGTAGTTGGCTCGTCAAGTGGCTACGGTCTATCTTCGCGCATTGCAGCAGCGTTTGGCGGCGGTGCAGCGACCATCGGTGTGTTTTTCGAAAAACCTGGCACAGAGAAAAAGCCGGGTACAGCGGGTTGGTACAACTCAGCAGCATTCGACAAGTTTGCGAAAGAAGAAGGCCTGTATTCTAAAAGCCTAAACGGCGATGCCTTCTCTGATGAAGCAAAGAAAAAAGCGATTGAGCTGATCAAAGAAGATTTGGGTCAAATCGACATGGTTGTTTACTCACTGGCGTCGCCAGTACGTAAACTGCCAAAAACAGGTGAAGTGGTTCGTTCATCATTGAAGCCAATCGGTGAGACTTACCGTTCAACGGCGGTTGATACCAACAAAGATGAAATCATCGAAACCAGCGTAGAGCCAGCAACAGCAGAAGAAATCAAAGACACCGTTACCGTTATGGGCGGCGAAGACTGGGAACTGTGGATTCAGGCTCTGTCTGACGCGGGTGTTCTGGCTGACGGCTGTAAGACAGTGGCATACAGCTACATCGGTACTGAACTGACGTGGCCTATCTACTGGGACGGCGCGCTAGGCCGTGCGAAGATGGATTTGGATCGCGCAGCGTCAGAACTGAACGCGAAACTGTCTGCAACTGGCGGTAGTGCCAATGTGGCGGTACTGAAGAGTGTGGTAACACAAGCGTCATCTGCAATTCCTGTTATGCCTCTTTATATTGCAATGGTATTTAAGAAGATGCGCGAAGAAGGCCTGCACGAAGGCTGTATGGAACAAATCTTCCGTATGTTCAGCCAACGTCTCTATAAAGCGGACGGTTCAGCTGCAGAAGTTGACGATAAAAATCGCCTGCGCCTGGATGACTGGGAACTGCGTGAAGATATTCAACAGCATTGCCGTGATCTATGGCCTCAAATCACGTCTGAGAACCTGAAAGAACTGACTGACTACGTAGAGTACAAAGAAGAGTTCTTGAAGCTATTTGGTTTCGGTATTGAAGGTGTGGATTACGATGCCGATGTGAACACAGAAGTAGACTTCGACGTTCAAGCTATCTAAGTCAGTGCTTAGCCTAAATGTAGGCTGACACGTTTTATCAAGCCAGCAGGTGCGCCCTGCTGGCTTTTTTATTTGGTGCAGAGCCAAATAAGGTGGGCGAGAGCAGATTTTTTCAGTGGAGTCTCAAATCTAATGTTCTCGCAAACTAAAGCGGGAAAATTGAAAAATTCCACACTTGGGTGCTAAAAATATGATCAATGTGGCTGATATTTATCATATTTGGTTGATAAAGAAGCAAACGAACCGAAACCCTTAAATTTCTACGTGACACCCCGAAAAAGTTATGTAGAATGCAGCGCATACCAACGAGGAAGGCAACTTCCAAAGGTGGTTGTGGAAAGGCGCGTTGGCAGAGTGGCTATGCAGCGGATTGCAAATCCGTGGACCTCGGTTCGACTCCGGGACGCGCCTCCATTTGCGACACTAGCTCAGCTGGTAGAGCGCAACCTTGCCAAGGTTGAGGTCACGAGTTCGAACCTCGTGTGTCGCTCCAAATTTCTGTTCTTGTCTCTGGCAGGAACTAAGAAGCAGTCATCGTGCTTTGAACGATGAAATACGGACGCGGGGTGGAGCAGCTTGGTAGCTCGTCGGGCTCATAACCCGAAGGTCGTCGGTTCAAATCCGGCCCCCGCAACCAAATTTAATTATTCGGAATATTCCGGGTAATATGCGACACTAGCTCAGCTGGTAGAGCGCAACCTTGCCAAGGTTGAGGTCACGAGTTCGAACCTCGTGTGTCGCTCCAAACATAAAAACGATGGTGTCAATCATCGCAATACAGAATTGCGTGCCCTGGTGGTGAAATTGGTAGACACAAGGGATTTAAAATCCCTCGACGTTCGCGTTGTGCCGGTTCAAGTCCGGCCCGGGGCACCATCTATTAAGAAGGCCTGAAAGCTTATGCTTTCAGGCCTTTTTTCTTTGCTTCCAATAAACCTACTCTCCAAATACCCAATGTCACAAAAGCCTCTGATCTATCAAACAAATGTTGCCCTGTTGTAGGAATAATGTTTATCTGATTGTCGAGGTTCAATAAAGACTAAATGATGTACTTTGGGCATTTCTCATAAAAGCCCCTTCATTTCAATTCAAATGAGGGCGGCGTATAGGAGACGAGAATGGATAACTTGTCTGAAAGGAAAAGCGCGGCAAGGATAGAGAGCTTTTACCTGAGAACAGCACCGGTGATATGGGAAGGCACTGATGATAGTGCGTCTGAATTTCATATTTTTAAAATCGATATTTACGAGTTGGAAACGGAAGAAAGCTATTCGCTGTGGGTGTGTCCAAGCACTGTCTGTAAGGTGAGTGGTGAAAGAGAAGTATTCAGAGACTTCGAAAACCTGACGCTCTCGGATGTGACGATCTCTAACCCTTATCCTGATCGAAACGGTGAAGAAGATATTGCCGGTTTCTGGCTAACCGAAAGATTCGCTACAGGGCGCTTGTCATTCGGTCCTGCTGATTGGTTTGGCAACCTGATGCCGCACGAGCGCGGAAAAGGTCTAGGGCGTTTCTGCACCAGCTATTTGGTTAATCACTTCCTTAAACGAGGCTGTGCAAACTATGCAGTCGAAACGCTGCAAGTGTATGACGACGAGAATTTCAGGCTGAGGTGCGGGTATTATCTGGCTTCTGGTTGGGAAATTGTGCCCAGTGAAGATGTTTACTATCGCGCGATGTGCAGCTCATTGTCCCAGCTTAAAACCTCTTACAACCGCCATAAGATAGATTACTTACAAGCTAGAGAATGGCAATCTGCCATTCATCAATTCGAAAAGCCGTGCTGATTATCAGCACGGTTTTTTACCATCAAATCTCTATTCAGGCATCGACACAAAGTCTTCGGTAAAGTCGGTTTCCCAGAACTTGTACCCTTGAACGGTGGCTTGCGCTGCCGCCCCCCAAATTGCGGATTGGTAAATCTTCACGCCATCTACGTCAAATGACGCATTAGCTGCGGCTTGGTCGCCTTGATTATCTGCTCTTGCTGTAGCATCGGCTTTTGCGCCTGCATCCCAGCCTGATGTTTCAAATCGCTTCATGGCTGCTTTATCGTGAAATGCGTAAAGGAAGGCCACTTTTTTAAACCCAATCCCCAATCCCGCGCCCAGTGATGCAAAGCGGTAATACTTTGTAGAGCCACCTTTGTGATACGTACAAATGCCACCGCCAGACGAGGCAGCAAAAATGTAACTGTCACTGCCTGTACAGACGAGATAGGAATACGCCTTGTTCACGGCTGACTTTGCACCTTTGTGATCGGTATAAATTGCTTGAAGTGCAGCCTGCGTGTCTTTTCTGGCGTTTGCTTTTTTAGCATCAGGTGTGTCACCGGTTGCACATCCTGCCAACAGAGAAATTGCGAGTAGTGAAAGTACTGCTTTTTTCATTATTTTTACAACCTTGTAAAATAACCAATTAATATCAAAGGGATAGAGATTTGGCTTTCAGGCCGTTTTATATCCGAAGTCTTCAATGTTGAGTAGTGGGTACGGTGAGAATTGTGGATTCTGTAGAACTTATAGGTGTGTGAAATTTGTGCGACGGTATGAAGATCAATAAATGCAGACCATGCGGATTAGCAAACCGACTTTCCGCGCTGCGTGGTCTGTTCAGCAGCTATGCTTTTTAGAAAAGTAACAAAGATTTAATCGAATTTTGTGATATTGATAAAATTCCACTTGTAACTAAAAAACAGCCTATGTTAGGGTTTGCAACAATCTCGGGCATCGCGCTTCCTGAGACACACGCGACACAATGTTGAAGAAGTTGTTGTCGCAGGTAGGTATTGGAGAATGGTTCTCCAATAGAAGGGCATTGATAGAGCTGTCTGACCCAAGGGGTCGGGGCATATTGAGGAACCCAACAGTGATCAAATCGAATACACACTTCAGCTTCGTCTTACCGAATTGCAGTATTATTACTGAGCCTTGATCTATCCGATTCTCGGAAACGCAATTACCTTATTATTAGGCTGTTCCCCCACGACCTGATCGTGATGTCTAGTTCTGTAGTATCTGCGTTTTAAAACACACTTTGGTTTCCGTTAAACAGCACAAGAGGTGTTGTTGCGGGTATTTCCCGATGTTATTCATTGGGGGTGTGCACCATCCGTTCTCGTTTCGCTTTTTCTTTGTGCGTCTGTGCTTAAGTGCATTCACGTATGGGGAGGTTGTGCTTTAACGGGCTATTGACGGTCGGTGGGACATGGAAGATCTAACAAAATGATAAGCTTTAACACTGATTTTCAAGGAACAGTGGCACCTAGCCCTATTCCTGTTTTAGAAGGACTGCATGATTTAACGCCAGATGAGTTGCTGCTCAGCCAAGAGCACTATGAGTCTGAAGTTCGCTCGTATCCTCGTCGCTTACCGGTTGCCATTGCTAAAGCATATGGGGCGCTGGTAGAAGACAGTCGCGGCCAAGTTTATTTAGATTGTCTTGCTGGCGCAGGCACCTTAGTGCTGGGCTATAACCATCCTGAAATCAATCAAGCTCTGATTGAACAGCTTAATGCTGGCATTCCTTATCAAACGCTGGATATTACCACGCCCGCGAAAGATCACTTTATTCGTGAGTTGATGGCGTTTCTTCCTCAAGACTTTGCCGAAAATGCCAAGGTGCAATTCTGTGGTCCTTCGGGCGCGGATGCGGTTGAAGCAGCAATCAAGCTGGCAAAGCAAACGACCGGGCGCAACACCATTGCCGCTTTCCACGGTGCCTACCATGGTATGACCAATGGCACCATGGCAATGATGGGGAACCTCAATACCAAAGCCCGTCGACAAGGCTTGATGTCAGACGTGCACTTTTTGCCATTTCCTTATGATCTGCGTTGCCCCTTTGGTTTGCATGGCGAGCAAGGTGCGCGTCAGGGACTGCGTTATATAGAACGTATGCTGGCAGACGATGAAAGCGGCGTTCAAAAACCCGCAGCGATCATTGTCGAGCCAGTCCAAGGTGAAGGCGGCGTGATTCCGGCACCGGCATTTTGGTTGCAGGAACTACGTCGGATCACTGAAGAACACGGCATTTTGCTGATTTTTGACGAAATTCAGTGTGGTATTGGTAAAACAGGTTCCCATTTTGCCTTTGAAGAGGCGGGCATTCAGCCCGATATTCTTTGTCTGTCAAAAGCCGTAGGCGGCGGTTTACCCATGTCTGTCTTGGTATTCAATAAAGAGATTGATACTTGGCTGCCAGGGGAGCATACAGGCACATTCCGTGGAAATCAGTTAGCGATGGTCTCAGGGGCGAAGGCTCTGGAGATTATCCGTCGTGATAATTTGGCACAGCAGGCGCAAGTGACGGGTGATTACCTTCGCCGTGGGTTGGAAAAAATTGCCGAGAAAACAAGCTGTATCGCGGATGTGCGCGGTAAAGGCTTAATGCTGGGTGTCGAGATCTGCGACCCTGAAGGCGCGAAAAATAAATTTGGTGAGCCGCTTTCTGCACCAGAACTCACGATTGCGATTCAGCGTGCTGCGCTGGAACGTGGCCTGATCATTGAAAAAGGGGGGCGTGAAGGGTCTGTTTTACGTTTCTTGCCACCAATTATCATCACCTTTGAACAAATTGATTTTGCCTTGAACGCGTTGCAAGGTGCGATTGATTCTTTGGTTGAACCAAAGCCAGTCATTCAGCCGATCAACACGATTCAAAATACATGGCGTGAGCACTTTATTCACGTTGGCTCACAAGGGGCGGATGGGTTTGAAGCAGCAATGAACCAGAGTACACAAGCTCTGAAAAAATTGTTCGAAAACACTGACTCTCCCTACAGCGGTATTGACCCTATGGTGCTGCGATCGCAGATCCGCCGTGCGCAGCTCGGAGAAAACCCGCAGTCTTTGTCTGATGTTATCGAAGAAACCAGCGAGCTGATTGGGAAGAACTCCATCATAGTTCAGCATCCGCATTGTATCGCGCATCTGCATACGCCGCCGATGCTTCCTGCTATTGCGGCAGAAGCGTTTATTACTGCGCTTAATCAGTCTATGGACTCGTGGGATCAAGCCAGCGCAGCAACCTTCGTTGAGCAGGAAGTGACAGACTGGCTGTGTCGACGCTTCGGTTTTGATGATAACGCAGACGGTGTATTCACCAGCGGCGGCACGCAAAGCAACTTAATGGGTTTGTTGATGGCGCGTGACCACATCATCAACACATTGAGTGGTGACAATGTGCAGAAGAACGGCTTACCCGATTATGCGGATAAGCTTCGTGTGATTTGTTCCAAAAACTCGCATTTCACCATGCAAAAATCAGCATCGTTACTGGGCTTGGGTGAGCACGCAGTGGTGTGTGTTGATACCTACAGCGATGGCACGATTAGTGTGGAAGCGGCGGAAGAGGCTATTTCTTCACTGAAAGCAGAAGGGCTGATTCCTTTTGTGATCACCGGGACGGCAGGAACCACTGACCATGGTGCGGTTGATGATCTGGATGATGTTGCCGATCTGGCGAGCAAACACGGTATGTGGATGCACGTTGATGCGGCATATGGCGGTGCGTTGAAACTTAGCCGCCACCATGCCCGTTTGGAAGGGATTGAGCGCGCAGATTCAGTGACCATCGATTTCCATAAGATGTTCTTCCAGCCCATTAGTTGTGGCGCGGTTATCCTCAAAGACAAATCGCACTTCCGTTATATCCGTCACCATGCGGACTACCTCAACCGTGAAGAGGATGTGCTTCCCAACCTTGTAGACAAATCCCTCGCCACGACGCGCCGATTCGATGCGCTGAAAGTTTGGATGACGTTGCAAAACGTAGGGCCACAAGCCATTGGTTCTATGGTGGATCATCTCCTGAACCAAACCCAACTTGTCGCTGACATGGTCAATCATCGATCGAATTTCGAGCTGTTGGCCGCACCGTGTTTATCGACGGTATTGTTCCGCTTTAAAGGGAATGAAAAAGGGTCGGATTTGGATGCGCTCAACAAGCAGATCCGATTGGACGCGCTGGTACAAGGCCGCGCGGTTGTTGGCGAAACCGTCGTTGATGGCAAGGTGGCACTGAAGTTTACTCTGCTCAATCCGTGTTTGTTACTGACGGACTTTGAGCAATTACTTAACGAACTCGATACGTTGGCGAATGAAATCGCCAAACAGACTTCACTCTAATTGTTGTCGGTATGTCCGGCAGTTTTTGAAAGGAATTTGAACATGGCAGTATTACAAATTGGTGCAGGTGGTGTGGGTTGGGTAATTGCGCATAAAGCCGCACAAAACAATGATGTGTTGGGTGACATCACATTGGCATCTCGCACTGTGAGCAAGTGTGAGGCTATCATCGCCTCGATTCACAAACGTGAAAACTTAAAAGATACGAGTAAAAAATTGGAATCGCGCGCCGTAGATGCGGATGACGTGGATGCACTGGTTGCATTGATCAATGAAGTGAAGCCTGACTTGGTGATCAACGCGGGTCCTCCGTGGGTGAACATGACCATCATGGAAGCGTGTTACCAAGCAAAAGTGTCATACCTTGATACGTCTGTAGCGGTGGATCTCTGCTCTGAAGGTCAACAAGTACCACAAGCGTACGATTGGCAATGGGGCTACCGCGAGAAATTCGAACAAGCAGGTATCACCGGAATTCTGGGCGCAGGTTTCGACCCGGGTGTAGTGAGTGTTTTCGCTGCCTATGCCGTTAAACACCTCTTTGATGAAATCGACACTATCGATGTGATGGATGTGAACGCCGGCGATCACGGTAAGAAGTTTGCGACCAACTTTGATCCAGAAACCAATATGCTGGAAATTCAGGGTGACTCATTTTACTGGGAAGACGGTGAATGGAAACAAGTCGGCTGTCATACCCGCATGATGGAGTTCGATTTCCCGCTGGTGGGTAAGCACAAAGTCTACTCAATGGCGCATGATGAAGTGCGCTCAATGCAAGAGTTCATTCCCGCAAAGCGCATCGAATTCTGGATGGGCTTTGGCGACAGCTACCTGAACTACTTTAACTGCATGCGAGACATTGGCTTGCTGAGCCCAGATCCTATCACGCTGCAAGACGGCACTGTCGTTGAACCCCTAAAAGTGCTTAAAGCCCTATTGCCTGATCCAACCTCGTTGGCTCCAGGCTATACCGGCAAAACCTGTATTGGTACCTGGGTGCAAGGGAATAAAGACGGCAAGCAGCGCAGTGTGTTTGTATACAACAATGCCGATCACGAAGTGGCTTATGACGACGTTGAGCATCAAGCGATTGCTTATACGACAGGTGTTCCCGCCATTACCGCCGCACTTCTCTATTTCAACGGTGATTGGAATGGCAAAGGGGTATTCAACATGGAACAACTTGATCCAGACCCATTCCTTGAGCTGATTCCGTCAATAGGTCTGAGTTGGGGTGTTGAAGAGTTGGAACCAAGTGAACCTGTTATCAATATTCTGAAGTAATTGTTCGACAACGCCTGCGCGGAGCTTAGCCTCTGCGCAGGCATGTATGTATTCGAGACCTGAAATGAATTCAACTGATCTAAAAACCCCTTACTTTCTGATTGACGAAAACAAACTGATAGAGAACCTTGAGAAAGCGAAGCGACTCAAAGATCTCTCTGGCGTGAAGCTGGTGCTGGCATTGAAATGTTTTTCGACGTGGGGCGTGTTTGACATCATCAAACCTTATTTGGACGGAACGACCAGTAGCGGCCCGTTTGAAGTAAAGCTGGGCCATGAAACCTTTGGCGGTGAAACGCATGCTTATAGTGTTGGGTACAGCGAAGATGACGTTCGTGAAGTGGCAGATATCTGTGACAAAATGATATTCAACAGCCAATCTCAACTGACGGCATATCGCCACTTGGTAGAAGGCAAAGCATCGCTGGGGTTAAGGCTCAATCCCGGCGTGAGCTACGCAGGCCAAGACTTGGCAAACCCCGCGCGCAAGTTTTCCCGCCTTGGTGTTCACGCTGACCAAATTGACCCAGAGGTGTTTGTTTCTCTCAATGGCGTGATGTTTCACATGAATTGTGAGAACAAAGATGTTGATGCCTTTATCGGGTTGCTTGATGCGATCTCCGACAAATTTGGCAGCTATCTGGATGCATTAGAATGGGTCAGCCTTGGCGGCGGCGTGTTCTTTACTTGGCCAGGCTACGACATTGAAAAACTGGCCTTAGCACTGAAAAACTTCAGCGAAAAACATGGTGTTCAGCTCTATTTAGAACCCGGCGAGGCCATTATTACGCAAACGACCGATCTTGTGGTGACGGTGGTTGATGTTGTTGAGAATGAAATGAAAACGGCCATTGTGGACAGCGCGACTGAAGCGCACCGTCTAGATACGCTGGTTTACAATGAACCTGCCTCAATCGCTGAAGCGAATGACTCCGGTGAGCATACTTATGTGATAGGCAGTTGCTCTTGCTTGGCGGGTGACCAATTCTGTGTGGCGAACTTTGAGCAGCCTTTAGAAATAGGGCAGCGTCTCCACATCATGGACAGTGCGGGTTACACCATGGTGAAACTCAATTGGTTCAATGGATTGCGTATGCCTTCAGTGTATTGCAGACGCAGCAATGGTGATATTCAATGTCTCAATGAATTCGATTATCAGGATTTTAAACGTTCGCTGTCACAATGGTCTGTACAATAGCGTTGTAGTGATTGAAGCATTGAACAAGGGGAGCATTACAGCTCTCCTTTTTTATTCGGTAAAGACAATTATTTTGAAGCAACTCAGCGACTTGGTGCGTTTGTTTTGTTCCTTTGAACATTATCCTTTATAAAGATTAAGACTCAGTCGTTGAGATTACATGAGGTGAAAGTACATGGACGTATTTCTATTTATCATTGTTGTGATAGCTGTTGGTGCGGGAACGAAAACCATCAAAAGTTATTTAGACTATAGAACCGCTCTGAACGCGTTCGAAGTCAACCATAAGAAGCATGAACGTGAAAGTATGATGCAAGAAATCAGTGCGTTAAAAGCGCGTGTGGAAGTGCTGGAAAAACTTGTTACCGATGAAGGCTACGCGCTCGATAAGAAAATTAAAGCACTATGATTTTCAGTGCTTTCTCAGCGCGTTAAATAGTCTTGTCTTTCTTCTTTTGACAACTTCTCGATGGCGTAACGTAACATCGTGCGCGGCATGGCTTTCACATGCTCATCTAAAAATGCCTTCAGTTGTTGAACGTCTCGTTTCCCCATCTCTCTTAACATCCAACCACACATTTTGTGGATCAAGTCTTCTTTATCTTTGAGTAGCAACTCAGCGAGCTCGAGCGTGTCGTTAAATTGATGTGCTCGAATAAAGGTAAATGTCGCCATCATTGCGATTCTTCGTTCCCAAAGCGATGATGATGCAGCGAGTGTGTAAAGAGCATCGCGGTCTTTATCCGCTAGATATCCACCAACAATAATGTGCGCTGAGCAGTCGACGAGATCCCAATTGTTGATTCGCGAAGTGTGCGCCAGATAGAAATCGTAAATACCTTTCCGAGAATGAGGTATGGCTTTTTTAAACTGCTCTGAAAGGATGACGAGAGCCAAAAGGCGAACTTCGTGCCATTCGCTGTCGAGCAGGGCGGACAATGTATTCAACTCTGCATTTTTAAACTGCTTAGCGAACTGACGAACAACAGGGACGCGGATCCCTAAAAATTTATCCCCTTCACCGTACTCTCCTGGCCCGGATTTAAAAAAACGGCCTGAGTGTTCGGCGATTTCCGTGTTTCCCGCTTGTTGAAGCGTTTCAACTATCTCGCTGACTGTGTTCATGCGGTATTTATCAACCTTAGAGTTCAAAGCGTTTATTCGTTTCGTGAATGATTGTTATTTGCTGATAACAAAGTGCTTAGCGTTTACATACATAAGAATACTTATAATTAGATATGTAACTATCTGGTATTAAAAGAAAACATGGTTTTACTTTTCTGCGTCACGTCATACTTTAACATGGTAATAACAGGATGTTTCTCGTATTTTCGGAGGATGATAGACACTCTTACATTTCGCTGCGAAATAAGTCTCAACCTGTTCAAGGAAAGCCATCTATATTGGTTAACGCTGCAAACGACCTTTCGGTATAAGTACGATATTCAGCAAGTTAGGCACTGTCTTTTGCTGGTCTCGTACGCATTAAAACATAACAAGTATTGCAGCAAAGATCGTCGGTATTACGCCAACGGTCTGCCATTTCTTGATAAGGATATATACGATGAAACATTCAGTACTGGCCAGTGCTATTTTTAGTGCTAGCTTCCTCGCTCAGGCGGGCGTGACGATGAATCCACAACCGGACCCTGAAAATCCGGGTGGCTACATCTTGTTGCGCTCAGAAGTTCAAGCCGCAGAATCTGCAAAAGTCACAGACCCAATGTATGACGTTTGGGCTCAAGCACTCAGAACACAGCCGAATACCGTTGTTGATGCAATTTACCCAGGTTCGGCGACAAACCCAGTAAACGTAAAACGTGCGGAAAGGGTGTTTTCAAGTTCAGATTGGGAATTCTTAACCCAAATGGCAGCACCTGAATATACGTATACACGTTTCCTCAAAGCAATCGGCAAGTTCCCAGCATTTTGTGGTGACTACACCGACGGGCGTGATGCCGATGCGATTTGTAAGAAGTCCATCATTACTGCCTTTGCACACTTTGCGCAGGAAACGGGCGGGCACATTGCTGTCGATAACGTTTGGGACAACCCATTGGGCTTAGAAGAATGGCAGCAGGCTCTTGTACATGTTCGCGAAATGGGTTGGTCTGAAGGCCAAGAAGGTTACACAACGGGTTGCGGTCAAAATGATTGGCAAAACAACCGTTGGCCTTGTGCACCGGGTCAGGGCTATTTTGGCCGAGGCGCGAAGCAGCTTTCTTATCACTTCAATTACGGGCCGTTTTCTGAGGTCATGTTTGATGGCGACGCAACGGTGCTACTCAACGACCCAGCACTTGTTGCAGATTCATGGTTGAACCTCGCATCTGCAATCTGGTTCTTCTTGACGCCTCAAGCACCAAAACCGGCCATGCTCCATGTTATCGACCGTACTTGGGCACCATCTCAGCGCGAGAAAGATGCTGGTATCGGGTATGGTTTTGGTACCACGATTAACATCATTAATGGCGGCATTGAATGTGGTGAGCAAAACAAAGATAAAGGTCAGCCAGTAAACCGAATTCGTTACTGGGAAGGCCTTGCTGCACATTACCAAATTCCTATCGAAGCCGATGAAGTCAACACCTGTTGGCAGCAAACGCCTTACGGTAGTCTGAACCTGAATGGCGCGACAGACGTGCTGTATACCAACTGGGAACAGGATTACACCTACACACCAAATTTCCCTGTTTCTTTCCAATGTAAATTGGTTGGCTATCAAACCGCGTATTCCGCGCTTATTCCGGGTGACTATGAAGCCTGTGTGACCAATAAATATGGTTCGCATCAGGGATACCCTAGCGTGAGAGTCGTTGATGATGGTGGGCCTGTTACCGGAGAGCCTGTCTTTAAGGGTGTTGATAACACGCGTGTTCGTCAGAATGCGGCGTTTGATCCTCTGGCTGGCGTGAGTGCTAGCGATAAAGAAGATGGCGATCTCACGGCGAAGATTGTCGTTGAAGGTGCCGTGGATACCACTCGTTTGGGCACGACAGGCTTGGTTTACACTGTGTCTGATCTAGATAACAACGTGACGACGGCTAACCGCACGGTAGAAGTGTTCAGTGATAAGCCAGTGTTCGTTGGGGTTGAAAATGTCAGCATCAAGGTTGGTACGGCATTTAATGCATTGGCTGGTGTTTCGGCCAGCGATACTGAAGACGGTGATCTCACCGCTTCAATCAGCGTTGAAGGGCAAGTGAATACGGCGACGGTCGGCAGTTACACCCTGACTTACTCGGTTGCAGACAGCGCGAGCCAGACAGTGACGGTGCAACGTGTGGTTGACGTAACCAGTGATCAGGTGTGTGCGAATGCATGGGATGCGTCGGCTACTTACAATACAGGTGATGTGGTAAGTCACGCAGGCAAGACGTGGAAAGCGGGCTGGTGGACACAAGGCCAAGAGCCGGGAACCACTGGGCAATGGGGCGTTTGGACGGAAACCACCGATAGTAGTTGTGGTGGTACAGAGCCAAACCCAGACCCGACACCCGATCCGGACCCAACACCTGACCCAGATCCAACGCCAGATCCGAATCCCAACCCAGGTGATTCAACATGGGATGCGACAACCGTATACCATGGTGGCGATCAGGTCGTGATAAACGGCGTCACTTACCAAGCAAAGTATTGGACGCAAGGTGATGAGCCGACAGCCAGTGGTCAATGGGGGCCGTGGCAGACGTTGTAAATGTAAGAAAATATTAATTAAAGGCTGCGTATTTACGTGGCCTTTTCTTTTTTGGAATAAGGAATGATTGAAAAGGTGAGTGGGTAATTAATCTTAATTAAAGAGCTATTTATTAAAAGATCAATTAAAACAGAGGGTTAATATTTTTCTGAGAGGTAAAAAAGAAAGGAGAAAGTGGTTTTTCGAGGATGTAATCTTATAAAAGGTATCACAAAAAAAATTCAAATATCAGGCTTGTTAATAAAATTTCTGTTCCTATAATGCTGAAAACCGGAGCGTCTGCCAACGCTCCGGTTTTTTTGTGCCTGCTCATTGGTGAACTTTTGAACTGCCTGCCAGCAGTAAAGTGTCATGAGCAATGTCCGAATAGGGCAACGTCTTAATTAGTAAGGAAAAGACACATGCGTATCGAACAAGACTTGAAGTTGGGTTTCAAAGATGTACTGTTTCGCCCGAAACGTTCTAACCTAAAAAGCCGCTCTCAAGTTGAATTAACCCGCGAGTTTACATTCAAACATAGCGGTCGTCAATGGTCTGGTGTTCCTGTTATCGCAGCAAATATGGACTCAGTAGGCTCTTTTGCAATGGCAAAAGCACTGGCTGAAAATGGTTGTATGACTGCTGTACACAAACATTACACTGTTGAAGACTGGGCAGCGTTTGTTGCTGAGTCAGATGCGCAAGTTCTGAACAACGTGATGGTTTCTACGGGTACCTCAGAAGCAGACTTCGAGAAGACCCAAAAAATCATGGCAATGTCAGATGAGTTGATCTTTATCTGTATCGACATTGCTAACGGTTACTCTGAGCATTTGGTTGAGTACGTAGAGCGTGTTCGTGCGGAATTCCCAGACAAAGTAATCAGCGCAGGTAACGTAGTTACTGGCGACATGGTTGAAGAATTGATCCTTGCTGGTGCAGACATCGTGAAAGTGGGTATTGGCCCAGGTTCAGTATGTACGACTCGCGTTAAAACTGGCGTTGGTTACCCACAACTATCTGCAATCATTGAATGTGCGGACGCAGCACACGGCCTAGGTGGTCGTATCATCGGTGACGGTGGTTGTTCATGTGCGGGTGACGTAGCGAAAGCGTTCGGTGGCGGTGCAGACTTCGTAATGCTTGGCGGTATGCTGGCAGGTCACGAAGAAAGTGGCGGCGAAGTTGTTGAGCAAGACGGCAAGCAGTTCATGAAGTTCTACGGCATGTCTTCGCAAAGCGCGATGGACAAGCACTCTGGCGGTGTGGCTAAGTACCGTGCAGCAGAAGGTAAAACGGTAATGCTGCCATTCCGTGGTTCTGTTCATAACACCATCGCAGATATTCTGGGTGGCGTACGTTCAACCTGTACTTACGTAGGTGCAGCGCAACTGAAAGAACTGACTAAGCGTACAACGTTTATTCGCGTTCAAGAGCAAGAGAACAACGTGTTCGGTAAAGAGTAAGTCTTTACGAAGCATTGAAAAAAACGCCACCTTCGGGTGGCGTTTTTTTATGTCGGTATCATAGAAGTGGGTGCAAGACCGGTCCAACGCCTAAACGCTCGGCTAAAAGCACTGAGGTCGGAATAACCCAGCTCAAAGGCAACAGATGTAACACTCAACTGCCCACTTTGTAGAAGCTGTAGGGCCTTTTCTTTCTTAAACCTATCTTGTAATTGTTTAAAGCTGGCACCTTCAGCGGCGAGCTTTCTCGAAAGCGAACGTTCACTCATGTTCAGCAAGTTTGCCATCGTGGGCAACGAAAGGTCTTCTAACACCAAATTTGGCATTTCAGCCATTACCTGCTGCGAGATGAGATTATTCCGCATCGCCATTAACTCATTTTCGACAAGTGGACGAGTCGCTTGAAACAGCGATGCGTTAGCGTGGCGACAAGGCGAGTCGAGCAGTGCTTTAGGAAGGAATAACCTTCGTAGTGGGTGACCGTTTGAAATGTCACATCCAGAAAGCTTCGCTAGCTCCAAAATCGCCTTATCACTAACCTGATACTGCATAAGGCCAAGCTTGAAACGGTATTTGGAATGATTGAGAGCCTCACGGATAAAACGAATAACCAATGCGAAATAATAGACTTGGCTAATTGCAGATATCTTTTCCTGCGTGGAGAAATCTTCATGATCCAAAAACCAAAGTTCGGCATCACCGTTGTCTTGAATAGCAAGATGCAGCCTTAACATGGGATTGATGAGTGAGAAGCCATTGGCCAAGGTTTCAATGGCTACGTTTAGCGTGGGGGCGGAATGAAACGCGAGAGCGACTGGTCCAATATCCAGTAACTCGAGGTTGTTTGCAGCCTCGAATAATGGCGAGAAGGTCCCCGATTTTTCGAAAGTGCTCGCGATGATGGCCTCCATCTCTCGAAAAGATACCTTGGTATTCTGAGAAAGGGTGTTTGATTCAACGAGCCCGGTATCGGGCGAGAGTGCCCGATACCAATAGGATGGCAAAACAGGGTAAGATTTTTCGATTGTTATCATGGCTTACACATAAATGGGGGCTTTTTTGTGTGCCCAAGGTTTCGCTTCTTCAAGCTGATATGCTAATTCAAACAACAACCTATCATTTCCTCTGGCGGCTGAAAAATGGCTTCCTACTGGAATGCCTGTCGGCGTCCAATAAAGAGGTACTGACATCCCTGGATTGCCCGCTACGTTTTCTACTGGTGTATAGGACATCAGCTTTTCAGAGCGTTCCCAGATTGTTTTTCCGCTGTGGGTCTTTTGGTCAAAGTACGCTAAATCAGGTGCGATGATTGAGCAAACGGGTGTCAGCCAAACATCGACATCTGCAAAGAATGTATTGTTGTGTTGAAGCGCAAATTGGTGGCACTGTGCGACTGCGTCGGGGTACAAGTTCGGGTGCTTTTTCACGCGTGATTGCATCTCTCTGGCGAGGTAGGTGACGTTTTCGCTGACCATGTCTGGCATGGACTCTAACGGTTTTCCCATGCCGTCGAACATATCGGCAAAGCTTGCCATCTTATTGCCGAACACACCCATGTAGTTCCAAAGAAAAGCGTTACTGTCACTAACTGGGTGTTTGACTTCTATTACTTCATGACCCAGTTCACCCAGTAACTTCACGGTGGAGTAGAAGGCTTTCTGGGTTTCGATATCAGGCTTTGCCCCAAAGATGTCTTCCAACGTTACGGCAATGCGAAGTTTTCTTCTCAATGGTTGGGTAACAAAACCTGTTGCTGTACGGGAAAACGGCGTGTCAAAACCGTCTTTCGTGTGGTTTTCTGTGAGGGACACGGCGAGTGCGGTGTCTCTGACTGAACGAGACATAAAGGACTGATGGGTGAAGTCCTCTTTGGTTGAACCGTTGGAAAGGCCAGTGATGAGTTGATCGCGGCTTGGCTTGAAGCCGAATATGCCACAGGCCGAAGCGGGCATACGTGATGAGCCGCCGCCGTCTGTTGAGTGGATGAGTGGGACGTATCCGGCAGCGACTGCCGCCGCTCCGCCACCCGTTGAGGAGTGGACGCTTTTAGTCAGATCCCAAGGGTTGCGAGTGGCACCATACAGCGGGTTTTGCGTGCATCCCAATGACATCATCTCGGGGATATTGCTCATGCCGATATTGTTCAGGCCTGCATTTTCAGCCGCGCGTACAAACCAAGATGTTGTCTCTGGCTTTCTACCTTTGTTGAGCAGCGAGCCATTGGTACTTTCGACACCTTTCACGTCGACGCAATCTTTGACGAGAAATGGCACTCCCGCAAAAGGCGAGTGAATGTTGATGGTTTCGGCGCGAGCAAGTGCTTCATCAAAACAGGTGGCAACAACAGCATTCACTTGATGATTGGTTTTCTGGATTTTGTAGATGGACTCTTGAACCAGTTCTTTAGGGGAAACCTTTTTTGCGCGGACAAGCTCAGCCATGGCAATGCCGTCCAGTGGTGCATCTGTCGGTATGATATTTGTCGCCACTGTAGGGGTGGAGTTGGCCTTTGCAAAGGGAGAGGTCATAACCGCTGCAGTGGTTGCGCTAGCACCGAGTGCTTTAAAAAAATCTCTACGTTTCATTGGTCTGCCCCTATCTATTTGTATGTGAATATTCTACCGAGATAAGGGGAAGAGGGCGTGATAGGAGCTGCCAATCATCATACAATTCCCGCCAAATTGCGACTGGCTTCTTACGCTACTTGCAAGGCGAATACGAGTTGGGTTCCCATCTGAGGCATCGTCGTTCGAAAGAACGAAAAAGCGACGATACTCGCCGCTTTCTTGGATGGTCCGGTGGAATAACACCAATTACAGATAACATGGGTATGATTGAGTGGCCTAAGGTTATCATTCATTTGATGTGTGGCTGGTTCAACGTAATCAGCACCACCTTTACGTAGGGGGTTACGCTTTAGCCCTTTTTCTTTTTACTGATTTTCTTTGCTTTTTTAATGGCAGATTTCTTTGACGCATGTTTTTTTGCTACCTCAAGAGATTGCGCCGCTTTCAAGGCTTTTTTGGCCTCTTTCAGTTTTTTCCCTGCACGATGCTCACTGTTTTCCGCCGATTTTAACGTTTCAACGGCATGTTTTATTGCTGCTTGTGCAGCAGACGTTGTTTCTGCGGCTTGCGCGGCTTCTTCGGAGCGACGTTGTACTTTTTGCTTTAATTTCGCAATGTTGATTTTTTTGCTCATTTGAATCCCTTCTTTCTTTATGGTGCTTTGACTATTTGGTGGTCTAGTTGGCTAACGACATCTAGATCCTTACCGGGGTAATCTAATTGGCTAAGAAAGTGCCTCATACAATTGATGCGCCCTCGCTTTTTATCGTCGGAGAGAATCACTGTCCAAGGTGCATCTTTGGTGTGGGTATGAAACATCATGGTGTCTTTGGCTTTGGAGTAGTCATCCCATTTTGAAAGCGAGGCTAAATCTACTGGACTGAGTTTCCACTGTTTTAGTGGGTCGTTTTTGCGTGATTTGAAGCGTCGGAATTGCTCCTCCTGACTGACAGAGAACCAATACTTAAACAGTTTTATGCCACTGTTTGTTAGCATCCTTTCCAATTCGGGAGCCTGCCGTAGGAATTCCAAATATTCATTATCGTCACAAAACCCCATCACTTTTTCTACGCCAGCTCTGTTATACCAAGAACGGTCAAATAAAATAATTTCACCCTTTGTGGGTAGATATTTGATGTAACGTTGGAAATACCACTGGTTGCGCTCTCTTGCGTTGGGCTTTTCCAGGGCAATAACATGCGCACCACGAGGGTTTAAATGCTCCATGAAACGCTTGATGGTACCGCCTTTTCCTGCGGCATCTCGCCCCTCGAACAAGATGACAATACGTTGGTTGGTGTCTTTGACCCAGCCTTGCATCTTGAGCAATTCAATTTGCAATTCATGCTTATTTTTTTCGTATTCCACAACGTTTAGCTTTTTACGGTAGGGGTAGCTCCCATCGGCATTCCAAGGCAGGTTTTTAATTTTTCTATTTAGGTCAAATGGATATTCATGACTGTTAGTGAGCTGAATGTTTTGCGCGTTCGGTGTTGCTGATTGAGAATGCGTCTGCCCCATGCTTTTCACTCCCTTGATGATGGACCCAATGCTGTGTGAATCGTCTCTGTCTGGATGTTGAGAATCATATCAATAGCATCAATTATGCATGAGGGATTGGTGTAAATTAAATGTTATTAATCTATGACTTTAATAACGAAAAGTTATTCTTATGAATTTAATTCAACTCAAACTTTTCAATGAGATAGCGAGAGAGTTGAGCTTTGTGAAAGTGGCAAAGCTAAATCATATCAGTCAGCCGGCTGTCAGTGTCCATATTAAAAAGCTCGAGCATGCACTGGGGCAGCAACTGCTTTCTCGAACATCTCAAACGACGCAGTTAACACCGGAAGGGTTGTTGATTTTGGATGACGTCAAAGAGATCCTCCGTCTGTGTGAAAATATCAAGGTTCGTTCAAATTATCATCATGGGGTCGTGGAGGGGCATGTACGAGTGGCCGCAATTCACAGCGTGGGCATGTATGAGATTGGCGGATTCCTTACCTCATTTATGAATGCCTACCCTAATATCCGAGTGCATCTAGAATATCGCCATAGTGAGGATATTTATCAAAACATCGAGAAAGGAAAAATAGATATAGGCATAGTTGCTTACCCTCAAGTCAGACCTAAAATTGAAGCATTGCCGTATTCTCAGGATCAACTGGTTCTTATCACTGGGACTAAGCATCGTCTGGCACACAAAAAGTCCGTAGCCCTGAACCAGATCGCTGGCGAAGCTTTCATTGCATTTGGAGAAGGTATTCCGACGCGAGTGGCAATAGATAAATTGCTCCAAGAGTATGGCGTAGACGTCGATATCCGGATGACACACAACAATGTGTATACCTTGAAAAAAGCCGTGGAAGCAGAAGTCGGTATCGCAATCGTGCCATCAGCAACGGTTGGGGAAGAAGTGGAAAGAGGCGCGTTAAAGCGTATAAAACTAAACGTAGAGGATACCAAAAGGCCAATTTCAGTGATTAGATTAGCAGGAAGGAAAGGGAGCGCACCCGTTAATTTGTTTGTTGAGCGGTTGCTGGCTTTTTCCGCTAATGAAAAAGCCCCATATCGGGGCTTAGTTTTATAGCAGAAAGGTGCACTTAAATGGTCGTAAAGTCGAAGATATCAGCAGTGACATGATTCACATCGAACTGTTTGAGAGTGATGACAGTGCTGTCTCCATCGAATGTAATAACGGTTGATGCACCCACTTGAGTTGCATTGACTTGGCTGAATTGCGTTGCGAGAGAGCTGTCGATTTCAAGGGTGTCTTGGAAGCGGTTAAAGTCTTGGATTGTGTCATGCCCATCATGGTCACGGAATACAAAAACATCTTTGCCAACCCCTCCTATCAGGTAGTCATCACCATTGTGACCCATGATACGGTCGTTACCACCTTGGCCTGCGAGCTTGTCATGACCAAGCCCTCCCATCAGGGTGTCATGGCCTAAGCCGCCCCACAGGGTATCGTCACCATTATGGCCGGATAAGTAATCGTCTCCATCATTCCCGCCTAGTACATCATTACCTGCACCACCATACACAGTATCATTGCCAATACCGCCCCAAACAACATCGTTACCTTCATTGCCATTCAGAACATCATTGTCCTGACCGCCATGTATCGTGTCATCCCCTGCGCCGCCCGTTATAACGTCTTGACCCGCATTACCGTTGAGGTCGTCATTATCAGCACCGCCATCAATGGTGTCGTTGCCTATACCACCAAAAATACGGTCATTACCTAAACTGCCTCGAAGGGTATCATCCCCTTCGCCGCCATACAGCAAGTCATCGCCACGCGCTCCGCCAAAGTTGTCATCGCCTTGACCACCACGGAAATAGTCGTCACCCCAGCCGCCGTCGCCATAGTCGTTTCCATAGCCACCCTGAATGTAATCATTTCCATCACCACCCCAGATACCGTCGTCACCGGAGCCGCCTTGGATTTGGTCTTCACCGTCACCACCTTTGATGATGTCGTTATTAGCACCACCATGAATGGTGTCGTGTCCATCGCCACCGAGCAGCATGTCGTCGCCACTGTCGCCGAAAATTACGTCATTGCCATTGTCGCCGTTGATAGTGTCATTGCCAGCATTGCCGTGAATATAGTCGTTGTGGTCACCGCCACTGATGGTGTCATTGCCGAGGCCGCCATCAATGTAGTCAGCACCGACTTCACCGTTAATGGTGTCGTTGCCCCCGTTACCGTAGATTTCATCAGCACCGAAACCGCCGTTGATGACGTCATCCCCATCACAGTCGCTGACATGGTTTAGAACGACGTTGTCGATTAGCGCACCATAACCGTCTGCTACCCCCAAGCCGCCGAAACTGACTGTCAAAGCATCAGTACCTTGTGATACGGTGAACGTCGTATCGAGTGATTGATAAATGCCGTTTTGAATTTGGTTAAGGATCGTGGCGGAGTAGACAACGACGCCGTCCTGATCCGTGATTTCTGCGGTAAAGCCGCTTGTGGTGTAGTCATCACCTTTGATGCGGTTGGCGTAATCGAAAGAGAAGGCAAACTCTGTGCTCTGATGAGGAGATGGGGTACCCAATTCGCCGGTGTCGCCATTGATGAGGTGACCGACGTTTACCGTCTGTTCAACCTTTATTCCTTGCGCTAAATCCAGTTCCATTACGGTATTAGTCTGAGTGTTGTTGGAAGCTCCAGAAAGCTGACCTTGTTGCATCTCGACGACATCGCTGCCAACGCCTTGCCAGCCGACGAGTTCGCTGTTATTTACAAGCTCAAACTCATGGCCGACATTATCACCCCACGCTTCAAAATTGCCATTCACCAGAAGGTTGGTTGAATCACCATAAATAAGGTCGTGACCCGCGCCACCGTCGATGTCATCATCATCGCAGCCGCCAGATATAACATCGTTACCATTTCCACCTATAACAAGGTCATTGTCATCACCTGCCCAGAGGTCATCGTCGCCATTTCCGCCTATTAGCGTATCGTCGCCTGTGAAACCCTCAAGCTTGTCATTGCCTTCGCCACCGTGCAGGTAATCATTGCCCGCCTGACCAAACAACATGTCATCGCCATCATTGCCATACATGGTGTCATCGCCATCACCGCCATACTGGGTATCATTGCCTAACCCACCATGTTGGGTATCGTTTCCGTTTTGACCCCAAAGCCAATCGTCACCTTCGCCGCCTCGTAGGGTATCGTTGCCGTCGCCACCCCAAAGAATGTCGTTACCGCCATCGCCCCCGAGATCATCGTCGCCAGCCTCTCCAAACAGAATGTCGTTGTCGGCACCGCCTGACAGATAATCATTACCTTCACCGCCAAACAGTCGGTCTTCTCCGGCTCCGCCATATAGCGAGTCATTGCCGTCCTGACCGTATAAAATATCACTGCCGATACCACCATAAAGTACGTCGACACCGATGCCACCTTCTAAGCGATCATCTCCCTCATCGCCATAGAGTAAGTCATCACCAAATCCGCCACGCAGGTGGTCATCATCGTCACCGCCGTGCAATTCATCGTCATGATCGCCGCCGATAATGGTGTCGTTGCCTGCACCGCCATCGACATAGTCAGTATCGCCATCGGCTTGGATATAGTCGTCACCCCCGTAGCCGTATATCTCATCGGCACCGGGTGTACCAATTAAAATGTCATCGCCATTCGTTCCATTGATTACGTTTGCCATTTTATTTTCCCTTGTCCTAACTGGCTTAGATGCGCCATAAAATTGCGTTAGCGTGTCAAAAAAGAGACCCACTATGACAGGAGGGACTTCACGGGCTTGTCTCATACATGAGGCATGTCTGTTGTTCGATTTAGTGTTGGCTAATACTTACTGCTGAAAAAGTATGATGCTCGCTTTTTCAAACATGATGGTGGTGGGCGAGCGTTGGATAATGTTTAGCCGCGAACCATCGAAGTTCTAGCAGGTTTTAGAAAGCAACAAAGAATAGCTTTTTGCTATGTGCGCTTGTTCAGAAGTAGTGTGAATCGAGAAGTATTAAAATCGACTGAATTGGGGAGTATAAAAAGTAAAGTTCTAACTTCAATAAGTTGCATTGCTGATTTGAAAGCTTCCTGCATTGATATTGAGACAAAACGGCATAGATAGTATGCAGGATTGGTATGTCAACACCTGTTTGGTAACAAAAGTGAGCGTATGTTTTAATATTCAAAAATCACTAATAAAACACTAATTTAATTTTCAGATATGAATGATTATATATTTCTCGATATTGATTTTAGGTTTTTGTGGTTTTTCAATAAGCATTAGTTCACTCTCAATATGCAATAATCTTCTTTCTCCTGTATTTTTAATGTGCTCTTGTTTATCTCTCCAGTTCGAGTGTTACATGCGTTTACAATTATATTAATAATAATTTCTGGATGCGAGTTGTTATTAAAAATACATTAGTGGCAATCTAATCGATACCTAGGAAATAAAGCATAATATGCGAGTTAACGCTAAAGCTTATACGCGATCTGCAATCGCAATTGCCCTGACATCTTTATTGTTTGGTTGTGGTGGTTCTGACGGCAACAGTGACACGGACAGTGGCGATGGAAATATCCCAGATATTTCACAAAATTGTTTAATGCTGTCAGAAGGAAAAACATGTTTTGACGCAAGCATTAATGTTGTTAAAGGCAACAGCTTTACAATTCAACCAATTTCAGGAAATGGCGACGTTAACTGGTACGCACCGAATGCTTTCGCCATCGAAAACGGTGCGCAAACCTATTTCAGTTACGATGCAGCTTTTGTTGATTCAACAGCGAAAATTTACGCAGTTGACCCGAATAATAAAGATCAGCGTGTGGAAATTTCAGTGGCATTGGCATCACCTAGCCAAGAGCTGAATATTTATCCGCCGCATTTTGCTGTTCAATCTACCAACACCGAAATGTACGTCGAATGGCTTCCAATTACGTCTAAAGCGTCAGAAATTGTCGATCTTCCTACGGTTATTGAAGTCACTGAGTTGGATAGTAACGGCAATCCAATTTCAACGACAGAATACGCTGCTGGTGCAGACGCATTCATGACAATTGATACTCAGCCAGAAACGAGCTATCAGATTCACGTTGTTGTGAAAGGCGACCAAGAATACCGTTCATTGCCACTTTCTGTGACGACATCTCACGTGGATTACCGTGAACGCTCAGTAACTCCAGTAGATAATATTACTGATGTTCCAGCACTTCCGGTTGGCTCATTGGTTGATTTTAACGATGAACTCTACATGGTGCATGAGAGTGCCTCTGGTGCTCTGTCTTATGTGCCTGCGCACCCATTCCAATTACTTGAAGCAGACATTCCAGAGTTCAGTACTGTGTTGAATGATCTCGATGCTTCGACAATTGTGGCGTTAAGTAAGCTCGCGGAAGAAAATGTCGCGTTGATGCGGGTCGACGGTGAATCAGCGCCTTCTGTTCGATTTGAAGAAAACGAGTTGGTCATTAATAGCCTGATTATTCCCCGTGATGTTTCCTTGTATGCACGTAATGGTAAGGCGACTTCATGTGAAAATGCGGGCCCCATTAAAGCATGTGCAAATGTGCGCAACAAAACCAACTTTATTCCTGTTATCTCAACCGAACACTCTGACAACAAATTTACGGTAACGGCTTCTGTAGGGATTGATGCGGGTATCGATACCACGTTGACAGCAAGCCAAAAGATAAGCGGAAAGTTTGACCCTATCGGCATGTCGCGCTCAGTGAAATTCAAATATCCTAAGTTTGAAAACCTAGAAGTGCTAAATAAATATACCAAAGGACAAACGGTTGATATCGGTGTCACTGTAGGTTTTCGAGGCAAAGCATCTATCGCATCTCCAGAAATTGGATTTGGGATGAAAAATGCGGTGTACGCAAAAATGAGTGCGAGTGCTGGTGCGACATTCAAATGGGGCATTATTCCTAAGCCATTTTTTGAAGAGCCTATTGCAAAGATTCAAGCGAATATTGCCCAGCCTTACTACGGTGATTCGTATCTGTCGGTAAAAGATTCACTTAAAATTGGTACCCAACTCGACATTGGCGTGTACGCGAAAGTTAAGTTGATGAAGGGTTTTGATATTTCACTCAATGCCTATGAGCGTGGAAATCTTGATATTGAATACACGTCACCTGTTGAGTCATTAATTGGTCTTCAGGATCCACTACCGTTCCTGTTGCACACAAATGCAGCAGACATGGGCGCTGTCAGTAAAGTTGATGGTGGTGTGAAATTCAGCCTTCTTGATTTAAATGAGTCTTTCAACTTCGATTTTGGTCAGTACGATATTTATTCGCTCCCAACGCAAACAGCGGTAGATATTCATATGACCAGTCTCTGTTTGGAGAAATCAAGATATAACCCAGATATGTCCCAATTCCCGAACCCAGAGGATGCGAATATCCATACACCTGATAGTGGATGGTTGTTCCCTGGAGACATGTATGGATCTAACAAGCATCTGACGTTTACGCCAGTATTCAGAGATGTTGCTCCAAGTGCTATGGCGTTTGTGAACAGTAATTCGCCATCCCATATCGGGTTTATTGACAAAATTAATACGACGCAACAAGAAACTCGCGGCGTTTACCGATTGGTGAAGAAAGATGGCTTTGGTGCTATCAACGCAGCGTTCCCGATGATTGCGGATGTAAGAATCATTCACTCTGAAATTCAAACGCCATACCCTTGGGTGTGTTGGGGTAAATCTTTTGAAGAATCAAAAGAGAAAATGACCACCATGCACACATTGAACAATGTAGTGATGGATTTGAATACGTTGGGAGATGACTAAAGGGCAAAAGCAATGACCACAGTTTTTTGCTGACGCCAGATAGGTTTGTCTGAAAATGAGAAAAACGCCCTGCACATTTGCGGGGCGTTTTTTTACAATTGACCCCTAGGCTATTTGCTATTGGGGGTGTCATGGCGGAATGTGAACAGCTTATTCAAACGTTAAAGCAGCAGCTTAAATTGCGAGGGTTACAGTACCAAGACATCGCTCGAGTACTCGATCTTAGCGAGGGTTCAGTGAAAAGGCTGTTTGCAAATGGCGGCAGTATTAGCCTTGAACGCTTGGCGTTGATTTGTGAGGCGATGAGCCTTGAGATGTCGGAGCTATTCAAGCTAGCTTCAGAGAACACGAAACATCTGACCCAGCTTACGCGACAGCAGGAAGAGGAGCTGGTAGCAGACAAAGCTTTGTTGCTTGTTGCCGTTTGTATTACCAATGGGTATCGGTTTGAACAGATATTGGAGCAATATAATCTTTCTGAGCATGTGTTGATCCAAAAGCTGGCACACCTTGATCGCCTGAACGTCATCGAACTGCTTCCCGAGAACCGCATTAAGCTAAAGATCTCTCCGTCATTTCACTGGATTGCGGGTGGGCCGATTCAACAGTTTTTCCAACAACAAGTGATTCGCACCTTCTTTAGTACCTACTTCTCCGGTGATGACGAAAAACTTGTCATGTCTACGGGGCTCATGTCTTTGCCTTCAAATCACAAGTTTCAGCAGAAAATCCAGCGTTTGGTAGGGGAGTTCTATGAAGCTTGCAACAGTGATAACGCATTAACGATGCAACAACGTCATGGTACGTCGATGGTGATTGCTATGCGACGGTGGACGTTTCCTCTATTTGATGAATATGAAGAAAAGGCTTCAGATACAACGCATTCGAAAAAATAGTCTCATCTGATAAGACGTGGCGTATCAACATACGTCACTTTCACTGTGCGCCTTTCTCTGCACGCTTCCTTGTTGCAAGCTCATGTCCAAAGAGCCAGATGCTCTTCTATTAGCGAAGCAACGGAGGCACCAAATGCGACCGACAATCTCAGTTCGTTTTTACGCAATTCTTGTCATGATGTTGGCCCTTCTGACCAGCATGTTTATGCCACGAGCACAGGCAAGTGGATTACTCAAACCCGTCAACAGTACTTATCAGGATCTTACGATCCAAACTCATCACGTGGACGTTGTCATCGAAGACGGCTACGCAACGACATCCATAGAGCAAGTCTTCTATAACCCAAATGATGATGTCCTTGAGGCGCATTACTCTTTCCCTGTCCCCCAAAAAGCCGTGGTCGGAGAATTCATTTATTGGATTGACGGTACGCCTGTTATTGCGGAGGCGGTGAAAAAGAAAGAGGCCCGTAAAATATACGAAGATCAAAAAGCAAAAGGCAATGCAACGGCAATAACAGAAAAGGATGATTTCAAGACATTCGAAATGCGGGTGTTTCCCGTTCAGCCGAAACAGACCGTAAAAGTGCGATTGGTTTACCTTCAAGATGCGTTACTGGACCATGGCATTGGGCGTTATGTCTATCCGATGGAAGAGGGCGGGGTAGATGAAGAGAAAAACAGTTTTTGGACGCGCAATGATGCCGTAGAACAAGCGTTTTCATTCAACGTGACGCTACGTTCGGCCTATCCAGTAGATGGGGTGAGGCTGCCGGCTCATCCGAATGCTGTGATTACTGAAACACCCGATGGCGAACACATTCAATGGCAGGCGTTGCTGTCTAACCAGCAGGGTGCTGTGGTTGAAGAAGGAGAGGCGAATGCTGGGCAAACCGTAACACCTGTTGCTCGATTGGACCAAGACGTCGTGTTTTACTGGCGTTTGCAAGATGGCCTCCCAGGACGACTCGATCTCGTGGCATATCGTGACCCGAACATCTCCAGTAAAGGCACGGTGAAACTCACCTTTACACCGGGTGATGACTTAGTGCCTGTGACACAAGGAAGAGATTGGGTATTTATTTTGGATAAATCAGGGTCGATGTCAGGCAAGTACAGCACGCTGGTGGAAGGGGTTCGCCAAGGGCTTGAAAAGCTGCCTCAACAGGATCGTTTTCGCGTCGTGATGTTCGATAACAGCACCTACGATTTGACCAATGGCTTTAAGCCCGCCAACAAAGAAAACGTTAGTCAGGTACTCGCTGCCATTGAAAATGTGCAGCCGGATAATGGTACCAACCTCTATGAAGGCATGCAGGCAGCTTTGAAAAAGCTCGACCAAGACAGACCAACAGGTGTTGTATTGGTGACAGATGGTGTCGCGAATGTGGGCGTGACCGCCAAGCGTAAGTTTCTTGAGATGATGGAAAAACACGATGTTCGTTTGTTTACCTTCATCATGGGGAACAGTGCCAATACCCCATTGTTAATTCCTATGACCAAGGTATCGAATGGGGTGGCAACTTCGGTGTCAAACTCTGATGACATCATCGGGCACCTGATGAATATTTCAAGCAAACTGACCCACCAGGCATATCGCAACGTTTCCGTAGATATCGATGGTGTGAAAATTAAAGACCTCACACCTGAGGAGATTGGGTCTCTATACAGAGGCGAGCAGTTGGTGATGTTTGGGCACTACTTTAAAGCAGGCAAAGGAAAAGTGACGTTATCGATGGATGTAGAGGGAGAAACGCGCCGCTACACCACAGAAGTGATGCTCCCGGAAACGGCGACGCGCAATCCTGAGCTAGAAAGGATGTGGGCACTTTCTGCGATTAAAGATCTGGAAGCGACCATGGACTACTTTGAGGAAAAGGACCGCGATACAGAGTCTGCGATTGAAGACATTGCATTGGAGTACGGCTTACTCACAGATTACACCTCACTGCTGGTGGTCGAAGAAGATGTGTTCGCACAATTGGGTTTAGACAGAAACAACAAAACGCGTGTTGAGACCGAGCAGCAAGCAAGGGCTCAGCGTAAAACCGCAAATGTGTCACCAAGTCGTGCAGACACGCAACAGCCGATGTTTAGTCAACCCGCACCAACGCACTCAGGCGGCGGAAGTGGCGGAGGTAGTATTGGTTACGTGATGATTATGATGCTAGGTGCGTTGGCACTGGGCCGTAAGCTGGTGATGAAAACACGCTAAGGCGTCGTCTGAATAAAACGAAAAGGCCGCATCTCGCGGCCTTTCTTTATTTAGCTCAAGCTGAGGCCGCCATCCATAACGAGTGTATGGCCCACAATGTAACTGGCTTGTTCGGAGGAGAGCCATAAAATAGCGTTAGAGATCTCTTCGGGTGAGGCAAAGCGGCCATTAGGAACTTGCTTGGCCACGGTCTCGCGAAGGTCGATGTCCAGTTCCGCTTGTTGCTGCTCCCAGCGAGGTGTCCAAGTTACCCCTGGTGCGATGGCGTTAACGCGAATTCCTTTGCGAATCGCCTCAACAGCGACAGAACGTGTTAATCCTTCAATCCCGTGTTTTGCGCCAGAGTACATAGAAGCATTGGGGGTCGGACGAATGCCGTTGACGGAACTAAGATTTACAATCGCACTGCCTTCCGGCATTAAATTCAATTCATAGCGCAGACAAAGCGCATGAATCCAAAAGTCAGTGACCATGGTGCTGTATAGCGCATCAATGGGGACGCTCGCGAACTCTCCACGCGATTCGAGTTTTGGTGATGCGTTGTTCACAGCGATGTCGAGGTGGCCATAGTTTTCTCGAATATAGCCAAAGAAACGGTCAACCTGATGGACGTCTTTCAGATCGACGGGAAGGTAATCAACCGCCGAAAGTTCCGGATGTGAGGCGAGGGCTTGGTTCCATTTATTTTCATCTCTAGAACATGAGATAACACGATAACCTGCTTGTTGAAACGCAAGTACTGTTTGAAGGCCAATACCGCTGCTGCCTCCGGTCACAAGAACAATTTTCATGTGTGCTCCGGCTGAACATGAGGAAAGGACTTGGCTAGCGGTGCATAAATATATCGTCCAGCATCAACCTTTGGGTGCTGCGAACTTTCTTATTTTCTTCGTGTTCGTCATGAAATTGCTGCTCGCCAAGCATAATCAGAATGTCAAAAAAGTACCGTACGCTACCTCTTTGATTATTCATCACTTTAAGCATAGCATCACAGAATCTGTCTGGGCTGTTAGAGTTCAAATCTGACGCAATTCTTCCAATTTGTTGGCAACAATGAACGATTCTAGGCCTATCCAGCGTGTTGGCGTAGCTGATGCAATTCATCCATTCATCACTTCGGAGTGTGTCCCATAGTTTTGTGGAGATATCAGCACGGACGTCTAATGGCGTGGTAGAAAGTGCTTTAAGGTAATACTGCTGTCTTTGGGTCTTTACTCGGTTCTGCACACGAGGAGACTCTATAAAAGAGCGCGTTAGCATAGGCATGGTCATGAGATATAACAGCAGTGTCAGCGTTAGCGTTGCAACGAAAAAAATGTCATCGACCAAGCCGAAGTAATAACAGACAAGACCCGTCGAGGCCGAGAACATAAGAAATGCGAGAGAAATGACCAATCTTGCCCGCCAGCGCGCAGTAGAGAGATAATCAGGCATGCCAGTATTTAAGGCCTGCATAGAAATTCCTCTGAACTCCAAAGAGGGAAGTTGGGGTATAAGGAATTGCGCCTGATGCACGGTGGCATTCTCCGTCCGAGTGAGATGAATATACTTTAGCGAACTTTGGCTAAAAATCGCTCGACGGTGTCAAAAATACAGAAAAAATGTCTGATAATTCTGTTAGTTAACGTAACAAGGTTTGAATTGTTGAATTATGGACAAAACGGCTAAATGTCATTGTCCTGCTGTACCCATCCCTGCTCCATGGCGTACTTTACAAGACCTGCCGTTGAAGTAACGCCCAGCTTTTTTTTCACACGTAGGCGATGAGTTTCAACGGTTCTAACGCTGATGTTGAGTTCTCGGGCAATGGTTTTGTTACATGCCCCATTTGCAATGAGTATCAATACATCTTTTTCTCTTGGGGTGGGGGTACTGTCGTCGCTTTCAGGGTTATTTAACTCCGTCATGCTTTCCATTAAGGTTTCTGAAACACCGGCACTGAAATAGGTGCCGCCGCCTGCAATTACATCCAGAGCTTGCACCAGTTCTTGTGAGGATACATCTTTCAACACATAGCCTTTTGCACCGCCACGCATCGCAGCTAACACGTACTCTTTGCTGTTGTGCATGCTGAGTATGACAACTTTGATTTTTGGTGCTTTTTCTCGTAATTCGTTAAGGACATCTAACCCCGTTTTATTCGGCATAGTGATGTCAGTGAGTACAATGTCAGGATGAAGAGACAGTGCCTTTTCAATCGCCACTTGGCCGTCGTTGGCGGCACCAACAATGTCGAATTGAGGTTGTCGCGATAACCTTTCCATCAGGCCATCTTGGAGCAGGACATGATCGTCCGCGAGTAGCAGTGTTGTCATGAAAGCTCTCCTTATCTTTCTAGCCGTTAGTATTTAATGCGCGAAGGGCAAAATAGCTCTAACTTCGGTACCTTGATTTAACAGGCTGCTGATCGAAAAAACACCGTCGAGGTTTTCAATGCGCTCACGCATATTTTTCAGTCCCATTGAGTGTGCTGCTGCTTTAAGTCTATGTTCTTCGAAACCCACGCCATCATCCGCGATAGTCAGCACAATTTCGCCTTCTTCTTCCTGAAGAATGATATCGACGGCGTCAGCCTTGGCATGCTTTTCAGCATTATGAAGGGCTTCTTGCGCAACGCGGTAGAGTGTTACTTCCGCCGATTTCGAGATGTGCTTCATATCAATATGGTGGTCAAACAAAACTTGCATCCCTGACCGCAAAGACACCTCTTTCGCCAGGTCTTCCAACGCGACGATTAACCCAAGGTCATCAAGCAACGCGGGTTTAAGGTCTTTTGAAATCCTGCGAAGCTCAGTGACAGCTTTATCCAAGGTGTCTTGGCCTAACTCGATATTATGGTTGAGCTCTTCTTGTGATTTTGCTTCTTGGATATTGTCCAAACGGTATTTCACCGAGACCAGCATTTGGTTGATACCGTCATGTAACTCACGCGCTATTCGTGTTCGCTCTTCTTCTTGTGACTCAATCAGTTGTCGATTGAGCAATTGCAGTTTTTTATTTGCAAGTTCCCTTGCGTTGATGTGAATACTGGTCGCCAAGCTGGCCATAATGCCGATGGTAATAATGAGCGCGATGCTTAAGCCTATGAACGTTTTGCTAATGGTCTCCGCAATTTTGCTGTGGACTGTTGTCACTTGTGTGTCGATATCATCAATGTAGACCCCTGTACCGACCATCCAGCCCCATTTCTCCAGCCCAATGGCATAGCTGAGTTTCTTAACTTGTTCTTTTTTAGAGGGTTTGTGCCAGTAGTAATCGACATATCCACCACCTTGCTGTGCGGTGCGAATGAGAGCCTGAAGTAGTTTAAAGCCCCGTGAGTCCTCAACATCCCAAATATTTGTGCCTACCATTTCCGGCTGATAAGGGAGAACAAGATTGGTACCGTCATAGGTGTATGCAAAGAAATAGCCGTCTTCGCCATACGTGAGATTGTTAAGAATATCGATGACAGCGCGTTTTGCAGCTTCGTCATTTTCGTGGGCGGCATCATAAATTGGGGAAATAGACGCACGCGCCAACTCTACGTATTTGAGTAACTCTTGTTTTTTGGATGCGAGTGTTTCAGAGCGAATGACGCTGGCTTGATTTTTAGACAGAGAGTCTGACTGAATCATCACCAGCCCAATAATTAGCCCAAACATCAGGAGCAAAGGCACCATGGTCAAGAGAAGAATCTTGACGCGTAATGGTGTATTTATGCCAGAAAAAGTAGTCATGGTTGAGACGCTCAAATAGACACTCTGTGAACAAATTACGTAGTACTACGTAAGCCAGATACGTAATGCTATGGACGTTAAGTCCGTTTTCTAACTGATATTTTTTTTCAAACTGTAACGATAGGCTGAATGGTAACAAATATTTAACAGCGTAAGAACGCTGTCATCCTCAACCTAAAACAGCGGTAACAATAAATCATGTAATCAGTGATACCGCGCAGCCAAGGAGTGGACAATGAAACTGTCAGCCTCGAACACCATCAAAGCCCTCACGCTCGCAACACTGTGTTTTTCGGGTTCGGCTCTCGCCGATAAAGTTCTCCTAAAAACCCCAATTGCGTTTGGTACACACTTACCTGCACTTGGAACGCCGATTAAGTGGGTTTCTGAGCGTATTGAGCCAATCTCAGGCAACACAATCCGCATGAAAGTGTATGAGCCGGGCAAACTCGTCGCGCCGCTGGAAATTTTGGATGCGGTATCAAGTGGCAAGGTTAACTCAGGTTATGCAACCGCTGGTTACTGGCAAGGCAAAATGCCTGCTGCGACTTTATTCTCGGCCGTACCATTTGGTCCAGAAGCTCCGGAATATATGGCTTGGCTCTTTTATGGAAATGGCCTCGATTTATACCAAGGCATGTATGACGAAGCGGGCTACAACGTGAAGGTACTGCCATGTGCCATCATTTCGCCTGAAACCTCGGGTTGGTTTAAAAAGCCTATCGAGAAGCCAGAAGACCTTAAAGGGCTGACAATGCGTTTCTTTGGCCTAGGTGGTCAGGTTATGGAGAAATTGGGCGTTGGTACCGTTCAGTTGCCAGGTGGCGAAATTTTCGGTGCACTTGAGAAAGGTGCGATTGATGCCAGTGAGTTTTCACAACCGGCAATCGATCAACGCCTTGGCTTCCATAAGATTGTGAAATACAACTACTTCCCCGGTTGGCACCAGCAAGCGACCTTGTTTGAGCTGCTTATCAACAAAGATACGTGGAACAAGATGGATGAAGATCAGCAGGCTGCGGTAGAAACGCTCTGCATGGCATCCATGACCAACTCGATTGCTGAAGGTGAAGCGATGCAGTTTGAAGCGATGCAAAAAGCACAAGAGCAGGGTGTAGAGCTTCGTTACTGGAATGAAGATATGTTGGATTTATTCCAAAGCACATGGCTCGAAGTGGTTGAAGAGCAAAAACAAGATCCTTACTTCGCAAAAGTATGGAAAGACATGTCTGACTTCCGTCAAAACTATGAAATTTGGGAATCTAAAGGTTTCTTACCACGTTCTAATTGATGTCCTTCAGAGTTTGGGCGGCAGGATGTCGCCCCTTTTTTTTCATCGGGTGAAGGGAGTTAGTTATGACCCAGCCTTCTCATCCACCACCTCTCTCATCACCACTGGCTGATAGCATCGAAAATGTCGTCCGATTTGTCGGTCGCACGTTTGCGTGGAGTTATCTCGTGCTTGTGTTGGTGATTATTACGCAGGTGGTGCTTCGTAAAGTCTTCAATAATGGTCAAATAGCACTCGAAGAGTTGCAGTGGCACCTTTATGCCATAGGTGTGTTGTTTGGTCTCTCGTATGCCGAAATCACAGGAACGCATGTCCGTGTAGATATTTTCTACCACCGATTCTCTGTGAAAACCAAGGCGTGGGTGGAAGTGGTGACCGTACTCTTTTTCGTTTGGCCATTTATGTATGTCATCTTCATTCACTCTCTCGATTTCGTCTATGAAGCTTGGCGAGTTGGAGAGCGTTCTAACGCGCCATCCGGTTTACCGTGGCGTTGGCTGATCAAATCTGCCATTCCTTTTAGTGCAGCCTTACTGGCGTTTGCCAGCTTGGCGAGATTGCTTCGTGCAATCGCTGTTATTCGTCATGGAGGTCAGCATGGAAGCGAATGAAATCCTGATCCTTGCGATGTTTGGTAGCTTCATTCTGCTGCTGTTCTTAGGCATCCCTGTTGCGTGGGTGCTCGGCGGCGTGGGTGTCGCGTTTGCTTTTATCGGGTATTTTTCCGACATCTATTTGGATACGTGGACAGGGTTGGATTTTACGACCCTCGGGTTGGTCGTGAACCGACTCTTTAAGATCATGGATAACTGGATATTGGTTGCGCTCCCCATGTTTATTTTCATGGGAAATATGCTCGACAAATCCGGTGTGGCTGATCGCTTGATGCATGCGATGCAGGCACTGTTTGGTCGCGTTCATGGGGGCTTGGCCATCACGGTAATGGCGATTGGGATCATTCTTGCGGCTTCAACCGGGATCATTGGCGCGTCTGTTGTTTTGCTCGCGACCATGTCTTTACCTGCAATGATGAAGCAAGGATATAACCTGCCGTTAGCACTAGGGACAATCGCCTCTGCAGGTACCCTCGGTATCTTGCTTCCGCCATCCATAATGTTGGTGATCATGGCAGACCAGCTGGGTTTGTCAGTCGGTGACTTGTTTATGGGGGCGATGTTCCCAGGCTTAATGTTGGGTGCGATATATATTGTCTATCTGCTCATTGTCGGGATGGTGAAATCAGATTCAATGCCGTTACCTGCTGATGCTAAGGGCGTCGATTGGGCAGTGATAAAGGATGTGGCAAAAGCCATTGTGCCGACATTTATGCTAATTCTCGTTGTCTTGGGGTCAATCTTTGCGGGGATTGCAACGCCGACAGAAGCGTCAGGGGTAGGGGCATTCGGTGCCATTTTGCTCGCGATGTTCTACAAACGTTTCTCAATGGCTGTGTTGAAAGAGGTTTTATTAGATAGCTATAAAACGACCGCGTATATTTTCGCGATATTTATCGGTGCGACCTGTTTCGCGTTAGTCTTGCGAGAGTTGGGCGGGGATGAGTTCATTGAAAGTGCATTTGAAGCACTGCCATTTGGTCCATACGGTGTCGTGGCCTTTATCCTACTGGTGATCTTTTTGCTGGGTTTCTTCCTCGATTGGATAGAAATTACCTTAATCGTATTGCCATTGCTGGCACCTGTAGTATTGAGTTTGGATCTGAATATAGGGGCGTATCCGGGGCTCGATAATCCCGAGATGGTGTGGTTTGTGATGTTGGTGGCAATGGCTTTACAGACCAGTTTCTTAACGCCGCCCGTAGGGTTTGCGCTGTTCTATCTCAAAGGGGTTTGTCCGCCGGAAGTGAAACTGACGGATATCTATAAAGGGGTTGCTCCGTTTATTCTGCTCCAACTGGCTGCGTTGGTTATGCTGGTGTTCTGGCCTCAGTTAGTACTTTGGTTACCTTCGATTGCTTACGGATAGTGACTGGAAATATCAGGCATTTGAAACGAAAAGAGCCGACGTTATGTCGGCTCTTTCTTTTGCTCATTACTTAGTTTTTGCTGGCGGATTTCCTAAGTGCTTCTAGGTTTTTCGCTGCTTTGTACAAGACAGTGTCAGCTTTGAATTTACCTTTACTGTCGGCTTTACCCGTCGCTATGCCTGTGAAAAGCTCAATGGCTTCACTGACATGCTCGATCGCGTAGATGTGGAACTTACCTTTTTCGACTGCATGAATAATGTCTTTACGCAGCATCAGATTGTGTACGTTTGAGGCTGGGATGATGACGCCTTGCGTCGACTTAGGGCCTTTGATGGTACATACATCAAAGAAACCTTCGATTTTCTCATTCACACCACCAATAGGCTGAGACTGGCCAAATTGGTTCATAGAACCCGTGATCGCAAGGTCTTGGCGAATAGGTACGCCTGAAATCGCAGAAATGACGGCACAGAATTCGGCCATTGAAGCACTGTCTCCATCGACACCTCCATAAGACTGCTCGAAAGTCAGACGAGTGGTTAACGGTATCTTGGCGGTTTTCCCCAGTAACGACGACAAGTAGGCGGTTAAAATCATCACGCCTTTCGAGTGAATGTTCCCACCCAGCTTCACGCTGCGCTCAATATCGAGTACGGAGCCATCTCCAAACGACGTGGTCGCAGTGATACGATTAGGCGCGCCAAAGCTAAAGTCGCTGGTGGCTAAAACGGATAGCGCGTTAACCTGACCCAGAGCTTTACCTTTGGTATCAATCAAGGTTGTTCCATTGGTAAAGCCTTCCATGACGTGGTCGCGTAAACGACTAACGCGCATGTCGCGACTCGCTAGTGCTTTTTCTACGTGGGAGGCGCGCATGACGTTCGCACCTGTGCTTCTCGCTTGGTAGTTTGACTCTCTAAGCAGATTCGCGATGTCTGCGGAATGCAATGACAGCTTGTCTTGATCGTCAGATTGGCGGGAGCTGTGCTCAATGATGCGCCCAATTGCGCCTTGGTCGCAGTGTAGCAAACCGTTGTCATGGCAAATGCTGGAAATGAACTTAGCGTATTTCAATTCACTGTCGTCATTTCGTGGCATGTCGTCTTCAAAATCTGCAGTGACTCTGAATAGCTCACTGAAATCCGGGTCGTAACGCTGAAGCAGCGTATAGGTTTGGTAGTCACCGAACAGAATGATTTTCAGATCCAGAGGGATAGGCTCTGGCTCTAGGGAAATTGTGCCGCTCAGTGTCACTTCTCTTTCCAAAGAACTGAGGTTGGCTTTTCGAGAGCTCAGGGCGCGTTTGAGGCCATCCCAGACGTAGGGGCGCTCAAGCACTTTTACGGCATCAATGAGCAGTACGCCGCCATTAGCGCGATGAATACTGCCCGGACGGATGAGTGAGAAGTCAGTAAATACTGTGCCTTTGTATGTGGCGTTCTCTACATAACCAAAAATACTGTGATAGGTTGGACTGTCTTCTACTACCACAGGCGGAACATCGTCTTCTTGGCTGATCAGTACATTCACTTGGTAGCGACGGGGAAGTTTCTTATCAAGCGCAGCGTAAGCAAGGGCGGCTTGCTCTTCACTTTCTTGCAAGAAAATATCGAGATTTTCGACGATGTCGCTTTGCATCGCTTTAAGGTATTTTTTGACTTGGGGTAAGTCACTGTATGCCTCAATAAGCGGTGTCATCAGGTGGGTAACGACTTCTGTCGCGACTTCCTCATCCAGTTTCTGTTGTTTGTCAGCGTAATGCTCTTCCCACTCGGTCAGTTTTCTCACTAAGCCACGAAGTTGAATTTCTAATTCACGAATCGCGTTATCAAACGCTTCTTGTTCTTTGGGAGAGAGTAGATCAAACGATTCTTCTGTATGAGGCTCTTCACCGTTTAAGGCGATGAACTGATAGTCACCAGTCGCTGTTATTGAAAGGCTGACGCTTTGGGCATTTGCGTCTTGGCTTAATGCCGCTAATGCGCCTTCTTGCTGCTCACTTAAGCGGTTCTTTAGAACATCAGCACGGGAGTAATACATTTCATTGTCGAAGGCCATTGGCAGAGAATTTCCCATTCTGCCCATGAGCTTTTCGATATCTTTTTTGAGCTTTAACCCTCTCCCCGCAGGAAGCTGAAGCACGGTCGGGGAGCGAGAGTCCTGAAAATTGGCGACATAACACCAGTCAAATACCGGGTGGGAATATTGCCAGTGGCGATTGAGGTAGCGCATGACCATGGTGCGCTTACCGAGACCATTTTGGCCAACCGCATAAATGTTATAACCCTTCTCTTTGATAGACATGGCAAACTCGACGGCTTGTCGAGCGCGCTCTTGGCCAACAATTTCATCAAGTGGCTCTAAGTGTTTGGTGGAAGTGACATCAAGTTTGCTCAATTTAGAAGAGCGATAGAGCTGGTCGCTAGATAAAGGCATATAAGGCATGTGCGCTCTCCTTGCACGTATAGATATCGTTCTTTCAGTGTAGCGTCGTTAACTTACTGATTTTGAGATAAAGAGTGCAGGATGTGCTTGCAATGTGGACTGGCGCACTTATTTGGGTTTTAAGTGGTCAATAAGTGCGCAATCTTTTCTGGGGTAGGTCAGCGTTCGTTAGGTTGCAGTCCATCCGCCATCAATGGCGATTGCTTGTGCAGTAATATTTTTCGCCGCCGGAGAGCAGAGAAAAATTGCCGTGTCGGCCATTTCGGAAAGCGCAATAAAGGCTTTTTTGGGCATGGGTTTAAGCATGATTGTGTTGATGACTTCTTCTTCGGAAATCTGATGACTTTCAGCTTGCGCGGCAATCTGATTTTCTACCAACGGCGTTTTGACATAAGACGGGCACAGGGTGTTTATCGTAATGTCGTGTTGGGCAGTTTCTAATGCGATGGTTTTGGAAAATCCCAAAAGCCCGTGCTTGGCGGAAACGTAAGCAGATTTGTAGGGTGACGCAACAAGGCTATGAATGGATCCAACGTTGATAACTCTGCCAAAATTTTGTGCGTACATTTGAGGAAGAAATGCGCGGGTGAGCATCGCGGGCCCGGTAAGGAGGATATCGATGATAAGTCGCCATTTGTCCTCTGGAAACGTTTCTAACGCAGAAACGAACTGTATGCCTGCATTGTTGATGAGTATGTCGACGGGGGCATCAACACGTTGCGGGGCAGAGGCGATCTGTTCAGAGTTTGTGACATCCAATATGATGCCCTTCACTGAGACATCATATTGGCTGCTTAGTGTATTGACTGCTTTCTCAAGCGCATCTTGATTAATGTCTGACAGGGTCACTTTAAAGCCTGCTAAGGCGAAACCTTCTGCCATGCCATATCCAATACCGCTGGCTCCGCCAGTGATCAAAACGTGTTTTGTCGACATAGTAGCTCCCTTACTCTTGGTCGTTTTTTACACTAAGACTCTGTGAGTAAAGCAGCAATCCGTAGAAGTACGCAATTTGATTGAAATTAGACGTTACTGTGCTTTTTTGGGCATGATCTTGCCTGCGATATCAACGATGAATACCACCAAAATCCCCGCAATAATGCCGATAATGCCGTTCAGGAGCGTAGGGAGTACTGCTGAAACAATTGACCCGACGGAAGGAATTAACGCCGTTTCTTGTGCAGCATCGGTAATCAACTCTGACAACACATGAACGCCATGGGTAAGAATGCCTCCCCCGACGAGGAACATGGCGACGGTACCGATGACAGAAAGGGACTTCATTAGCCAAGGCGCAAATGAAAGTAGTCCACGTCCGATTCCCTGAGCAATCGACGCGCGTTTTTGACTGAGGTATAAACCTACGTCATCAATTTTCACAATGATTGCGACAAGGCCGTAAACGCCGACAGTCATAATTAAGGCGATGCCAAACATGGTGATCACCTGCGTTAAGAAATCGCTGGTTGAGACGACACCAAGGGTGATAACGATGATTTCTGCTGAGAGAATGAAATCCGTTCTAATCGCCCCTTTTACTTTTTGCGCTTCATGTTCGGCAGCGTTGAGGGTTACTGCGTTATAGTCGGCTTTGTCGTCATGAACAGGTGCATCATGCGCTGCCGTTTCTTTTTTATGGAAAAAACTGTGGATGATCTTCTCTGCACCTTCAAAACAGAGAAACAAGCCACCCAGCATGAGCAAGGGCGTAATAAGCCAAGGAGCAATAGCACTTATCGCCAATGCTGCCGGAACTAAGATCAGCTTATTTAGGAGGGAGCCTTTGGCGACAGCCCACACCACAGGGAGTTCTCTGTCTGCTTTAACACCAGATACCTGTTCTGCGTTGAGTGCCAAGTCATCACCCAGTACGCCAGCCGTTTTTTTAGCCGCAATCTTACTCATGACAGAAACGTCATCGAGTATGGTTGCTATGTCATCAAGCAGGGTTAGTAAGCTTGCACCGGCCATAATGGCTCCTTATGGATTTTACAAAAAAGTCAGGGGCGGATAACCGCCCCTGATTCATCGTATGTGTTTACGCGTTAATTTATAGCTGTTGCTCAATGGCAGTCAGCAGAGCGTCAATATCTTCTTTTGACACGTCTTTGTGTGTGACAAAGCGCATCGCTTTATAAGAAGGAGATACCAGAATACCTTGCTCTTTTAACACTTTTGCTATCGCATGAATATCAATATGCGGTGCAACATCGGCGTAAACTATGTTTGTTTGCACGGGATAGATAAACGTATTAAAACCCGGGATCGCCCCAAGATTTTCTGACAGGTAACGCGCGTTGTCGTGATCATCTTTGAGACGTTCTACATTTTCTGTCAGTGCCATCATGCCCGCAGCAGCCAAAATACCCGCCTGGCGCATACCGCCACCCACCATCTTGCGAAGACGACGTGCGCGCAGGATGTAATCTGCATTACCAAGCAAGAGTGAACCGATAGGTGCACCTAAGCCTTTTGACAGGCAGATTGTCATCGAGTCGAAGTGTTTACTGATTTCTTGGATATCGACATTCAATGCCACACTCGCGTTGTAAACTCGGGCACCATCTAGGTGTAGTTTTAAGTTGTGTGTGTCAACGAACTCGCGCGCTTTCGCGAGATAATCCAAAGGAAGGACTTTACCGCCGATGGTGTTTTCAAGGCTAAGCAGCTTAGTACGTGCAAAGTGAACATCATCAGGCTTAATGGCCGCGGCAAGTTTTTCAAAACACAATGTGCCATCTTTGTTGTTTTCGATTGGCTGAGGTTGAACTGAGCCTAAAACGGCTGCTCCCCCTGCTTCATATTTGTAGTTGTGAGCTTGTTGGCCGCACAAATATTCGTCACCACGGTCACAATGTGCCAGAATACCTAGCAGGTTTGCTTGCGTGCCAGATGCAGTAAACACAGCAGCCTCAAAACCATGACGTTCAGCCGCCCACGTTTCCAGTTCATTGACGGTAGGATCATCTCCGTAAACGTCGTCGCCTACAGGCGCATTGGCCATTGCTTCGCGCATTCTCTGGTCTGGCTGGGTTACCGTGTCTGAACGAAAATCAATCATTTCTATCTATCCTGATTACTGCGTTGATCTTGGACTCAGATTACTCTGGTTCGTTGAAAAAGTAATTACAAAACATCACCAATTCTCGACCGATCCCCTTCTTGAGTCACAGAACGGAGGACGGTAAAAAAAAGGGGGCACCATGGAATGGTCTTGGCTTTTTATCTCACTAGCTTGTTTGGTTACCGGCTTTTCGAAGTTTTCAGTGGGTGGGCTAGGGCTAGTGATCCTGCCTTTGATGATGGTGGCGTTGCCTGGCCCCGAAGCTCTGGGGGTGATTGTTCCTCTGTACCTGCTAACAGACTTCATCGCTGTTATGACCTACCGAAAGAATATCAACTGGTCAGTATTGATGAGGTTAATTCCCTTCGGTGCTGTTGGCGTGGCATTAGGTACCTTCGTGCTTGGCAATATTGATGCAAGAACGTTTATGACGGTATTGGGGCTATTGATATTTACACTGCTGGGGCTATCTATTTGGTTAGATTATCGTCCATTGCCCATTTTCACCAATCGGTATGCAGCAAGTGTCGCAGGAATGCTTTGCGGATTTGTTGGTGTGCTTGCCAACGCGGCAGGACCTTTGATGGGCCTCTTTTTGCTTGAGCAAAAGATGGAAAAATCAGCCTACGTAGCAACCCGTGTTTGGGCGTTTCTGATGTTAAACATCATGAAGGTAGTAGGACTCGTTAGTTTAGGACTGATTAACACGGACACCCTACAAGGTAGTGCCGTTGGGTTACCAGCCTTATTTTTAGGGATGTTTTTCGGGTACAAGTTTTTTGCCCGTATATCACCAGAGCAGTTAAAAATGATCGTGCGTGGTGCTATTTCGTTGAGTGCGGCGCACATGCTGTTTTTTAAATCAAACTGATACCACAATGTTTGGATATAAAAAAACCGCAGCACAGGCTGCGGTTTTCATTTTAATCGTCATGAAAAGGATTAGCTTTTCAGCAACTGCCAGTAGCGGTTGTAAATTGTCACAGCGTCGCCAACATCGTTGGTGAACTCACCTTTTTCCACATCAGCATCTGAAGGGAAAATCATATTGTTTTCAGTGTATTCCGCTGACAGCTTTTCTTTCGCTCGTGAGCTTGGTGCCGGATACCCCAACTCTTCAACCATTGCCGCTTGGTTCTCTGGGCGGTAAAGGAAGTCGATAAATTTGTGTGCAAGGTCTACCTTTTCTGCGCCTTTCGGGATGATGAAGTTGTCCATCCACATGATAGAGCCTTCTTCAGGGTAGATGAGCTCGATGGTGTCCATCTCAGCTTTTGCTAAGTAGGCATTGCCATTCCATTGTTGGCCAATACCAACTTCACCCGTCACGAATGGTACGTGCGGTGCATCAGAGTTATAAACAACAACAGCTGGGCGCAAATCTTTCAGCATTTCGTACGCTTCTTTGATTTCCGCTTCGTTGGTGGTGTTGATGCTGTAGCCTTTGGCTTTCAGTGCCATACCAAACACATCGCGAACGTCGTCCAACAACATGATTTGACCGGCATACTCTGGCTTCCATAAGTCAGCCCATTTGGTGACTTTAGAGCCATCAACGATGTCACTGTTGTAACTGATCGCAGTTACACCCCAGATATATGGCAGAGAGTAATCGTTATTTTCATCAAAAGGCTGACCCATTAGGCCAGGAATGATGTCTTTGACATGTGGGATCTTCGTTTTATCGATTTTCGCCAGCATGCCTTCGTTGCTCATACGTTCAATAAAGTACGTCGATGCGAAAGCAAGATCGTACCCTTTCCCGTCAAGCAACTTCAGCTTGGTATACATGGATTCGTTGTTTTCAAACGTCGAATAGTTAACTGTTACATCATATTCTTTCTCGAACGCTTCAATCACGTTCATGGGCATATACTCAGCCCAGTTATAGATGTTCAGTACTTCGCTGTTTGCAGAAACATTGAAAGACACAGTTGCGGTAAGTGCGATGCTCGCCGCTTTCACCCCTTTAAGATATTGGTTCATTTGTTTTAGTCCTTAAGCGGTATACCCAAACTACCTTAAGGCGCAGACCCCCTATCCTAGGGAACAGCCTACGGGTCAAGAGGCATCTACTCCGGCATCAATCCTTTAACGCCGCCCACAAGCAGAAACCATCAGCTTAACCCGTCATTCTCAGCGAAAAGCACCTTGAGGTAGTTTGGGTAGATACCAAGCTGAAAAATAGAGCGCGCATAATCAGAACAAGTGACTAAATAGTCAATGAAAAACTTTGTGCAAAGAGTAACAATTTGTGCCTACATCACACCTTGAATAATCTCCTTGCCAGCGGTAAGGGTTGGTGCGAATATTCGCCCAATTTTTTTTCAATTTAACTTTGTCTTGTAGGATGAAATCGCAAAATGGCGAAAGAACACGGGTATATCGATAGCTACTACCAAGCAACAGCAAACGTATTGCCTGAGCAACCAGAGCTCACAACTGATATTCAAGCAGATGTTTGTATTATTGGTGCAGGATTGACGGGCACAAACGCCGCAATTGAATTGCGTAAGAAAGGTCTGAGTGTTGTAGTGCTAGAAGGACAGCGCATTGCGTTTGGTGGGTCAGGTCGTAACGGCGGCCAAGCACTGGTTGGCTACTGCCTAGGTTTGCGTGAAGTTGACGAAGAGTACGGTCCTGAGTGGGGCAAACAGCTTTGGGACTTGTCTGTAGAATCTATCGATATCATTCGTGAGCGTATTAGCGAGTTCAACATCGACTGTGATTTCCAAGAAGGTTACATCGAACTGGCATTGAATAAAGGCCAGGAGAAAGAGCTGAAATCTTGGCATGAACTGAAGCATGGGCGTTATAACTACCCAGTTGCGCAGTGGTGGGATACCGACAAGATTGAAGAAGTTGCGAACACTCGTCGTTACCTTGGTGGTCTGTTCGATCCAAATAGTGGTCACGTTCACACGCTGAACTACACCTTAGGTCTGGCGCAAGCAGCGATCTCTGTGGGTGCTGAAATCTACGAAAACAGCCCAGTGATCAAACTTGAAAAAGGCGCAGGCGTAAATACTGTGAAAACGGCAAAGGGCAGCGTAAAGGCCAAGCAGGTTCTGCTGGCATGTAATGCTTACTTAGATGGCCTGCACCGTAAGGCGCAATCTAAAGTATTGCCTGTTGCTTCTTATATTGGCGTAACCGAGCAACTGGGTGATCGTCAGCCAATCACCAACAATATGGCGATGTCAGATCTGAACAACTGCCTGGACTACTTCCGACCAACCGCAGATGGCCGCATTTTGTTCGGTGGCGTTAACCACCCATTCAATGGCGAGTACCCAGATAGCCAAGAGCGTCTTCGTCAGCGTATGTTGAAAGTCTTCCCTCAGCTGGCAGATGTGAAAATGGAATACCACTGGGGTGGTCTGTTCGCGGTAACACGCAGTTACATGCCAGAAATTCGCCATCTCGGGAATGACATTTACACCGCACATGGCTACACCGGCCATGGTGTTGGCCTAACGAACATTGCAGGTCGTGTTGTTGCAGAAGCAATGGCAGGGCAGGCAGGTCGCTTCGATGTGTTCTCTCGTATTGACCATGGCTGGATTCCAACGCCTAAAGTACTGCGTAAACCCGCATTGGCGATGGCAATCTGGAAAGCTAAGATGGAAGACGCACTGGCGAACTAATTCTCCGGTTCTTCATTTTCTGAAAGGGTGGCATTGGCCGCCCTTTCTTTTTTAACGGGATGTCATCTTCTGACTGCTTTGGTAACGTATGAAAGGCAAAAAGGAGAGGGCAATGCAAGGCGACTTATTTGAAGATCAAGGCTGGATAAACATTCCCGATGGTTTGCTTTACTGGCAACCTGATTTCATCCAACAGGATGAAGCGGCCAACCTGTTTACTGTGTTATCTGATTCACTCCCTTGGCAACAACTCCCTATTACCATGTTCGGTAAAGAAGTCCTTCAGCCAAGAATGCAGGCTTGGTTCGGTGAAGCTTATACCTATTCAGGGTTATCCCTGACACCAGCGAAAATGCCAGACGCGTTGGCGGTGCTGAAAAAGCGATGCGAGTCCGTTGCAGGTGTTGCGTTTAATTCTGTGCTTGCGAATTTGTATAGAGATGGAAATGACTATATGGGTTGGCATCAAGACAATGAGCCTGAATTAGGAATGGCCCCCTCTATTGCCTCTTTAACATTGGGAGACACACGCAGGTTTGTTTTACGTCATGTGCAATCAGGAGAAAAAAGGGAATTTGAGCTGAATTCTGGCTCCTTGCTAATTATGGCGGGTAAAACACAAACTTATTGGCAACATTCAGTGCCCAAAACCGCTAAAGTTAGGGGGCCGCGAATCAATCTTACTTACCGCTCTATCAATTTCTAATTGAAAAATTGCGTGATTATGCTTCGATATGGTCGATTTATATCGTCTTTGATGTGTATTTGAGCGAACGAACATTAATTTCAAAAAATAGTGTTGACTAGATCACGTGAATCCGTAGAATGCGCACCGTACCGCAGAGGAAGGCAACTTACTGAAGCGGAACAGAGAAGGCGCGTTGGCAGAGTGGCTATGCAGCGGATTGCAAATCCGTGGACCTCGGTTCGACTCCGGGACGCGCCTCCATTTGCGACACTAGCTCAGCTGGTAGAGCGCAACCTTGCCAAGGTTGAGGTCACGAGTTCGAACCTCGTGTGTCGCTCCAAACATATAAGTCGTCATCGTACTTTAAACGGTGAAACACGGACGCGGGATGGAGCAGCTTGGTAGCTCGTCGGGCTCATAACCCGAAGGTCGTTGGTTCAAATCCAGCTCCCGCAACCACATTTAGTCATTCGGCTACGCCGGATGACAATGCGACACTAGCTCAGCTGGTAGAGCGCAACCTTGCCAAGGTTGAGGTCACGAGTTCGAACCTCGTGTGTCGCTCCAAACATATAAGTCATCATCGTACTTTAAACGATGAAACACGGACGCGGGGTGGAGCAGCTTGGTAGCTCGTCGGGCTCATAACCCGAAGGTCGTCGGTTCAAATCCGGCCCCCGCAACCACATTTAGTTATTCGGCTAACGCTGGGTGACAATGCGACACTAGCTCAGCTGGTAGAGCGCAACCTTGCCAAGGTTGAGGTCACGAGTTCGAACCTCGTGTGTCGCTCCAAACATATAAGTCGTCATCGTACTTTAAACGGTGAAACACGGACGCGGGGTGGAGCAGCTTGGTAGCTCGTCGGGCTCATAACCCGAAGGTCGTCGGTTCAAATCCGGCCCCCGCAACCACATTTAGTTATTCGGCTAACGCCGGGTAACAATGCGACACTAGCTCAGCTGGTAGAGCGCAACCTTGCCAAGGTTGAGGTCACGAGTTCGAACCTCGTGTGTCGCTCCAAACATATAAGTCGTCATCGTGCTTTAAACGGTGAAACACGGACGCGGGATGGAGCAGCTTGGTAGCTCGTCGGGCTCATAACCCGAAGGTCGTTGGTTCAAATCCAGCTCCCGCAACCACATTTAGTTATTCGGCTAACGCCGGGTGACAATGCGACACTAGCTCAGCTGGTAGAGCGCAACCTTGCCAAGGTTGAGGTCACGAGTTCGAACCTCGTGTGTCGCTCCAAACATATAAGTCGTCATCGTACTTTAAACGATGAAACACGGACGCGGGGTGGAGCAGCTTGGTAGCTCGTCGGGCTCATAACCCGAAGGTCGTCGGTTCAAATCCGGCCCCCGCAACCACATTCGAAAGCCCAGACTTAGGTCTGGGCTTTTTTGCATTTGAGATTTGTACACCGAAAGGAATGGATGCTTTGCACTGATAGAGCGCAACCTTGCCATGGTTGAGGTCACGCCTATACCTTGCAGATCGGGAACCTCGTGTGTCGCTCGCTTTCTCATAAAAGCATGGGTATAAGTCGTCATCGTACTTTAAACGATGAAACACGGACGCGGGGTGGAGCAGCTTGGCAGCTCGTCGGGCTCATAACCCGAAGGTCGTTGACGGATCACCGCCCGGTACAAATCCAGCCCCGCAACCACATTCGAAAGCCCAGACTTAGGTCTGGGCTTTTTTGCATTTGAGATTTGTACTCCGAAAGGAATGAATGCTTTGCGAATGATTGAGCGCACCTTGCCAAGGTTGAGGTCACGCCTATACCTTGCAGATCGGGAACCTCGTGTGTCGCTCGCTTTCTCATAAAAGCATGGGTATAAGTCGTCATCGTACTTTAAACGGTGAAACACGGACGCGGGATGGAGCAGCTTGGTAGCTCGTCGGGCTCATAACCCAAAGGTCGTCGACGGATCGCCGCCCGGTACAAATCCAGCCCCGTGACCACATTCGAAAGCCCAGACTTAGGTCTGGGCTTTTTTGCATTTTAGGTTTGTACTCCGAAAGGAATGAATGCTTTGCACTGATAGAGCGCAACCTTGCCAAGGTGGAGGTCACGCCTATACCTCGCAGATCGGGAACCTCGTGTGTCGCTCGCTTTCTCATAAAAGCATGGGTATAAGTCGTCATCGTACTTTAAACGATGAAACACGGACGCGGGGTGGAGCAGCTTGGTAGCTCGTCGGGCTCATAACCCGAAGGTCGTTGACGGATCACCGCCCGGTACAAATCCAGCCCCGCAACCACATTCGAAAGCCCAGACTTAGGTCTGGGCTTTTTTGCATTTGAGATTTGTACTCCGAAAGGAATGAATGCTTTGCGAATGATTGAGCGCACCTTGCCAAGGTTGAGGTCACGCCTATACCTTGCAGATCGGGAACCTCGTGTGTCGCTCGCTTTCTCATAAAAGCATGGGTATAAGTCGTCATCGTACTTTAAACGGTGAAACACGGACGCGGGGTGGAGCAGCTTGGTAGCTCGTCGGGCTCATAACCCGAAGGTCGTTGACGGATCGCCGCCCGGTACAAATCCAGCCCCGCAACCACATTCGAAAGCCCAGACTTAGGTCTGGGCTTTTTTGCATTTGAGATTTGTATTCCGAAAGGAATGAATGCTTTGCGACTGATAGAGCGCAACCTTGCCAAGGTTGAGGTCACGCCTATACCTTGCAGATCGGGAACCTCGTGTGTCGCTCCTCATATAACGACTACTGGTTAAACGTTTCTCTAGTCAGTATTGCTGTGTTAGTTTTTAGCAAAAGAAAAATTCACTATAGGAGCCAAAGGATATGGCTATTTCAAACGTTACTTCACTCGATCGTATTGATATCGAAATCCTACGAATCCTTCAGGAGAATGGGCGATTACCTGTCGTAGAGTTGGCAAAGCGCGTGAATTTAACGACGACACCTTGCTCGGAACGCGTAAAACGCCTTGAGCGGGAAGGGTATATTTCGGGGTACCACGCTGAGCTATCAGCGGAAAGGCTGGGGCTGGATGTACTGATCTTTATCCATGTTCGTTTGGATCAAACCAATCTATCTATCTTCGACAAGTTTGCTAAAACGGCTCTGTTGATCCCTGAGATCGAAGAGTGTTATTCGCTCTCTGGAGACTTTGATGCAATGATCAAAGTCAGAGTGAAAAACATCAAAGCGTATCAGCAGTTCATGTCTACTCGCATTGTTGAACTGCCAGGTGTCATTCAAACCCGAAGTGAAATCGTTATTGCAGAATATAAACGCAGTACCGGAATAAATGCCGACCTGATTTCTTCGTAAATGATGCAAGGTTAAAGAAAAGTAACGGGAAACATCTGTGCTAGTTAGGTAAATTACCTTCCAATCCTTATATTTGAAGGTAATTTATAAGCTTAACAACGGAATAATGAGCCTATTTAGGTAATGTTTAGTCCTGACTACCACTAAAATTAACCTCATAACAACAATGTTAATAATATGTTGAGGTGTTAGATGGTCGCCCCAATTTTCAAAGATACGGACACTTCTTCACGAGGGGAGAGTTACGCAACCAACGCTGTTGTGATGGTTCCTCCTGTCGATTTCAAGTTTAATTTCGAAACCAGCTCAGACAATGAGTTTCAGCAACGGCTCGATTTACCCGATGCTGAAGTCAGAGCTAAGGCATTGGCAGAATTCTACAACATGGTGAGCATTCTCCGAGGGCTAGGCGTTAACGTGACGGTGATGGACTATACAGGAGATGGGCTTGAGACACCTGATGCCGTATTTCCTAACAATTGGTTTTCGACGAACAGAGCAGGTGACGTCATTCTATTTCCGATGGCGTGTCAAAATCGGCGCAACGAAATTCGCCCAGATTGCCTTTTGGACGCGCTGAGTAAAGAAGGTTTTGACGTTTCTGAGGTAGTCACTGTTGGCAACATGAGTCATCCCACCGCTTTCTTAGAAAGTACAGGGGTGATGATTCACGACCATGTGAATCGAACGATTTACGCGGCGCTTTCTGACCGTTGTGACAAAAAACTTCTGCTGCAATATTTGGATGTGAGTGAGTTCCACGAGCTACTATCTTTCGAGACTCAAATGGCGTCAGGAGCTAGCGTTTACCACACCAATGTGATGATGGCTGTGGGTGATGGTTTTGCTGTTATTTGCGATGAAATCATTGAGGAGTTTGAGCGACGACGCGTGCTTTCGACATTAAGGAAAACGAAAGAGGTTATTTCCATCTCAGAGGCGCAAATGGGCCAATTTTGCGGCAATATTTTGCAACTGAAAAATGATAACAATGAGCACCTCATCGTCATGTCTCTCTCTGCATACAACGCTTTTTCACGGGAACAAAAAAACATTCTCAGGAAACACGGTAAGCTCGTACCCATCGATGTAACCACCATCGAAACAATAGGGGGAGGGAGTGTCAGGTGTATGTTAGCTGAAAATTTTCTCCCTCAAAGAGATTGTTCCTAAAGCCGCCTAGCGGCTTTTTTCTTTTCAGACAAGCATCTGCATTTGAAGGATCGACATCACCGAGTTGCAGAATTGGGTATTCGTCTTATTCTTAAGAGAGTAGGAGAGCTGAGATCATTTAAGTCATATAGGGACAATTGGTTCCCAACCCTCTGTTAAAGGGAGCAAAGATATGCCTGAAAGACGATATCGTCTTATCACACGAAGCGATTTTGACGGACTAGTGTGTGCAGTGTTGTTGAGACACATCGATTTGATCGATGACATCAAGTTTGTGCACCCAAAAGACATGCAAGATGGCGTGATTGAAATTAACGAATATGACATCACGACAAACCTGCCATACAACTCAAAGGCGCATCTGTGCATTGATCACCATGCCTCTGAAGTACTCCGCAATGAGGATTTAAACGCCAATCACATTATCGACCCTGATGCACCTTCTGCTGCGCGCGTTGTTTGGAAGCATTTTGGTGGAGAGAATACCTTTCCTGAATCTTGGGATGAAATGATGGAAGAGGTAGATAAAGGCGACTCTGCGCAGTACACCAAAGATGAAGTTCTCTACCCCAAAGGCTGGGGGCTACTTAATTTCATTATGGATGCGCGCACGGGGCTAGGTAGATTTAGGGAGTTCCGCATTTCAAATTATGAACTCATGATGGATTTGATCGAACACTGTCGCGATAAACACATCTATGAAATCATGGAGCTACCAGATGTAAAGGAACGGGTAGACCTCTACTTCAGTCACAGAGAAAAATTCCAAGAACAAATTCGCCGTTGCAGCTCAATTTGTGGAAATCTCGTGATGTTAGATCTTCGTCATGAGGACGTCATTTGGGCTGGAAATCGTTTTGAAATCTATGCGATTTTCCCACAATGTAACATCTCTATTCATGTTCTTTGGGGCCTGAAGAAGCAAAATACAGTGTTTGCTTGTGGTAAGTCCATTTTTGACCGTGACTCAAACACCAACATCGGTGAACTGATGTTGAACTATGGCGGCGGAGGGCATGAAAATGCAGGTACCTGCCAGGTGCCAAATGAAATGGCTGCCAGAGTTGAAGACGAACTCATAGTGCAAATAAATAAAGATGGCTAAATGACAAAGCCCGCGATTAGCGGGCTTTTTTCAGCTTGTAGTCGGTTGTTGTTACTGTTTTACAGTGGCTTTTGGCTGCAGTGGAATGCGTTCAAACCATATGCCTTTCCAACCATTCTCCATAAAATTTCGAATGTTCTGATGATCGGTTCCCGTTGGATTTTGTTTCACATCCTCTCTGTAATAACGACCAAAGCAATGCAGTATCGCGTCTTCACCGATTCCGTGAAGCTTTCCAAAGGCAAAGATTTTACAAGATCCTGAGTTCTGCCCTTCCTGGTTTACCAGAGAGCCATTCGTGAAGCAGCACGGGGAGAAATCATAATACTTTTCGATAATCCCTATCGTGTCCTCAAATTCTATTAGTTCGGGTGTGTTCGATAACGTCTGTAGAAATTGGTTCAATTGCTTATTCCCATTGAAAAGCACGTCAAAAGCTGAAACTAAAATACGGAAAAAGTGGCCCGGTGAGATGGGTCAGTCCAACGCAGCACTCTTGATATGTTGTATCAAGTTATAATGATAAATTGAAGAATAAGCATCCAGCAATATGTACAAACTCACAGGAACTGCCTTTATTTCTTATTCTCACATCAAAAGGCGTAGCATTGTTAACCAAAGGGGGCTCAAGATGCGAGAAGATTTGGTGAAAAATAAAATTCTAGCTATCGAAAGCCTATGAAATACACAGCATATGTGAAAATTCACACCGAAAAGCATCGGGTTGGCGATGATTTGACCGAACGGTAGGGTTTGAGTGAAAAAGCTATTTACAGCATTGCTGAGTCCCGCTATTATTCGCCGCACTTACGGAGGGATGGCTGAGTGGTTGAAAGCACCGGTCTTGAAAACCGGCGTGCGTTTATAGCGCACCTAGGGTTCAAATCCCTATCCCTCCGCCACTTTTCATCGATGAGCTAAATGGCTTGTTGATAAGAGATTGGAGCGGTAGTTCAGTTGGTTAGAATACCGGCCTGTCACGCCGGGGGTCGCGGGTTCGAGTCCCGTCCGCTCCGCCAACGATTTAAGCCCGATGCGAAAGCGTCGGGCTTTTTTCTTATACGCGCCCCAAAAAGTGCTTCGCACTTTGGTCGCGTCCGGAAGCCCGGCGCGTTGAGTCCCATCCGCTCCGCCAACACAACGAAGCCTCAGCAGAAATGCTGGGGCTTTTTTGTATGCATTGAATTTTGGAATAGGACTCTCACGAGCCTGCGGCTTGAGTCCCGCTGGTGCGCCAGCCCGAACTAGGTGTCTCCACCGGTCCGCCAACGCAACGAAGCCTCCACTGTGCGCGCCCGCTTAAATAGCGAGGTGTCGTTCTCCATCGCATTCGTGATTATCACCCAAGATGAATCGAGCAAATAGTCTTCCTGCTATTGATTGTAGATAAACCAAAAAACAGACCATTTTTGAACGATGTGATCTCATTCTGTCCAAACGAACAAAATGCTTAAAAATAGGTATTTACAAGGTTTTCGAGTATCTATATTATTCGCCGCACCTACGGAGGGATGGCTGAGTGGTTGAAAGCACCGGTCTTGAAAACCGGCATACGTTTATAGCGTATCTAGGGTTCAAATCCCTATCCCTCCGCCACTTTTCATCGATGAGCTAATTGCTTGTTGATAAGAGATTGGAGCGGTAGTTCAGTTGGTTAGAATACCGGCCTGTCACGCCGGGGGTCGCGGGTTCGAGTCCCGTCCGCTCCGCCAACACAACGAAGCCTCGCTAGAAATAGCGGGGCTTTTTTGTATATATTAAATTTTGGGATAGGACTCTCACGAGCCTGCGGCTTGAGTCCCGCTGGTGCGCTAGCCCGTCCGCTCCGCCAACACAACGAAGCCTCAGACTGCGCGTCCCGGAAGAAATGCTGGGGCTTTTTTGTATCTGTCGAATTTGAATTTCCTTCCTAGTCACATTGTTTGCGTTATCAGAGATAAAAAAGCGCCCATGATGGGCGCTGGTAAGTAGGGATATATTTTCGTTATTAGACTTGTTTGTTGTTTTATAGGAATTAGGCTTTCTGTGCTTCTAAGGTGATGGCAGGTTCTTTGCCTTCATATTTTGTGAACACATAAAGTGCGACAACAATGATGGACACGATAACGGTCTTGCTGAACACTAATTCTTCACCTAGCGTCATTACCGCGACGACATAACCGACCAGCGGCATCAAGTTCAGTGCCATTGTCGCTTTTTCAACGCCAATTTGTTTGAAAGAGTAAAGCTGAACAAGGTAGCTACCACCTGAAATACCGGTACCCAAGAAAATCAGTAGGGTGATCAGCAATGGGCTAGAAAGAATAATGTTGATTTGTGAAAGGTCTAGATCCATCGCGAAGACAACCACAATACCTAGAACAGCAACTGAGATGTACTGGTACAACATGGACACAACGGAGCCATATTTCTCAGCAAGACTTGCGCGCAGGTGTGCTGTCCAAGCGAGTGACAACATTGAACAGGTAACAAACACATAGCCCAGCATTGGTGTACCGCCTTCAATGCTGTTCGTTGGCCCAACGCTCATCGCATAGATACACAATGCCGACACGATGAACGCACCCCATTGGATCTTGTTCATTCTGAAATTCATGAACATCATGCCGAAGAACACAGTAGCAAAAGGTTGCATGCCTTGGATGACACCATTCTCAGTCGCCCCAATGTGCGAAAGAGAGAGGAAGTTGAAAAGAGAGAAAGCACCTTGGCCAATGATCCCGCACAGGGCAATTTTCAGGTAATCCTTCTTTTCGATCCGCATGGAAGAGCCTAAGTCTTCGCTGAGCGATTTACTTTTTGAAGTAAAAAAGAAAATGATGGAAAGGCCAATAACGGCAGTCACGTAACGGAAGAAGACAAGTGTTAGTGGGTCTACCGCCATCGAAAGGGGTTTAGATACAACACCCGTTACGCCCCAAATTACGGCAACAGAGATTGCGGCTATCCATCCTAAAAAGGCATTGCCTTGTCGATTCTGCATGGTCATTCCTTATCAAATTATTGGGAAGCTTTTTTACTAATGGATTCAAATAGCTGAGGAGGCAACAAATAACGCGTGTCATGACGCCTGCATTGCTGCGTTTTAACTCGATTAATCAGATGAAATGCAGTTTACTGATTGAAGAGTTAAATAATGTGACCCAAGACGTGTGGTTTAAATTAGTTGACTGAAAAGAGGGTTTTAAGTTCCAAATAGTGAATTCGGTCAACTTAAATGAACTGAAATACGGTTTTCATTGATTTTCACGGGTTTGTCGGTTTTATAAAGTGAACGCAGGAAATTTTATTGATTGAAAATCGGACAGCGACGCATGACAATGTAGTCAACATAAGTTAACTAAAAATAGTAATGGCACTCATGAACAGTATCAGTGAATTGTCTACAAAGTTTACGGCGAAGGATCGCGACGTGTTGATGGCCTATTTTCGCTTGGCCGATACCATTGCTGATTTCATTGGTCCTCACTGCGAAGTGGTGATTCACTCCTTTGAGAGTTTCGAAAAGTCTGTCGTCAAAATTGTGAATGGTCATCATACGGGGCGTGAAGTGGGCTCACCACTCACCGATTTGGGGCTTCGAATGCTTAGTGCCTTTGAAAAAACGGGGAATGTGACGCCAAAGAGCTACTTCACCGAAAGCAAAGAGGGGGCACTTCTGAAATCGACCACCTGCATTTTGGAAAGTGAAGAGGGGCGTCCGATAGGGATGTTCTGCATCAACATGAATTTGTCTTTCCCGTTTCCTGAAATCATAAAGACGCTAATGCCAGATATGGCTCAATCTCCGATGTCAGTGAGTGAGAATTTCAGTGCCAGCGCGGGAGATGTGATAGATCAGGCACTGAATCAGGCCATCATCGAAGTGGAAGGGGATGTTTCCATTACGCCTAAAGGTAAGAACAAAGCGATTACAAAACTCCTGTTTGAGAATGGTATTTTTGAACTCAAGGAAGCGACGGCGATTGTGTCTGAGCGTCTTGGTATCACCCGCCATGCCATCTACAAGTACCTTCGAGAATACAAGGCTGAGAGTTAGGAACGTCAGCGTTAACTGTGACAAAAAAGCGCCCACTCTGTGGGCGCAAACGTCGTAGGGTGTTTCCGTTTTTCTTATTTATTAAGTCGATCTTCGACCAGTGTTTGCCAGAACTGAACGCCTGACATCAGGATTTCGTCATTGAAATCGTAGAATGGGTTGTGCAGCGCAGTGCCACCGCATTCACCCACACCATTACCCACCAAAATGTAACAACCTGGGCGTTCACGCAGCATGAATGAAAAGTCTTCACTGATAGTGAACGGCGCGCAGCTTCCATTTACTTTATCTTCACCAGCGACTTTGATTGCCGCTTTTACCGCGTGCTCGGTTTCTGCAGCACTATTGATAGTGGAGAGGAAACTGTTGTTGAAGTTGTAGGTGTATTCCACGCCTGCAGACATACATTGACCTGCCACGATACGCTCAATGGCTTTTTCAATCTTGTGCAGTGCTTGGTCGGTAAAGCTACGTGTATCGCCCGTAATGGTCACGCGAGATGGAATGACATTAACGGTGCCGTTGGTTTTGAATTCGGTTACCGAGATCACCGCCGTTTCGTCAATCGCACTCAAGTTACGAGACACAATGGTCTGCATTGCGGTTACGATTTGTGCGCCAACTACGATTGGGTCAGTACCCATATGCGGCATTGCAGCGTGGCCGCCTGTTGCGATCACTTCAATCTCAAAGCTGCTCTCGCTAGCCATCAATGAATGAGGGCGGGTAGCAAAATGGCCAGCTGGGATGCCAGGCAAGTTATGCATGGCGTAGATTTCATCAATATTCCAGCGCGTGAACAGCCCGTCCGCAATCATCGCCTTTGCACCAACGCCGTGTTCTTCCCCAGGTTGGAATATGAAGTACACAGTGCCGTCAAAATCTTTAGTACGTGCTAGCTCGTGTGCTGCACCGAGTAGCATGGCAGTGTGACCATCGTGACCGCAGGCATGCATGACACCTTCGTGCACCGAGCAATGGTCAAACGTGTTCTTTTCGTGAATATGAAGCGCATCCATGTCAGCACGCAGGCCGATTGAACGGTCACTGTCACCACATTTTAGAATACCAAGTACACCGGTTTTACCAATGTTACGGTGAACTTCGATGCCAAACTCTTCCAGCTTGTTAGCGACCATTTCCGATGTCATCACTTCTTCGAAACCGAATTCAGGATGCTTGTGAATGTGATGGCGCCATTCAGTCACGAGTTGCTTAATGGTCATGGGTGTTCCTCATTTATAAAGTGGGCGCAGCTCCGGGCTGCGCCGTGTAACTAACTTATGCTTCTTGAGCTTCTAATTTGGTTTGTGCTTCTTTCGCTTTATCGTTACCAAAATTCATGAACATCATCATTGAGCCGATAACCACAACGATAGCCAGCAGTCGCATTGGTGTCACTGATTCGCCCAGAGCAAATACCGCCAGTACGAACGAAGACAGTGGCATCAGGTTCAGAGCCATACCGGTACCGTCAACACCAACACGTTCCATCGCATAAATGTAGATTAAGTAGCTGATGCCAGAGATACCGACACCCAGAATCGTGATACATAGAATACGTAGTGGTGAGCTAAAGATGCCAAGCGCAGAAGACAGATCCGCACCGGTGAATAGCAGGTACATACCAAAGCCAATCGAGGCGAAAACAAACTGGTGGAACATGGTCGCTACTGAGCCGTATTTCTCTGCCAGTTCTGCACGAGCATAAGCCATGGTTGCGAAGCTTGCGGCACTACCAAAACAAATCAGGTGGCCGATATTGAATCCATTGGTTTCTGAGTTTGGATCCATGACCAGAATTGCTACACCAACAAACGCGCCCAGTGCAGATAGCATTTGCAGATTGTTAAAGCGTGCACCGTGGCGAACGAAGCCGACAGACAGGATCAATATTGGGATCAAGCCTTGGATAACACCGTTTTCAGATGCGGTGATGTAATCCAAAGAAAGGAATGACAAGAAACTAAAGGCACCTTGGCCGATGATGCCACACGCGGCACTCCAGAAAATGTCGTGACGATTTTCCCAGTTAAGTTTGAAGTCTCTTTTTTTCTCTACTTTGCCTGTAGCGATACCGACGTTAAGAATGATTGCCAGAGTGATAAATGCGACGGTATAACGCGCCCAAACAAGGACTTGAGGGTCCATGACTTCAAGGATAGGTGTACCGACGATCCATGGAATACCCCACAGTAAGCCGATGAAAATTGCTGCTGCCCAACCTATTGCTGTACGGTTCATAATCTATTTCCTTTTAAATCGATAAATTTGAGACGAGCACCCCCGCAAGCACCGAAATGCCAGTATTAGAGAGGAGGTCGGGAGTGCTCTGTAACCGGTAGAGCTAAATCTTGTTTCCGAACGGTGCGACGTTATGCCGCGGTTTCAACGCCTTCGCCTTCACCATCTTTTAGGGTGTCGATCATTGGGTATGGCGATGCGTCTAGGTTCAATAGACGGCCGTACCCCGGACATGATGCGATGTTCCCTGACAAGTGCATGGCGTGCCAGAACATGGCAGAGTTACTGCAAACGACGGGAATACCGAAGCGGTCTTCGATTTCTTGAATGTGGTCGAGAACCCGTAGGTTGGTGCATGACATGAATACTAAATCCGCGCCGGAGTCTGGAAGCAGTTGCTCCAAAGCATCCAACATAGATTCGCGTGAAACCGTGGTAATGTCGGTGTCGCGTTCAATGCCTAGAGAACCCAGACGAACGACGTCAAATCCCGCATTGGTCAGTTGTTGGTACAGGGGAAAGTTCACATCGGTAGGGTAAGGTGAGAAAACCGCTATCTTCTTTGCACCTAGGTGCCTAAATGCGGCTTGCGCTGCCGTCCACGGATTGGTGGCTGGAATATTGCCACGGTTCTTCGTCAACAATTGTGCGACACGGTCTTCACCGATAATGATTGATGCGGAGGTACAGCCAAATGCCATAACATCCATTGGCAGGCCGTAAGCAATCAGGTCCGATGCTTCACTGATGCCATTGGCAATGTTATCCAATGCTTCTGGTGTCATTTCGCTGCTGTAAAACACGCGGCTACTGAATACGGCAGCTTGGGTGCCAATCAGTTTCGCCCAATCCATTTCCAGAGAATGATCAGTGCTCAGTTGAACCAGTCCGATATGCGTGCGATTAATGCGTGGCGCAGCGTGGTAGGTCAGAGGAATTTCAAACGTTTTAAACTCTTCTACAGTCTTCATAGGGTACAGCATCCAAAAGTGGGCCGACATAGGGGGAAACCGGCCCGAATTATTATTTTTAGTATTTAGATTTGTTGTTATTTAATGATGATCAGTTCTGGTTCAGCGCGTTCACTTAGCCACTCAGCACCATTCTCAGTGATCACGATGTTTTCTTCGTGAACCATTGATTTGCCTGGTGCGTAAACCATGCCTGGTTCAAGTGTCATTACCATGCCAGGTTTCAGTAGCGTGTTGTCGGTTGCGGTGTTAGATGGGCGTTCAGTCAGCTCCATACCTAGACCATGACCTAAGCGGCCAACGTCATTCCCGAGAGCTCCGTTTGCTTCCAATACCTTCCACATTGCATTGTAGATATCAGATGTGGTTGCACCCGGACGCGCAGCTTCAAAGCCCGCCGTGGTTGCTTCATAAACCGCGCGATATGCGTCTTTGGTTTGCTCGCTTGCAGAGCCAAACGCCCAGTTACGGTCAAAATCAGAGAAGTAACCGTCACGTTTTGCACCGGTGTCAATGATCAGCACGTCGCCATCTTCAATCATGCGATCAGTTGGGCCCATGATGATGCTGTCGTAGCCGTCAGGGCCAGAGCCTGCGATGATGTATGGACACTCATCAGCACCTTCTAGCAGCATGTCGATACGGAACTGCTTACAGATCTCGCGTTCAGTCATGCCCGCTTTTGCGTATTCAGGTACCTTTGCGAAGCCAACATTCGTGATGCGACAGATCTCTTTTACCTTCGCTATTTCTGCTGCTGATTTCACTTGGCGAATTTCATGCATTTGCAGAGAAACATCCACAAACTCTTTGCTCACCATGGTGGTCAACTTCAGGTAGTTGTTCACTGGCATGCGCAGGTGAGATTCAATGCCTAGCGTTGCACCGACACGACCAAATCGAGCTGGTAGAGAGTTCAAGTAACCAGCAACCAAGCTGATACCGTCGTCTTCTGGGCGTGGAGAAGGCCAAGTGATGATGTTATCTACCCATGTGCCTGCCATGCCGCTTGCACCGATCTCTGGGATGATTGCAGTTGGTTTACCTTCAGCAGGGATCACAACGAACCAAGGACGAGTTGGGCTGTGCCAGAACTGGGTGAAGAAGCCTGTGAAGTAACGAACGTTTGGTTCGGTAGTCAGGATCATCGCATCCAGTTTCATCTCACGCATCATTTGTTGAGCACGAGCGGTACGTTGTTCAAATTCCGCTACTTCAAAGCCACGGGCTAGATAATCAATCATTTCAGTATCCTTCTACACTCATTATTTTAGTTACACAAAGTGAACTTAACTGAAGGTTTGGTTCACTATCGGTAACGTTATGCTGTGCAGTTTACGAATAATTGAGTTAAATAATGTGACCATTCTCTCGTGGTTCACTTAAGTTTACTCAAAGTGCCTTTCTTTGTTTTGAATAGTGATTTTGGTCAACATATTTAAACTTTGCTTACTTTTTATGTTGATTGAAACGCAAATTTAGCGTCACATAGTTACCGAAAGTTAATTGTTTCGATTGAGAGAATGACAACTTCTCCATCTTTTGAGGTTAACTTAAGTTAACTATTGGAATCACAGGGACCATGATTAGTATTAGCGAATTAACCACAAAATTTACATCTAATGATCGCGAAAAACTGGCAGCCTATTTTCGCTTAGCCGACACCATCGCTGATTTTGTGGGGCCGCACTGCGAAGTGGTCATTCACTCTTTTGAGAGTTTGGAAAAATCTGTGGTGAAAATTGTTAATGGTCACCACACAGGGCGGGAAGTAGGGTCACCCATTACCGACTTGGGTCTGCGCATGCTAAGTGCGTTTGAAAAATCGGGAAATGTCACGCCAAAGAGTTACTTTGCTCAAAGCAAAGAAGGGGCTTTGCTCAAATCGACGACCTGTATTTTGGAAGGCGAAGAGGGTAAGCCTATCGGCATGTTTTGTATCAACATGAATTTGTCGTTTCCGTTCCCAGACATCATCAAGACCCTAATGCCAGACGTGAATAACACGGCGGTTTCTGTCAGTGAGAATTTTAGTGCTTGTGCAAACGATGTGGTCGCACAAGCACTCGACCATGCGATGTCAGAGGTAGAAAAAGATCTCTCTATCAACGCCAAAAGTAAAAACAGAGCGATAACGAAATTGCTGTTTGAAGGCGGCATTTTCGAGTTGAAAGAAGCAACAGCCATTGTTTCAGAACGGTTAGGTATCACTCGCCATGCGATTTACAAATACTTGCGCGAGTTTAAGTCATAAATAATTGAGTAAGAGATAAGCATCATGACAACTAAAACTAAAATCCATACAGATTCTGCGCCAGCTGCGATTGGTCCATATTCACAAGCAATGGGCTTCCAAGAACTGGTGTTCACATCTGGTCAACTGCCTTTGGACCCTGCGACCATGGCATTTGTGGAAGGTGGCATCAAAGAACAATCTCGCCAGTCTCTGGAAAACCTAAAAGCTATTTTGGAAGAATCTGGCGCATCAATGGACACGGTGCTGAAAACAACCTGTTTCTTGTCTGATATGGAAAACTTTGCTGCATTTAATGAAGTGTATACTGAAGTATTCGGCACAGAAATGGCACCTGCGCGTTCATGCGTGCAAGCTGCTCGTCTGCCAAAAGACGCGCTGGTAGAAGTGGAAGCGATTGCGTTTATCAAACGTTAATCACCCACGTTAGATTTATTGGCGAGCCTTAACGTTGGGCTCGCATATCCTCTCTCTTGTCAGAAGTAACCGCCATGTTGAAAGTCACTGAAAATAAATATTTTACCGGTCAAACAAGCAATATTTTCTCTGCTGAAGTTGCAAAAGAAACGCGTGCTTTCCACCAACAAATTGAAGGTTATGCGCCTACGCCGTTGGTGTCATTGCCAGAACTTGCTAAACGTCTTGGCGTAAAAAGCATTTTGGTAAAAGACGAGTCAAAACGTTTTGGCTTGAATGCATTTAAGGTGCTGGGTGGTTCTTATGCGCTGGGTCGTCAACTGGCAGAACACCTGAATGTGGACATCAGTGAAATTGACCTGAAAACTGTGTCTTCCAAGCTGGAAAAACCGCTTGTATTCGCGACCGCAACAGCGGGTAATCACGGTACAGGCGTAGCTTGGGCAGCAAGAGAGATGGGTCAAAAAGCCGTTGTTTACATGCCAAAAGGCTCACCGGAAGCCAGTGTGAAACGAATTCGAGGCCTAGGTGCAGAGTGTATCGTTACTGACGTGAACTACGACGATACTGTGCGTCTGGCAAGCCAAACTGCTGATGAAAATGGCTGGATGTTGGTTCAAGATACGGCGTGGGAAGGTTACGAGAAAATCCCAACATGGATTTCTCAAGGCTACATGACCATGGCGGACGAAGCGGTTGAGCAACTAGAAGAACAACCTACACACGTGCTGCTACAAGCGGGCGTAGGTGCGATGGCGGGTGGCGTACTAGGCTATCTGGTCGATAAACTGGGTGCGGAAAGCTTTAAAGCAATCATCGCAGAACCTGCAGCGGCAGACTGTATTTTCCGTTCGGGCCAAGAAGGCGAGATGGTGAATGTATCCGGTGACCTGAGCTCAATCATGGCAGGTCTGGCGTGTGGTGAACCAAACCCGGTGACGTGGCCTGTGCTGCGTGATTGCAGCCACACGTTCACCTCTGTCGAAGACAAAGTAGCAGCAACGGGTATGCGCATTCTGGGCAACCCACTGAAAGGTGATGAAGCCGTGACCAGCGGTGAATCCGGTGCTATTTGCATGGGCCTGTTGTACCTTCTGCTGAAAGATGACACCAACAAAGCATCCGCAGATCAAATGGGTTTGAATGAAGACTCTGTTGTACTGCTGTTCAGCACCGAAGGTGACACTAACCCAGATCGTTACCGCCGTATCGTTTGGGAAAGTGAATACGCGCTGTAAATTTCGCGCCCAAAATTAGTATCGAAAAAGGAGACCCTAGGTCTCCTTTTTTTGTTGTTTGGTCCCGCTACTGTTTTTCTGCAACGCGGGAAGTTCTGCCTTTCGGTGACGCAACGTTGATTAAATTTCCGAATAGCATCAGTGCAGCCCCTGCCAATAAAGCTACCTCGAATGGCTCGGCATAGAACAGTACGCCTACCACCGCAATGAGCGGTAAGCGAAGAAAATCCATCGTGACCACAACAGTAGCTTCCGCATTTTGCATGGCCTTGGCGATACTAAAATGAGCGGTCAGCGAGGTGAGTGCAACGGTTGCCAGCCAAAACCACTGTATCCCTTCCGGCGTTTTCCAATTAAGCATGGCGAGCGCGAACCCAATGGGAAGTTGAATCAGGCTCATGTAAAACAAAATAGTCAGCGGATGCTCTGTCGAAGAGAGGGATTTGGTACAGGTGTGCGCAATGGCGTAGCCAATTGCTGAGGCGAGTACAATCAGTGATGCCGCATCAATGGCTTTCATTCCCGGTTGGACGATAACAAGCACGCCAGCAAAACCAAAGGCGATGGAAAGCAGTTTTTTGACCGTAAGCCTTTCTTTCAGAAACAATGCGGCAATCAATGCAGTCCATAGTGGTACCGTAAATTCTAGTGCGAAGACTTCCGCCAGTGGCAAGAGACCGATACCAATAAACCAAGCCATTTGACCAAGAAAATGAACCGAATTTCGCATGCCATGAAGCTTGATTCGTTGGGTTGTGAAAAGCGATGCGTTGCGAGATGCGAGCAGGATACTGGTGATGACAATAAGACCAATAAAGCTTCTAAAGAACAGAACCTGAAAGGTATCGACCTCGTTGCTAAGCTCCTTGGCTGCGACTGCCATCAGACAAAAAGACGCAAGTGCAACGGACATCCATAAAACGGCTTTATAAACGATGGCAAACTCCTTTTGCAGATAAAGCTCTGTGGGGTAAAAGAGTCTGCAGGATTCGTTGGCAAATTACAAAATAGCGTGAAAATAAAACCGCCCGAGTTGGGCGGTTTGCGATTTGGAACGTGAATTTTAGCGTAGAACCTTACTCAAAAACGATTGTGTTCGTTGATGGGTAGGAGCACTGAAAATCTGCTCTGGCGGCCCGCTTTCGACGATTTCACCGCCATCAATAAACAAGACGCGGTCAGACACTTCACGGGCAAACCCCATTTCATGGGTAACGATGACCATGGTCATGCCTGCTTTAGCCAATGACTTCATCACATCCAGTACATCGCCGACCATTTCTGGGTCTAGCGCAGATGTTGGTTCATCAAATAGCATCAGCTCAGGTTGCATCGCCAGTGCGCGTGCAATCGCTACACGTTGCTTTTGACCACCGGATAAGCTGGAGGGATAAGCAGTTGCTTTGTCAGAAAGCCCCACTTGCGCCAACAGCTCTTGTGCTTTGGTATCCGCTTCTGCCTGCGTCATCAATTTAAGCTTTACAGGAGCCATAGTGATGTTTTGAAGCACCGTTTTATGAGGAAATAAATTAAAGTTTTGAAAAACCATTCCCACGCGCTGACGTAACTTGTTGATGTCAGCACCTGGTGCTGTGATGGCATCATCATCAATAAAGACATCGCCGCCAGTTGGCACTTCGAGCAAGTTCAGACAGCGTAAGAAGGTGCTTTTGCCGCTGCCTGAAGGGCCGATTACACTGACAACTTCACCTTGATTAACGGTCTCCGTTATTCCCTTAAGAACAGCGTGGTCCCCAAAGCTCTTTTGTAGATTGGTAACTCTAATCACTTTGCTTCAACCTATTTTCAAATTTGCCCAAGAGGAAGGTAAAGGTGTACGTCAGGATTAAGTAGATGATTGCACAGGTAAAGAGCGGAGCAACGTCTTCAAATGTACGGCTTCGAATAATTTCACCGGCACGCATCAGATCTACACCACCGATAAAGCCGATAACGGCAGTTTCTTTCAACAACACGATAAATTCATTGCCTAGCGCAGGCAGAATGTTTTTTAGTGCTTGAGGGAAGATAACATCCTGCATTGCTTGGCTATGTGATAAACCCAAAGAGCGAGCCGCTTCCATTTGGCCTTTATCTACTGCCTGAATACCTGCGCGAATAATTTCAGAGATGTAAGCCCCGCTATTTAAGCCAAAGGCGATAACTGCGGCAGTGATTTTGTCGACATCAAGAGATGCTAAAACGATGAAATAAAGGATGACGAGTTGAACGACAACAGGCGTACCGCGGATAACACTGACATAAATATTGGCAGGCCAAGTCAGGTACCATTTGCCTGACATCTTCATCAACGTGGTGCAGACACCAAGGATCGAACCCAGAATAATGGCAAAGAAGGTCACCAAAAGCGTGACTTTTAAGCCGTTGAGGATCAGTAGGATACCGATCATGCCATCAGAGCCGATGGGCGTGAATAACGAATCTATAATTGCTTGCATCAATACTGCTACTTCATTTTGTGCCGTTTTCGCGGGAGAGGGGAGTTCCCGCGAAAACGGTGAGAGTGGGGTTTACTTAATGTGTTTCGTCAGAAGCGCGTCATAGTCACCGTTGGCTTTCATTGATGCCAGTGTTGTGTTGACTTGCTTGAGTAGCTCTGCATTGCCTTTTGCCATCGCCAAACCGTAGTACTCTGGGTTGAATGGCAATTCTTGAAGTACCAACTCTTGGTTTTTCTTCAGAAGGTTAGCTGCAGGTGCTTTGTCGAAAAGCATCAGATCAACACGGCCATTTTGCAGTTCCATCATTGCTTCAAAACCCGTGTTAAACGCAACAACCTGATCACTGAACTCTTTCGCCATGATGTCGCCAGTAGTACCTAGCTGAACGGAGATTTTCTTACCTTTCAAATCATCGATAGATTGGATAGAAGTGTCGCCTTGGCGGGTAACGACGACCTGAGTTGCTTCATAGTAAGGGTCAGAAAAATCAACATTGGCGAGGCGCTCAGGTGTGATGGTCATGCCAGCTGCAATCATGTCAATGCGGCCTGCATTCAAGGCAACGATCAGCGAATCGAAAGCCATGTCTTCCACTTTTAGCGTTTTACCGCTGTCTTCTGCGACTTTTTTGACGATGTCGATATCAAAGCCCATGATTTCACTACCGCTTTCACCGCCAATGTATTCAAAAGGAGGAAATGACGCGTTAGTGCCCACAACTAAAACATTTTCTTCTTCGCCACAACCCGTCAGTGCTGCTAACGAGAGTCCAAGTACCGCAATGATTTTTTTCATAAATTGCTCTCTAAATGAATACGTTATGACCTGTTAGTGACTATAATCCAACTTGTTTTCATGTGTAAATATAAATTCACTTAAAATGCCAAAATATTCACTTATGGAGGTGTTTTATTTCCTTTTTATCATCTCGGTAAAATCTTATAACGTATTGTATATAAGCGTGTAGATGGGTTTTTCTGGGTGTTTATTTCTCCGACTTCCTTCAAGTATTTTTGACTTAATATACAGTTTAAGTGGTTTTTAACAGTGGTTGTATTTGTGAGGTGAATATTTGAACGATTAAAGCGAGATGAGGGGAGGAAGGGATGAGAAGTCAACCAAAGGCTGGGTTGTCCTTTGTGGGGTACCTATAAACAGAGAAAAAGGCTGAAAGTGTAGGTGTTTAAGCGAAGAAACATCTATCAGGTTATTAAGTGCATAATAACGGGCAATGTATGTGCGCGTTTCACTCGGAAGACGTAAAGACAAATAATTTGCATCCTTACTACGATTGATTGCACGTTGCACCCTGCCTTCACCTGCATTGTATGCAGCGAGTGTGAGCGTTTGATTGCCTTCAAACTTACGATACAAAAAAGAGAGGTATTTAAGCGCCGCCTCTGTGCTTGCGAACTCATCAAAACGTTGATCTGTGGTGTCCGAAACAATGAGGCCGAAGCGCGTAGCGGTTGCGGGAATCAATTGCCACAAACCAGCCGCATTGGCGTGTGAGATAGCCTCGGCGTTAAATGAAGACTCCAACATCGGAATGAGCACAAACTGTTGAGGTAAGGCATAGTCCTCTAACCTTTTTAGGATATGACTGACTAACGGGGAATAGGTGTCAAAACGGTTTTGGATTTGAGCCTGATATGGAAGAAGGATGTCACGTTGTGCAGCAATTATATGGTTTTCAGGTTTGGCAGATAAGACGCTGCAATACAGAATGAAAATTACTCCCATCATGCAGCGTATAAAATAATGAGAACGTTGAATGCCTTTCAAGCAGATTAAGCTCTTTCCTGATAGGTATCGCTGGTGGGCTGAAGCACACCTGCGATCATTTCGTGAAAGGTAGCTGTTGTTTGCCCATTTTCATTGTTGTACTGCTGACAACACTCAACGAGACGTTGTAACGTTTCCCATTGCTTTTTTGCTTGCGGTCCGAGAGATGGTGGAAGCGCCTTCATCAATCGAGCGACGCCTGAACGAGAACATCCCACGCCCAGTTTGTTTAAGCAGTCCTGTCTTTCTTGCGCCGACTTAGCAAGTTGGCTAATTAGGGGTTGTTGATCGGCAATATTTCGCGTTAACGCTTCTGCATCAAACGTCATATAAAGGACACGCTGATGTTTAAGCAATTCCAACAGTTGCTGATAGTGTCGAATGTCTCGACCTATTGTTTGTAGAAAGAGCTGTATAAGTTGCGAAGCGTTTGAAGCCATTGCGCGTTCCTTGTTTGGGTTTATTCTCTTCCGGTATGGAACATCATTACCGCTTGTGACAAGGCCTTCATATCCAGATTCAATTCACCACGATGTAATGCGCTGCGAATAGCTTCTACTTTTGCCATGTCCACATCGGCAAGGGTAGAAAGGTCTTTTTGCGCTTGTTCAATGGCAGCCGTATTGACGTTAACTTGCGGCTCAACGGTTGCAGGACGAGTCGGTGTTTCTAGCGGTTTATTTGACGCTTGGTTAAGCGAACTTTGGGGTACATGGCCACCGGCGACTTTATCGATTTTCATAATCATCGTCCTTATTCATCAGTTAATACGTTGCTTACTGGATGAATGCGACCATTACAACAAATGCATTAAATACCAGAAGAGATTTTTTTTGGTCGATTGCCTTTGTACACAAAGAGGGGTGTGTCGTTCGAGTAAGAAAACTCAGAATTGCCAACCCCAGTCCAAAAATCGCCGTTTTTGACGCGCATCTTGTTAGAGGGTTTTTAGGTATTGGCGTGGTGTTAAGCCAAATGTTTCTTTGAATTTGAGCGAAAAACGCGCCTCGGATTGGTAGCCACATCTCAGTGCCAGATCGATCTGACTTCGGTGCTCTTGCATGAGAGAAAGGGCGTAAGCCATTCTGACGTGAGTCAAAACGTGTCGAAAAGAGGCATCTTCTGCCGCCAGTTTTCGAGTGAGTGTTGCTCGGCTCATGGAAAAGTGTTGCGCCACGGTTTCTATCGGGTGCGCGTCACCGGGGTTAACACTTAGGTATTGTGCCAGCCGCTCTTTTAATGAACGGTTGCCGCCAGGGAACAGCAAGTGGAGCTGATTCATTTCGGCTAACTCTTCATAAAAGCCTTCCAGAAAACGGCGTTGAGCGTGTTGCGAAAGCCCATTGTTCGACATGTCAAAGAGGGTGTTGAAGCAAAAGGCCAGTTGCGGTGTTACCGCGATTCTTGGCTCTTCACTTAGTGCTTCTTTCTGAGAGCGCGCCAGCAGTTCATCGGAAGGCGGTGTGAAGAAGGTGAGCGTGCGTGAATAAAAATCCGCATGCTCGGGCACATTTACAAATGTCAGGTAGTGACTGGCTGGGATCACCAGCCAATCCTTGGGCGTATAGCCGCGTGAGGTGTCATGCCACCACAGTTGCTTACTGCCTTGGTTGACCCAAATGATGGTAGGCGCATAGATATAAACATTTCGTAGAGGTTGTTTGAATTGTCCTCGAAACTGTCCAGCCTGTACCACCTTCATCATTGGCGTTTTTCCTCATTCATTCACATAGGTTGCCGTTAGCGTTGCCTTATCTAAAGCTGAGCTGTTTAGCATATATCCAACTAAGGCATTTGATGGGCTTTCAGGTAACGCCATTTTTTCAGTTGGCAGTGCCCAAACGGTGAATTGATAGCGGTGCATGCCATCGCCTTTTGGCGGACAAACACCACCAAAACCATGAGTGCCGTAGTCATTTTTCATTTCAATGGCATGTGGGATTTTGCCTGACTCGCCTTGTTTCACACTATGTTGTGAAGCAGGGATATCGACCGCCACCCAATGCCACCATCCACTGCCTGTTGGCGCGTCAGGGTCGAAAGCGGTGATTGCGAAACTCTTGGTCCCTTTAGGTGCATTGTCCCAGCTCAATTGTGGGGAGATATTGTCCCCGTCACATCCAAACCCATGGAAGGCAAACGTATCGCTCATTCGGCTGCCTTCTTGAATGTCATTGCTGGTCACGGACATGGCATGCGCGCCAAAAGATAATGCAGCAATAAATGGAACAATGTATTTAATCTTCATCATGGTTCTCCTCGTCAGTGTGAGAACCAATATAGAAAAAAACCGCATTTAAAAATTTACAATAAAACTCAATGTGGTGCTAATTGGTATTGATTATGAGTTTTATCGTAACTTTGCTCAAAAAGTCGTTTCGACCGTGTTTTTTCCGGTGACCACGGCGCGAACGATTTTGTTCGAAGACAGGTTACGTACCTCGATTTGGTCGCCCTTCTTTCCTTCTTCTAATGCCACGCCTTTCATCGAGGCCTGGAAATCCCCTTTGGATGCGGTCAATAGCACTTCATCACCTTTAATGATGAGGGGAATGGACTCCAAGTGAGACGCGTTAAGCATGCTCCCGGCTTTCAAACGGCGTAGTGCTCTTAATCCCTGAAGATCAGAAAGGTCTGTGAAGAACGGGTAGCCTTTATTCAGGGTATGCTGCTTTAACGACAAGGCTGACGGTTTAAGTGTTTCACCACGTTGGACGCTTTCGTTCACGAAGACTATCGGCAAGGTCACTGTACTTTTGATCGAGACATTGATTCGCCAAGGGGAGACAAGATCATTGCACGATATGGCGCGCTTAAGGTTCCCAATAGGCAGTGAGTGGTGATCTCTTCCCTCTATCACCATTGACGATTCACACCTCGGTAAATGCACAACAGACGGTGGGATACGAATGTTGGCGTCAACCGAATAGGCAGGCCAGTTTTGGCTTTGCGCAATGCTTTCGAGTTCACCTTTGTATGCGTGTAATACCCAAGATTCGAGTGATTTCGCGTCGAGATTTTGGCCGTCGTCGGAAAATGCTACCTGTGGTGTTAATGCCGTTAGTAAGGTGAGTACGGCAAGGGAAAAAAGTTGCTTCCTACCAATAAAACGCACTTCCCATAGGCGGAAGTGGGGCTTCCATTCTTTTATGTATCTCATTGTATTTACTTGATTATTATTTTGGCACGCAATTTGTTTGTCTCTACCAGTATTAGAGGAAATATGAAGGAGAGACGCATGGCAATCACGTTTAATGATGCGTTAGGTGTGCACCCGGATGCGTTAAATTTTCGCGTTCAGCGTACCAAAGTCCTTGCGAGTAACCTAGCGAATGTTGACACGCCAGGCTATCTCGCCAGAGACCTTAGCTTTACCACAGTGATGAGTCAGCTATCGCCAAATGGGGTAGGGAAACCTCTCCCTCATATGCAGATTTCTGCCCAGTATTCCGTGCCGTACCAGAACAGCAAAAACGGAAACACCGTTGAGCTGGGGGTTGAACAAGCCAAGTTCACCCAGAACAACATGGATTTTCAAACCAGCCTGACCTTTTTGAACATGAAGTTCAGCGGGCTGGCAAAAGTGATTGAAGGACGTTAATCGTGGCTTTCACCGATATCTACACCATTGCAGGTTCAGCAATGACTGCGCAAACCGTACGACTCAATACGGTTGCCAGTAACCTTGCAAACGCCGATGCCGTGTCGGCAAACCCAGATGATGCTTACAAAGCTCTCAAGCCAGTATTTGCAACTGTTTATAGCAACACGCAATTAGTCGCAGGGGAAAACATGTACCCCAATGCCGAAGTTCGAATTGTCGATGTGGTTGAAGGGCAAAATCAGGCTGAAAAGCGTTTCGAACCTAACAATCCGTTAGCGAACAACGAAGGTTATGTTTACTACCCAGGTATTGATGTGGTGTCAGAAATGGCCGACATGATGTCAGCAACCCGCTCGTTTGAAACCAATGTTGAAGTCATGGCAAACGTAAAGAGCATGCAGCAAGGGCTGCTTAAATTAGGACAAGGCAGCTAATGAGTATTGCACATTACACCGCACTATCAGCGGACTCGCCAGTTAACGCGCGAAGTGAAGAGGCCGCAGTTTCTGCCAACCCAATGGACATGAACAGTTCTTCTTCACTGCAAAATGAATTCATTACCCTGATGGTGGCGCAAATTCAGAATCAGGATCCGCTAAATCCCCTTGATGGAACCGAATACGTCAGTCAACTCGCGCAGTTTTCTCAAGTGCAGAGCATGGAGAACATGTCTGGGCTGATGCAAAACAGCATGGTGCTCCTCGATAACATGCAAGTGCTGTCAACGGCGGGATTAGTCGGTGAAACCGTGTACGTGTCCAGTGACAAGTTTGAACTGGGTGAAGACATTCAAAGCGGAAAAATTGAGCTTGAGCATGCGTCTAACCAAGTCACTTTGGTCGTAAAAGATGCATACGGTCAGACCAAAGAAGTCCCGCTTGGCGCGCATGGGGCAGGTGATGTCGACTTTTCCATTGACCCCGAAGAGTTGGGGTTGAAACCGGGAGAGTACACGGTGTCAGTCAAGGTTCAAGACGGTCAGGACAGCCCGAATATTTTGCTCGCCGGAAAGGTTGAGCAGGTCAGAATTCCAAGCACCGGCGGTGCGGCATTGGTCAACATCACGGGTGTAGGCAATGTTCCTTTCTATCAAATCACGCAGTTTGGCGCATAACCAAGCACGAGTCAGAGGTAATTCATGAGTTTTAATATTGCACTGAGTGGTCTGGATGCGACCAACACAGAACTGAACACCATCAGCCATAACATTGCGAATGCGTCTACGCATGGCTTCAAAGGTGCGCGCACAGAGTTTTCAGCGGTTTACAACGGCATGCAGCCGGGTGGCGTTGAAGTTGCGTCTATTTCTCAGAACTTTGATAAGAACGGCTCGGTATCAGGTACGGGCCGCTCTATGGATCTTGCGATCAATGGTACAGGCTTCTTTGTAACAAAAGACACCGCAGGCCAAATGGTTTACACCCGAGCGGGTGTGTTCGGTACGGATAAAGACAACTTTATCGTGTCGAACATGGGCACCAAGCTTCAAGGTTACAGTGTTGATGGCAATGGCAACCTATTGACGGGTTCAGTGGGTGCCATGGAAGTATCCACATCTTCACTGGCGGCAAAAGCGACAGACAAGTTGGACTTTATCGCTAACTTTGATGCGAGCGCGGAGGCCATCGACCTGACTGCTACGCCGTTTGACCCTAACGATACAGGGACTTTCAATTCTTCATACACGTCAAAAGTCTATGACTCCCTAGGTAACTCTCACACTGTCACCCAGTACTTTACGAAAACCGCAGATAACGCGTGGGAAGTGAATGTGCAGGTTGATGGCAGCCCAACGCCCGTTGAAACCATTCCTGTCACCTTCAATGAAGACGGCACGCTAAATTCGCCGACTGGGGCTTTCAACATCTCGTTCCCTGCTGCGGGTGCCAACCCGATGAGCATTGATATTGACCTAGCTGGAAGCACGCAGTTTGGTGCAACGTTTGGTGTGAGCACCAACAGTCCAAATGGATACACATCCGGCGATTTGGCGGGTATTCGCGTTGAAGATAACGGCATGGTGTACGCGACATACACCAATGGCCAATCTCAGCTTCAAGGTCAGGTTGTGCTGGCAGATTTCGCTAACCCACAAGGTCTTGCGAGTGTGAACGGTACTGGCTGGACGCAAAGCTATAGCTCTGGCTCGCCAATCATTGGTGTTCCAGGTGCAGGTACGCTAGGCGGGTTAACGCCGGGTGCACTGGAAGGCTCTAACGTGGATTTGACGAGTGAGCTGGTGAACTTGATGACGGCACAACGTAACTATCAGGCCAACGCCAAAACCATTTCGACCAGTGATCAACTCACTCAGGCTCTGTTTAACGCTATCTAACGGAGTTTGACATGGACAGTTTGTTATTTACCGCTGCGTCAGGCGCCAGCCGCGTTTTAAAAGCACAACACGTGCGATCAAACAACTTGTCGAATGCGGATACCGCAGGCTTTCGCGCGGACATGGAACGCGTACAGAGCATGCAACTGCAAGGTTCGGGGTTTGATGGACGTACATTAGCCGTGACGAACTCTGCAATGACGCGCTTTGATGCGGGTGATGCGGTTAAAACCGGCAGACCGCTTGATGTTGCCGTCATGGGCGAGGGTTTCTTCGCGGTGCAAACCCCTGTGGGAAATGAAGCCTATACCCGTGCCGGTAACATCAAAGTCGACAATTTTGGTGCCATGAGTGTCAACGGTTTCCCTGTCGTGGGGGCGGATGGCGCGCCGATGGAATTGCCGGAATTTGAGAAAGTCGAAGTGAGCGAGCGCGGCGTGGTCACTGTGCTTCCGCCGGGCGGTGGTGCAGAAATGCAGGTCGGTACGCTTAAGCTGGTTAATCCGCAAATCAATCAACTTCAAAAAGAAAGTGATGGCTTGCTGCACAGTCTCGACGGCGCACCGTTTGATGTTGACCCGACAGTACAGGTTGCTTCAGAACACATTGAAAGCAGTAACGTTTCTGCCATTGATGAGCTGGTGGGCGTGATGTCACTGACCCGCAACTTCGAAATGCAAATTCGCATGATGAAAACCGCAGAAACCCTTGCTCAAGCAGGCAATAAATTGATGGCAGCGCGTTAGTCGCTGCCAACAAAGGAGTAGTAAACATGCACTCATCTTTATGGGTCAGTAAAACGGGAATGGCCGCCCAAGACACCAAAATGACGGCGATTTCAAACAACCTCGCGAACGTAAATACCGTCGGCTTTAAACGTGACCGTGTTGTGTTTGAAGACTTGTTCTACAGCATTCAACGCCAGCCTGGTGCACAAGTTGATGACATCAACCAGCTTCCTAGCGGCGTTCAGCTAGGCAGTGGTGTCCGTGTTGTAGGTACACAGAAAGTGTTTACCCAAGGCAATACCCAAAACACCAGCCAAGAGCTTGATATGGCTGTGATGGGACAAGGCTTTTTTCAGATTGAAAACTCAGACGGCGAGATCATGTACTCCCGCAACGGGCAGTTTCATGTTAACTCGGAAGGCCTGATGGTGAACACGCAAGGTCTGCCGTTAGAGCCGCAAGTTCAAATTCCAGACAATGCGTTGTCGGTCTCTGTGGGTGTTGATGGTCGCGTAACTGTGACCACGGCTGGTGACCCTGCGCCGCAAGATATTGGTCAGATTACCCTAGCGAAATTTATCAATCCAGCGGGTCTGGAAGCCGTTGGCGGTAACTTGTTCCGCGAAACTGAAGCCAGTGGTATGGCAGAAGAATTGGTCGCAGGTCAAGACGGCGCGGGCAGCATTAAACAAGGCGCGTTGGAAGGTTCCAATGTGCAGGTTGTGGAAGAGATGGTCGACATGATCACGACACAACGCGCTTACGAAATGAATGCGAAAGTCGTTTCAGCGGCGGATGACATGCTCAAGTTTGTTGCGCAGTCAGTTTAACGACGGCGTAAAAGGTGTAATGAAATGGTGATGATAAAGAAACGTGCAATATCTGGGTTTGCTAAAAGCTGGGTAGTGTTGCTGGCAGTGTTAGCGGGGTGTTCGGCACGTCCGGAATTTGCGCCGCCAAAGCCGGATAATGCGGATTACGCACCGCCTGTGTTGGATTACTCACTGCCGGAGGCAACAGATGGCAGCCTCTATCGTCATCAATACACCATGACACTGTTTCAGGATCGCCGCGCGTATCGCGTTGGCGATATCCTGACGGTAATGCTGACCGAAGAAACAGAGTCGAGTAAGAAGGCCGATACCAGCTACAACAAAAACGCAGGTGTAGGCTTTGTCGCGCCCGTTTTTGGTTCTAACAGCATTGACGCGGCAGTGAATATCGACGCAGACCGTAATTTCGATGGCAGCGCATCGAGCTCTCAAGGCAATAAATTACAAGGTGCGATCACCGTGACCGTGCACGAGGTATTGCCGAATGGCGTACTGCGTATCAGCGGTGAAAAGTGGCTTCGCTTGAATCAAGGGGATGAGTTTATTCGTCTTACCGGCATTGTCCGTGTTGATGATATTAACCGAAGCAATCAGATTTCCTCCCTGCGTATTGGTGACGCTCGTATTACCTATGCTGGTCGTGGTGCACTGGCAGACAGCAATGCATCGGGTTGGTTGACCCAGTTCTTCAATTCTCCATGGATGCCGTTTTAATGAAACAATACAAAACCCTACTGTCTTCGCTTTTGATTTTTCTATCAATGGGGTTATCAACGACGGCACAGGCAGAATCAGAGATCCCCATTATGGATCTGGTGGATATCCAGGGCATTCGCCAAAACCAGTTGGTCGGTTACGGCCTTGTCGTGGGTTTGGATGGTCAGGGTGACCGAAACCAAGTCCAATTTACGTCGCAGTCGATCACTAACATGTTGCGCCAATTTGGTGTGCAAATAGACGCGAATTCCGATCCAAAACTTCGCAATGTGGCGTCCGTCAGTGTCACGGCGGTTGTAGATCCTCACGTTGGGCCGGGCCAAACATTAAACGTTGTCGTGTCATCCATCGGGGATGCGAAAAGTTTGCGTGGCGGAACATTGTTGCTTACGCCAATGCGCGGTATTGATGGGGAAGTCTATGCCGTGGCGCAAGGAAACGTGGTGGTTGGAGGCCTGACCGCAGAAGGGCGCAGTGGCTCAAAAACCACGGTCAACACACCGACATCGGGTCGCATTCCTAACGGTGCCACGCTGGAACGTGAGATCCCATCTGACTTCAATTCAAAAGAAACCATCACGCTGAATTTGCGTAAAGCGAGCTTCACAACGGCGAAGAATATCGCGCGTGAGATCAACGATACCTTCGGGCCAAATGTCGCTACCGCCATCAATAACGGCCGGATTGAAATGCAGGCACCGAAAGACACACAGCAACGCGTCATTATGCTGTCGATGTTAGAAGAGATGCGTGTAGAGGAAGGCCGAAAGCCCGCCCGCGTTGTGTTTAACTCCCGGACAGGCACCGTCGTCATCGGTCAAAACGTAAAAGTCGGTGAGGCGGCAGTCAGCCACGGAAGTTTGACTGTCACTATTTCTGAAACCCAGCAGGTGAGCCAGCCGAATGCGTTTGCCGATGGGGAAACAGTGACAGTTGATAACTCAGAAATTGATATCGATGAAGCAGAAGCGCAGATGGTGATCTGGCCAAAAGGCACAGAACTTAGCACCATCGTGAATGCGGTCAACAGCTTAGGCGCAACCCCCACTGACCTGATGTCAATTCTTCAAGCCTTGCACGAGGCTGGCGCATTGAACGCAGAACTCGTCGTGATTTAAGGGCAACGCAATGAACCTAGATGGATTAAAAGAACAAGCGCAGTGGTCTTCCATGCTGTATCACGATAATAAAGCACTCACAAACATCAAGCACAGTAGCGAACAACAAGGCGCGTTAGAGCAAGTAGCAGGGCAGTTTGAAGCCATGTTTTTGCAATTGGTGCTGCGTCAGATGCGCAGCAGCAGTGATGCACTCGCTGATGAAGATAGCCCATTTTCCAGCCAGCAATATGGCGTATTTCGCGACATGTACGACGGGCAATTAGCGATTGAAATGGCAAAGAAACAACATGCAGGCATCGCCGATATGTTGGTGAAACAACTGGGGCCTTCTGCTTCTCCCTTTGCGGCGTTCCCAGCAAATTCAGAGCCTGTGGCCCCCATGAAAACAGACTCAGTTAATACCGCGGTACTCCGCGAATTCATTGCGCCAGCAGCGAATGATGAGTCTTGTGTGATTAAAGCGGAATCAAGATCACAATCACACATTGCTGCTGGGTTTAATGGCTGTAATTCCGTTAATAATCCGGGCTCAGAGGTCGCCTCTAATACAAAACAGCAGGTTGAAGTGTCCGTGAGTACCGCGTTTGCCCAACCGCTAATCAGAACTCTGGAGCCGTAAATGAACCTCGTCAATATCGCCATGTCTGGCCTTAATGCGAACAGTGTGGCGTTAAGTGTGACTGCACAAAACGTTGCCAACATCAATACGCCGGGATATAGCCGTCAGCAAGCCATGATGGCCTCGGTCGGCGGTTCAGCGTCAGACAGCCTCAGTGCTGGTATGGGCGTTGAGGTCACCAGTATTCGACGTGTTACCGACGACTTCTTGGTCAAACAGCTTTGGTCGACTAATAGCACAGCGTCTTATGCTGCACGTTACTCATCGAGCATGAGCCATTTGGAAAACACCTTAGGTGCTGACGGATTTAGCTTGTCGGCGGGTCTGGATTCCATGTTCGCGGCATTGAATGAGGCAACCACGAAACCCGAGTCTCAGCCATTACGCCAGCAAATCATCAACGAAGCGGAAGCGCTGTCTCGTCGTTTTAACGCCCTAAATGACGCAATGCACAGTCAACATAAAGACATGCATGATCAGAGAAATGCAGCGGTTTCCCACGCGAACAGCTTGTTAAACAACATTGCCGATCTAAACAAACAGTTGATGGAAGTTCAGGGGACAGGCGGAAGCTCAGCACAGCTTTTAGATACCCGCGACATGTTGATTGGTGAGCTTTCCAAAGTGATGGAAATTAAAACCACTGAACAACCCGATGGCTCTTTGCAAGTGACGCTAGCCAGCGGGCAACCCTTGGTCATGGGCGGCGAAGCGGGCCAACTAAAGTCCGTTACTCATACTGATGACGCGTATATGGCCGATCTTTATGTGGAGTTTGGTAACCAGTCATTCGCAGTAAGCGATTCTGTGGGTGGTGAACTGGGTGCGCTGAATGATTACCAAGCATCCGTCCTCAAACCGAACCAAGTGGCTATCAACGACATGGCAAAAGCCCTTGCCGATGAGGTCAACGCTGTTTTAGCCACGGGTAAAGACTTGAATGGGAACGCAGGCCAGCCTTTGTTTACTTACGATCCGGCGAACCCAGCTAACAGCATCACAATCACAGACATCTCAGCCGAAGAACTTGCGTTTTCTGCCGATGGCACCGCGGGTAACAGTGACGTTTTAAAAGACCTTATTGAACTGAGCAATAAGCCCGTTTCTGTTACTGGGTTTGGTAATGTCTCTCTGAATGATGCGTTTACCGCGATGGTGGGTGAAACCGCCATTAAATCGCGCCAAGCCGCCGCCGATTACGAAGCAAAGGCAGCCATGAACAAAGAAGCTCTGACCCAGCGAAATAATCTCAGTGCGGTCAGTAGCAATGAAGAAGCCGGCAACCTGATGATGTTTGCCAATGTCCACAACGCAAACATGAAGGTGATCAGCACAGCAAACGAGCTGTTCAACTCTGTGCTTCAACTGTTTTAAGGATCGAGACTAATCATGCGTATCAGTGATAATCAATTCAGTCAGATGATGCTTTCCAGCCTTCAGGTAAACAATGGTGGTTTGGGGCTAGTGTTGCAGCAAATGTCGACCGGAGACCGTTTGACCAAGCTGTCAGATGATCCAATGGCGTCGATCAAGCTGCTGAATTTGGAACGTGAGAGTGCAGCCATCGCGCAGTATCAAACCAATATCGCCAATCTAAATACAACACTGTCGAGTCAAGAAGTGCATCTGGATTCTGTCGAGGAGAGCCTTCAAAGCATGCGTGAACTGGTGCTTTGGGGGGCCAACGGTTCATTAGCGGATGCCGATCGTGAAGGCATGATTTCAGAACTCGAAATTTTGCGTGATTCTGTCGCTTCTTCTTTTAACGCGCAGGACGAAGAAGGGCACTACTTGTTTGCGGGCACGAACTCAGATGCGCCCGCGATTTCAAACGCAACGGGTGACTATGTCATTGATGGCAACAGTGATAAGCGCGTAGTGACGGTATCAAAAGGCGTGACCATGGAATCCAACATGACAGCGGCCGATATCGTTGATCTGGGCGGCGGTGAAAATGTACTCAATCAAATTGATGCCATGATTGAGGAGTTTAAGAATCCGACGGCTGACTTCCAATCGCAAATTGACGCGACACTGGGTGCCATTGATGGCACGCATACCAACGTATTGGGTGCGATGACAGAAGTGGGCGGTCGAATTAATAACCTCGATCTGATGGAAAGCACGCACAGCGAAAATAAGTTGTTTGTTGACAAGGTTAACAGTGATATTTCAGCGCTTGATTACGGCGAGGCGTCTGTTCGCTTGAACAATTACTTGGCGGCGTTACAGGCTACTCAGGCCAGCTATGTCAAAATCAACGAGCTGAATTTGTTCGATAGAATCTAAGTAACAGGTAAGTTTTCATGGTGATGAGCACAGTAGAAGTCAGACCCCACGGCATACGATTAACAAGCCATGAGCAAACTTCTATCACTCCATCTCGTTCTTCGGATCAAAGCAGTATCACTGCACCAAGAACCACAATCAAAAAGGCTGACACTCCGTCAGCCTATTCCGTTTCTAAGATGCTGCTGGCGCATGGCCAACAGCAGGCTACATCCGTTCAGATCGCGTCGAAATCACTGCAACTGGTGGGTAAAGAGCTAAGCAAAATCAAAGGCAGCCTCACACAGGCTCTGTCTGTTGGTGCGCAAAATGTGCCTTCCCTCAAAGAGGGGCTATCACAGGGTAAGCAAACAATCGAAAAAGTCCTTCACCAAGCGCGCTATGAAGGCAAACGCGTGGTGGATAACGAGTTGCGCGTGAAGCTAGACAGCGCAGATATACGTCGATTTGCCATACCTGGCCTTAATATTCATCGCCTCAGCGAAAGGGCAGAACAAATACGTCTCGATTTTCCACAAGGGCAGTCGGTGATGATTAACTTTGACGGGCAATCAGACGGAGTCAAAACCCTAAAAATGCTAGACCGAAGCCTCATTCCGATGGGAATGCGAGCGTCGCTAGCGAGTGATGGTTCGATACTGTTTGAAGCGCAGGAAAGCGCGTACCGTCAAATGCAAAATAAGGTGATGGTGACAGGGCAGGGATACCGTTTCCCTGCAGGTCAACCTAACGCGTTGAACATTAAGCCTGATCCGGAAGGGATCGCGGAACTCAGTTTTGATCTCAGCAGCCGCGATGGGATCAAGCAAACCATCAGCAAGGTCAACCAACACCTTCAACAAGTGCATATCGGGCTAGGAGAAGCGCGAGCTTTCCATCAGCAACTTTCATCCGATATGTCTTCGCTGCGTGACGCCAAAAAATCTCTCGACGTTGATGGCGTGAATGCAGTGATCGAGAACTTTCAATCTTCTTCCGGTCAGTTTACCAAAACGTTTGAAGCCCTGAACGCGCAAGCGAACGTCAAACGGCATAGCGTGGTCGCTCTGCTGAAAGGGTAATCCACTAGGAAAGAAGCACTCAATATGGGTGCTTCTTTCATTTCAGACCACCAATTCGCGATTAGACGAGAATATTTGCTTACGTTAAATAATTGTAATTGTGTCGCGAAGTTGTCTGTCTAGACGTGCTTACTGTTTCCAATAACGTTACCTTTAATTTTACAGAGAATACTATCAATTACGTAAAGGCAAATATCTAAACTTAATCATGGAGGATTAATGAAGAAATACCTTGTCTTGTTGTTAGTCGCGTTGTCTGGTTGTGCAAAACTTCAGGACCCGTCCGGAAATGCCGTGGAACTAGAAACTAACGCACCTGAATCTGTCGTTATTATTGAGGCAGATATCGATCGATCAGCGCATCACCCTGGCATCTATGCATACCAAGAAGCCACGACTCCCCCTACTGAGCCTATCTTTTTCAGTTCTGGGCTTAATACTCTGCCAGTAAAGCTCGTGCTTAAGCCGGGGACGTATCGCATTACCGTCGCGTGTGCTGCGAATCTGGATCTCCATTCCTATTTCGATTTAGTCAGAACGTTTAAAGCGGGAGAGAGAAAGACGGTTATATGTAAATCAACGGCAGGTGGTGCTCTCGCTCAGCCATATGCAAGGATGGTAGATACTTCAAGCCTAGGGGAGGACACACAATGATTCGTCAATTTTCACTCGCCGTTGTTTCTCTCTTTCTCTGCTTTCCAGTACTCGCAGACTACAACACCAGTGAAGAGAACAAAGAATGGGTCGCCGCTGATGATGGAAAGCTGACCTTAGCTGAAGGTGCGCTAATTTTGATTAAAAGGGCCGGTGACTATCGATTTAGCCTTCATGGTATCGACAGTGAAGGCCGAGAGATTGAGAAAGTAAATGGCCCTATGTCTTGGACATTTGACCATGAGTTTGTGGTGCCTGCCGGTAAAACGACCTTCAGTGGAGACTGCAAATATTCTGGCGTTTTTGAATACAACGCGAGAATGGATGTGTCGAATATTGTGCTAGAGCCTGGTGAAACGTATACCTTACGATGCCAACCCGTTCCAAAGAAACCGGGATTAGCGGTAATCACCGTGTGGCAGAAGGACAAAGGCTATGTCTTGCCTGAAAAGTAATAGTCATTAAAACCAACGACCAAGGCGGTGATTCCTGCCTTGGTCGCTATAACCATCCCTTCCTTTGAAAATACAGCAGCGGCGCAACACCAGAGGCGATCATCAGAGTAATCGCGAAGGCGAAGCCGTATTTCCAATGCAGCTCTGGCATAAATTCAAAATTCATCCCATAAATACTTGCGATAACCGTTGGCGGCAGAAAGACGACCGCGGCAATGGAGAATATCTTGATGATTTGGTTCTGCTCGATGTTGATAAAGCCCTGTGTGGAGTCCATCAGGAAGTTGATTTTGTCGAACAGAAACGTGGTGTGAGACATCAGTGCGTCAATGTCTCGACTGATTTCATGCATGGTTTCGCGGTGTTCATTGCGGTTTTGCAGATGGCGAAGCAGGAAGGATATCGCGCGCTGCGTATCCATCAAACAAAGCCTGATTTTGCCGTTACTGTCTTCTAGCTTCGCCAAGTGGGCGATGCTCTCTTCCAAATCAGAATCGTCATCTTCGAGCACAGCGTGGCTGACTTTCTCCGACTCGCGGTGCAAGTCCTCCAAGGTATCTGCATGGTTTTCCACTTTTTGCTCAAGCAAGGTGACGAGCAGACTTTCAACGTCGTTACACCGAACTTGGCGTTTGCGTGCCCTGAATCGCAGCAGCCTGAAGTCGGCGACTTCACCTTCTCGAATGGTTATCAATCGCTGGCTTTGCAATATACAGGCAACAGTTACTGTATGATGTCGCCCTTCACTTGGAGAGAGGAAGAGGGAATGAACATGCAGGCCGCTTCTATCGAGGAAGTAGCGCGCAGAGGTCTCGATTTCTTCGACATCATCTGATTCTGGGAGGTCGATTTTCAGTAAAGAGCTCACCAGTTTGCGTTCACTGTCCGTGGGCTCATGGGCATCGATCCACATGGCTCTTTCAACCAAGGTCGTGATATCGGATTCGTCATCGACAGGAATTTCGGTGATATAGCCCGACTCAATAGTGAATAAACGAAGCATGACTTCCCCCGCGTTAAAAAAGGCAGACGATGAGCTTTTGCGTAGCGTAATACTATAAGTGTTGGCTCATAACGTCTTGAGTTTCAAGATAGGCAAGACATTCAGCTTTGTTCGTCACACTAGAAAGAAAAAGTAGAGAAAGAAGATAAAGGCCAGCAAGGTCGCAGACAGTGTCGGGTAAATGATATGGCTATGCTGATGTGCCACGCGCTGAAAGCAAAGGACGGAAAGCAAAAGATTGTAGAGCATCAAGAGGGTACTAATGGCTGTACCACCGCTTAATGTTAGCGTCGGCAGCAGAAAGAGAAACATGCCTAGTAGCAGGTAATCAACAACAACCAGCCACAGGAACGCCTTTTTAATTAAATCGGTTTGAGTAGTAGATTCTGAACGTGACATAGTTTTACACGCACTAACAGTGATAGACGTAGGGATTAAGCGAAAAAGCATGTCGGGCAGAATGACTCAATGCGCGAGTATTCGATATTGCCCGACATGAAGCGGTTATCTGTTAGCTTTGACCCGCAGCAACATTCACCTCGTTACTGACTATCTCTTCTCGATAAACGGGTTGATTAAATCGTGCTTTATCGCGCGCTTTTTCTAACTCACTGGTGTTGTGCGTGCCAAACAAAGATTCAATGACAGTTGCCGCAGGCGTAGTCAGAACGAAAAGCTCAATGCGACGGTTTTCAGAGGACTCAGGATCGCTGGCGTTAAGCAATGCGCGGTCAGACATGCCTGTCACCTGCAATACTCTGTCTTCTGGCATACCGCCATCCACCAAGGTTTTTCTTGCCTGATTTGCGCGATTTACCGACAACTCCCAATTGGATTTAGAACTGAATGCCTGTTTGAATCGCGTTGCGTCCGTGTGACCACTGATGATCAGCGGGTTTTTCACTTGCTCGAAAATGGGGGAAAGCAGTAGTAACAAATCCTCAAAGAACGGTGTTAAATCTGCGCCGCCACGGCTAAACATGTGTTGCTTGTAGTCATCCTGCAGCACAATCCGGAGCCCTTGAGGGGTGACCGTGACATTGACATTGCCTTGCGCGTTTACTTGCTGCGTCATTTCCTCAACCACTTTGGCAAGGGCCGCTAATTGCTCTTGTGTGTCAAACTGACCCAGTATGAGTGAATCGGTTTGCGTGCCGTTGCCATTGCCTTGGAAAAACGAACTCACACTGTGGGTTGAATTGTGCTGACTTGGCACCGAGGAATCCGATGCCAAATCAATCGGCGATATGCTTTGTGAGGAGTCAAAAGGGTTGCCAAAACTTTTATCGAACACGCTGGCACTGTGCAAATTCGCCATGATGGCTTTACGCTCTTCTTTGTCGACAACCTGCATGACCCAAAGCACCAAAAAGAGTGCCATTAGGGCAATCATGAAATCGGCGAACGCCACCTTCCATGCACCACCATGGAAGTCATCATGCGACTTATGTTTTGCACGTTTGAATACGACGTGTTCTTGTTTTTGCATTATCCCTCCTGTTCAGCCAGCCATTGCTCCATTTGGTTAAACGTAGGCTTAATATCTAGCTGAATGTGTTTTCGTCCCGCATCTATGGCGAGCAATGTTGGCTTTTTCGCTACATATGCCACTAAGGTTGCACGCACGCACTCATAGGCTGACATCTCGCGCTTTACGCGCTGAGCCATGGCGTTACTTGCAGGGTCTAGGCAGCAATAACAGCCAAAAATACCTAAGAAAGTGCCTACGAGGGCTGCCGCAACGTGATAACCAATCATCGCGATTGAACCATCGATTGCGCTCATCGTAATAATGATGCCGCCAACAGCCGCTAAAATACCAAAGCCAGGCAATGCTTCCGCGGTGCGTTGAAGCGATTTTGCTGGAAGCAGTAAATCCGTTTCAATGGCATCAATTTCTTGTTCGAGTAAGCCCTCTAATTCATGAGGCGACATTTGTCCCATTGCCATTAAACGCAAATTGTCAGTAATGAAGGCGACGAGGCGATAATCTTTCGCAACGAGTGGGTAACGATGAAAAATTGAGCTTTCAGTTGGGTTTTCAATGTGGCTATCAAGCGATTTGAAGCCACCGTTACGAATGGTTTCAAGCAACGACTGAAGCAATGCCATTAGCTCCATGTAGTATTCACGCTCATTTTGAGGGCGGCGAAGCACGCGAACAAATTGAGCGCGCATTTCTTTTAGTACATGAGAGGGGTTACCAATGATCAAAGAGCCCAACGCTGCGCCGATGATGATGATAAATTCGGCAGGTTGCCAAATAGCCCCAAGCTTTCCGCCCGCCATGACATAACCGCCGAATACGCCACCCAAAATGATGAGGGCACCAAGTAGTTTTTGCATCGTTGACTCCTAGGAGGTCAGGTAGAGATTAAGTTGTTTCAATGCCTGCTTGTGTAGCTGGCAAATACGCGGTGGGGTCAAATCCAACACCAGTGCGATCTCATGAAGGTTTAAGTCATGTTGATAGAACAGGGTCAGTAAGAGTTGGTCCCGTTTGTTCAATTGACTTAACGCGGACTCTAAGCTGATACGGGCTTCTTCGTGTGATACGCCGTCATAATCTGCGTCGAGGTAGTTTTCAGCACCATTTTCAAGCAACTGATCCAGACTCTGCATTTCGCCAGCAACGGAGGCATTTAAGCGTGCGTGATAATCTTTTTCGGTTGTGCCAAGAGCTTTAATGACCTCGGCGTCAGTGGGCTGGCGTCCCAAAGCGCGCATTAAATCTCGTGTCACGTCGTTGAGTTCGTGGGCTTGTTGTCGCGTTTTACGAGAACGCCAATCAAGCCGGCGCAATTCATCTAAAATCGCTCCGCGAATACGGCAGACAGCGTAAGCCGGAAATTGTGGGTCATGAATATTGCCAAATCGACGACCGGCTTCGAGCAATCCAATCAACCCTATCTGCTGCATGTCTTCGATACTGCAGTGCGTCGTGGCGTGGGCACGAAGTTGATTGACGATTCGCTTTACGAGGATCTGATGTTTTTGCAAAAGCAGATTTTCGTCGATGGGAGTTGCGGGTTGATTGCTAATATCAGCGTCCGCATACCCATCATGGAAGGCCATGTCCAACATAGATATGCCCTCTACTGAACGACGTATTTCGTCAGGAGTACATCATCAATATCCCGCACGAGGTCGGTTTTGTTGAAGGCAGTAATCAACGTGTTTTTGACTTCAGATTGAAGGTTTTCGATAGCACCTTCTTCTTGTAAGTCATTGTAATGTTTATCAGCGAAGAGCTTGAGTAGCGCGTTTTGAATAACAGGCATGTAGTTATCAATGGCGGTCATACGCTCGGGGGAGCGAGTTTCGATCGCCAATTCCAGCATGACAAAATGTGTTTGGTTGTTGCCTTTAATAGAGAGGACGATTTTTTCTAGCGGGTGAAAGCTCGGCCCTTGACGGACTTCTTCTTTGGAAAAGAAATCGGGTATCTCGAAAGATGAAAATAGCCCGTCTTCTGATGTTTTTGCTTGTGTCGCGTGTTGCAAATACCAAATACCACCGCTTAGGGTAGCGACTGAGACCAGTGCACTTGATAGAAGCATCATGCCACCAACGGCGAGAAGTTGTTTTTTTGTCATTGTTTTTACCTCTTTATCTATCAAGCGTGAACATTGAGCCAATGTTCAGAGGCAAAATAGTGTGTTTCGTTATCACCACCGACTTCGCGCGATGAAAAAATGCCAGTCGGTGATTCATCAGGCTCTTGGTTTTTCCGTTCGTGTTGCTCACTACCCACATTGACGTCAACGTGCACAAAGTGCTCGCTTTGCAGTTCGGCTCTTAGTCGTTCCGAAACCTGTACGAGTGCCTCGCGTGTTGCTACAGCACTGGCATTGAGCTGAACGTTCAGCCTGTCACCTTCCACGCGCACGATAACGTCCAATTTGCCAAGATCAGGAGGGTCAAGGCGAATGCGCGCTTCTTGTAGGTTTTGATTGGCTTGCAAGGTGACGCGGTCTTGCAGCACTTGCATCATCTGTTCGCCCCACTTGCCTGCTTGTGTATCGACGCGAATAGGTGCCCATTCAGCAGACGTTTGTACAGTGCTTGTCGCTGGCGGGGAGATGTTGGGTGCCGTTGCTGTGCTAACGCTCAGTGATAGATCGGCTGTCACAGGCAGACCAGATATCGCACTTGGCTGCATGTTCAAGATGAGTGACTGAACGTCGGCAGTTTTCGATGGGGGAGTCGGGGTTGCGGGCTGTGGAAGTGAATGCTCAGCCAAAGGCGATGCCGTGGCGGAGAGCAAGGATGTGTTAATGCCTCGGTGAACGGGCAACGTCTGTGGGCTGTCTTTTCTGACGGCGTCAGACAACGTTGTTCCCAAGGCCATGGTTGGCGATGAACCCAAACCCGACGGCGACTTCTCGTGTACAAGGGAGTGCATCACTGCCACATTTGCCGTCGCGTGAGATTCTGCCTGTTCTCCAACTACCCCGTTTAAATTCAGGTGTGGTGTAACGGCAGAACCTTCAGAGTGCTCTGTAGGTAAAGATAGCGCGCCCAACAACGGGTTTTGCTCAGAAAACGGCACATCCGCATCTTCTGTAGATAAGGCATCAAAACCCTTGGCAGGCTTAATGTTATCGAGTGGAGAACCTGCCGATTTTGAGGTGTTCGACGCTGGCTGAATGGTTGAAGAAACTACCATGGGTACTCCATTGTCATTGCCATTTGATAGGCCTTCGCACGCTCTTGCTGCGCTTGCATGCCCGCTAACTCTGTTTCCATTTTGTTCACTGAAATAGCGAGTTGAGAAACCGCGTTTTTGTGCACACGTTTTAGCTGTGCCAAATCGTGTGAAAGTGCAGGCGTGGAGAGACAGTCAGGGTATTGGGTGAGCAATTCCCTGACCTTAAGATCCAGTTGCTTAAGTGCTTGCCAGTCTTGTGCGAGGGCCACATGGTGAATCTGTTTTGACAGCCGTTGGATATGCTGAGAAGTGGCGTTATGCGTGTTGACCAAAGCTCACCCATCCTTCTCGAATGTTTGCCATGACACGTTCAACGTTAGTCAGTCGTTCGAGATCGTTGTTCAAGCTCGCTTGATACAGCTCCATTTGGCAAAAATCGTAGAGTTGGTGAAGGTTCTCAGCGACTTCGCCGCCATTTTCCATATCCAACGCGCTATCAAGGCCAATCAGAATGTTCATGCTTTTTGCGATGCTGGTGCCTTTCTGTTCGAGTCTTCCAGCGGCAATATGGCCACGCGTGCGTTCTATTTCATCCAACAGACCATCAATAAGCATGACAACCAACTGGTGTGGGGAGGCTGAGGCCGCTTGCGCGTCCAAATCGACTTGTTGGTATGAGTCGTAGCCGTTTTCTAAAAACATGAGATTACTCCTAGCCAAACATCGCCATGGTTTGGTTCATTTGGGTCATGATTTGATTCATTTGCGTGAATTGTTTGAGGTATCGGTCATATGACATCTCGTACTTACGGTCGAGTTGAGTAAGTTTGTCGTCAATACGGTCGATATTTGCCTGAAGCGATTCTTTTCGAGAGCTGAACAGCCCTGAAGAGGTTTTTAAATAGGGCTCCATCATGTTATCGATAGAGTCGAGGAGGTTGCCGTCGCCGTTAAACATGTTTTCCAACGCAACCCCATTGTTTTTCTGAGCGTCGTTGAATTTATCTTCATCCAAAGTCAGCTTTCCGCCTTTGTCGATAGACAGGCCAATATCGGTGAGGCGCATACCGCCAAAATCCGATCGCAGAATATTGTTAAGCTGGCTTTCGATAGAGCGAAGGGTGGGGTCATTAGCCAGTGCGCCGCGGCTTGCACCGTCTTCACCGCCAACAGAGGTGTATTCGTCGAACGTTGATACCAACGCATTGTAAGCATCAACAAACTTGGTCAGTTGTTCTTTTGTCGCTTCGCTGTCAGGACCGACGGTTAAGCTGACTGGCTCATCGCCAGCACTTTGCGCTTTGGTCACGGTGATATCGACACCATCAATGACGTTATCGAACGTGTTGCTGCTGCTGGTGAGTTTCAGGCCAGAGTCTTTTGCTCCCACCCAAATGACAGCATCTTGGGGCTCAGTAATCACTTTTGGTGTGGTAAAGGCACCTTCAAACCACGCAGATCCGGTGCCTGTCGCAGATACGGATACACGATTCGCTTCCCCTGTTTCGGTGCTCGATAGCATCAGGTGGGTCTGGCCATTTGAGCGCACTAAGGTTGCATTAACGCCTGGGTTGGTGCTGTCGTTGTTAATGGTTTTAACCAGATCTGCCATCGTGGCTTTGCCATCACCGTCGGTATCCACCGTCGACAAGTCAATGATCATTTCCTCGCCGTTGATCGCGAGTTTCAGTTCGCCAGTGGTGGGAATTTGTGTGTCTGCGGTCATGTCCGCAGGCATGTTGGCAGAGATTTGGTGTGCAGAGGCGACCTGTTCTACAAAAATTTGATAGTTGCCACTGAGTGAATTCGCGTCAGCCGTTGCGGAAAAAATACCGTCTTGTGACGTGGTTGCACTGTTTTTAATGATACTACTGCCGTACCCATTCATTTCGCTGACGGCAGTGCGGAACGTTCGAAGGGCAGACTCAACTTTGCTCAATGCATTGATTTTTGCTTGATAAGAATCAGCCTGCATTTGATAGCGTTCTTGAAATGGCAATACATCAAATGTGGCCAACTGGGTTGCCATCGTAATTGGATCTAATGAACTCATCGTAATACTCCAGGCTCATTTGCTAAATTAGCGTTGAATACACCTCAATCAGCAAAAAGCGTTCCATTTTTAAATTCCATTAAAAACAGTAATATAGGTAAGAATTGGTTGGTTTGCGGAAGTGGTATTTCCAGTCTGGGAGTTCCGCTGTTTCCTTTCGCCTATACCACCCAAATACTCAAGCCGCGCTAAAAATGCAGGATTCAACGCGTTTGGGTATACAAGGTAATTAGGCGACCTGTTTGTTGGGCGGGTTAAGGCAATATCAAAATAAAAACGCCTCTTTTAGAGGCGTTAATAGAAAAGTTTGTTAAGCGCTTTCATTGAGGATTGGTGGGATTTGGTATCTCAACATATCTGCAATAGCAGTGAAATCGTTGGCGCGTCGCGCGGTGTTGAGTTCGTCTAATATTTCAACAACGATATCTTGCTTACTATGTACTTCAAACAGCTTGCTAAACAACGCCACACATTGCGCGAGTAACATATCGCCAGTGATGTGATCACCATAGTAATAAACGTCTGCGGTTTTCGCGAAAAGCTGGCTGAGCTGGCTAGATAGCATGTTCAGTCTCCTTGGCTAAATCCATGTACTCGGCACCCAGAATTCTTGCTCCCATACGGCTCCAATTGAAAAACCGTGTGTCGGGCGCACAGCTAATGATGTTTTCGACACCGGTAGCAAACATGCGGTATGGCGGAGAGGTTTTGATCAATTCACCATAACCGTTTTCAGTCCAAGCCTGCATGGTCGCGTTGTGATCGTTGGCGTCGTTAGCCATTGATGCATGGACGATTTCATTCGGAAAACCAAAGTCACAGCCAATGAAGCGAACGGTTTTTGCGCCTTGTACCAGCGTGGTATGAAGCATCGGGTGAATAACGGAGCCATACACATAAGGGCGAAATTGAGTCGGGAACGCGGCACTAATGCGATCGTATGTTTCGTCTGCCAGATGTAGGTAATATTTTTCTCCGTGCCAGAGCTTCATGTGGTCGTGAGGCAAACGGCTGGCCGCGATCAGAATGGTATTTTTGGCAATATGGAAAGGGATATACGACGTCGGAATATCAAAGTCTATTGCGTAAACCACATCTGGCTTAATGCCATTTTCTAACAAGCACTTACATGCAGTCGCTGCAGCGATAAATCGAGGGCGGTCTTTTTGAAGATAAACTGCTTTTAACTCTTCGATATGGTGTGACAGCGAAGGGCCTGCACCAATACAAATCGCGTCATCAATCCGGTATTGAAGAAAGGTGTCAATCGACGCCATTTTTTTCAGTAGCGGCGCGTTTTCTGTTTCTCGCTGAATGAATCTGTCTTCATTGTCGAGTTGGTTGCGGTGGACGTGCTTAACAACCAGCGTGTTTTCCATGCGGAAAAACAGCCATTGGTGGCTCTTCTGGGAAATAAACTTATCGCCATTCAGAATAATGCTGCCTGGGTGAGAAAGCATCGCGGTGTAGTGCATGACCTCTGCGCTATTTTCGTCGATAAAACGAAGTTCCACACGTGGATCATTCAGCCAATCAAACGGCACGAGCGACAGCGCGAGTTTGGCTAATGGCAAGTTATACAGGTAAACACGGATGGATGAGCATTTGGCATCTTGCACAAGCAGCGCAGGCACGCTACCTAGGCCAAGGCCCCAAACATGATAATCGTTCCCTGACGTTAGACTTCGGTAATGAAACGCTTCTTCTACAGGATCGTATGCACTGCAAAGTTGGATACCGTTGACTTTCAATGTGGCAGCGGTTTTTTGGATAACGTCAAAGGTGAGCTCATCGACGTTAGCGGCTTCTAACTCTTCGGCAATGGTAGGCCAGCGCGTGAAGATAACGTCAATATTTTGGGCGTAAATTGGGGTCATGTTTCACCGTCATAGAAACGAAAAAACCCCATCCTGAGATGGGGTTGGACTTGCAAGGGATTAGCGCAGTAGCGACATTGCCATGCCTGGCAGCTGATTGGTTTGTGACAGGACAGTAGTACCTGCTTGCATCAGCATTTGGTTCTTAGTCATGTTTGAAGATTCAACCGCGAAGTCTGCATCCATGATGCGGCCTTTTGCAGCGGTGGTGTTTTCAGTCATGTTACCAAGGTTAGTGATGGTGTGCTCAAGACGGTTGATGTTTGCACCCAGTGCAGAACGTGCTGAGCCCAAAGTACCCAGAAGACCTGCGTCACCCGCAGTACCCGTCAGTTTAGTGATTGCAGCTTGAGCAGCAGTTGCTGTGTTCAAGTTACCAATCGCACCAGCTGATGCACCCAGAGCAGTACTGATTGCAAGTACTTGAGTGTCAACATTGATGTTCAGTTTGTCACCTGCGTTAGTACCAATCTGGATGTTAACACCCGTTGATGCGCCGAATGAACCAGCTGTACCAAACAGTGTTTTACCACCGAAGCTTGTTGAATCAACGATGTTGTGCAGTTCAGCACCCAGTTGCGTGAATTCTTCGTTCAGTGCAGTGCGGTCAGCAGTAGAAGCAGTGTCGTTCGATGCTTGAAGAGCCAGGTCTTTCATGCGGTAAACGATGTTAGTCATCTCGTCCATCGCACCTTCAGCAGTTTGCATCATAGAAATGCCGTCTTGTGCGTTACGCATTGCAACGCCCATACCGCGGCTTTGTGCTTCAAGGCGGTTTGCGATTTGCAGGCCAGCTGCGTCATCAGCTGCTGAGTTGATGCGGTAACCGGTGCTTAGACGCTCCATCGCAGTGTTCAGCAAGCCGCTAGTGTTGTTCAGAGTGTTTTGAGTAACAAGCGACGCATAGTTAGTGTGCATTGATAAAGCCATCTTAAGTCTCCTTGGTTAGCTTTTTTTGCAGGCTTCGGGATATTCCCTGTTCACTAACTAGAGGCGGACGCTTGTTGTATTTAATTAACTGACATTTTTAAAAATATCGCGATTTTCGTGTTTTAAGTGCAATAAGGTGATCTTTATTCCACCGTTTCGTCTTTTACACTGGCACTGCGTGTGGTTTCGTCCTCATCCTTCGAATAGGTTTCAAAGCTCTTGAACGAGATAGAGGTAGGGATATCACTGAAGTAGCCAAAGTAATGGCTCGCCCCTAACAATCGGTATTGGTTTAGTTCATTCTGGCTAGCGACCCGTCCGGCGATCCAAGACACGCGGTGAGATCGGAAAAAACGAATAAAGGGCAATAACGCTGCACGATCTTCTTTGTGTTCCAGAGAGATAGCGAGCTTTACCTTATCGGGCAGATGCTGAGCTATAAATGTCAGGTTGTAGTTGGGGTCTGAAATATCGAAACAGAGCTCCGCCGCATAGGCACGCAATTTTGACAATAACGGAATCGCAGCATTTTGTTGCTCTGCGTCGTCAGGCAAGATCAATGACGGTATTAACAAAGCGAATGCTTCCGCATCACATTTGATCATTTGATTCAATAAACGCTGACCACTTGGCCAAATTAGAGCCCGTGAATCAATAGGCACTACAATCTTGTTGATGAGGTCGGGGTGGTACGTATCCAATTGAAAACGACTTTGCCTCAGTGCGAGATACAGACTGAATAAATCCAACGCATATTTGAGCTCTTCCGATAAATCGAATTGATAAACACTTTGCTCGCCGCGACTGCCAAAACGAAGCGTGACATGCTGATAGGCGACTTCTCCAGACGCTGTTTCTCGTATCGCCTGACACACATGGTGAACGTCATTTTGAGACAAGGCATCATACAAAAGCTTATCGTCGTCCGTTTTCGCGTGTTTTCGAATCAATGCCCTGAAAGTATGGCGCATTGCGATAAGTTGAGAGAAGTTAGCCAAGGTTACCTACCACATTAATTTGTTTATTTTCAGGAACTTCATTGTACGAAAGAACAGCGAGACCTTGAGTGAAGGTGCGCGCATATCTGGCGATAAGCGGTCTCAATTGAGGCATGACCAGTAAAATCGGCACAAGACCTTGTTGCTTCAACTGTTGGCGAATCAGTGGCAGGTTTTGTTGGAATTGCCCCAAAATATTCGGCTCAATCGGGAAGCTGTCCAACATCACGGGGCCGCTGGCCTGAGCTTGTTGTAATGAGGTCATCAACATTTTTTCAAGTTCGTCTGACAGGGTGTAGACACTCAAGTCGCTTTTCTGGCCTGCAATGAGGTTAAACAAGGTGCGTCTTAACGTGCAGCGAATATCTGCGGCAAGCAAAATCGGGTCTTTAGTATTTTCAGACGACTCCAGCATGGTATTGGCGATCGTCCGAATATCACGCAGTGGCACCTGATCGAGCAAAAGCTGGCGATACACTTTTAGCTGATTGGCCGGTGTTAACGCTGCACCCAATGCTTGAGCAAGCTTGGGAGCATGCTGAGTCAGACGTTGGTTCATGGCTTCAACATCGTCGTGATTAAACAGATCAGCAAGGTGAGACTTCATGACTTTACTGATGTGCGTAGCAATCACGGTGCTGTCATCAACGACCTGATATCCCATGTTCAGTGCTTTGGCTTTATCTTTGTGTTCAATCCAAACCGCAGGTAGCTGATAAGCAGGATCACTACCCAAAATGCCATCAATTTCGCCATAGGTTTCGCCCACGGCAATGGCCATTAAGCGGTCGGGTTCGATAAAGCCTTGCTCAACGACTTCGCCGTTTAGGGAAATCGTGTATTGATTCGGTTTTAAGCTTAAGTTGTCGCGAATACGTACTTCGGGCAGCAGAAAGCCGATTTGCTCTGACAGGTTTCTTCGCACGCCGCGAATACGTTGGGTCAGCGGTGCACCTTGATCTTTATTTACCAGATGGACAAGGCGATAACCAATGGCCAAAGACAGGGTGTGCACATAAGGAATGTCTTCCCAAGAGAGCGGCATTTCCTCTTCGCGCACCATGGCTTTGGAAATCGCCTCGACCTGATCGAGTTGCTGATCTTTGACCGGTGATTTGCTTTGACGCCATCCTGCAAATGCCAATACCGCAGCAAAAGAGAAAAATGCCAGATGTGGCATGCCAGGGACGATACCCATAACAAACATAATGCCCGCGACGGTATAAAGCGTGGCTGGCGTTGCGAGTAACTGCTTACGTACCGTTTCTGACATGTCATTGTCAGAGTCGTTAATACGGGTGACGATAATAGCGGCAGCCGTTGCGAGCAGGAGCGAAGGTATCTGGGCAACCAAACCGTCACCGATGGTCAGTAATGCGTAGGTTCGCATTGCCTCCGAGCCAGTCATGCCATGATCGAAGACACCAATACTGACACCGCCAATCAAGTTGATGAACAAGATAAGCATACCGGCAATGGCATCACCACGGACAAACTTGGACGCACCGTCCATCGAACCATGAAAATCAGCTTCATTCGCGACTTCTTTGCGGCGACTACGTGCAGTTTCTTGGTCAATGAGGCCCGCATTTAAGTCTGCATCAATGGCCATTTGCTTGCCGGGAAGGGCATCAAGCGTAAAGCGGGCTGACACTTCAGAAATACGCTCGCCACCTTTGGTGATCACCACAAAGTTAATGATCATCAAAATGACGAAAACCACCATACCGATGACGTAGTTCCCTCCGATAACCACCTCACCAAACGCATGAATCACCTTACCTGCAGCATCTGGCCCATTGTGACCTTCAAGCAATACGATGCGGGTAGACGCAACGTTTAGTGCCAATCGAAGTAATGTGGCGACCAACAAAATGGTAGGGAAAATGGAGAAATCAAGAGGTCGCTTTGCCGTCGTACTGACGAGCAGCACGAGAATGGCCAACACAATGTTGAAGGTAAACAAGGCATCCAACAGTAGGGGAGGCAATGGCAGTATCACCATCGCGAGCAACATTAACAGTACGACAGGGATGACTATCCGCCCTCTGACTGATTGTTGGAATTGTTTAAACCGGTTGAGCATATCGAGAAGTCCTCAGTGTTTCATGCCATTTAGTGCTGAAGGTGTTTAGGTATAGAAAAATGCGGAAGAGGCATGGGCTTATCGCCTCGTCCCTGACGGAACGTTCTTAGCTGAAGAACGTAAGTCAGAATATGTGCAACCGCGACGTAGAGTTGGCTGGGAATGGCCTGCTCAATCGCTGTCGTGTGATAAATCGCGCGCGTTAGCGGTGGTGCGTTGATGATCTCGACGTTGTTCTCACGCGCAATGCGTTGAATGTGCATCGCCGTTTCATCAATGCCCTTGGCGACAACAAAAGGTGCATCTGACAGCGAAGTGTCATATTTCAAGGCGACGGCATAGTGGGTAGGGTTGGTAATCACTACGTCAGCACTGGGCACCGTTTTATTAATTCTTCGACGAGAAATTTGCTGCTGAATTTGGCGAATTCGCTGCTTCACTTCCGGACGACCTTCGTTGTTTTTGAATTCTTCTTTGAGCTCCTGCTTGGTCATTCGAAGCCCTTTCATGTGTTCCCAATGTTGATAGGGAATATCGACGACACCAAAAAGCAACAGTGCCAGCCCCATGAGAAGCAATCCTTCAAACAGGATCCCCATGATTTGTACGACCCCTTGATTTAGGGGGAGGTTTTGCATGCCAAGTAAAGGTTGAAGATTGCTGCTAAGAAACAGATAGAGCACGGTGGATATCACCAGCACTTTCAGTGTCGACTTGACCAGTTCAACCAAAGAACGTGTTGAAAACATGCGTTTCAAGCCTTTGAGAGGGCTGAGCTTGCTAAGGTCTGGTAAGGCATTGGCGGGGCGGAACATCCAGCCGCCCAACATCAACGAGCTGAGTACTGCAGCAACAATAATCATCACGAACATTGGTAGGAGAATCTCAATGATGATCCCCAAGCTATGACCGACGTGTTCAATGCCTCTTAGTGGGTTTTCTAAATCGGCTTTGGTCAATGACATGTTGTAACGCATCACGCCATTGATGGCTTGCCAGATATCGTCGAGGTGGGCATAGAAGTAAATACTTACCGCGAGGAAAATGACCGCGGTAGTGAAGTCTTTTGCGCGCGGTATTTGGCCTTGGTCACGCGCCTTTTTTACCTTCTGACTGGAGGGTTTTTCTGTTTTGTCTTGTGATGACGATTCGCTCATAGCGTCCCCACCATGTAGTTGTTCAAATGGCGTAGCGTGTCATGCACTAGCTGAGTGTAACGGTCTGGCACACCGGTAATTGTCAGTAGGGTGCTGAAAAGCCCCAGCAACATGGTCATGGGAAAACCCAATGCATAGACGTTCAATGACGGCGCTGCACGGTTCATGACGCCAAAGCTGATATTGGCCAACAGCATCGAAATGATGGCGGGAAGTGCCAGTGCCAATGCAGCAGCGAACATCCAGCCAAATACGTTCATCAGTCCCTGTAATGACAGGCTTGAAATTCCCGTGCCTACAGGCCAAACGGTAAAGCTCTGAATAAGCACATCAATGATGATCAAGTGGCCTTCAAGCGAAAGGAAAAGAAGCGTGCAGAATATAAGGAATATTCGGCCTAGCACCGCGTCAGACGCCCCGTTTACAGGGTCATTCATGATCGCCATCGCCAAGCCCATCTGAAGGGACAAAATTTGGCCAAGCATGGTAAACACTGCGAAAAACAAATGCAGTATAAGACCGAAGAACACGCCCCATATTGCTTGCTCAAATGCTAAAAACAAGGAGGCAAAAGAAAACAACTCGACTTCAGGCATGGGTGGCATCAATGGCGCAGTGATGACGACGAGAGACAGCGCAAGCAGGCTTCGAACCCAAAGTGGAATGAGGCCATCGCCGAAAAAAGGCATAAACAGAAAAGCGGCCCCAATACGAAAAAACGGCCACCAGAGTTGACCGAGTATCACGGAAAGGTCGGCAAAGGTGATGGCCATTATCCAATCATTCCCGGGATGTTCTGGAACAGGTAGGCAAACAGCTCCATCAGCTTTCTGAGCATCCAATGCCCGGCGAATATCACCATAAGAAGCGTCACGATCAAGCGCGGTAAAAAACTCAGCGTTTGTTCGTTGATTTGTGTCGCGGCCTGAAAGACCGCCACACACAAGCCAACGAGTAAGCCGGGCATAACCAGCACCGCGACGATAAGAATGATCATCCAAACGGCATTTGAGAAAAGCGAGACGACAAGTTCGGGAGTCATGCGCGTAACTACCCGAAACTTGCCGACAACGTGCCGACCGTCATTGCCCAGCCATCGGCCAGTACAAAGACGACCAGTTTAAATGGTAATGAGATGATGAGGGGGGAGAGCATCATCATACCCATTGCCATCAGCACACTGGCTACCACCAAGTCGATGATCAGAAAAGGAATAAACAGCATAAAGCCGATTTGAAACGCGGTTTTCAGCTCACTGATAACAAATGCTGGCAAAACTACCGCAAAGGAAATGTCGTCGACATTTTGGTCCAAAGGCTCGTCAGCGATACGCAGCATTTGCTCAAGGGATGTTTGGTGTGTCTGCGCCAACATGAATGCACGAACGGGTTTCTCTGCATGCGAAAACGCCTGCATCAAGGTGATTTCGCCATTGTCATACGGTTTAAACGCATTGTCGTAAATGTCTGTCCAAACGGGTCGCATGATCAATAGCGTCAGCGCCAAGGCAATACCCACGAGTACCCGATTGGGTGGACTTTGCTGCAAGCCGAGTGCCTGACGCAAGATCGCCAAGACGACAATGATGCGCGTAAAGCTGGTACCCATAAGAACAAAAGCAGGCAAAAAACTGAGCGCTGTCATCAGCAACAGTATTTGCAGCTTCACACTGTATTCTTGTTGCGTATCCCCGTCAGTCACTGACAAAAACGTTAAGCCAGATTCCGACGCAAATGCGGGGAATGCGCTTAACGCCGTCAAGGCAAATAGGGCGGGCAAATAGCGATATAAAAGACGAGACATTGACATGTTGAATGAACTTATTTGCCCATGCCGGTTAACGCGGAATCAATCACGTCAATCAGACGTAAGCCATACTTATCATTGACGATTACGACTTCAGCGTGCCCCATCAGTGAGCCATTGACTTTGACATCCAGAGGTTCGCCGTTGAGTTTGTCCAACTCAATCACAGAGCCTTCTCCGGCTTTCATTAAATCACCCAGAGCGATCTCTTTGCTGGCCACTTCAAGCGTGACGGTGACAGGGATTTTCTTAAAGAAACTGAGGTCGCGCTCAGGAGCACTGGCAACAGGGTTACTGACGGGTGTATCAAAGTCTTCTAGCTGAAAATCATCGAAGTTCAGGTCATCAGCATTAAAAGTTGGGTTTTCAGGCATCGCACTCACGTCAATACATCCTTAATCGTGGTTCAAAATCAATACAAGTTGGCCGTCTTGCTCAGCAACGCGCCCGGTAAACAATTGTTCTCCGCCAATGCTTACTGGCACGGTATTGAGTAATTCAATCGGGAGAATGTCATTCGGTGAAAGAGACAACACATCACTCAGGGGTAAGGTTTTTCGGCTCAACAAAACATTTAGCTTCACTGGCGTGGCAGCGAGTTTTTCGTTGAAGGCATCACCGAGGTGAGTGGGTCGCTCAAGCCCCAATTGTTCAATCAACGAATGGATGAGTTTTCCTTCGAGGATAAGTGATAACCGCCCAGTTTTTTTGCCGAACTGAATGGTGAAATCTGCATTCAGTCCCATGCCGTTGGCAAATTCGTACGGGCTGAATGTCCACATCTCCTCAGGTGCAATCCATTGGCTCACAAGCTTTGCGACACGCTCTTGCAGACGAAGGTCACTGCTGGTGAGTATTGGCTCGCTGCGCTCGATGGATGCACCGTAGAATCGGTCAGCCAGTGCGACAAGCAGTGCGGGATCGATATTCAAATACGCGGTACCACCACCGATATGACGCAGAGTCGTTACGTTGTTTTTTTCGATATTGCCGTTTTGGAATGTGTGGAGATTAACGCCATTTAGTGTCACCTCGACAAGGCTGCTTTTTAACCAGCTCTGAAGTGCATTCGACAAAGTAAGGCAAGATGCGTGAATGATAGATTCAAGGTTATCCCGAATCGTATGGATAGGCTTACCCAGTAATTCTAGATCGACTGCTTGAAGCTCAGGTTTAGACGATGGGGCTGTCATTACCATTAACTATTAACCATAAACATAACCACTAACGTAACCACTCACATAGTTACCGTATAAAAAGTTCATCGCCACACGCTGATAAAACGGGGCGTGTAGCCTTTATTGGGACTCAGTTTATACAGGGTTTTTTATCGGTTTTTAGTCTCCGATTATAACAATGTGACATTAGTTCACATGTTCGTTTTATCCTTAATGTAGACCTTTTATAAAAGAAGAATTGCAGGTAATTTTCGGATTGCTATTTTCGTCTTAGAGCTATTTTAACTTACTTCTTGTTACGAGCTTTGAAACGACCTTGTCGGTATAAATAATTTTATTAATAAAACGCATTTCGACATTGGCATCATCAAATAGCCAATAATTAGAACAATATCTATCCCTATCTTGCTTGCTAAATCAATGCATAAGCGTAGTGTTCGCCATTCGGAATGGTGGGGGTGTTTTCCATTTTTTGTAGGTCTGGTATGTTGGGAAATATGTTTTCCGGAATTCGAGGAAATAAAGTAAATGTATTTTTGTCTTTGTTTTTCTACATTCTCAGTATAGAAAGTGTACATGCCACTATAAAAAATGAGATCATTGTTCCAATGGATATTTCATCATGGTCTTACAGTGGTGAATTATTTAAATGTACATTGAGGCATGCGGAAACATCCAATGGGAAGTATTACTTCCGCTCACTTCCGGGTAATCATTTATCATTCGAAGCTCACGATATTACGGAGCATGCCATTGCAAAAGCATCTCTCTATTTAGTTAGCCCTCCATGGGAGAGTAAACCTTCTTCGACACTGATATCGACAACAGAAGGAAACGGCCAAGAGCCGCTGACATTTAGCGATGGGATTGGCACGTTGATTAAAGGCTTGGCGTCCGGTGGTTGGATACAACTGCGACTCAATGAATCTCAACACTCACCCATTACTATGACGCTCCCCAGTATTCGTATCGCTGCGCCTATTTCCTCGTTCACTGCGTGTACGTCAAGATTGCCAGAAATGGGATATGACGATGCAAGGACGTTAGAGCTTCGTTTTTCACATGGGCAGCTCGGACTCACACAACCTCAGAAACAGACCCTCGCTGCATTCCAAAGCTATGTGGCACTAGACACATCCATAGAAAAAATACTGATTGATGGTCATACCGATGCAACTGGATCAGCAGTAGCGAATTTACGCACATCGCGCAGTCGTGCAGAAAGCGTGGCTCAAACACTGGAAGGTTTCGGCATAGAAAGAACGAAGCTGGAAGTTAGAGCGCACGGCGAAAGGTACCCGGTAGCCAGTAATAAAACCGAAGAGGGACGAGACCAAAATCGCCGCGTCACGTTAAGGCTGGTCATGGACACTGAACGCGTGACGACTCAACCAGAAAATTCGAATAAAAACAAAACAACCAACGAAACGACAAAGGTTCAAAAATGAAGAAAATGGACATTCTGTTGGTAGAACCAAATGAAAACGTAGCGTTATCAGTGATTGATGTGCTGAAAGATGCGGGTTATCGCGTAAAGCATGCTCGCACAGGGCGAAGTGCTTTACTTGGCGAGCCCGCTGCGATTTCGTTGGTCAGCTCCAACTTACCGGACATGAGTGTTCGTGATTGGGTTGCGTGCCATCAAAGGCAACAAACAAAAGGCGTCGCCATCGCGATTGTCGAACAAGATGAAGGCGTGCTGGCAGCAGACACCATGAAAGCGGGAGCCACAGATTACCTGCTTAAACCTTTTGAGCCATCACAGTTGCTGAACCTTTTGCAACGTGTCGAAGCACTTGGTCGCCCAATGGCAAACATTGTTGCGGAATCTTGGCGCAGCAAACAAGTCCTACAGCTTGCGCATCGCGCAGCATGCACCAGTGCAAGCGTATTAATCACTGGCGAGTCAGGCACCGGAAAAGAGGTACTGGCACGCTATGTTCATGAACACTCCTCTCGCAAGCAAGGTCCATTTGTTGCAGTCAACTGCGCAGCCATCCCAGAATCAATGCTTGAAGCGGTCCTATTTGGTCACGTAAAAGGTGCCTTCACCGGTGCATTGCAGTCTCAAACCGGCAAGTTTGAAGAAGCCAATGGTGGCACCATTTTGTTGGATGAAATTGGCGAGATGTCGCCCGCTGTTCAAGCGAAACTGCTGCGAGTACTGCAAGAGAGAGAAGTTGAAAGGGTCGGCAGTCATAAAGCGATTCAACTCGACATTCGCGTGATTGCAGCGACCAACAAAGATCTTCGCTTGGAAGTGCAAAGAGGTACGTTCCGAGAAGACCTTTACTACCGCCTGGATGTCCTTCCATTGCATTGGCCACCGTTAAGGGAACGCCAAGAAGATATTCTTCCGATCAGCCGATTCTTCATTGAAAAGTACCAAGATGGCAGCAAATGTCACCTTGCACCTGATGCGTTGGCAGCTCTTAGCCAATATGCGTGGCCGGGTAATATCCGCGAGTTGGAAAACGTTGTTCAGCGTGCGTTGGTCATGCGCCATGGCGACTACATCACAGCGCAAGATCTGATGTTGCCAGAAGGTGTTAACGCATGTGCGCCTGTCCTTCATCGCACTGATCACCTCGGACATGTCGAAGCGAAAAAACATGCAGAATTTCAGTTTATTTTGGACAAACTTCGCCAATTTGGTGGCAACCGAACCAAAACGGCAGACGCGCTTGGCGTCACGACGAGAGCACTTCGCTACAAACTTGCGGCGATGCGTGAACAAGGAATAGATCTACAGTCGGCACTCGGTTCGGCTGCCTAAACGAGGTAAAACATGGCTAATAATTCAATCACCAATGCGATGAATGCCGAACAACTCATGTTGTCAAAGATGGACATGATGAGGCAGCACATCCAACCCGAATTCGTGGTGTCTGCCAACCCTCTGGACAGAGTAGAAATGAGCAACAACACGCCGCTTTCTTTTTCGCAGGCAGTGACCAATGTGTTGGATGCGGTGAATGCCCATCAATCGGATGCCAGTGCAAAAATGACGGCGGTCGAGCTAGGACAAAGTGACGATTTGGTCGGTGCGATGGTCGCGAGCCAAAAGGCAAGCTTGTCGTTTAATGCATTAATGCAGGTGCGCAACAAAGTTGTGAGTTCCATTGACGAAATCATGAAGATGCCGGTGTAACACATGTCTGAAATTTCCACGCAATTAGCAACCTCCTCGACATCGGTTCCTTCGTCTTCACAGTTTGCGGGTGCCAAATCAGACAGCGAGTGGGTTAAGAAAGCAAAACGTCTATGGTCGAGCAGTCAGCGCAATCTGGTGCTTTCTGCGGTCATGGCTGCCATCGTTGCCGCGATCATTGTTGTCGCGCTTTGGAGTTCATCTCAAACCTTTCGTCCGCTCTATAGCCAACAAGAACGTTTTGATATTGGCGATATCGTTTCCGTGTTGGAAACGGAAGGGATTAGCTACCGCTTACAAGAACAAAATGGGCAAGTGTTAGTGCCTGAAGGGGAAGTGGCCCGCATTCGCATGCTACTTGCTTCAAAAGGCGTGAAAGCCCAATTGCCAACGGGGTTAGATTCACTGAAAGAAGACAGCTCTTTGGGGACGAGCCAGTTTATGGAAACGGCACGTTATCGACATGGGTTAGAAGGTGAGTTAGTCCGCACTATCATTTCGCTTAATGCCGTGGCGAATGCGCGCGTTCACTTGGCCATTCCTCGTCAGACCTTGTTTGTACGTCAAAATGCGGAAAGCCCGTCGGCTTCTGTCATGCTGGAAATCAAACCGGGCGAAGATCTGAAACCTGAGCAAGTTGAAGCCATCATCAACCTTGTGGTTGGCAGCGTCACAGGCATGAAAGCGGAATTTGTGTCAGTGATCGACCAGTTTGGCCGTCTGCTTAGTGCCGATGTGAACTCGGCGGAAGCGGGTAAGGTCAATGCGAAGTATCTCGAATACCAAAAGAGCGTGGAAAAGCAGGTCATTCAGCGTGCGTCTGATATGTTAACGCCGATTGTCGGCCCTGCGAATTTCCGTGTGCAGGTCGCCGCCGCCATGAACTTCAGTCAGGTTGAAGAGACGCAAGAGATCTTGGATACCACGCCTGTCGTTCGCAACGAACATACCATTCAAAACAACTCTATCGACCAAATTGCACTAGGTATGCCAGGGTCGTTGAGCAATCAACCCCCTGTAACGGGTGAAGATCCTGCTGAAGACAGTACTAACACCAACGCCCGTTCTGAAATTAATCGTCAGTACGCCGTGGGTAGCAGCATTCGTCGCACACAATACCAACAGGGACAAATCGATAAACTGAGCGTCTCTGTGTTGTTGAACTCTGCGGTTGCACCGAATGGGACTGCGTGGACTGACGAGGAACGTACTCAAATCTCAACCATGCTCTCTGACGCAGTTGGCATTTCAGCCACGCGAGGAGACAGCATTAGCCTGATGAGCTTTAACTTTACGCCAATTGAAATTGACGCACCGCCAGCCTTGCCTTGGTGGCAAGACACGGCAATTCAACAGCCAATGCGTTATGTGATTGGCGGCATGTTGGGTATGGCAATGATCTTCTTTGTGTTGCGACCGCTCATCATGCACTTGACGGGCTCTGACCGTCGCAGCAAAGAGCTGGAGTTTGCTGATGCACCCGAAGACATCACCTACGAAAACCTTCAGACACGCGAAGAGCGCGAACGCGAAGAATCAATCAATCGTCGCCTTTCAGAGAAGGGGATTGCGGTCAGTTCTGGGTTGGATGTGGGCAATGAAATGCTGCCACCTCCAGGCTCACCGCTTGAGATCCAGCTTAAACACCTTCAGTTGATTGCCAATGAAGAACCGGCGCGCGTCGCTGAAATACTGAAACAATGGGTAAATGTGAATGAACACAGCACAGTCAAAGCAGAAACAACAGCTTAATCACGTCGAGCGCACGGCGTTAGTCCTGCTTGGCATGGGTGAAGACGCGGCAGCCAAAGTGTTGCAGCATTTCAGTCGAGAGGAAACACAACGTGTTACCCGTGCGATGGCGCATTTGTCCGGCATTCAAAGTGACAGCGCGAAGGTAATTATTCAGCAGTTCTTTGAAGACTTTCGTCTGCACAGTGGTATTCGTGGTGCCTCGAAAGAATACTTATCGAACACATTGAGAAAAGCCCTCGGCAATGATTTGGCGAAAGGCTTGCTCAATAACCTGTACGGCGATGAAATTCGCAATAACATGCAGCGACTGCAATGGGTTGAATCAGAAGTGCTCGCGCGTTTCATTGCCAACGAACACCCTCAGATGCAGGCGATCTTCCTTGGTTATTTACCGGCAGACAGTTCGTCAGCGGTATTAAAACACCTGCCCGTTGATTATCACGATGAGCTGCTTTATCGCATTGCACGCTTACAAGATATCGATCATCAGGTTGTTCACGATCTGAATGACCTGATTGAACGCTGCATTGCACAGGTATCAATGACGCAAGCGGCACCATTGTCAGGCATTAAGCAGGTTGCAGACATTATCAATCGCTTTGAAGGTGATCGCGCAACCTTGATGGAAATGCTGAAACTGCATGATGAATCCGTGGCGAATGAAATTGAACAGAACATGTTCGACTTTATGGTGCTGGGGCGTCAAAGCGAAGAAACGCTGGACAAAATGGTGCAGCAAGTTCCTATCGAGCTTTGGAGTATTGCGCTTAAAGGTGCCGAAATTACGCTGCAACAGTCCATCAAACGCTCCATGCCACAACGTATGGCAAAAGCTCTGGAAGACGATATGCAGGCGAGAGGCCCAGTTCCTCTCAGCCGCGTAGAAACCGCACGCCAAGAAATCATGGACGTTGTTCGTGGTTTGAGCGAAGCCGGTGAAATTGAGCTGATGCTGTATCAAGAAGTCACCGTGGAGTAAGTCATGTCGGGAAAATTCATGAAAGTGCCACCGAGTGGCTATCGGCTGCATCGGTTTCCGCCGCTGGCAAAACCACTGGCTTCCGTGTCCTCTGATATCGGCTTGGACCACAATTGGCAAGACACACAAGCGGATATTCAACAGCAACTAGAAGCAGGCTTTCAACAAGGGCTTGAGCAAGGCCATCAAGAAGGCTTTCGCCAAGGTGTGGAGCAGGGGAAGCAGCACGGGTTCAGTGAAGGGCAGAACGAGGGTTTTCAAAAAGGACTTTCAGCGGGCGAACACGTGGGTAAACAGGCGTTTTTCGATGCGGTCACGCCCGTTAACGCGCTGTTTCAACGATTGACGGATTGGCAAACAGAGCGCGAGCAGCAGCAGCGTCATATGATTTGTGAATTAGTCCAGAAGGTTGCACAGCAAGTTATTCGCGCGGAACTGACGCTCATGCCACAGCAAATTCTGACGCTGGTGGATGAGACCTTGGAATCCATACCGGGCAAGTCAGAGAAAGTGATCGTACACCTGAACCCTCAAGATCTGGAGCGTATTACCAATATTAATCGCGAGTTGCCTGCCAACTGGAAACTCGTGCCGAACGCTGAATTGCCCGTGGGCGGCGTGCACCTTGTCACCGAAGATGCGGAAGCGGATGCAAGTTGTGATTCCCGCTTGCAAGCCTGCATGGACAATGTGAAACAACACCTGCTTGATGAAGTCAGCCCTGCGCCGACTGACGCCGAGATCCTTGAGGTGTTGAGTGAGTAACGTGTTTGCTCATGAGCTGCTTTCTGAGCGAATGAGCGAGGCAATTGCTTCGCTCGATTCCGTGCCTATTGCGCGCGTCACTGGGCGTCTTATCAAAGTGAATGGTTTGATGCTGCAAGCTGTCGGTTGCCGATTCAAACTGGAACAACGTTGTTTGGTCGAAACCGCAGAAGGGGACATGATTGAAGCGCAGGTTGTGGGCTTTGAACACAATGTGGCGTTCTTGATGCCAATTCGTCGATTGGGCGGATTATTCGCAGGTGCGAAGGTTGTGCCACTTGACGGTGACAGTACCGTTGAAATCAGTGCGCAATGGTTAGGGCGCGTGTTAAACGGCCAAGGCGATGCGATTGACGATGGGCCAGCCATTAAAGGCGGCGATCGTGTTTCGTTAGAACCTAAGCCCATTAACCCATTGAAGCGACGCTCGGTAGATACGCCATTGGATGTCGGTGTTCGTGCGATTAACGGCCTGCTAACCATTGGCAAAGGGCAGCGTATAGGCTTGATGGCAGGCAGTGGTGTCGGTAAAAGTGTGCTGATGGGGATGATCACCCAAAACACGGAAGCGGATGTGATTGTCGTTGGCCTTATTGGCGAGCGGGGACGTGAAGTCCGCGAATTTGTCGAACGCAACCTGACGCCGGAAGCGCGCAAAAAAGCCATTGTTATCGCAGCACCTGCCGATGAATCCCCATTAATGCGATTGCGTGCAACACTGTTGTGTCACCGTGTCGCGGAGTATTTTCGCGATCAGGGCAAAGACGTTCTGATGCTCATGGACTCGTTAACACGCTATGCCATGGCGCAACGAGAAATTGCCTTGTCATTGGGCGAGCCGCCAGCGTCTCGGGGTTATCCGCCTTCGGTATTTAGCTTGTTACCTCAGCTTCTGGAAAGGGCGGGTAACGGTGAAAACCCAGAAGGCAGTTTGACCGCAATTTACACCGTATTAGCCGAAGGCGACGATCAACAAGATCCGGTGGTGGATTCAGCCCGCGCGATATTGGACGGACACGTTGTCTTATCTCGTCAGTTAGCCGAGCAAGGGCATTATCCTGCCATTGATATCAACGCTTCAATCAGTCGCTGTATGGCTGCGTGCACACAAGGCTCGCATTCCACCATCGCGAATCAGTTTCGTGCGATGGTGTCTAACTATCTGCAAGTGAAAGAGCTTCTGCCCTTGGGCGGGTATCAACCGGGGCAAGACCCAGAATTGGACAGAGCGGTGTCTTTGTATCCGCAGTTGAAAAACTACCTAGTGCAAGGTGTCGATGAACGGTCGGACTACGTAAATAGCCTCACGGCACTGGCGCAGCTTTTTCAATCGCCAATGTAAGGATTGAGCATGGATGCAAAAATCAAAGCCTGTGGAAAGCTTCAGCGTGTGGAACAAAAACGCAGGGACTCGGTTGGCGTAAAGCTCGAAAGCATGCGTCAGCAGCATGCCTATATTCAATTGAAGCTGGGGCAATTGGGCGAACTGAAGAATCAAGCGTCCAGTGCGGCGACCAGCGCGCCAACGCTCAACAGTGCGTCGTTAATGAACCTGACCCACGTCGATTTGATGCTGCAAAAAATGCTTAACCATTGCGAACAAGAGCAAGCCGTTCTTCAGGCGCAATGTAATTCAGTTAAGAAAGAGCTAGAGCATCGTCACTCACGCGTTCTCGGGTTAGAAAAAGCCATGGAGCGTTGGACGCAACGCAAAAATTACGAAAAAGCAAAGCGAGAGCAGCGATTACTCGAAGAGTTAATCAATGCGAGAGTAAAGCGGCGGCGGTAGGCGAGTGTTGGTGCTTTTTATTCAACACCACAGAAACTAAAAAGGCGTTAGCAACGCGAATTTGCTAACGCCTTAAATAGAGCCGAGCGTGTCTACGTTTGGTAGTTCTAAGCGGTATGGTGCTTAATCAATATCGCAATCAGTACAGCTTTGCAGTGTTACTTCATGCTCAAAAACAGCAACGGCACTGCCATCAGCCAATAGCTCTGCAATTTCTTCTGCCACTTCTTTCTCATCTTCCGCTTTCACTTGAACCGCTAGGTCTTCTTCTGAGTAACCGTAGAAGTTCAGCAACAAGTAATCACGCGCTTCGTCTTTCGTGCACGTCACGTTCACCAAAATATCGGATTCAGCGTTGCCTTGCGCGATGATCGCCGCCATTTGCGCCGCGACATCATCTTTCATCGCAGCAGTTAACCAACCAAGATCCGTGCTTACTGTGGTGTTTTTGCAGCTAAAACAAGGAACTTGGTGAAAGTAATATTGAAAATCAGACATAGGTAAATCTTTCTTCAGGGATTTTGTAGCGAGATTATGCGCGTTTTCTAGAAAAATACTATCTCGATAGGTGCTGGAGGATGGGGTCTGTGGATGATTGTGCAGAGCGAGGAATGCTCTAAGGCACTATCTCAAATCGCATGCATTGTCATGGCCTCCTACTGAGAAAGCCATGCCATTTGCAACGTTGTTACCTTTCAGGTAGTGCATCGTGCGTGCTTTGGTATTGTAAGTAAGCGCTTTAAGCGTGCGTGTCACTTTCGAAAAACCTGAACCCAGTGTTTCCATCAAACACCGTTTAGAACTAATACTATCGCTCGAAAGCTGTCGCATCGCCGCTTTACTTTCCTCTTCACTCAGAGAATCCCAATCAACTTTCATTTCGTTTTGAAGTGATTTCGCGTGCTGTGTTAGTGCTTGTTTCACCGTTTCATCAACATCCGTACCAGAAATGATCAAGTCGATATCATCACGTACCCCATTCCCATCACCATCAGTGCCCTCTAAGCTTTCCGTTCTATCCAGTTGAGGCGCATGATTTGAATAAGAGACTTCCAACGATTGTTTGACGCTTTCTGCCAAGGTCACGGTTTCTGTCGGAGCTGAGGTACGTGGGTCGTTGGTGACGGGGTTGTCGCTGTCACATCCTGATAGGATCAAAAGCAGCAAGGGGTATAATGAAATCCGTTTCATTTGAAAATCTATTTAGCGAGCCAAAGAATTAACACCTGAACAGCGTCTATTTCTCGTTTCCTTCGTGTTCAGGTATATAGCTAATGTAAATTTTTTTATGGTGGCTTTGGCTTATTAGTGATATTCGGTTGTTAGGAAAACCAGACGCCATGTGCACTCAATAGGGCGAGGGTCAGCCTAGGTCTAGCTGACTCGATTATGGACATCTCTCAGATAGAGTATTCGAGGCACCGGAGCTGCGTAAGCTTCATGGTAAACCTGCTGACAGGCCTGATTAACTATTCATTCCAATTCAAAAAGCCGAATATCAATAATACTCGGCTTGAGAAGGGGGGCGGTTATTCAGATTCGAGTTTAGTTAAAAATATCTGCAGGATCTGGCAACTCTACCGCGCCGATATCTACCTCGATACCCACAATACGAGGATGTCCACGCTGGTCTGTTAACGGATTATTGGCAGCACCTCCAACACCATGATCAACTAACGGGCTACCTGGTATTGGCATATGAGTGGGAATGGGGCCACTTCCATTGTAATTCAGCGGGGCTAACTGAGAAGGGCCAACCAGCGTTGCATTGCACGTTCCATCGTCAATATGTACACCGCCGTTGAGCGTGACATTACTCGTGCCATCCAAATCGCAATGACCTCCTGCTAAGACCGTATTTCTCAATACACTACCCGTAGAATTAAACGAAAATAGCGAGCCGCCATCATTCTCCGCAAAGGTACTGTTGTCTATTTTTACCGCAGAGCTGTTATTGGCATAAAACGCTCCGCCACCAATGCCAGAATGATTTCCCGAGAGCGTGCTATTGCTCAATTCAACAATGCTCATGTCAGATTTGACTGCGCCACCATGAATATTTGCACTGTTGGCAGAGAGTGTTGTGTCAATGGCTACGATGTGAGCATTGTATTTGGCAACGATTGCACCACCGACATTGGCGCTATTTTCTGAAAAGAAACTTCTGGTTAGATTGACGATATTTGGGAATGCTGGATGGCCCCAGGCACTCATCACGCCCCCACTTGATGCGTGGTTGCCTGAGGCCATGATCGAGTTCAGATTCACCGTACCTGAATAAAAGAAAAAGGCGCCACCTTCAACACCAGCTTGGTTGTTTGAAAAGGCGCTGTTTATCGCATCGAAAGTGACATTACCTTCGGTGTAAACCGCCGCAGCATAAACCCAGGCATGGTTATTCGAAAATTCACTTCGAGCCACATTGAGTGATGAAAATTGAGATGAGCCCGCTTGAATGCGAATAGCACCTCCGGTGTGAGCAACATTACCTTCAAACACACTGTCGATCACTTTGGCTTCGACACCAGGGCCAGCAAAAATTGCACCGCCATAACCGACTGTGGTGTTGTTTGAAAAATGGCTGTTTCGAATGTTGATTGCGGTAGGTGATGACCAGCCAAAGGCGGCAATTGCACCACCAAAAGCAGTACTTACTGTGGATGCACTGTTGCCTGAAAAGGTACAGTCAGCAATCTCTATCTGAGCACCTTGATGGGCATAGATAGCGCCGCCATAGTTGGCTGCATTGTTTGAAATGAGGCAGCTTGACAGGTGGACGATGGAAGAGGATTCAGCATAAACGGCTCCTCCACTTCCCTGGGCAATATTGTTGAGGAGTTTACTATCAGTGGCGGTGACAACGGCCCCGGATAGGGCGGCAATGGCCCCTCCGCTTGCCCCGAAGATACTGGAAGTTGTGCCATACCCCTGTACCAACTCCAGATTTGACAGATTCAGTCTGACCCCATCTACAACAAAAATCGAATAGGCATCATCTCCACTGACAGTGAGCGTATTACCACCTGTGGGACCAGTGATGGTTAGGTCATCTGTTATCAGTGGTAAATCTGCGCTTAACAGTATTGTGCTGTTAGATAAATTACTGGCAAAGAGAATTTCGTCGCCTCCAATGGTCCCAGCGGTGCAGCCGCCAGAAGTGCCGCCAGTGTTCGCTGCGATAATAGCATCTGCCAAGCTGCATAAAGTACTGCCGCTGCCTCCATTCGTTGAATTAACAACAATGATGGCAGCCTGAACGTTTAAAGACATTATTGCCGTGAAAATTAAGATTACCTTCAAAAGTGTGTGCATAACTTCATCTCCAGTGGTTATGAAATAAGGAAGCTAACTTTCGGTTACCCAGTGATTAGAAGTCGTAATTAACCATGATGTTTGCGTTGTGGTTTTCAGGCTATTAATCAGTCTGGTGAATACTATTAAACCAAAGGAAGTCGCTCACAGGAGGGCAGACTGATGATCAATTGTGGCGATAAAAGGGCAATGATGTATGAAGGCATGGGTTTATAGCATCACGCTAAACCATTTTTGGGCGGTTTTGAGATGCTGGCGCAGATTTGGACATTTCCGTTTTACGATTTCTGGTAAATGTCGGGCTTTCGGATAATTATTTCTAGGGCAAAAGAGAAAAACATGACTCCAGAATTTTCCTTATCTCATACCAATAGTTAGACATATTACCAGTACAACTGATAACTTGGGCTATCAGACAATGGTGGATGCTCAGGTTTATGCACCTGAATTGTCAAAGGAATCGGGAAATCGACCCCAACAACAGCAAGTTCCCCTTGTTTTAGATTAGGCAAAAACTCGATCATCGACTTATCCACTTCTCCGCACGCTCGTTCTACAAGTTCACGGTCATTACTGTTAGTTAAGCGATGGACAAGTAAAGTACCCATTTGGCTTATCACACCTTCGGTAATATCCCTAGGTCGTTGAGTAGTAAGGCAAATATTCAGGCCATACTTACGCCCTTCTTTCGCAATGATTTCAAAAGCATCAAGACGAGTTGCATACTCTTCAAATCCTACCTTCTTACCAAGAAAGTTATGGGCTTCATCGACTACAGCAAGTAAAGGTCGTTTAATAAATCGTTCACTTCTCGCATAAGAAAGTAACTTACGTCCAATCACATTAGCTAGTATCTCCCTTGCATTAAACTCGTAACTAGTAGCACTTAAACACAAACGGAGGACACGACTTCGTGAAGTGAGAAATTCATCTAAAACTTCCCCAAGTGAGTCTCCTTGAGATTCTTCAAACACTACTTCGAACGATGGTGACTTGAGCACAGACTGAATTCTTGTAAAAAGAGAAGAACAATAGCCTAAATCGTTTGTTGGATTCCCCCAAGTGAATAGCCACCGACTTGATAGACACACTTGAGTTAGACAGAATAACTAACAGAGAGGTGTTTATGAGCGGTAAGAGATTTCCAGAAGAATTCAAAATTGAAGCGGTAAAGCAGGTCACCGAAAAAGGTCACAGTGTTGCTGATGTTGCCAGTCGTTTAGGAACAACAACACACAGCCTTTATGCGTGGATAAAACGCTATGGCCCTGATGCCCATCATCAAGCTAAGTCGGATGAAAGCGACGAGATCCGTCGCCTCAAAAAAGAGCTAAAACGCGTCACAGAAGAACGCGACATATTAAAAAAAGCCGCGGTGTACTTCGCAAGCCAGTCCGACTGAGGTACGCCTTTATCCGCGCTCACCAAGCGATTTGGCCTATCAGATTGATGTGTCACGTCCTCGGCATTCATCCCAGTGGTTATTACGCCTGGGTTCAAAACCCTGATTGCCAACAGGAGCAGCGGCGGAAATATCTCCTCGGACGTATTAAACAGTTCTGGCTTGAGTCTGGTGGTGTCTATGGCTACCGGAAAATTTACAGTGACTTGCGAGATGACGGAGAGTCCTGCGGAATTAATCTCGTTCATCGTTTGATGAAACGGGAGGGTTTGCAGTCTCAACGAGGATATAGAAAGCCTCGTCCTCGAGGAGGTACTGAAAATATTGTCGCTGCCAACAAGTTGGCACGGGAGTTTAATCCTACGGCACCGAATCAATCGTGGGTAACAGACATTACTTACATCAAAACACATGAAGGCTGGTTGTATCTGGCTGTGGTCATCGATTTGTTCTCAAGACGCGTGATTGGGTGGTCGATGAAGAGTCGGATAACCAAAGAGTTGGTGTTAGATGCGTTGCTGATGGCGATTTGGCGTCGTTCCCCGAAAGAGAAAGTACTTGTACATTCTGATCAGGGCAGTCAGTACACCAGTCATGATTGGGATAAATTCCTGACTCAGCATGGCTTGGAGTCAAGTATGAGCCGCAGAGGCAACTGTCATGACAATGCTGTTGCTGAAAGCTTCTTTCAGTTATTGAAACGAGAACGTATCAAGCGAAAAATCTACTCAACGAGAGAAGAAGCACGTATGGATATCTTTGAATATATTGAGATGTTCTACAACGTAATACGTCGGCACGGTTCCAACGATCAAATGTCACCTGTAGAGTATGAAAAGCAGTACGAAGAAGGGCTCAAAAGTGTCTACTGAGTCGGTGGCTATTCAGTATGCGCCCCCAATACAGTAGACATTAGTTAGGTAAGAGAAAGCAGGTCAAATCGCCCACTATGATTTGAGTATGATAAACGTACCATAGTCGTCGTTAGGTGCTTAACGACCACCCTTGCGTATATTCAATGCCATGTTGGGCTCTGGGCGATAGCGGCTCTCTAACAGGTATGACTCATACTCGGATATACCGTTATGTAGGATTTTCATTTCCAGCCGACTACCGTACTCGTTGAAAGCGTGTTGGAGTTTATCGTTATCATGAGACCCTTCACGCAGCGCTCTAAAATGTTGGTTACGTCTATTGAAATAACTTGTACTGACACCTACATACCCTTGAGTTAAATCCCATCCATCAAGAGCTATGTGATAAACACATGATGATCCCTTGCTAGTCGTCTTAAATGGGGTTTCTAGGGCTGACTTAATATCAAGGTAAGCCTGAAGAGAAAGATTTTGAAAACCCATTGGTCTAGCTTTTCTCTCTTCGAATAACTCTAAGCGCTTTTCCTCAAGAAAGCCTGATAAATCAGCCTTTCTGCTAAATAGTGATGGATTTAAGAGCACAAACAATTTGTCGAAGATATAAAAGGTTGATATCCAAAAAACAATACATAACACCCAAGAAAAACGAACATAAACTGGGTCAAATGAGTAACTACCTAGCGACATTAAAACTGATATCACCATCGAACCAACGATGAACTTAGGCAGCATTTTCTCAATGAATTTGGGGATAACAAACCCTCTGGCGATTCGCGCCTCTAACTCACTAAGCTCTTCTGATTCCACTCTAAATTGTTTATAAACATCAGACCCTAGACCAGCTTGGATCGTATTTCTCTTTGATTGTGTCGGTTTGTAGTAACGCTTTCGATATCTGGGCATGACTGGTGTGCTCAACTAGTTTTATTTGTGGTATGGCCTTAACTTACTAGACATTACAAAGATAAGAAAAAGTAGGTCAAATCATCACACTGTGATTTGTGAGTCTAAGCGCCGCTGGAACGGAAAGGGGCAAAAGTGAGTTAGCCCAACCCTCAAGCTCTAATAGCCACCAAATCCACGTCACACCGGAAAACACCCTTCAACTGGTCAAAAAAACACCCATTACGGTAGGGCATACAGCAGTTAGCTGTTCGCAAACTGAATAAACCGCATTTGTAGTGATTTATCTCTCAATAGTCATGTTCAATCGAGGCAAGCAGTGAAATAATACGCCCGCTTATCCACCCTCTACTCATTTTTCGCTGGTGCCACATGTTGTCCGAAAGACGCGCGTCTTTAATCTTGCTTGTTGTTACTGTTTTCGCTGCTTGGGGTTGGATTTTCTCCAAAGAGGCGATTCAGGGGTTGCCGCCATTCGGCTTTGTCGGACTTCGGTTTTTAGCGGCGTCTCTGTGCTTGTTGCCGTTTTGCTTTTCCAAGCTAAAGCAGGTTGATAGGGGCGATTTAGTGCGTGCATCTGGTGTGGGCAGTTTGCTGTCGTGTGCCTTGCTGTTCTGGATTTACGCCATGTCAGTCAGCACCTCACTAGGTGAAGGCGCATTCATCATGAGCTTGTCTATGCTCATAGTGCCGTTAATCGCCTGGGTGCTGTTTAAACAAAAACCGCAGCGTATTTTCTGGGTGTCCATGCCGGTGGCTGTGTCTGGCTTGGCCATGCTTTCTTTAGGGGGAGTGGGGTGGCAGTTATCAGCAAGCCAAATTTGGTTCCTTTTAGCCGCTTTGTTTCTTGCACTTCACTTTAATGTGAACAGCCGATACGCCAAGCGTATTCCCGCACTTGTTCTTACGTGTGTCCAGCTTTTCTCAACCGGTGTTATCGCCTCCATTGCGTCGTTACTCACAGAAACATGGCCAGAGAGCGTTCCAACGTCAATCTGGATTTGGTTTGGGTTAAGCGTGCTTGTTGCGACGAGCCTGCGTTACCTTATGCAAACGCTGGGACAAAAAGGTGCCAGCCCAGCGAATGCGGCCATCATTATGATCTTGGAACCGGTTTGGACCGTGGTGCTGAGTGTGGTGTGGTATCACGAAGCCATGCCTGCCCATAAAATCATGGGGTGTGGATTGATTCTCGCCTCGCTGCTGATTTATCGCGGGGCTCAACCCTTGCGCATTTGGTTGAGAAGAAAACCGAAACAGTTGTGAGAAAAAAGCAGAGCACATCGCTCTGCTTTTTTATTGGGCGAGGGTTTGTTTCTCACTGGCTTGTACCAGCAAGCAAAACGAAATCATCGCCATTCCTAACCAACCGAATGGCGATATCAGCTCGCCAACAATGACGACGGCCAATATTGCTGCCACAACGGGCTCAAACAAGGTAAGCAGAGTCGCTTTACTCGTGTTAACAAACGACAAACCAAAGCCAAAACAGACGTAACCGAGAAACATGGGAATAAGTGCCATGTAGGAAACGACAAGTGCGTTGGTCACGGTTGAAAAGAGGTGTTGTCCGGTAAAATACAGGCTGGGTAGCAGCAATAGTGCACCCAACAGAAAAATGCTTCCCATCGCCGATTTGGCGTTCACATCGTGCTGAATGAGTTGTTTCGCGACCCAGGCATAAAGGGTGTACGCCAACGCCGCAACGAGCCCAAGTGATATCCCCAACAATAACGACGCGTTTTGCACGGTATCCTTACCGTGTGATGTTTCGGACACTGCGAGCAAGGCTATTCCTATCGTGCCAACGATGGCACTCAATACCCAACGTGTTGTTAGCGCGGGAGCATTCCCAAATGTTTTTTCGATGATAACCGCAAAAAACGGGGCACTGGCGATGGAGATGACGGTTCCGACAGCAACACCGGCCAATCGCATTGAGGTATAGAACGCCAATGGGTAGATGGCGAGTGAAAAGGCACCAATGGCTAAAAGGACGGGGCGTTGCGTCAGTTTTCTCCAATCATTTCTGATATGGCGACGAAAAAACAGCCCTAACAACAGGCCTGCGACACCCATTGAAAATGCACCAATGGCGAGGGGGCTGATATTGGGGGCAAAACTTGCGACCGTGCCTGTTGTTCCCCAAAGCACTGAGGCAAATAAGATTGCGATACTGCCTTGACGCATAGCATCCAGAGAATGAAAAAAGGCTTTCATTGCGTGATGTCCGTTTAATAGTGATTAGGAACTATGTTAGATAAACGGTGCGATAGATTTGTGCTGAAAAGACGCAGTTTTAGCTTGAAAAGACTGAATGTGAATCAGCAGGGGTGAAGTACGGGTGCGCCTGTCTCTGGGAAACAGACGCACGACGTGAACATTATTTCAGGTATTTCACATGCGCTTCCATTTCTTCGCCGATTTGTTTGCGCATGTTCATTAAGCGGATGGCGGACTGCTCCAACGCGATATCTTCATCCGTATCGGGAATCCACTTCGGCACGGGCGCGGGGTGTCCTTCTTCATCAACCGCGACCATGATGACGATACAGTGCGTCGTGAGGCGGTTTTTCAAGACTTTTGGGTCACTGGCTTGCACGTCAATGGCGATGTGCATGGAGGTTTTACCTGTGTAAATCACCTTTGCGCTGACTTCGACAAGGTTACCAACATGGATAGGGGCAACAAAGCGAATGCCACCTGCATACGCGGTAATACAGTATTTACCACTCCACGCGGCTGCACAGGCATAGGCTGCAAGGTCAATCCATTTCATTGCAGCACCGCCGTGTACTTTTCCGCCAAAGTTCACGTCGCCGGGTTCGGCGAGAAAGCGAAGTGTAATGTCTCTTTTACCCTGACTCATGATGATGAAACCTCCTTATCATCCATTACTGCCAACAAACATTGGGCGTATAGGTATTTGATAACAACCGACGCCGATTAACGCAAACAAAAACAGACATTTCTTTATTGAAATCGTTGTTTTAAGACTTTGATTTCCATCGGCTAGGTGAAAGGCCAACGGTCATTGAAAAGCGACGACTGAACGCAGAAAGGTCGAGATACCCCACACGCTCCGCAACGATTTGGATAGGCAAATCTGTGTGCGTGAGCAGTGCTTTTGCTTTTTCTATTCGCTGTTGAACGATGTACTGATGCACGGTTTCTCCAACCGTTTCTTTAAAGCGTTTTTTAAATTGCGTGGGACTTAGACACGCGATATCTGCCAACTGTTTTATCGTGAGAGGCGACTCGATGTGCTCAAGGATGTGCGCCTGTGCGCGGCGGATGCGGCTGTCGATAATGACACTGATTTCTTGTTGTTCGAGCAGCAGATAGAAGAGGGAAAACAACGCCATTTCCAATTTACTGTCGACCTGAAACTCTAACTGTTTCTCTGCGAAATATACGAAGCTCAGCAAAGGTGGTGATATGGCGAACAACACAAATTCAGACTGGGAAATGTGAGGGGGAAGGGTGTCCAAGTCGACCACGATAAACCGAGCGGCATCGTCAGCACGGAAATGGTGCTCTGTACCTGCTTTTATAACGACACATTCGCCCACCGATACCGCGTCAGAAAAGCTATCCAGTGCGATGTGAATTGAACCTTGAATAGGAAGTACCAACTGATGAAAGCCATGAGTGTGGTTTTGAGTCTGCTTTGTGTACGCGCGAATGCTTAGCGTATTTGTCATGTCGGTACATCCAAATCCTTTTTTACAGTATTACCCGAACAATGGAATAGAGACAGTTCAACGGAACGGTTACTCCGGCAATCTCCCAGAATCTAAGGTTTGTGAAAGTATTGGCTCACAAAATAATCGGTATGGTGTACTGCTTTTGGAATAATCACTATAAGTTGTAGGGATACTGGCGAAGGTGGTGCTACCTCGAAACCAACCACCAAAGTGATGTCAGGGCATTGTCTACCTAAGTAGCTTTTAGATCGTTAAGGATAAAATCAGGAGTACTTCATGCAGAACACGTTTGAGCATGCGCTACCAGACGCAAAGGGATATTTTGGCGAGTACGGTGGAAGCTTCATTCCACCTGAGTTAGAGACCATTATGGGCGAAATCGCCGCGGCCTATGACGAATGTAAAAACGATCCCGGTTACTTGGAAGAGCTCGCGAGGCTGTACAAACATTTTGTGGGCCGCCCAAGCCCCATTTTTTATGCCGAAAACTTGTCGTCCAAGTACGGCGTAGATATTTATTTAAAGCGTGAAGACCTTAACCATACGGGTGCACACAAGATTAACCACTGCCTAGGTGAGGCCCTACTTGCGAAGAAAATGGGCAAGAAAAAGCTCATCGCTGAAACAGGGGCGGGTCAGCACGGTGTTGCTTTGGCTACTGCCGCTGCTTTGGTTGGTCTGGAGTGTGACATTTACATGGGTGAAGTGGACATTCGCAAAGAGCATCCAAACGTGGTGCGTATGCGCATTCTTGGCGCGAATGTTATCCCTGCTACGCACGGCCGAAAAACGTTGAAAGAAGCGGTCGATGCCGCCTTCGAAGCCTACATGAAAGATCCAATCACGCAAATCTACGCGATTGGTTCAGTCGTGGGGCCGCATCCGTTTCCAATGATGGTTCGTGACTTCCAATCCATCATTGGCAATGAAGCGAAAGTTCAATTCAGAGAAATGACGGGCGGATTACCGGATAACTTGGTTGCTTGCGTTGGCGGTGGCTCGAATGCAATGGGGCTCTTTACGGCATTTTTGGATGAAGATGACGTTAAAATCCATGGTGCTGAGCCAGCAGGTCGTTCACTCAACCTAGAAGGTGAGCACGCCGCAACACTGACGCTGGGTGAGCCGGGTATTATGCATGGGTTTAAGTCTTACATGTTGAAAGACAAAGAAGGCGAACCCCAAGAGGTCTACTCGGTGGCAAGTGGCTTGGATTACCCATCAGTTGGCCCTCAGCACAGCTACCTGAAAGATGAAGGGCGAGTGAATTACGGCACGATCGGTGATGATGAAGCGATTGATGCTTTCTTTGAATTATCGCGACTGGAAGGAATTATTCCTGCGATTGAATCAGCACACGCCGTAGCGTATGCATTGAAATTGGCAAAGCAGGGGGAGAAAGGTTCTATCTTGATCAACCTGTCTGGCCGTGGCGACAAAGACATTGATTTTGTCGTTGAACAGTACGGTGCCAAATACGGCATTGAATCCTTGGTTTAACGGAAAAATTGTCCCCCTCGTTAAGTGAGGGGGACAATCGCGAGTGTGCTGTCTCAACGGTCTGTTTATTGAGGGGCTTGATCGGACGACTCTTGACGAATGGTTATCTCTCTTTGTGGGAAAGGGATGCTGATGCCTTTTTCTTCAAACTGGATTTTCACTTCTTTTGTTACATCCCACATCACATCCCAGTAGTGCTCAGTTCTTACCCACGGACGTACGATGAAGTCCACGGAAGAATCGCTTAACTTTTCCAGCTTTATGATTGGCTCTGGAGAGCGAAGAATATCAGGATGCTTGGTAACAACATCTTTAAGCGTTTCTTCAACCAAGGAAATCGAATCACCGTAGCCGGCACTGAATATCATATCGATACGACGTATTTTTTCATGCGTCATGTTCTTAATGACATTACTCCATATTTTTTGGTTCGGAATAATGATGATTTGATTGTCGAAGGTTCGAATTGTCGCGTTAACTAGGCTCATGTGGCTCACTTTGCCTTCTACGCCACCTGCCATGACGTAGTCACTGACATCGAAAGGTCGATAAATTAATAGCATGATACCTGAGGCGAAATTGGCGAGCACATCTTGAAGCGCAAAACCAATAATGATACTGGCGATACCGAAGCCAGTGAGAATTGGCATGACATTAAAACCAAGTTGAGATATGGCAAAAATAACACCTAATATTATGACTACTCTTCCTGCTAATTGGGTTAGGAAGTCTTGCATTAACTTCGGCATATCAAGCGTATTCGACGTCACGATGCGGTTTGAGAAGTATCTTGCCGATTTGTAAAGTTGAAAGGTGACCAATGAAATAATCGTGAGCATGATGAGCTGAATGATAAGATAAGGCAGTTTCTTCGAAATTAAAGTCAGTGCTTTTTCCTTCCAAAGCGTCATTAATTTGAATATTGCTTCACGTTCAAGGATGCCGCTATCGATGACGCCTGTCGTTTCAAAATGTAAAACTTGATAGCCAGAGGTGTCTATATTGTATTCTTTTGCCAATGTGATCATGTTCAGTAGGCTAGCGGCATTAAACTCAAGGCGTTTTTCATTGGTAAGGCTGTCTATTTCTGCAACAGAACGATCTTTCCCTTGGGAAGCAGTTTCGAAATAGTGGTTTAGTGTCTGACTCTTTTTTAGGTAATCAATGGTCTCTTCTATCTGTATTAATCGGTCGGATATTTTTTCTTTAAACCATGATTTTTCTTCGTCTACATTAATGTCGATAGCCTCTAACCATAATATATTTTTAAGTTCCTCCTTATACAAAAGATCAAGTTGTTCAATGAAGTCACGATATTCTCCAAGTAGCTTCAGTTTTTCTCGACTATCAGAGTCGTAAATGGCTTGTGCAATCTCATTGAGGGTTAAAGGAATTTCTGAAAATCCAAACGCCGCATCTTCCCTTTGAATGGCAATGGTTTCAACGATAATCATGTCACTTAGAATGCGATGTTTTATGGCGTGAGATATAAGCTCTCGTAACTCCGTGTTTACTTCTCGCATTCGCACATAATTCTTTAAAAATGCCTCACCTTCAATGCTTTCAGACTTTTCGCTTAACGCTTCCATTACGTCGTACTTTTCTCTGATTGCCTCCAGCAATACTTCAGTTTCCCCAATACTTGGCTCTGTGTTTTCAGGGTTTGCCATGATAGTTGGTGCCACACTAAAGAGGAGGAAAAAAATAATCGACGGTATGATGTTTGAGCGTGACATATTTCCTTCCTTTTCTAGGCAGCGTGCAGTGAAATACAGTCACGTGAATTGATTCAATCAGCGTTATAATTCGAGTGACGTGTTACTTTTAATTTCACACTGATTGTTATTAATTTCTTTATTGAATGTGATTTTTCTCATAACTGATATTCATGTTGTTTTTTGCTTACGATCCGACTAACGCGAATTGAACGTTTTGCCCAGATCATATGTGCAAGGCTTTCAAGCTAAGCACTGATATAGGGTCTGGGCTCGTGTGAGGGCAATTAGTTTTTGGTTAGAACGATATTCCGAACACGATAAGAAACACCGGCCTGCGAAGCATCCCACTCAGCGAGTGTGGCAAACGGCTTATTCACTTTGGTGATATCCAGTTTACCTGTATTAAGTTCAGAGATGGGGACAGAAATACTGTGCCATTGACCTGTTTCAATAGGACCGAGAGGGTAATCGTTTCCTGAGCCTGTGGGAGATTCCATCTTAACGACGAGGGTTTCACACTGCGTTTCCCCATAGGTTGCAGGTTTTCCATAACACTCGATGAAGACCTCGAATGTGAGATGGCCTGCGGCAAACTCGGTTAAGTTCTGTGTGATACCTTGCATCAGAACGACACCTTTGTAGTCTTCGGGACTTGCTTTGTTATACGACACGCGGAATTCATGCGTTTTATCTTGGTCGGCTGGTGCTGTGAGTTCCAAATGATCGTGCAAAGGTTGCCAGTTGGAGGTTTGTGCCTGCCATGCCACAAGATTGGGTTGCATAAGCTCCCACAAGTTGATGTTGTCTCCTTCCAACGGAGGAAGAGGGGAAACGAGCAATGCATCATGAGGTATCGCGTCGACGGCATCATCCAAGCCGCGCGGAACAAAACGGATTTCACCAAGGTTAAACGTTACTGGTTCATCACAATGGATCAGAAATGCGGTATCCAACAGGGAGAAGTTCATCCCTTCATCCGCAAAGTATTGCAACGGGATTTTAATGGTCGTCCACTGAGTGTCGTCCTCGCCAGTCGGTGCGGGAAGAATCTTATGAATGGGGATTTGTCCCAAGCATGGCCAGCCACAGTGCATTGCTAGCATCATGCTTGTTGGTGCTGGCGACTTCAAATCGATGTCAAACTGCAATGTCGCATCGGCATTGAGAAAGTCATACCTGTCTGCAGCGGCTTCATCAGGGGTTTGCAGATAGACTTGAGCGGGAGCATCACCACTGAACTCGATACGAATCGCATCTTGCTGGTGGAGGTGATCAATGGGTGTGGTTTGAATACCTTCTATCAATGTAGGCGTGCCATTTGAGACGGCGACTCCCTCCCAATGGTTTGCTTCGCTGGAAATGCGAGGAACAAACTCCCCTGATGCCAAACGCCCATATATTTCTAAGTTGATTGCAGCAATGCCATTGTCTGGCGCGTTCATGCCGCATCCATATGGTCGTGGATCCAACGGCAAATTGTCTAAATCAAACACTGAGCTTGAGGCTTCCTCTCCATAAGAGAGTCCGTATCCATACGGAAAAAGAGGCGAGTGGTCGCCGTCAACATCTTGCTCGGTCTCCGGTGTTTGGTAATTGGGAATATTGGGTGCTTTCCGGTTGATTGCAGTCGCACATTTTGTTTTTGGCCACGAAAAGGAGAGTCGCCCTTTAAAATCCAGCGGATTGTGATTAAACAGGACATCGGTAATGCCCAATCCTTCAGTGCCGGGGAGCCAGCCAGCAACAAACGCATCGGATAGGTTTATCTCTTCGTTGACGTACAAGGGTCTGCCTGAAAAGAAAACGGTGATGATGGGGAAGCCACGTTGATTCAACGATTGAATCAGGTGCAGGTCATCGGCGTAAGATGGCTTTAACGTGGCATACTCCAAGGTTTTTGTTGGGCTGATGTCACCAAACATTTCCGCATACGGGTCTTCACCGATAACCACAATTGCGATGGCATCCTTTGGGGCGTCGTTGCTATCTGTATAGACGTTCTGCTCGCCAACAACCTCCTGAACGGCCATTAACATTGTGGTCGCACACGGGAAGTCCTGCTCTAGGGTATTCTCGGTGCCTTGCCATGTGAGCGACCAGCCTCCCGTTTGTTTTTGAATATCGTGTGCGGCACTGCCAACAACGAGGTATTTTTGGTTTGTTGATAGCGGGAGAATGTCATTGTTGTTCTTAAGAAGGACAAGGGACTCACTGACGGCTTGTCGCGCTAAGGAACGGTGAGCTTGAGAGCCTAATATCTCTTGTTTTCCGGCAAGTCGGCGTTGGGAGGGCATGGGTTTGTGCCACAAATTAGCGCGCATTTTTACGCGTAGGATGCGCGTTACCGCGTCGTCGATTCGAGACATCGGAATGAGACCATCGTTGACTTGATGGATGACATTTCGATAAAACGCCTGCCAATCTTTTCGCGCGGTGACCATAAATATGTCATTGCCTGCCAACACCGCTTGTGGGCTGTTGCCTGCGGTGCTGCCGTTGATTTCACTGTGGCCGTTCCAGTCAGTGACGACGAGTCCGTCAAACCCCATTTTGTCCTTTAGTACATCATTCACAATGTACTTGCTGCCGTGAAGTTTCTTGTTATAAACCTCGGTGTTCATGACGTCGTAGTTAGCATCATCATGCCAGGAGTTAAACGACGTCATGACGACTTGCGCCCCTGCATCTAACCCTGAAAAATAGCCAGTCGCATGAATATTACGAAGGTAGTCTTCCGTATAGTGGTTCTGTCCACGGTCGATGCCTTGTTTTGTGCCCCCGTCACCCAACCAATGCTTAACATTGGAAATGACATGGGTGTCGGACTTTAGTCCTTGTTCGTCACCTTGGAGGCCTTCGACCATTTGGGAAGCGTATTGGTAGATGATTTCAGGGTCTTCGGAATACCCTTCGTAGACGCGTCCCCAGCGATAATCACGAGGTGCCGCAACCGTGGGAGCAAATGTCCAATCCAAACCCGTTGCCGCGACTTCCTGCGCGGTCGCTTGACCGATTTTTTTGATCAATGCGGGATTGTTGGCCGCGCCAAGTCCGATATTGTGCGGGAATACGGTAGCGCCAAATACATTGTTGTGGCCGTGAACGGCATCTGTCGCCCACATGATGGGAACTCGAAAGCCACGCCCTTGATAGGCGTTTTCTAGTGCAAGAAAGTATTTGTCGGCTTCTTCTGCCCACTCTTGCGCCGAGGCATATTTATTGCCGTTTGGCCAAGCACCCCCGCCATTGAGAATAGAACCCAGTTTGTATTTCTCGGCTTCTTCCGGCGTAACACTGCGTAAGTCAGGTTGAACCATCTGGCCAACTTTCTCTTCCAGCGTCATCTTGCTCAAAATGCGTTGTACTTCCCTTTCAATGTTTATGTCTTTGGGAATGGCACTGTTGATCAGTGGCCAATCAGGAAAGTAAGGCACGCTGCATTCGCGAACGTCGCTGATGAGTGATGGTTGAGATGTCTTACCTGACACAATGCTATTCCTTAACGTATCCCCGTCCTATTTCGGGAGCAGGGTGATGCGGCACAAAATGAAAGCGCTTTCTTTTAGAGTAAAGCACAAGAAGCAACGCGCAATAATAACGCAGGTTGTGATGTGTAAAGATTCTCAGATGCGCGAATTTCTATCTTCACCATTGGATTCGAGCGTTGAGCTGGGGTAGGGAGTGCGGAAGTCGTTAGGAATAAAAAAGCCCAGCGACGCTGGGCTTTAGGGCTGATATCGATGCGTATCAGTTGTACGCGCGTGCGAATGCGCCGCTGCAGCTAACTGAGTAGTCACCGACATAAGCCGGGATAAAGACGGATTGGCCTTTCTCCAACGTGACATTTTCACCATTACTGTGCGCGACGGTTAGCGGTGCATCAATCGCAATCAAAATTTCAGCACTGTCTGTTGTCAGTGCTTGGTTTTCTGTGCCGGTATATACGCTGAACTTGAAATCAGGCACAGGGATAGGGTAGTGCTGAGCGGTACCCTCCGTGTTTGGTTGCAGACGGATTGTATCCTTCGCCATTGGTACGCAACGCGTGCACGCTGTGAGCTCAGGAACATCCATGTGCTTTGGCGTCAGACCTGCGCGCAACACGTTGTCTGAGTTTGCCATGATCTCTAGCCCCGTACCTTTGATATAGGCGTGCGGTGTACATGCATCCAAGAACATCGCTTCCCCTGGAACCAGAGTAATGGTGTTCAGAATGAGCGGAGAGAACAGGCCAATATCACCTGGGTATTGGGTAGAAAGGTCTAACAGCAATGCACAGAAAGCGTCTTCTTTATTCGCGTCAGCAAACGCAATAAGTTGTTCAAGGCACGTTGCTTTAGCTTCGCCATCTAATGACAGCATGGCTTCAAAAAACGCGCTTAGTCCCGCTTCGTTCTGGTTTGCTTCAAGTGCACTGATCAGATCGCTGAGTTCAGCAATGTTTAGCTGGCGGAAAAGATCCAAAATTTCGCTGTAGTCACGGAAACCATTCATGGCGGTGTATGACGTCAGTGCGTAGACAAGCTCAGGCTTGTGGTTCGGGTCTTTGTAATTACGAAAACCTGCAGAAAGCGGGATGCCTGCGGCTTCTTCTTTCGCGAAGCCTTCTTCAGCTTGTGCTTTGCTTGGGTGAACTTGCACAGACAGTGCTTTTTCAGCAGAAAGCACTTTGAACAGGTAAGGCAATTCACCGAACTGTTTCGCCGTATCTGCACCCAGCATCTTCGCCATGTCGGTGGCGATGAAATCTGATAGCAGGGTTTCTTTGCCGTCAACGGTCACTTTTGAGCAACCATTTGGGTGCGCACCCATCCAGATTTCAGCTTGCGGTTTATTCTCAGGGTTAGCGATATTGAAAAGGATGTTCAGAGCGTCATGGCTACCCCATGCATAGTCCTGAATAATATTGTTTAGTGGGTAAAAGTGAGTCGTCATTATTCTTCTTCGTTCTTTTTTTAGTGTTTCAAAACTGGCTGTGAGTGTATCAGAACCGTTTCATTAAATTTGGATCTAAAACAGGAAAACGCCCCCTTAAGAATAAGGGAGCGAATTCAGGGGGAATCGATTAAGCGGTTGCTACAGAAGCATTTTCTTTCTGAGCTTTTGCTTGACGCATTTTCTTCAGAGAAACGGCTACTAACGCGGTCACTACTGCACCTGCCGCCATACACGCCAGAGCCAGAACTGGTTTGTTCATCGCACCCAGCAGAGCAACAACCGGACCACCGTGTGCCACGCTGTTCGTGATGCCGAATGAGAAGGCCATGACCGCAGCAACCATTGAACCCAGTACGTTCGCAGGAATCACTGACATTGGGTCTTGCGCAGCGAATGGGATAGCACCTTCAGAGATACCTACCAAGCCCATTGCACCTGATGCTTTACCTGCTTCGATTTCAGATTCTTCGAAGATGTTGAACTTACGGCCGATAACGGTTGCCAGAGACATACCCAGCGGCGCGACAGGGATTGCACATGCCATGGCACCCATAAACTGTGTTTGACCGCTTGCAATCATGCCGACAGAGAACAGGAAGGCCACTTTGTTGAATGGACCGCCCATATCGAAGCCAGCCATACCACCCAGAACAATACCCAGAATGATAACGTTACCTGAGCTCATGTTGGTCAACATGGTGTTCAGGCCTTCCATCAGTCCTGCGATAGGCGCACCGATAACGAAGATGAACAGACCAGCGATGAACAACGAACCCGTGATTGGCGCAATCATGATTGGCACAAGCGGCTGAATAAACTTGTGATAGTTACGGGTAGCAACCCATTTCACAAAGTAACCAACCAGCAGACCTGCAACGATAGCACCGATGAAGCCAGTACCTGCGTCTGCACCGTAGAACGAACCGTTGTTGGCAATCCAGCCACCAATCAGACCCGGAGCTAGGCCCGGACGGTCAGCAATGGCGTAGGCGATGTAACCTGCCAGAATTGGAATCATCAGCGTAAAGGCAACCACACCGACATCCAGCACTTTGTTCCACAGGCTACCCGGAGGAATCGCCATGCCAGCTTCTGTTGGTTGACCACCAATTGCCAGTGCCAGTGCGATCAGAAGACCACCGGTAACAACAAACGGGATCATGTGAGATACGCCGTTCATCAGGTAACGATAGAGGTCAGAACGCGCTTGCGATACTTTGCTTTCGCCGCTGTCTGCGGTGCTTTCGTCAGCGTTTGCCACGTACTCAGGGGCTTGCAAAGCTTGATTGATCAGGCCTTTTGCATCTTTGATTGGGGCTTTAACGCCAGTTTTAATTAAACGCTTACCTGCAAAACGCGCCATATCTACTTGCTTGTCACAAGACACGATAATCGCTTCTGCGCGTGCAATCTCTTCAGCGGTTGGGCTGTTTTTCACGCCGATAGAACCGTTGGTTTCTACCTTCATTTCATAACCCAGTGCGGCAGCACCTTTTTCCAGTGCTTCTGCTGCCAAGTAGGTGTGAGCAACGCCCGCTGGGCAGCCCGTTACGCCAATCAGCAAGCCTTTGTTTGCTTCTGGTGTTTCGAGCTCGTCTTTTTTCTCTAGCAGAAGTGCCAATGCGTCTTGCGCGGTCGCTGCTTGCATGAACTGTTCGATAAAGCCATCTTCAATCAGTTTTGAAGACAGTTCAGCCAGCACTTCAATATGGTGGTTTGCACCGCCGTCCGGCGAAGCAATCATGAAAAAGAGTTTTGATGGTAGGCCGTCTTCTGCACCGTATTCGATACCTTCGCGACTGATACCAATCGCAACAGCAGGTTCGATAACCGCAGCACTTTTCGCGTGCGGTAGCGCAACGCCATCTTCAAAGCCGGTATTGCCTAGCTCTTCGCGAGCATGAATATCGGCAAGAAACTGTGCTTTATCGTTAATGCGACCTTGCGCATGCAGAAGTTCGATCATCTCTACAAAGATATCGTCTTTTGTCTTAGCGCTCAGGTTCAGGCAAATCAGATTTTCATTGATTAGCGACGTAATCATGATTGCTACCCCTAGTTATGTGTAGTTGTTACGGCATTTGTCTATGGGGTAATTTTCCGCTTTTCCCCTATGTTTCAGATAGAGGAGAGAAGAGGCTTTTACTGGATATTTGTAACACTAAAACTCTAATGTGATCTTATTCTCATTTCACAAAGGAGATTTCCCTTGTTGTTAAATACGCAAATTAACTTATATAACAATGAGATGTGTATGTTCTGTTCGAAGTCTGAATGACGGATAAATCTAGTGGGATTTTCTATCGCTGGAAATTAGTAACGCGAGTTGGCCTTTTCTATACTCGGATTAGGTGATTCGAATCACGCATTTTAGGCTACATGATGATTAGAGCTGGCTCGCATTGATATGCAACGGGATAATGCAAACGGATTTATCAACACGTTAGAGGAAAAATGGGCCAGGTTTTTCATCTCCTTTTAGATAACCTGCTTTCTGAGAGTGAGCAGGTTAGTCGTATCGTTTTTGCGCGGGATCAGGTCACGCCTCCGCAATTTAGCTATCAAGTGAACTTTCCCCGTGTTGAGCTGGTTTTAAGTGGAGAGTATCCCAACTTGCTGGAGAGCGAAGACAAATCGATAAACGAAGTGGTGCTCACTCAAGGCGACGTGCTGTATGTTCCACCAAACAGTTGGAATAAACCGAATTGGGATACAGATTGCTCCGTACTGAGCTTGTTGTTTGGTAAGCGTCAACTGGGATTCAGTCTAGTCGGCAAAGCGAAGAATCAGCCGGGCTTTTATGATGTGCAAAAACACAGCATTCAAACCCGAACAGGTCACTCCATCGATCATATGTTGAATGCGTTAAACATGTTGGCAAAAGAGCCAGTGCAAGCCCCGATGGACGGCTACTTGCTGAAAGCGTTGATGAGCTATTGTCAGACGATGCTCACCGCGCCTGTTGCCAGTACGCGTAATCGGGTTGAGGATCTTTATCAGGGGATCTGTATTTATATTCAGGAGAACTTTCACCGTCCTATTACCCGTGAGTCGATTGCTGCCAGATTTAATATTACGCCAAACCATCTATCTCGATTGTTCCGACAGCAAGGGCACATGCGCATGGCGGATTACATTACTTGGGTAAGGGTAGACCGTGCCAAGTTTATGCTAAAACGGTATGACTTCAGGTTAGGTGAAGTCGCGACGCGCTGCGGCTTTCAGGACGTGAACTATTTCTATCGCGTGTTTAAAGCGAAAACAGGGATGACGCCTTCAGAATACCGTGGTCTTGATTAACCAAACGGTACGTTGAGTGCATGGAGAATGATGGTTTCAATAATATCGATATCGTTGTTTTCTGTGAGATATTCGCAGAACGTGTCATCGAGCAATTGCTGAGAGAAGCATGAAAACGCGACGATTTGTTCGCGAATCGGCGGAGTAGGGAGCACTAAACCGACAATTCGTGTCACGTCCCCTCGGCTTGATGCCCAATCTAACGGTTCAGAAGATGTTGCGACAAGAATGTGCGCTTGGGTGATACCCGCAAGCATCACGTGAGGCAGCGCAATGCCATGGCCCATGCATGTTGAAGAGACACTTTCGCGTTTGTACATGGCATTGAATATATCTTCTTGCGACAGTGATTCAGTCTTAGACACTTGCAACGCAAATTCACCGAGCAATGCATGTTTGTCTAATTGGGTATTGGTGAGTCGATGACGTTGGACGGCGAAAGGGAGTGATACATACGTAGTCGGAGAAAATGAGACCGTACGCTTTCCCCCTGATATAAGGGTTGCATGCTCATCGATAAAATTGGTGAGTACCATGGATGCTAATTCTGCATCAGAACCTTCGATAAGAAGTTGGCATAAATCGCCGGGCAGAGCACTTAAACTCATGATCCGCATTGGATGCTCAACACTGGCTTGTTTGCGCTGAGACAGATTGCAGAGAATGGTGACAGAGCGAAAATAGCCTGCGAGGGTTTTGAGCTTTGCCAAACGCCATGCGGCTAACCCGTCTTCACCAATCAGGAAAGTGACCCGCCGGGTGATCATAACGTTTTACAACGCGCCAGCACGCTAACAGGGTCAGTGAGTACTTCTTCGATAGTGACGCAGTGAATTTTACTTCCCGTAAAACGGGCACGATCTTCAATTTCTATGTCTGACGCAATCAATACCACATCAGCACGCGCGATATCCATCACGCTCAGTGGGTTTTCAATGCCCATTGCACCTTGGGTTTCAACGTTAATTTGAATACCTGATTGTTGAGCCGCTTTTTTGAGTTCAGCAGCAGCCATGTAAGTGTGGGCAATACCTGTTGGGCAGGCGGTTACAGCAACAATTTTCATTTTTCTTTCTTCTAATAATTTAGCCAGTTGACGCGGCAGAAGGGCGCGCATTTTGCGTCAAGTTGGCATCAACGTCCGTGATTTAGCCCACGTTGTTGGCATTATTGGTCGACGCATTGCCGTAAGGGCAGTGTCTACAGCCATTTCCGCAGCATTTTCCGCGCTTTAGTAAGTACCATGCTGACAGCACCATGTAGCCATTTTCTTTGGTGTAATCGATATTCTCAATCAATTGCGTGTTGGCAGCGTAGGGCTTGGCGAGACGGACTAAGTCTTCTGTGGTGTATTCTTGGTAAATATCATCGAGCTTACTGTTTACACGCTTTGCAAGGCAGGTCGGGCAGAGACACGCCAAATTATCACTTGCGGGTACCGATAAAACGGGCGGGTAACTCATACACCAACAGGTGCCAGAATCAGCAGTGCAGGCGACGTCAGTATTGCACTCAGGGCATGTTTTCATTCTTAAGTCGAACTTCTCGTGACGGGTTTATCTCGTCATATATTACCGAACAACTCTTGTTGGTTTAACCGTTTTTGATGATGCGTTTTTTCCTGTAGAAACAATGTGAACATTGCGGGCATTAACATATCGGTAACAAAATGTTTCTGTAAGCTCACTTTCGAGACAATGCATATTAGGGATTCAGGATATATATAGATTCCCAAACACGCTGATGGCCTCTATATGCGTGCATCATCAGAGTGTGAAGGGATAAAAAACGTCGTGAAGATATTCTGGCACTAGCTTGCACGCTTCCCATGAACTCAGGTACTAAAATCAAATTTTCAGTCGTCAAATCAAGCGGATTTGACGGCTAAAAAACTTTTTCTTTTAGTCCGGCTTTAAGCCAAATGGTGGAACGGTACAACTCGTCGATAACTTCATGATGTACTAGAAAAATAGTCATGGAGGCGATATGCAAAATTCTGCATCAAATGATGGAAAATTAAGCCTGACGGCCAAAGTCATAATTGGCCTAGTTGCAGGTATTATTCTTGGACTGGCAATAAACATACTTGGACTCAACCCTGCTGGTGGGTTCATTGATACATACGTTACAAACGGCTTATTCCACGTGGTGGGTAAAATGTTTGTGAATGCGTTAAAAATGCTGGTGGTTCCACTGGTACTGTTTTCTCTGATTTGCGGTGTATGCGGAATTGGGGACATCAAAGCGTTGGGGCGTGTAGGCTCCAAATCTTTTGGCCTCTATTTGCTGACGACAGCCGTTGCGATTGCATTCGCGATCACCATTGCCTCTCTAAGCGGCATTGGTACGGGCATGCAAATGGCCGCCGATACGGCGTTTTCTGGTCGTGAAGCTCCGCCACTTTCGCAAGTGCTCATCGACATCATTCCAAACAACCCAATTAATGCGTTGTCAGAAGGTGAAATGCTTCAAATCATCTTCTTTGCGATTTTGATGGGTGTTTGTATTTTGATGGTAGGTAAACCTGCCAAGAAAGTGGTTGAGCTGATTGAAGTGCTCAACGAAATCATGATGAAAATGGTCACTGTTATCATGGAAATCGCACCTTACGCGGTGTTCTGTTTGATAGCGAAAGCCATGGCTAACTTGGGTTTGGCACTGTTTGCTCAGCTTATCGGCTACGTTGTCGTACTGATCGCGGTGCTGCTACTGCACCTGTTCATCGTTATTCCGACCGTGCTGAAAGTATTTTCGGGTCTGAATATTCGTTTGTTCCTGAAAAAAGTGCGCAACATGCAGGTGTTCGCCTTCAGTACAGCAAGTTCTAATGCGACGATTCCCGTTACCCTGCGTACTGTGACAGAGCGTTTGGGCGTAAGGAATTCTGTCGGCTCCTTTACCGTGCCTTTTGGTGCCACCATCAACATGGATGGTACGGCAATCATGCAGGGTGTCGCGACGGTATTTATCGCTAACATCTACGGTATTGATCTGGGCGTGGCGGGCTTCCTCACTGTGATCATGATGGCGGTACTTGCTTCCATTGGTACGGCTGGTGTGCCTGGCGTAGGCTTGATCATGCTGTCGATGGTATTCGCGCAAGTCGGTTTACCACTCGAAGGCATTGGTTTGATCTTGGGTGTTGACCGTTTGCTGGATATGGTCCGCACCGCGGTGAATGTAACCGGTGATGCCGCGGTGAGCTGTATCGTTGCGAAAAGCGAAGGCAAGCTGGACGAATCAATTTTCAACGATCCGAAAGCTGGCGTGATCAGCGGGGTTGAAATCGACCATGATGCAGAGAAAGAACTGGCGGATGCAGCGAAAAGCTAACGGCAGTTTCACGTTATGAAAAAGAGCACCCTCGGGTGCTCTTTTTTTTGCGTTCTATTTACTGACCAGTGCTGCGCCACGCGCAATCCAGACTGCAAGTAACGCGATAGCCGCGCAATTAATCGCAAGTATTTCGATGCTGGAGTGGGATAGCTGTGCGATGCCAAAGGCATTTGCAGCAACCATTACCACAACGGCCAGTGTCATAAAGCCACATTTTGTTCCCATCGGTTTGTCAGCATTTAATGCTCGGGTGTTTCTCTCTAACATCAGCGCAAAAACAAACGAGAAGACCATACAATACAGGAACAAGGGTTGGATTTGCGTAGCGGCAAATGGTACAACCAAAAGTCCCACAAATGACCATGTCAGCGGGTGTAGTAACAGTGGTTTCTCCTTGAAGTTGCGGCGACTTAGAGCGTTAACGATAAACACCGTCAGCACACCAATCACGGCACCTGCAATCACGTCTGTCACGTAGTGCACGCCAAGGTAAACACGGCTTAACGCGACAAGTAATGCTGGAACTAGCCAAATGCTTAATCGGTCATGGCCTGCCTGTTTTACCCAATGGTAAATCAAACCCCACACAGCAAAAGCTGTTGCGGTATGCCCACTTGGAAACGCAAACCCTGAAGCGTTAGCGAGCTGAAGATCAGGGAAAATATAGAAGGGGCGCGGCACCCCAAAATAGAGTTTCCCAAAGCTGACAATCACGGTGGCTAATATGGTTACCAGCAGCGTTTTGCTAGCCCGTTTAACACCACCTGTCGCGATGGCTATAGGGATCAATAGAAAGAACAGCGCGCCACTGCCCATACTTGAAGCCCAAGTGATCAGCGTGCCTATAAAGTCACTGAGTGGTGCAGGCAGAGAGTGGATTGCCGATTGTATCGTTCGGTTAATATCGGCATTCCAAACCGAGAAATCGTGAGCGAGATGAGAAAAGTCGGTACGCTCGTCAATTTCACTGCTATTAGCCTTTTTAAGCAGCTCAGGAAACATTTTGACTTGGTCAGGAAATCGCGCGTCTTCGAGATTAATGCTCTCGGGTTTCACAAGGAATACGTTTCGAACCTCCCGTCCAAAATGTTCAGCGTGCCATGCGGCAACTGTGCCGTTACCAGACTCAGCGGTATGCACAGGGATAGGGGACAAGGCGACACAATTGTACAAAACAGAATTCCGTAACCTTGCCAATTCGCCAACGGCTTTAACCTTTATGCCTGTCTCTTCGAGGGTTTCGCGAACCGCCGCATCGGCGGGATTATCGCTGTCTACATATCCGCCGGGAATAGCGATACGATTATTTAAAATATCGCGTGTGACCAGTACGCGTCCCGATGCATCAGACACCAAGCATGCCGCCCCTTTGATGGGAGATGATTGCTCATTAGCAAGTGTCGGATCTGAAAAAGCCAGTAGGATCCAAACGAACAAAAGTAGTTGTTTCATAGCCGAATTGAGAAAGCGGGTGTTGAAGTCATTGTATCTGAAGCTGTGCAGCAGAAAATAGGATTGTATGCGCAAAGGAATAAAAAGTGCGCAAACTGTAATAATTGTATTTAAAAGTTGGGGAAATACGTTTAAAAACAACGAATGCAAACATGGTTTGTATTGTTTTTAGGCGTTTGAGTGAATTTTCTTAGAAAAAGGGTTTACAGGTACGCATTCACTCAGTAATATTCGCCGCAACCACGGAGAGATGGCTGAGTGGTTGAAAGCACCGGTCTTGAAAACCGGCGTGCGTTTATAGCGCACCTAGGGTTCAAATCCCTATCTCTCCGCCAAATTAGATTAAGCCCGCTCAATGAGCGGGCTTTTTCGTATCTGGAGTAAACCTTTGAGATAGGGATGCAGAATCCTAGGCTCTAGGGTTTCAGCCGAGCGAAGCGAGACAACGTTGCTCGGCGAAGCCGAAAAAGCAACGGCCCGAAGGGAAGGGCGCGAAGCGGCCGCATAAATCCCTATCTCTCCGCCAAATTAGAAAAGGCCGCTGAATTATCAGCGGCCTTTTTGCATTTTTAACCCTCGATGAGATAGGGGTGCAGAGCCCTAGTCAGGGTTCAGCCGAGCGAACCTAACCCCCTATACCCTATACCCAATAGCCTTACAGATAGCGTGCCTTTCTTGAGATATCAAAATCAACGGAAGGTTGCTCCGTTCAAAGTGGAATACACTTGAAGCTCGGCTCAACAGAGTATGTAACGCTTCAATATGCGTGTACTGAAATCCGCAGGAAATACACCCAAACGAAATACGCCAAAATCGGCGGAAGCTAACGGTGTGCGCATTAGCCATTCGGTTTCATCTCAGAGAAGCTGGCCTGCGTATCGAACTTTACCTGTTCAAAACTCAGTCTTTACTTCGTCACTTCGCGTTCAACCTTCAAATCATCCGCTCGACCATGAGGCGGATGAATTTTCCGCCACAGTGGTCGGCCGCTCTCCTTTGTTATCAGGGCATATTCGACGGCCACTTGTTGCACCAACGTGTGTATCGCAAACAATTCGTGAAGCAGGTAAGCCCCTCGATGACACCTCTCGTCGCTTTTTCGAAGCGAGAATGCAGCGAGATTTAAGTGAAGTTCGTATACACACAGGACATTTGGCAGATCTTTCGACGCGCTCACTCAGTGCTGCGGCTTACACCATTGGCAACCATATTGTTTTTCGCGACGGGTTGTTGAGTCCGCTGACAGTGAAGGGCAGAGGATTGCTTGCGCACGAACTTGCGCATGTCGCTCAACAAGCGGACGGTCGAACGGCAAATATTCAATGCCAAGATTTACCTGAACAAGTTATTCCAGGCTCTACCCATCTCAGTCGTGTTGCTCAGGCATACAGAAGGGACAATACGCATGTTGGAGCTCAGATCAATTTGGTGGCCGTTGAATACTCAACGGGAGATGGTCCTCGTCAAACTCGGGTTTTTGAGAACAGGTCGGGTGTTGCCCATACTGAAGTTATGATGGACGAGTTCTTTAGGCGGCAAGGACGCAATGTTCAAATTCATGAAATCTATTCTGAGCGCCAGCCTTGCGGACCATCAGAACAAGATTGCGAAGCAAGAGTTCACCGGATTGTCAGACGAAGAGGTCGCAGAGGATCGAACGGTGAGCCAGAAACGCGCACCACCTATGGATACCAGTATCAAGAAGCGGTGAGACAAGGCGGTACGCGTGCTCGTCGCTCACGAGAGCGTATTTCAGAGTCTGCGGAACGAACGCGCACAACAGGGAATTTGGAGTGGGATTTCCCGCGCCGAGAACCGCCTGCACACCATGAGCGAAGCGAAGGTGGAGCAGTGACGCGACGATCAAGAAGATTCAGAGCTCGCTCCTCATCAAACAGAGGAACGCAACGTGGCTTCACTGAAAGTTCAAACACAACGGACTACCTAGACGGGGATGTTTCTCGTCAGGATCCATCCGCCCGCCGCACGCGCAGTAGAGGAGGGACTCCGACCCTGCGAACAAGAAGACTTAGGATTCCTATCTCTTCAATCAGGCACTCGCGACGGGGTTCTCCTCCTTCGGGAGCCGCTGGGGGGGTAATTTCACTGATAGCAGCATTTCTCGCCGGCTGGGTCGAGAGTGCCGTCGATGGGCATCGACTGTCGAGTACGATCGAAGCTCGGCTACCAGCGAGACTCAACCGTGCTATTGAGTCAAATGAAAGCTTATATGAACGCATTCGGATGGCGTCGGCAACAATGCAAGATGGGCACGCGTACGTTGAAATGCATGCTATCGTTGAGGCCGAATATTCGTCAGAAAGCTATGTTGTTTGGCAGGATATCGAAGAGACGCCACCAATGCTCGATGAGGTGCGTGTTACGGGTTTTTCCGAGACGCCTACCCCCTTTGTTGATTTGCCTTTGAGCCGCACTGAACCTCAGTTCAATGTCTTCGAAGAGCGAAGCATAATGCGTTTTTCGATGCCACTGGAATTCGAACAGTCTCAATCACAACCACAGGGGGATGGCGACAACGATACCCTCAGACAGCAGCTCTCCGCTCTGGGAATGCCCATACCTGATTTGCCGCAGACGCCTTTACCTAGAGGAATGGAACAAGGCTCTTTGGAGAGTGCCGCTGATCAAGTTCAACGCATCGTAAATCAGGCAATGTCGGATTTTCGACGACAGGGAGATATTCACCCAAACACCTATATTCGCATCCGTGATGCTTGGCCTGCGCCATACAATGCAAATGATGAGCGCACAATCCGGCAGTTCCAGCATTTGTTATTGGAACGCAATATTATTCTTCCTCTTACCTCAACGATCATCGGGATTATTCAGGCTCGATGATTTTGCTGGCTCAAACCTTTGCGTTTGCTTTCGATGATGAGAATTCGTTCAAATATGCCAAGTGAATATTGTAATTGCGATTAAAATGTTTTGAGTTGTCGGCGTGTGGATAGGCTGAAATGGATGAGATTAAAATAGACACCCTTGTACCCGCGTATGCGTTAGAAAAGGTCGCTCCTCTTGGTCGTGTTGGCGTGATTGCATTGGCGACAGACTTCAATATCGAACATGACCTAAAAGCGTTGTACCCTGATGATGTTCGCGCGTTCACCAGTCGGGTCAGAAATGTTAACCCGCTTACGGTTGAGAATTTGCGAAGTATGGCTCCTGGGATCAGTGCGGCGGCAGACTGCATTTTGCCGAACACCGATTTGGACGTGATTATTTATGCTTGCACGTCAGGCACTGTCGCAATTGGCAGTGAGCGGGTGACCGAGTTAGTTCACAAGACACGCCCAGGTGTAGCAGTGACTAACCCTGTAATTGCCGCGCAACGTGCCTTCGAAGAACTGGGGGCGAGAAAACTCTCTATATTGACGCCGTATACGAAAGCTGTGAACCGAGAAATAGGTGCGACGTTTTCCGCTTTGGGTTACGAGGTGTTGAACATCGCCGGATTTGGCTTTGAAGACGATACCGCCATGACGTACATATCACCGGAGGATATTGCACAAGCGGCGATATCTAACTGCGATCCCGATGCAGATTTACTCTTTATTTCATGCACTGCACTGCGGGCGACGAGTGTGTTGGCTCGGATAGAGTTAGCTCTGGATAAGCCTGTCGTAACAAGCAATCAGGCACTCGTGTGGCATTCACTGCGTCTACTGAAGTACCCCAAACCTATTCGCGGCTTTGGCGTGTTACTTGAGCAATTTCTTGTGAAGTAGCTTCATTTAATCCCGTCAGTGAACCTCATTTAGTGTGAGTTTTATCCCGCTCACGATTAATCATATTTAAAAAATGACACATGAAAACGCTAACAAGGTAACTCTTAAAGTCACCTTGTGAAGGAACTCGCATGCTCGGATTTTAATATTGTAAATCTACTGAATTGGTGAGTTTATTTTATTTTTCACAATGGGTTAGATATAAAATCGTCAGGGTGTGACATGAGGTAAAACCAATTAAAGAGGATTTTCCTTACTTGAGTTGTCACAAATAATAAATAAGAAGATATTGCTCCACTTTTTTGCTGTCGATCGTCACGAAAGAAAACTGCCGAGCATGCCATTACCGTTTCACGGTAAGGCTCGGGAGGTTTGTTAACAACAATGCTTTTATAGGGAATTAAGACGATGAAAAAAGTAGGACTATATGCTGCAATGCTAGCGTTGGGGATGAGCACTGCTGCACAAGCTAATGAGGGTATCTATGTCGGTGCAAATGTTCTGTTTGGTGCCGAGACTGAATTTGAGATATCAGGCTTTGCGGTTAGTGAAGGTGCCGATGTGGGGTTCGATTTCCTAGTCGGTTATCAAATGCCGCTTTCTGATTACGTGGATTTAGGGATGGAACTTGAGTTTCGTTCTTTTGGCGAGGCTAATTTCTCCAATGTGTTAACACTGGAAGGTTCGGCATTTTACTTCAACGCAAAACCCAAATTTTATGTGGACGATGCCAGAAGTTTCTATGTGGCAGGTTTAGTCGGTTTTGGTTCTATGGATATAGAATTGAAGACAGCGACCGATTCGGCGAGTGACTCTGACTCCAGTATTCAATTTGGTGTCGAAGCGGGGTACGAGATGGAGTCTGGTTTGGGTTTGAGTCTCGGTTATAAGTCTGCAACTGCCGAGATTCAAACCATCGATTTCACGACGGATGGGTTTTATGCGGGTGTAAGCTACCGTTTTTAAACCATTATAGTTAAAGAGAAAATGGGGAAAGCGCTTTCCCCATTTATAGTATTAGTGTTTTCTCATATAGGTGCCCCACCTATAAGACATATAATGAAAAAAAATATGTCCACACGACTTTATTATTAGTTTCATCTCATGCTTATTGATTAGTACTTAATTAATCATGTATCTCTAATACAAACGCCAAAAAATTAGACTACATTTACCTATGTTGTTAAAAATATAATAAAGCGGGAGGTTGGATGTATTCTCGCATTAATACAGTTTTATTGGTTGGCATATGTATCTTTCATTCGGGAACAGCATCAGCTGTTTCAGAATCATTATCGATGACGATATCTGGTGAGATAGCGTCGCGGTGTGATATCAAGTTAAATGCTGGAAATATCGTCAATATAACGGAGAATAAGCAACATTCTCTTCCGTTTGTTGTGGATTGTAACCAGCCATTTGCAATGTCAGTCTCTTCAAGATCCGGCGGTCTAAAGTTGACCAGCGACACGAGTGAAAAGCCCAGTTTCTACGACCTAAATATACTTGTGTCTAGTGTGGGCATTAATAGCACGTTTAATAGTAAAGATTTACTTTCCCCTCAATATGTTAATGGTTCTAATGTTATTCCTTTTATCTCAGAAGGTGAGTTAAGAATAACGTTGATAGATAAACTATTTTTTGCGGGAGAGTATTTGGATGTCATTACTATTGATGTATCGCCGTCAATTAACGACGCATATTAACGAAATACAAGTTTCTGCACTCAAGCAGATAATTCGGCTGAAGAAGGTTTTTTAGTCGATACACGTAAGTTAAAAAAACTCTTGGAGAAAATTATGAAAAGGCTAGTTCTCGTAACAATGTCCGCCTCTGCGCTGTTTGCTGCAGCGTCTTATGCTGCACCACAGTCTGTTCAGGTATCAGGTAATGTCGACCCAATTTGTGCGGTAACAGGTTTGCATGCCTCTACAAACCTTCATGTTGGTCAGTTGAATGCCGGGTCTCCGACCACGGGTACCGTTACTGATGTTACCGTACAGTGTAACTACGCCTCGGGTGCGACCGTGACATTGACAAGTACCAATCAAGGCTTGAAAAGCACTGACCCATCTTCAAGCATTTTGCTTGATTACACCGCGTCGCTTGATATGGGTGGTAGCCCAGTGGCCTTAGATACTTCGACGGCTACTAGTGCGTCTGCGAATTATGCGGGTTCCACCGCGCTGGCAGCTGGGGTTACGAGTGATTTGGACATCAGCGTACCTACTGGCACCGTGTTTGCCGGTGATTACACTGACACCTTAACGATCACCGTTGCTCAGCAATAGATAGATGTGCAGGGAGGCGTATGCCTCCCTGTGTCATTTTGCGAAGTAGGAGCCTCTAGATGATGAAGATTCTGCTGTTTAGGTTAACGCTATTTGTGGGACTGGTCTTTTCAAGCCAATCGAGTGCTTATCAAGTTAAACCCATGATTGCTGAGATGACGCCGCTCGGAAAAGGCGCGCAAATGTCGATGCGAATCGACAATACAAACGACTTTCCTCTGACTGTTGAATTGGTACCGCTTTCATTAAAAATGGACAGTGCAGGGGCAGAAACGCTACAGCCGGCAGATGACGATTTGCTCGTTATTCCTGTTACCGCCGTTATTGCACCCGGGAAATCCCAATCTGTCATGGTTCGATACATTGGTGACCCCGAGATAAAACAATCAAAAGCTTATCGAATTTCGGTGCGTCAGCAGAATGTGCTTCGGGGCGAGGATCAGGATTTGGATATCGGATTGCTGATGCGCTTTGATACCTTGATGAATGTGAAGCCCGAGAATACCGCGCCAAAATTGTCTGTAAAAAGCCTGAAAAAAGGCAAGCATGACTGGTTAGTTGAAGTCGCCAATCAGGGAGACAGCTATGGGCGGATTAATGACACCGTTTGGACACTAAAAGATGGTAGTAAAACGCACGTAATTCGTGGTGGAGAATTTCGTGAGTACATCGTTGGAACCTTAGTGCTGCCGCATTCGTCACGTGTTTTCCCTATGAAGCCAGTCAAAGGGTTCTCCCCGAACAGTACGTCGATCGAAATTTCCAATTTGGAGTGATTCATTCCCTTGATGCATATGAAGCCGTTTTGCATTCTTCTCGCACTGTTGTCCTTTGAACTTACAGCCTTGACGATCACTCCCACGGTGTTGGAGATCAGTACACAGCCAAAGATGTCGGCACAGATTCGGCTAGAAAACACGAGTTCCAAACAAACGCCTATCGAAGTCAGTGTTCGTCATTTGGTGTTTGATGATGGAGGGAGCTTCGTTGTCGAGGATGCTGAAAACACAGACTTGGTTGTGTTTCCGCCAGCCGCTGTTCTCGATGTTGGCGGCGTTCAAATCTTCAGGCTGCAATGGCTGGGGAATGCGAGCTTACCGCAGTCACAAAGCTTCTTTGTGCGCTTTACCCAACCTGCGCTTGAAATGCCAGAAATCATCGACGGGACGGGCAATGAGTCCGGCTCAGCATTGGCCATTGAAATTCATTATAACGCGCTAATACATCTTTCATCCCCTTCGCAGAAACCGGATTTGACGCTACGTGTTTCAAGCGAGGGTGTGGCGACACTGACAAACCGAGGTGACCGTTACACATTTCTCAGTCGGTTTCGTTTTTTACATCAGACTAAACACGTTCTAGAAATGCCAGAGACGTTGTTTGGTGAACGCTTTATTCCTCCCAATACTTCCGTGGTGTTGGATTCTGTGTCATCGGTAGTTCCGGGTATATATGTGGGCGAATCGCGATGAAAAAGACGATTCAAACGACGTGCATATTGCTCGTGTGTGTGGCGTACATCTCATTCGCTACTGGTAGCCAAAAACTGAATCCCACAGGGCGTGATATTTCACTGACATCTTTGTTGAGGGTAAGCGACAGCGTTATCGGTGAAACGGAGATTACCATAACGGCAGACGACGAAATTTTATTGCCCAAAGCGTCAACATTGATCCTTTTGGAGTCGATGTTGATGCCATCAACACTAGAAAAGTTGGGAAGACAAGGGAACGCGACGTTGCTTTCACAGAAGGATTTTCAGCAAGTTGGGCTGGATCTGTCATTCGATTTTTCCAGTTTAGAAAGCGTTATCGCGATCCCGAGTGAACAGATGAAAACTCAGCAGCTTTCAATGGCAGAAAAACCGCCCAGTACTGCATTCATCGCGCCCCACGCATTCAATGGCTATTTAAACGCTGCCGTGTCTAACTCTCTGGTTCAGAGAGTCGGAAATGATGAAAGTAAGCAGAGCAACTATCACCATCGATTCGATGCTGGGTTGAATTATAAGAGGCTGACGCTTGAGTATGAGTCTACATATGACGATCTAGACGGATTGGAAGGCGTTTACGCGCGACAAGGAACGCGCCTTAATGTTGATTTCCCGACGTACGGCACAAGGTTGGTTCTAGGAGATATGTTTAATACTGGCACCTTGTTTCAAGACAGTGTTGATGTGATGGGCATTGGCATTGCCAGAGATTTTTCTCTTATTCCTACGCGGAATGTTAGGCCTAAAGCGTCACAGTCTTTTACGTTGACGCGTACGTCTAATGTCGATGTGGTTGTTGACGGTGCTGTGGTGCAGAGGTTTACGTTAAACGCAGGCACTTACAATCTCAATGATATCCCGATCGCGCAGGGTATCAATGACATCGAATTGGTTATCACCGATGCGTCAGGACAGGAGGAAAGGGTCAGTTTTTCCGTGGCGACGGGGAATGATCTGTTGGCGGCTGGGGAATACGAATATGCATTTTTGGTCGGCGCACCGACTGAGTTTCGTGACGATGAGCTGCAGTACGATACGGAACAACGAATTCTATCCGGCTACGTTGATGTAGGTGTTGCACCATGGCTGACGTTGGGGATTAACGCTCAAAAGCGCGATTCACTTTATCAGTATGGCGGTTCGGCATTGGTGGCGTCATCGCTAGGGGTCACTGAAGTTATAGCCAGCCACAGTGAGCATCCCATTTTAGGAAGAGGAACGGCGTACCGTATTGCTCACGATATGGAGATTGCTGACGAACTCTCTTGGCTGACGCAAGTGAGCTTTCTTTACGATTTTACGAGTCCCAATTTCTCAGGTGTCGAATCACTGGATAACAATACCGCGCCATTAAACTCAGTCAGGCACTTTGGCTCCTTCTTTGCGTCGTTTGATGTGAACCCGGCACTGCGCTCTGCCGTGTCATTGACCTATTCCAAAGGTGATGGAGAAACAAACAACTATTGGTCAGTCAGTCCCAGCGTTACTGGCGCACTCTTCCAAACCAAGGCAACGTGGAGCACGCGTGTGGACTATCAAAAATACCGTTCGGGTGATGATGAGTTCTGCACGACATTTACGGTGAGTTGGCCAATTGGCGAAACAACGAGAGTAGTCAGTCGTATTCAGAATGAAAATAACTTCGCCGGGTTAGATATCAGTTATCGCGAGGGAGTGGGGAATACTGAGGGTATTTCGGCTTTTGCGTCAATTGAACGAGATGATGACCGCGACGCAAATATCAATGGTTCAGTGGATTACACAGGAAACCGCTTTCAGGCCAGAGCCGATCATTTTACGCGATTTGACAGTCTGAGCGAAGACACTCGTAGCCACAATACACGGCTCCAGCTTTCCAGTGCAGTTGCGTTTTCGGGGTCAAAAGTCGCGGTAGGTCGCGAAGTGGGCGAAGCGTTTGCGATAGTGACGAAGCATAAAAGCCTTTCTGATAACACGGTTGAAATTGACCCTTCGACCACTGACGGTTTTGCGCGGGTGGTGAGCGATTCTCCAGCTAACGTGTTGATCCCAGATTTGACAGCCTACAACCCGCAATATGTGAGTTTTAACGTGGAAAATCTGCCTCCTGGCTACGATCTTGGTGAAGGCGTTTTCTCGGTAAATCCGGGTTACAAACAAGGGTACCAGTTCACGATAGGATCGGATGCCGTTATCACTGCATTAGGCGTACTCAGGTTTGCAGGTAGCGAAGAACCGGTTCCGTTGACGGTGGGAGAGGCAGTGTATCTTGATGACAATCAGATCAAACCTTTGGAGTTTTTCACCAATCGAAAAGGACGTTTTGCCATATCGGGCATGCGCCCTGGAACGTATAGGCTTGTGTTAAAAACCAACCCAAGAAAAGACATAGACGTCACGATCGCTGACAACGGTGATACGTTAATGCGTCTGGGAGAGTTATATGTGGAATAGGCTACTTCTTCTCACTTGGGGGCTTCTCTTTTCGGCACAGGTTACCGCTGATATGTGCGAAGCGTCGGTACTGAGTTTGGAACCGACAACGAGTTCCAACATCTATGATGTGTTCGCGACGGGCAGCTACCCGCTCAGGCAGCAATTTAAAGTGAGAGCGTCAATATCTGAAGGGTGTAAGACGGTAGTGGTACTCGATCTGGAAGATGACCTATCAGCACTGTCTAACGCCCAAAGAGCGGAGATGCGGTTTGAATGGTATTCAGCTCAAGGACAATTGCAGGCAAATAAATGGCTGATTCATCTCGATAGTGAAAACAGCGAAGCAATGTTTGAGTTTCGCTTCGTGGGGGGCCAGTGGCTGGACGCCGGGACGTATATCAATGTATTGAGAGCGTCGTTGTTTAAAGAAAACTCAGCGATGGAAATGGACCAAATGACCTTAAACGTTGAGGCATCAGTCCTGCCTAGTGCACGCATCCAATTTTACGGATTATCGCAGCGACATTATAACCTAGATTTGGGGTCGCTTAACTCAAACAAAATCATCAATCATGCGCCCCGCCTTTGGGTAGAAAGCACCGCGCCTTATGCGCTCTCGGTTGACTCACAATATGACGGTAAGCTTCGTCACCAGTCTCAAAACTCAAAATGGGATTTAGATTATCAAATGCTTATTGCCAATGAGCCGATCCCACTGGATGGGACTGAGCGGCGATGGACACGAAACCATTCCACAGATGGAACGCCGCTGCCGATTCAAATTATTATTGGGGACACGGACAGGAAGGCAGGTGGTCAGTATAGTGATACGCTGCATATCTACATAGCCCCGAGTCTTTCCTTAGCCCCTCAATAAACGTGCAAGGCAGCGAGACTATCGATGTACCAAACCGCGATTCTTCTTCACTCAGGTCTTATTGAATAGTCAAATACGCGGTCAGTTAGCCACTATACTCCCTTCAAGAATACAGCGTGGAGTGGTGAGACATTGAAGTGGGATAAAGCCCGAGGGGATAAGTTTCTTTCCTTGCTATTGTACCTAAGACATATCTTTATCGCGGGTCTGGTTTTTATCAACGGAGTAGTTATTTTCCGCGCAGTGTGGGGCCAGAAGCTCGACCTAGTAGCATTATTCAATATTAAAAATTTCACCAATATTGATTGGGCACACGCCGCCAACGGACCTTGGTTATTGCTTGGTTTGTTCCTAATGCTGAATGCTTTGGGGCTGCTCTTTCGGGCGCGGGTCGCTTGGGCGGTAAGCCTTATCCTGCTCATTATTGCGTTTACCTTCAATTGGCACTTTTTCCCTAATCTCGGGAAGCATTTGTATTTAAGTGCCGGCACGGCGGTATTGCTACTGGTTTTAGGGAAAGACTTTCATCGCTCCAGCGCAACGGCTGGGGGTATTGCCGCGTTTATCAGCTTTGCGGTATTACTTTTCTATTCTACTTACGGTGCATTGTATTTCGGTGGCGGATTTCATCCAGGGATCCACGATCTGATGACCGCGTTTTACTTCTCCATGGTGACGATGACAACGGTAGGTTATGGCGACATCATTCCGCAAACTGAGGCAGCAAGGCTGTTTACCATCTCTGTCATTATTGCTGGCATCACTGTCTTTGCGACATCACTGACCACCGTCTTTGGGCCGATTATCCGTGGCGGTTTAAATAAACTGGTAAAAGGAGTTCAAAAGCCCATGAATCGAAAGAATCATTTTTTGGTCTGTGGTACATCAGTGCTTGCGACAAGCACGGTTTGGCAGTTATCTAAGCGAGATATGCCCGTCACCTTGCTTACTATTGAAGATGAAGACAAGTTTCCGAGTATTGAGCAGCGAATTGGACGGAAAATCGATATCTTATCGGGGGACAGCACAGACAGCGAGTTTCTAAAAGAAGCAGGTGCAGAGCAATGCAAAGCGGTATTGGCATTGACTGAAGACGATGCCACGAATGCGTTTATTGTCCTTTCAGTAAAATCCATTTCGCCGGACATAAAAGTGGTCGCTGCGGTGAATGATGCCAAAAACCTAAACAAGGTGAAGCAGGTGAATGCGGATGTCGTGATTTCTCCGCAACTGTTCGGCAGTAAAATTCTGGCAAGCGTGTTATCAGGTGAATCAATTAGTAACGAACAGTTACTCGATATGCTATTGGGGTCGGGCAAAGGGCTGATGAAAGAAGATATTTAGTCATAGCATGACGTTATCGATGCCGCTGTCCATATAAGGTGTAGGTAACGAGCGTCAGTAAAATGATACCAGCACCCAGTGCGACCGATGCCGTAGGTGCCTCTCCCAGAATTAACCACACCAGAAGCGGCCCGAAAAGTATCTCTAGTAATAGAATCAGGCTGGCTTCCGCGGCAGGAAGGTAACGTGGACCAAGGTTGATAAACAAAAACGAACAAGGAAGAACCACGCCGCAGAGTAAGAAAACGTACAACCCATGCAGTGGCGTAAGCGCAAAAGGGTCTGCACCAGCAAACAGCGCAATGCCTGCCGTAAACAAGCCGCCATAAATAAGAAAAACCGTCGCGTATTTTGCTTGCGTTTTTCGGAGCATGATCAGGTAAACGGACATCGAGAGGGCCGTGACCAAAGCAAGTGAATCGCCTTTCAATTCAGCTTGTGTGGGTTGGTAGCCGAAAACCAGCCAGATACCGCCGACAGAAACAAGAATCGCGATGATGGTTGAAAGCGAAAGTCGCTCTTTAAGGAAAAAGAAGGCTAATACTGCGGTGATAAGCGGGGCGGTATTGGCAATCACCAATGTACTGGTGACTTGCGTGTTATCGAGTGAGAAAACAAAGCAAATAGTCGAAGCTGCAATCAGGGTTGCCGTGAGCAATGTGCTTAATGCAGGCTTTACAAAATGGTCTTCAAGCACACGCTTGTCCGTGCGCCATTGAACCAACAAATAGACCAAAGAGGGTAGCAGCCCGCGCCAAAAAATGAGCGTCCATGGGTCACTGTCAATTAAGCGGACAAGCAGACTGTCGAAGCTTAATATCATCACACCAATTAGCGTGTATACGCGGCCCTTGGTTTCATCTTGCATGTGTGAAAGCTGTTGGTTGAAGGCTCCGAACATTGACCGCGTTTATTCCTGTTTATCAGTTATCGTTGGTGGTGTTTTCCAGCCAATGGCGAGACTCACGAAAATCGCTGCGGCAAGCGTGCCGCACTGGAGCCAAAGTCCAGCCATAATCATTTCAGCGATAAACGTTGTAAAAATACCGACCATAAAAACAAACCCTAGCACCAGTAAAATGGCGTTGGCATGGCATTCTTTTCGTCTTCGCCAGCACACGACAAAGACGGCGATATAGCAGGCCAGAAAGGTTGCACTCGCCACGTTGGCGATGAATGACAGGTTGAAAAAATTTGTCAGTAACATGACCAATGCAATCAAAAGGAAAAACCCCTGGCTGCCACCGGCAAGTAACGTTTTCCTAAATACAGGAGGAAGAATACCTGATCCTCCCATCTCTTTAGAGACATTCAGCATGGAAAATATGTTTGCCACGATGGAAGAGGCCGTCGCAAAGAGTGCCGCAAGTGATACAAGGAAAAAGCCGAAACTACCGAGAATAGGGGCCGCAGCTTGAGCGACTGCGGTGTCGGTATATTTGATCAGATCTTCGGGGCTGACGTTTCCTAGCACCACAAGCGCAAGAACCACGTACAGCACGATCACGAGCCCTATCGCGAGCATAAAAGCGCGAGGCATATCTTTTTCCGGATTGGTGACATCTGCAGATGCACTGGCCATCAATCCAAAACCAGAATAAGCAAAGAAAGCGAGGCCGACACTGGAGAACATCATTGATGTCTGCACGTCTTGGTGCACGTTTAGCATTGATGGCTTGAGTGTAATTGCACCGACGATGATAAACAGGAAAAGAATGACAAGTTTTACGGCAACCAGAATCAGTTCAACACGGCCTACCGTTTTTGCCCCCAACAAATTAAGGATTGTCAGCAATATCATAATGCCTGTGGCATAGATATTTGCCCAGTCACTGTGGTCGGGTTGATGAAGAATACGTGCGGTATATGCCCCAAATGCTTTGGCAATCAGGGCCAGCGTCAAAATGAGAGTGATGAGGTATAAGCACGCGAGAGCGCGCTCGATGATAGGAGAACCAATACCCAACGCGAAAAAATCAGTGACGCCGCCGCGAGATGGGAATACGGCACTTAACCGCGCATAGGAATATCCAGAGAACAACGCCGCGATACCAGCGAGAACAAAGGCAATCCATGTATCTCCACGTACATTAATAGCGATTTGGCCCAAGAGCGCAAAAACACCGGCTCCGACCATTGAGCCTATTCCGAGTGCGGCAACACCCCAAACGCTCATGTGCTTGTGATGGGGGAGCGGATTTGAATCAGACATCCATTTTCCTTGGGGCGACTGCAAACAATTACCTAGGAGGATAGTTCATCAGGTTACGGCCAGATGACGCGTATCAGTGACAAACGCAAGGAAGACGAAGGAACGAATTCTGCGAAGTTGTTCCCGACAAAAACTGGACGCTTCAGCCTGATCTAACTATCGACCATTTAATGTAAAGCGGGGACGTTATGCGCCCCCGCTCATGATTACATGCTCATTCCCATTCCGGCATTGGCTTTCTTACCGACGTTGTAAAACCAAACCGACAGAGGTATGAAGATCAAGTTCATAATCGTCGTAAAGTTCATGCCAAATCCGTCTTGAATCAAAGGTCTTAGTGACGCGTCGTTAACGGCAAAGCCCAGCGCATGGAATACCACGTCAACACATAGACCGGTTAAGAGAATCGCGATAAACAGCAGGCCAACCATCCATTTTGCAGGGCGATGACCGTAATATTTTTGGTAGACCCGCATCATCGGAATGGTCAAGACATCGGCGAGGATGAAGCCAATGACACCGCCAAAGGAAATCCCGCCGTGCCAAAGTGCGGCGGCAAGAAGCAAGTTACCGACAGAGCAAACATACGCAATCATGGCCACGAAAATGCCAATGATCACATCGAGGAATGAATGCAACCAAACAGGGAGGTTGGCATCACTACTAATGAACAGTGCGCGCCAGCCGTCCAATGGGACAATCGCGATCAGCAATGAAGAGACCACGACACCAATCAATATTTCTTTGCCTATCATCGCCAAGTCCATATGGAAAAAACCGGCGGCTTTGGTCACCTTACTCGGTGTGGTATGTGACATCTCATGTGTGCCGGAACCATGCATATGCTCGTGTGAAGCATGGTTCATTGCACCCATATCCATGCCACAATCGTCGGCTGCTTTCTCGTGATTCATGTGTTTATGGTCTTCATGGTGCATGCCGCCCATGTCCATGCCACAGTCGCTTTTGGGCTCGTCGTGATGCATTTCACTGTGAGTATGCATACTATGGTCATGATGCATATGCTCGTGGTTTTCGCTATGCATGCCCTCCATGCCACAATCGTCGGCTGCTTTCTCGTGGTTCATGTGTTTGTGGTCTTCATGGTGCATGTCGCCCATATCCATTCCGCAATCGTGTTTCGCAGAGGGGGCACCTTCTGAAGCCAATTTTTCACGCAGTTCATTCTCGACGTCTTTCGGGAAGAAGCGAGAGAAAAGCAATGCAACAAAGCAGATAAGCAGCAATCCACCAAGGATTTCCCCCCAGAGAAATGTCCAGCCAAGTAAAGCGACGAGAACAATAAACATTTCAACGATGAGGTTGGTGCTTGACACTAAAAAGGCCATCGCGTTAGCCAATGTGGCCTTTTTAAGAAGTAACGTGTGGGAAAGAGAAGCCGCTGCGTAAGAGCAAGAGGACGAGACTACACCCAATAATGTAGTAATGGATAAGCTTCTTACACTGGTATGTCCAAGGTGCGTTGAAACGGTATCAACCGGGAGCATATTGCGGATAAATGATGACAGCATCAGGCCGAAGGCTAAGGGCCAATATATCTGCCAAACCATGTTGAAAAAGACATCCAGAATGTGAAAAACGATATTGCTATCACCACTTCCCATGGTTGAATCCTCATTTGGTCAGTTTGGAAGTAAGGCTAGTCGTGAGTCATGCATGTTGGTGTATCACCTAAGATGCAAGCCTGTAACAACGAAGCCCGCGTGAGGCGGGCTTCATCTGCAACGAAGGATTTTTATCGGTTATTCTTCGTCATCGTCCGGACCCATGACGATGGTGACTGGGCCGTAGTAGTGATGGTGATGGTGAGTTGTTCGGTGGTGGTGATGTGTGCCTTTGTGGGTGTCTACGCCGCCGTGTAAGTGATGACCGTGGCTAGGCTCATGTGCACGATAGTCCATATGATCTTTATTGTGCTTATGCTCTACATCTTCACCGTAAGCATGTTCCATTGTTTCATGGGTGGACACTTTGGTTTTTTGCTGAGCCATAATGGCCTCCTTGTATGGATAGTTGTTTGTCTGTAAAGCGTTTTTGCTTAACTTGATTTCATTGTAACGCCGAAAAATCACGTTACAGCAGCAGGAAATCTGAAATATAAGTTCTCGCTGACTTTCGAAAATCTTCGCTTTCATCGAGACCAATTGCCCATAACAATGAACACGGGACGGTAGTGATGTCGATGAGTTGGCTTCCTCCTGCCCACAATGGTCCGCATGTGTTTAGTCAACACCTAGTCTGGCATTAAACCCTTTCGGTTGAGGTTCTATTGGCGTGTCATTCCTGAGATAAAGCGGGAAAAGCGATGAGGACTGAGAGGTGTAAAATATGGCTTTCTATTGCTACTTCTGTGAGCCTTGGCACCGAACATCACTGCCGTTCTTTTTCCTTAACGCATAGCCGTTACACTGATAGGAAATAAAAAGGAGGGATTCATTTGTCAGTACCCAGCAAAACCAAAACCAGCTTTTATCGCCGTCTATTAGTGGCTTATCTTATTGAACAAGGGGTCAATACTGTCCCTGCCATTATGAATGAAACAGGCATGCCAAGGCGTACGGCACAGGATACGATTGATGCGTTGGGCGAACTGGATATCGACGTGCAGTTTGTCGGAGCGAATAAAAATGGTGGGTATCAAATATCAGATTGGGGAGCCATCAATAAAACGTGGGTGAAGAAACACCTTGTTTTGATCAAGGACACTCTGAATTATCCGCTGTCTACGAGCTAGGTTTCATCTATAAAAAACGCCCAAGAGCTGGGCGTTAAAAATCACTGCGTTGGGTATCAATGATTATAGGCGTTCTGCTAGGTAGGCATCGTAGTCTGGTACTTCGATTTCAACTTCTTGCGCCATTTTTGGCGAAGTGATGAGATAGCCTGCAGATGCGCGGTTAATCGCAACGGGAATATTCCACACAGCAGCAATACGCAGCAGTGCTTTAACATCAGGGTCATGCGGTACTGCACTCAATGGGTCCCAAAAGAAAATTAACACATCGATTTTCTTTTCACAGATCATGGCACCCAGTTGCTGGTCGCCACCCATAGGGCCGCTCATTAAGGATGTGATTGAAAGTCCAGTCTCCTTGCTAAGTAAATTCCCCGTAGTGCCAGTGGCATAAAGCGAATGTTGAGAGAGGCTTTCTCTGTTTTCTTTTACCCAGCGAACCAGCTCGGACTTACAGTGGTCATGAGCAACAAGAGCGATTTGCTTGTGCGAGTTTACTTTTCGAGTGGTGGACTTCATTCTTAACTTCTTTATTTATAGATAAATCAGAAAGCACATTCTGAATGATGTTTGTTGCCAACTGCGACAACTAACGGCGATTTTCCCGAGAGGGATCAGTTATTCGTATGCTGTGATTGTGACATGTCTCATATCTGTATTCACCTGTCTATCACATTGACTCGTGATGGAAAGCACTAATTATTTGAGAAAGCGCGGTATTTTTGTTCTGCCTCACCATGATCAAGCCAGTGCAGGATGAAACGCGAAACCTGTGTCGCTTGGTTTAAATCCAACACCGTAAGGGCATCATCGACTTTCTTCTCAATTGACGCCGTGTCGTCCGTGGCAATCGCAATAATGTTTTTATCGTTCTGGGAAAGAAGTGGTTTCTCGTAACTCGGGCGGTACACCTCAATTTTGGTCAAAGTGGCATCACGAAAGCCTTCTACCAGAATTACATCCAAGCGCAAATGGTCGAGTTGTGCCAAGCATTCGGTCAATTCTGGCTCTCTTTCCTCACCGTCATCGTGGTATTCGAAAAAAAGCATATGTCGTTTAGCCGTTGCGAGAAGCAACTGGTCGCTACCCGCGTATCGCAAACGATAACTGTCTTTTCTCGGAGGGTCGGGTTCGATTGTGTGGTGACTGTGTTTTAGTACACCTACACGGAGTCCTTGAGCTTTTAAATGTGGAATAACTTGCTCAAGAAGCGTAGTTTTTCCAGAGCCACTGAAACCCGCAAAGCCGATAACGGGAGTTAACTTGTTGGAATCCATAATCTTCATTGCCCTAAATGAAAAGTGTCATTCTAAAAAGTGATAAGGTCCAAAATAAATCAGTACACGCACAAGATTAAGACGTGCACGATGTCAAAGAGGCACTACAGTTAGTCTTAGTTAATCGTTGTTCTCTAAAATACAAACCAACACGAGGCTTGGCTAGGCAAGTATTCTATGCATCACAAAGTTCTTATGGAAAAGCGATTGTGGACATTAGTTGGCTTGATCCTGACTCGATAACTGCGGATACACCTGATTATCACGGAGCGATAATATGTGGGTTACACTCGATTTTGAAGCTTCAGGCCTCACTGATGCTTCATATCCGATTGAAGTTGGCTACAGTCTACCTGATGGGTCAAGCGTTAGCTTGCTTATCAACCCCGAATCTTCCTCTGAAAACTGGCACTACTGGGATGATTACGCCGAGAAGGAAATACACGGCATAGACAGGCGAGAGCTTCTCACGAAAGGCGTGTCGGTGTTTGATGTATGTGCGCACCTTAACAGTTCTCTATGTTTTTATGATGACGTCATTTGCGATAGTCAGTGGGATTTGTTTTGGTTGGGTCGGCTCTACAAAGCGGCACACATGCGTCCGACATTTACCTTGACGGAAGTCGGCCACTGGTTGCAACGTATTGAAGGCATACAAAAGTCAGATTTTGTTGATGCAATGGACGCACTTGGTCCAGCACCTCATCGAGCAGAGGCGGATGCAAAATACATTCGCGATGCATTATCAAAGCTTCTAAACAAGCAAAGCTGTTCTTAGAAGGTCGCACTAGGTTACCATTTGGTTCTCTGACCCAATGGTGACCGCTAAATGACAGGCAAGACAGTTCGATTCGCAACGTTTAACGTATCAATGTCTGCTGACATGCCCACGCGAATGTTCGATGAGCTTCGGCAGAACAGCAAAAGAATTCAGAAGCTTGCCGCCATTATTCAGCACGTTAACCCTGATGTCTTGCTGCTTTGCGAATTTGATCACCCCGGTGAAGGTGGAGACGACGGCTCTTTGGCGTACTTTTGTAGCGAGTATCTCGACGTCAGCAATTTTGGTGGTTCAGCAGTGCAGTATCCTTATCGATACCTTGCGCCTTCTAACACGGGATTACCGATTCTGGCGAATGATGATGTTTCAAATTCGCCAGAACGTGCGCAAGGTTTTGGCTGTCATCACGGCCAATATGGGTTTGCTGTCCTGAGCCGTTACCCGCTGCGAGTCGACGACGTTCGTTCGTGGCAAACCTTGCTATGGAAAGATTTTCCCCAATCTCGACTGCCTGTCGATTATTACAGCCCAGATGTAGCAAGCAAGCTCAGATTGTCGTCTAAAAATCATGTCGCTATTCCGGTGGATCTTGACGGCACGTCAATCACCCTTGTTGCTTGCCATCCAACGCCACCAGTTTTCGATGGTCCAGAAAAACGAAACCTTAAAAGGAACGCAGACGAACTAAAATTGCTTGAAGCCATTATTTCTAATGACCAGAGGTTAGTTGATGATGATGGAAACAGTGGGGGGATTTGTGCCGATATGCCATTCGTTGTGATGGGGGATCTGAATGCTGATTGCCTAAATGGCGATGGTGATAAACTGGCCATTGGTTCCTTACTTGGCCACGCTAGGATGAACGACGACAAGCCGCCTAAAAGTCAGGGAGCGCTTGAATACCTGGCAAGAAATAAAGGTCAGAACAAGGCGATGGCGACACACAATCGCGGCTTAAGGCTTGACTATGTGCTGCCGTCTAATGACTTGAAGGTGATAGACAGTGGCGTTTTCTGGCCACTGAAGAATTCTGCGCTTCACGCGTTCATCACAGACAAACGAGGCCGATTGTCGTTTGATGCCCCTTCGGATCACCGCTTAGTTTGGGTGGACGTTGCGTTGATATAAGAGGAGCGTTTGGGTTAATTCTCTAACTTTCTTGCGACAAGTTTGCCAAGAAAATACCCTGCACAAAAGATAGCAAGAAACACCAACGCAGAGGCTGCATAGGCCGCGATATCTGGCAAACCTAGCCCAAAGCCGAAGCTAAAGCTGAGCCCTAAAAATGCCTCTTGAAGCCAGTGAGTAGCTGGCGCGTTAACGCTCATCCCGATGGCAGCGATAAACGCCAAGAGTGCTAAAAGCCCAATTTTTAGGCCAATGAGGGTCGAACGTTGCATAAAAGGCTCCTAAATGAAATCGGAGCCAGTATACCCAAACTACCTGTAAATGCGCTATTTCAGAAAGTATCAATACATGCAATTACAATACTCAAGTGATTGAGACATTGATTAATTACTTGATGGCATGCGTGATAAATCGACGTATTTCGTCGTTATCTTGAGGCGCGTTGAAAGACGGTGTGATCTTTTTCGGTGGGATGAAAATGCCTTTTTCAACCAAACGATTAATTTGCGGGAGGTGCTTCAAGGCTGTTTTTCCACAGAGTAGATTCATAAATCCCTCTTCTTGCTCATAAGCGTTGAGCACTTCATGGAAGCCTTTTAGATAAAGATAATCTTTGGTGAAACCACCACCTCGGAATACTCGCGCAGTGATGGTAAACGCCAGATTTCGCTCAACACCATACTGTTCTTTCAGCATCATAAAGGTGGTGCGGAAAGATTTATCTTTAATCATTGATTCGACAGCTAACACACGAAGAGCCAGTATTTTTAGGCGTTTGATTGACAAGTGGCCAGCTAAATACTCACTTAAAATAGCCATGCCTTCTTGGGTCATGGTGTTAACAGGGCATCCAAGCGACAGGATTTTTAACGGCTGCGCACGCGCATTGAGGGTCGTCACCAAGTGCACGCCTAATTCGTGATGCGCAAGGGCGTTTGCTTCTATCAACGGAACTTGAGCGCAAGAGTTGATTTTAACTGAAGTGCCGGACACCAGGGCGTTGGCAATCATGTTGTCGTCAATCAGCAGTTGGTAATCGTAACCTTCACCTTGTGCAAAGGCTTCCATAATATGCTGGATCCCTTGCGCGTCTACCAAGGCGCACTCATCGTCGTCTGAGTCAGGTAAATGCAAAATAAAGGTAGCGTTCCGAATGTCTTTTTCGGTCGGCTCTCCAAAATAGCGGAGTGAGTTATAAAGGAACTCATTGCTGCCAATGCTTTGCAACTGATCGACTTTATCCGCGTAAGACACGATGACATCTTCATAAATGGTTTGAAGATCGGGGTCTTCGACTTTTTCGACAGGTAGATTGAACAAATGGCGTTTTAGACGGAACGCATTTGTCACGTTTTCTTTGTAGGTAAATGTGGGCTCGAAAGAGTAATGGCGCTTGAAAAAGTCCGCTTTCTGCTCTTTGTAATTCTGAGGGCTAACGGCAGAAAGTATTTCTATACCATTCACCAAATTGAATAGCGCATCATCAAGCTTGGCAGCATGGAGCAGATCCGTGCATGGCTGATAGGTCAAACATCCAGTATCCAAAGTTACATCCCTCAATTGCCCCCGGACAAGGTTTCTTGTCACATCCTTGGGTACAACAAGATATTGAGTATGCTTCGGTTTTGTGATTCCCACAACAAAAAAGTGGAATGATAGCGAAGGGGAGTGGGTGGGAAAAAACGAGAGTAAACCGCCAAGTTACGATTGCCAAACAACCTGAAGATGTCGCTGCCAACGGGTCTCTATAAAACGCGGGTCTTCAGGTTGTTTTGATATACCGCTCAGTATTCAGCAACGCTATATGTCATCAGCATCAAGCTGTTATAGACATTGCGCGAGCTGACCTTTTTTAGACGATGCCAACACACATCCGCGCTCACTGTCTGAGGCTGCTTTACATTGGCTCATGAGTTCACTGCTAGACGGGGCTAATGCACCCAATACTTTCTGGGCGTGGCTAACCACTTTGTTGCATTGGCTAACAGGAATAGGATCGTAATCAGAGCATGCAGACAGAGTTAGAACGGTAACAGCGAGAAGAGTGAATCGCATAGTGGCTTCCTTTAGTTAACGATTGTCTTTCGCTAAGGGTAGGAGATGATTCTCAACTCTGCGACAAAATCAAAGGGATGCTTATGCATCCCTTTTTAATAACTGGCCGTCGTTAAGTGAAAAACGAATGTTAATCGCCGATAAATCCGCCAGTTTGATGTTGCCAAAGTTGCGCGTAGATGCCGCCTGTAGCAATCAATTCTTGGTGGGTACCTTCTTCGACAATCTCACCTTGATCCAAGACGATCAAGCGGTCCATGGCTGCGATGGTTGAAAGACGGTGAGCAATGGCGATAACGGTTTTTCCTTGCATCAATTGATAGAGGCTTTCTTGAATTGCCGCTTCAACTTCAGAGTCGAGGGCAGACGTGGCCTCATCAAGAATCAGGATAGGTGCGTCTTTAAGCAAAACACGAGAAATGGCGACACGTTGACGTTGCCCACCAGACAGTTTTACGCCTCGCTCACCCACCTGAGAGTCATAGCCGTGGTTACCATGAGGGTCACTAAGTGTTTCGATAAAGTCATGCGCTTGTGCTTTTCGACTGGCTTCTAACAAGTCTTCTTCTGTCGCGTCAGGTCGTCCATAAAGGATATTTTCTCGAATGGAGCGGTGAAGCAAAGACGTATCTTGCGTTACCATGCCGATATTCGCGCGTAGTGAATCTTGCGTGACTTCTGAGATGTTTTGACCATCAATACGGATTTCTCCGCCTTCAACATCATGAAAGCGCATCAGTAGATTGACCATCGTAGACTTGCCTGCACCGGAGCGTCCAACAAGGCCGACTTTTTCGCCAGGCTTGATACGAAGGTTTAGTTTTTCAATCACGCCTTTGCCTTCGCCATAGTGGAAGGAAACATCGCTAAATGCGATCTCACCTTTTGGTACATCAAGTGAAGGTGCATTGGGGCTATCTGTGACTTCTACGGGTTTTGATAAGGTTCTCATACCGTCTACAACGGTGCCGATATTCTCAAACAGAGAACCAATTTCCCACATGATCCATTTCGACATGCCATTAATGCGCAAGGCGAGGCTCACTGCAATAGCGATAGCACCGATGGAGATTTGGCTATCGAGCCACAGCCATATAGATATAGCTGAAATAGCGAAGACCAGAGCATAGTTGATGATCTCCACAGCGATATTAAAGCCAGTCGCTAGGCGCATTTGACGATAAACCGTATCCATAAAGGTCTCCATACCTTCTTCTGCATACGAAGTTTCTCTGTCAGTGTGTGAGAACAGTTTGACGGTGGCAATGTTGGTATAACTGTCGACAATACGTCCCGTCATGAGCGATCTAGCATCCGCTTGTTCGGTCGAAACAGCTTTCAGTTTTGGAACGAAATAGAGCTGAATACCGATATAAGCGAGTAACCAGACCAGCAAGGGAAGCATCAGTCGAATATCGGCTTGCCCAACGATAAAAAGCATACTGAAGAAGTAAACTGAAATGTATACCGCTACATCGAGCAATTTCATCACGGTTTCGCGTACAGATAAGGCGGTTTGCATCACCTTAGTGGCGATGCGCCCGGCAAAGTCATTTTGATAAAAACCAATGCTTTGCTTTAACAAGTATCGATGCGCTAACCAGCGAATTGACATGGGATAGTTACCCAGCAAAGACTGATGCAGTACCAGCGAATGAAGGGCGACAAGTAGCGGCATGCCTAAAATTAAGGCTCCCATCCAAAGTAATGTGGTCCCTTCATTGGCGAGAAAAGTGCTCTGTTCTTGGCTAGAAAGCCAGTCGACGAGTTGACCAAGAAAGCCGAATAAAGTGACTTCAGCGATAGCAATAAGGGCAGTAAGGCAAGACATAAGCAGCAGCGGCTTCTCAAACCCTTTTGTATAGTGACGACAAAAGGCCAGCAAGGAGCTGGGCGGTTGTTCCGGTTCTGCTTGCGGGAAGGCAAGTGTTATACGTTCAAAGAGTTTAAAAAACATACGGAATTAGTCTTAAAAATGTCAGGGAAAATGGTCAAAAACAACGCGTATCATACGCTCTCATCGAGAAAATGACAGGGTATTTCAGTGGGATATGCAAAAGAAAAACCGGCCATAGAGGCCGGTTTATGATTAATTTAACTCTTTGTTTTAATGCGCGTTAGCCACACACTTTGCTCCAGCTACCGTCGCTACCTGGCACAGAGGCAGTCCACCAGTTTGCTTGGTAGATAGCACCTTCATGCACCATTTTGTCACCGGAGTTGGCGTGACTTGGGTTTCCTGCCCAGTCTTTCTGCGGGAAGTTTGGATAAACATTAAGGCCAGTGGTATCACACGTGCCTGGGTCTGGATTACCCGGGTCAACCGGACCTGCGCCCAGATCAGCCAGAGGTAAATCACTGTACTCAAACGCTAAGGCGTACTCCACACCATTAATGTTCACGGTGTAGTTCGCAGGGCCAGAAATTGGCAGGTAGTACACCATATCTAACTCATACGTTTCACCCGCAGCCAGTGTTTTCCAACCAGGCAAAGAGAAAGATACGCGGTGCATGTTACCTTCCAGACCACCAATGTTGTTGGCTTTAGTGTGACCAGACGAAATGACGCTTAGACCGCCACCAGATTGATCTTTCGCGTTGTCAGGTGCAGAGGTTGGAATGTCGAACTGGAATTCGGTTCCACCCGGTAGATCAGTACCTGTGTTGTTGGTAAAGGTGACTTTTGGATTAATTGGGTAGTTTTGATCACCCACTTTAAATCCGCCGACAGAGACTGCGATATCAACTGCTTCAGTAGGCATCGGCACTTCTGAAACCTTGTTACCATAAGGGGTGGCCGCCGCGAACTTGTCATAGATCGCTTTGGTCATGCTGTTACCCATATGGAACTCACCATTACCTGTCGCACAAGCATTTTCAGTCTTGTCGATAGTGGTAGTACGGTTACCGTTTGCATCAAATACGTAACAGTTATAGTCACCTGCCAGTTCCCAGAACATGATGCCGCCAATGCCTTTATCGATGACGTAATCAGATTTCACGGAAACCGATGCAACATCTTCGGTAGACAGGAAGACTTTCTTCTCTGCGTTCCACAACCAAGGTGCAACGGCAACGCTGTCATAGTTGCGAGCGTAGCTGCCAGATAGCACGTGAGCTGGGTTAGTCGCTGGGTCTAGTTGATACGCGGATGCATAGCTACCAAAGACACCATTTTCGAGGTTCTTGGCATGCCACATTGGGTTAGAGCCTGCGCCCATTTCTTCACCACGGGCATTTTTGTCATGCCACATGTTGTCGATACCAATCGCACCGTTACCACAATTGTTCTTCTCACCTTCACCTGTGCCAGGGGCACATTCAGCTTGGTTTGGAAGCGCAGCTTTACCCCAAAGGCCGTTTTCGCCGCCGGTCACACCTTGCCAACCACGGGTGTAGTAAGGAACACCGATGTTAATACGGCCTGCAGGCATTGAGCCACGGAAGTAATGGTATGCCCAGTCTGTATTTAGGTAACCGATACCGCCGTATTGGCTAGTGCCGTAAACGTTCCACGCTGCCAGTTCAGAATCTTTACCTGTGTCATACAGTGCCGCATTGTGACCTACGTGGTCATTCCAAGCGCCGTGCAAGTCATAGGACATGATGTTGACGTAGTCGAGGTACTTAGTGACATCGAATGTTTCCATACCGCGCAACAGGTAGCCTGAAGATGGTGCTGCGATAGTCAGCATGTAGTGAACGCCATCTTGCTCAGACGCACGGTCAACCTTTTCACGCAGGACTTTCATTAGCTCTTGGTAAGATGCCCACAAATAAGCGCGACGTGGTTCCATAAACGCTTTATCGTCTGGGTTACCCGCACCCGCCATAGAGGTTGGGTATTCGTAGTCAATATCTAGGCCGTCAAACTTGTATTGACGCATCATCTCAACAGCTGAATCTGCGAATTTTTGAATGCCAGCGTGGTTGATTGAGCCATCAGCATTGGTGGTCATGGTGTAGAAGCCACCGTCTGCCACGCGATTACCGTCAGTTCCGAAGTGACCACCCGTTTCAGCCCAGCCACCTATTGAGATGAGGGTTTTAACGTCGTGCTTCTTCTTGTAGGTTGCAAGCGCACCAAAGTGACCTTTAAAGCCCAGTGCAGGATCAACTTCAACGCCCGGCCATTCTTTGTTAACTGCAACGTTAGCTGGGTCATTCACATCACCAACGTTTACTTTGCCATCTGCGCCAATGCTGACGAAGGCATAGTTGATATGAGTGAGTTCTTCCCAAGGGATGTCTTTTACAAGGTAAGCGGCTTGTGGGTCATCACCTGAACGCCAACTGGTGAAGTAACCAATAATACGGCGAGGGTGGTCAGTGCCCATCAGTTCACGGCCATCTGCATCGTAAATCGTACAGTAAGGAACGTTCACACCTTCAGTTTGGTACAAGCCGTCAGGGCGACAGTTTGAAACGGTTGGTTGTCCGGTGACGTTGATAGAGATGAGCGAAGAATCTGTTGCGGCTCCGTCATTGTCAGTCGCTTTTGCATAGACAGAAATGTTGCCCGCAGTGTTTGCTACCCAATCCACACTAAATGGTGCGGATGTTGCTGAGCCAACGAGTTGACCAGCGGCATAAAAGTCAACGTTAGCGATGGTGCCGTCTGTATCAGCAGCGTCGGCCGTAAGCGTAACAGTCGCACCTTGGTCAACGGCCAGAGCGGAAGCATTGACAGAAACAGTTGGTGGCTCATTATCTGGAACAACGTTACCCGCTTGGACAGTGACGCTGACACCAGTACTTTCAGTCACCGCGCCTTTGTCATCCGTCGCTTTCGACGAAATTGTATGGTTTCCTTCTGTCGCATTCCAGCTGACAGAGTAAGGTGCTGTCTTATCAAGACCAACGGATACACCGTCAACAAAGAATTCAACGCTTGCTACTGTGCCGTCAACATCTGCAGCTGTTGCGGTAATCGTGACAACGTCACCGTTTGTGATTTTGTCAGTAGTGGTTGGGGAATCTAGCGAAACAGTGGGGGCTTTATTAGGAGGCGGCTCTACAGTGCCAGTGTCACATTGGTCAACGAGCTTCCATTCTTGATACTGACCAGATGATGTTGCTGGGTTGTTGCCCATTGTCCACCAATTGGCTTTATACACATTGTCTTTATGTTGGACGGTAGAGCCACCGCCGTAGGCCTTGTCAGCAGACCATTGTTCGATGGTCGAACAATCGGTTGCAGCCTGCGCGTTGAAAGCAAACATACACGCGACGGCGACAGCCGACAGCGTGAACCCTTTGCTAGAGCGTGTAACATCCATTGTGAATCCCTCGAGAAAAAATAATTTACCTATTGATTTATATGTAATTAACGCAACTTAAATTGCGCAATAAATAAAGTAGATGAGTTCGTTGAAGGAAACATTGCTCATTTCGTCAGAGTTAGATCTGTAGTCGGTAACTGGGAATAAAATCTTGCTTGTTCTGGTAGCGATTCACAGTTTCAACTGCATGAATTTTTCAGATGACAAGCCAAATTGTGCGGTAAGTACAGAGTGGATGTTAATGTGATGTAGACTAATGTCTAACAATGATTGTTGACAATATTCTGTATCAATGCGGTTTCTTAGGCTATAAATTAATCATTACTGATTATATTGTCGACAATGAATGGTTATTTGCGGGAGCGGTTAACAAATTGTTGTGAGTGGCAGAGGGTGTTTACTTTGAAAGATGTGACCAAATCCGAGGGAATGACCGAGTGGCTGATTGAAGCCATTGTTTCTGGAAAATTCCATTCCGGTTCTAAAATTTCGGAGCCCGAATTATCTCGAGAACTAAATGTGAGCAGGGGGCCGCTTCGTGAAGCCATGATGCGTTTAGAAACCATGGGACTCATCGAGCGCATACCGCATGTAGGGGCGCGAGTGGTGACGATTAGTGAAGCGCAACTCTCTGAAATCTATGCGGTGCGTGAGGCATTAGAAGGAATGGCTATTCGACAAGCATGTGCACACATTACCGAGCGAGAGCTTGAGAGTCTGCGCGCGTTGCTCGTTCGTCATCAGCAGCATATCGATGAAGTGGATGGTGCGACCTATTTTCATCAACAAGGCGATTTTGATTTTCACTATCGCATCATTCAAGCAAGCAGAAACAGCAAGCTAATTGGGTTGCTGTGCGATGAGCTGTATCACTTAGTTCGGATGTATCGAAAACAGTCGACACGAACGCAGTCCCGACCAGAAAGGGCATTGAATGAGCATTTTCAAATTCTGACTGCACTGGAAGATCGTGACGCAGAACTTGCGGAAATGTTGATGCGCAGACATATACGTCGAAGTGGACAGTTAGCTGCAGCAAGGCTGAAAGATCATAAGGAGATGGCGTCATGAGTGCAGGGAAACGATTTCGAGAAGCCGTTAATAGCCATAAACCTCTTCAGGTGATGGGTACCATCAATGCCTATACCGCGATGATGGCGGAGCAAGTGGGCCACCATGCGATTTACTTGTCAGGTGGCGGTGTCGCCAACGCGTCATTTGGCTTGCCAGATCTTGGCATGACCTCGCTGAATGATGTTCTGGAAGACGCAAGACGGATCACTGCCGCATCAAATCTGCCCTTGCTTGTTGATATCGACACGGGATTCGGCGGTGCGTTTAACATCGCGCGTACCGTGAAAGAGATGGAACGTGCAGGTGTGGCAGCGGTTCATATTGAAGATCAGGTTGCTCAGAAGCGGTGTGGTCATCGTCCTAACAAAGCCATTGTCAGCCAAGGCGAAATGGTCGATAGGGTGAAGGCGGCAGTTGATGCCAAGCAGGATAGCAACTTTGTCATCATGGCGCGCACAGATGCACTGGCTGTGGAAGGAATGGAAGCCGCGATTGAGCGGGCTCTTGCTTGCGTCGAAGCAGGAGCAGACATGATCTTCCCAGAAGCGATAAATACACTTGCGCAGTATCAACAATTCACAGACGCACTCAATGTGCCCGTTTTGGCGAACATCACAGAATTTGGCCAGACACCACTGTTCTCGGTATCGGAATTGGGCGAGGTAGGGGTATCGATGGTTCTCTATCCGCTTTCGGCATTCAGAGCGATGAATCAGGCGGCACTCAACGTTTATGAGCAAGTTAAAACCGAAGGGCATCAGCGAAGTGTGGTTGCGACGATGCAAACACGCGAAGAGTTGTACCACTATCTTGGTTATCACGACTACGAGCAGAAACTCGATCAGCTGTTTAGCGAAAACAACTGATTTTTGAACGGACGCGTTATCGGAAGGAAGTCATTAACGAGAAGGAGCGAACCATGCCAGACAGAAACAAACCGCTTGGTGGTGAAGGGCTGCGAGGTCAAAGTGCAGGCAGCACAGCGTTATGCACGGTAGGTAAAACAGGTACCGGATTGACTTATCGAGGTTATGACATTACCGACTTGGCGAATCACGCGGAGTTTGAAGAAGTTGCCTATTTACTCCTAAAAGGCAAACTACCCAATCAGTCTGAGCTTGACGCTTATAAAACACGTCTCGTTAATAAACGCGGTCTTCCTGCTCCGTTGCGTGAAGTCTTAGAGCGGATCCCTGCCGATGCGCATCCAATGGATGTGATGCGAACTGGCTGCTCAATGTTGGGTAACATTGATACCGAAACAGACTTCTCTGAGCAAGAAGATAAAACGGACACCTTGCTGGCGCACCTGCCTGCCATTATTTGCTATTGGTATCGTTTCTCCCACGATGGCGTTCGTATTGATACCTCGGAAAGTCGGGAAAACAGCATCGGTGGGTATTTTCTCGACATGCTGTTTGATCATTCCCCCTATGATCTTCACACGCGCGTGATGCACTGCTCCTTGGTGCTTTATGCCGAGCATGAATTCAATGCTTCTACATTTGCAGCCAGAGTGTGTGCCTCAACACTTTCTGATCTCCACTCTTGCGTGACTGCCGCCATTGGTACATTGCGAGGCCCGCTGCATGGTGGCGCGAACGAAGCAGCGATGGCGATGATTGAAAACTGGCAAACCCCTGATGAGGCAGAGTCAGCATTGATGGCAATGCTGGCGGAAAAAGAAAAAGTGATGGGGTTTGGTCATGCGATTTACAGGGAGTCAGATCCACGAAATACGTTAATCAAAGCGTGGTCAAAGGCGTTGGCTGAATCGGATGACGAGAAGGTGCTCTACGCGGTCTCTGAGCGTGTGGAATGGGTAATGAAGCGGGAGAAAGACTTGTTCCCGAATGCAGATTTCTACCATGCGTCGGCGTATCACTTTATGGGAATACCCACCAAATTGTTTACCCCAATATTTGTGATGAGTCGCGTGACAGGCTGGTGCGCGCATATTTTCGAACAACGCGAAAACAACCGGATTATTCGCCCTAGTGCGGACTACACTGGACCCGATCACCAAGATTGGCTACCGATTGAAAAACGAAACTAATTGACTCAGGGAAGGATAGAAAATGTCACAGAACGTTGATTTTAACCAGCGACCCGCGCCGGATGAGCTGCTGCAAACCATTGCTGATTATGTGTGTGATAAAGATATCACATCAGCAGAAGCCTACAATACGGCGAGGAATTGTCTGATGGATACGCTGGGGTGTGGCTTATTGGCGCTCCGTTTTCCTGAGTGTACCAAACACATGGGGCCGCTGGTGCCGGGAACAACCGTCAGACATGGTGCGCGAGTACCGGGTACCTCCCATGAGTTAGACCCGATAACAGCAGCGTTCAATATTGGTTGCATGATTCGTTGGCTTGATTTCAATGATACTTGGTTGGCGGCGGAGTGGGGGCATCCTTCTGATAATTTGGGCGGTATCTTGGCTGTGGCAGACTATTTAAGCCGAGTGGCTGTGAGTGAAGGGAAGCCGCCTTTAACCATGGACGTGGTATTGACGGCGATGATTAAAGCGCATGAGATCCAAGGCGTTCTGGCACTGGAAAATAGCTATAACCGTGTCGGTCTTGATCATGTGCTTTTGGTGCGTGTTGCGTCGACAGGTGTGGTAACACGTATGCTTGGTGGCTCGCGCGATCAGGTGATTGATGCGCTGTCTCAAGCATGGGTAGATGGCTGTGCTCTTCGCACCTATCGCCACGCGCCAAACGCAGGCTCAAGAAAGTCTTGGGCTGCGGGTGATGCGACGTCGCGCGCCGTTCGTTTGGCCATGATTACCATGAAAGGAGAGATGGGATTACCGTCTGTGTTAACGGCTGAAAAATGGGGCTTCTACGATGTCTTATTCAAAGGCGAGACCTTCAAAGTGAATCAGCCGTTCGATTCGTACGTGATGGAAAATGTGCTATTCAAAATCTCCTTCCCCGCAGAGTTCCACGCGCAAACTGCAGTGGAATGCGCCGTTAAGCTCCATCCACTTGTAGCGGATAGGTTGGACGAGATTGACCGCATAGAGGTTACAACACATGAATCAGCGATTCGTATCATTTCTAAAGTCGGTGATTTAGCGAACCCAGCAGATCGCGACCATTGTTTGCAATACATGATTGCGATTCCCTTGATCCATGGCGATCTGGTTGCGGAGCATTACGAAGATGACGTCCACCGTAGCGACCCTCGTATTGATGCGTTGAGAAACAAAATGGTGATCAGCGAAGACAGGCGTTATACCGAAGAATATCTGGATGCGGATAAGCGCTCGATAGCCAATGCAATTCAAGTGTTCTTCAACGACGGTTCGTCCACGGAGAAAGTTGAGATTGAATACCCCATTGGGCATAGACGTCGCCGTGAAGAGGGCATTCCTGTCCTCGAAGCGAAGTTTAAACGTAACTTGCTCACACGATTCCCAGTGGGTCAGGCTGAAAAAATCGTTGCACTTTGCAGTGATCAGACAGCGTTGATGAAAACGCCCGTTAATACTTTCATGGAGATGTTTTCCATAAACTGACCTTCGATACCCCGGCGGTAAACGTCGCCGTCGGGGCATCTATCTCGACAGGATACAGCGAACGACTCCGCGTATAACGTGGCAAGGAGCGAGACAATGTCGTCCTACCAAAGTACTTTCAAGCAATCGGTTACCGACCCCGCCACTTTTTGGCTAGAACAATCGAAACAGATTGATTGGTTTACACCGCCCAGCATAGCGATTCAAAGCGACGAAAATGGCATAGAGCGTTGGTTCCCAGACGGAGAGCTAAATACCGCTTATCTAGCGTTAGATTATCATGTGGAAAATGGACGAGGCGACCAAACGGCTTTGATCTATGACTCGCCAGTGACCGGCAAAAAAGCACAGTACAGCTATCGCGTATTGCGAGACCAAGTCGCAACGACCGCAGGAATGCTATCTGAGCTTGGCGTGGTGAAAGGGGACAGGGTCATAATTTATATGCCAATGATCCCTCAGGCTGTATTTGCCATGCTGGCCTGCGCCAGACTCGGTGCAATTCATTCTGTTGTATTTGGTGGATTCGCCCCGAATGAGCTTGCCGTTAGAATTGAAGATGCTGAACCAAAAGTACTGTTAACCGCGTCTTGTGGCATAGAGGTATCAAAGGTCATTCCTTATAAGCCGATGGTTGATAAAGCCATCATGGATAGCCGCTGGAAGCCGGAGCATGTCGTTGTTTACCAACGACCAGAAGTGCAAGCCTCGTTGGATCAAGAACGCGATGCGGACTGGGCGGCGCTATTCGAGAAGGCAACGGCGCATGACTGCGTTCCTGTAAAAGCGACAGACCCACTCTATATCTTGTATACATCGGGTACTACGGGAAAGCCCAAAGGCGTCGTTCGCGATACTGGCGGTCACGCGGTTGCCATGAAATACAGCATGTCGACCGTATACAATGTCAGCCCTGGCGAAGTTTACTGGGCGGCCTCCGATGTAGGCTGGGTGGTTGGACACTCGTACATCGTTTATGCGCCGCTTATTCATGGTTGTACAACAATTTTATTTGAAGGTAAGCCGGTTAGAACACCCGATCCGGGGGCGTTCTGGCGAGTGTGTGATGAATACAATGTTTCAGTGTTGTTTTCTGCGCCTACAGCGTTTCGTGCCATCAAAAAAGAAGACCCAGACGGGCAAGAAATCCAAAACTATCCAATGACTACCTTAAGAACCATTTTTATGGCGGGAGAGAGATTAGACCCACCGACGTTGGAATGGGTGGAGCTTCATACTGGCAAACCCGTTGTAGACCATTGGTGGCAAACTGAAACAGGTTGGGCAATTGCGACCAATCCCATTGGGCTCGAAAGCTTCGTGACGAAACCAGGGTCTGCAACCAAACCTACCCCAGGGTTTGACGTACAGATCCTAAACGAAACGGGTCAAGCATGTGCGCCGCTTGAGCAAGGATTTATTGCCGTTGAACGGCCCATGCCACCAAGTTGTCTCGCCACAGTGTGGCGTAACCACGATAGATTTGAATCTGGCTACCTTTCTCAGTTTCCAGGTTACTACGTATCTGGAGATGGTGGATACATAGACGAAGATGGGTTTCTGTTTGTGATGGGGCGTATAGATGATGTGATTAACGTCTCTGGGCATCGGCTCTCAACCGGGGAAATGGAGGAAATTCTCGGTGGTCATGAGGCAGTTGCTGAATGCGCAGTTGTTGGTGCTTATGACGAACTCAAAGGCCAAGTGCCGCTAGGGCTTGTGGTGCTAAAAGATGGTTACTTTTCGAACCAAGGTGACATAGAAAAAGCGTTGGTTAAGAAGGTGCGTGACGAAATTGGTCCGGTGGCGTGTTTTCATCGAGCAGTGATTGTCGACAGGCTGCCAAAAACGCGATCCGGCAAAATACTCAGGCGTATAATTCGGCAGATTGCAGACGGTGAAAGCTATACCATACCGTCGACAATCGATGACCCAGCCAGCTTGGAAGATGTCAGTAATGCTATTGGCTAATAAAACTCAGTTATCGCCGAGGTAAGCACAGCTAATTAGCGGCATTCATCAAACTTATGAATAATTTAGGCATTGCTTAAGATTATGGCTTGGAGAATGTAATGCGACTGACGAAGAAAACCTCCGGTGCATTTATGGCGTCAATATTGGCCTTATCGTTGGCGGGTTGTGCGTCATCAGAACTTGATGCCGACAATGAAAATGCCTCACGTAACCGTGGTGCAGTTGGTGGCGCATTACTCGGTGGCACAATGGGTCTACTGCTGGGTGAGCCAGAGTTGGCGGTTAAAGGTGCTGTTGCTGGTGGTGTGGCAGGCGGCGTGGCGGGCTCTATGAAAGATTTAGAGGACGCTCGTTCCAAAGAACAAACTCAAATAACAGCAGATGCTATTCAGCAAGATACACGCTCTGATGCTGAAAAGCGTGTCGCCGAATTAGAGGCAGAAATCCGTCTTCTTGAGTTAGAAAAGCAGCTAAAAGCGATGGAAGAGGAAAGGGAAAGTGCATAATGGAAAAAGCCGCTTAGCGTAAG
>NZ_JAJUBB010000070.1 GCF_028683135.1 Enterovibrio qingdaonensis
AAATTGTTCACATAACAAGAGCATGAACGGGACGTTTACTCGTGGCGCATTTTTCTAAAACGGTGATTTAGCCGTTTCAATCAGTTTGGGCTAGTAAACGCCCGTTATGCTAACGTTATGTTTTAATGGAATTTCAATGGCTTAAATGCCTTTGAGTCGTTCTTTGCCCCTTTGGCGATTCGTTGGGAGTAGACTCAGCAAATCACTATTATCGTTCCTTTCTTAAATCACTTAACCCGTAAAACATGCCAATGTTCGCGGGTTGCTTCATTCGAGTTTTCGGGTGGTTCGGTAGTCAGGTTCTTCTGGCTCAAAGTCGCTTTGGGCATATTTCCCAATCAGCCAATAACCTTGGTAGTTGAGTCGGCAAATTGCCATTGTTCTGCGCTGCTTTTGCTAAGAAAGGGCGCTTGTTGAGGCTTGGTCGAGTTGCCTCATTGTCAGGGAAGTGGGCTTACTCGTTGTTGGTTTGGCACATCTGCCGGTCAAGCTAGTGCTAGGTTGTGATTTAGTTCAGAAAACTAGGTCTACACTTCAGTTCTTTGCCAAGTAAATCAACGAATTGTGCTA
>NZ_JAJUBB010000071.1 GCF_028683135.1 Enterovibrio qingdaonensis
CAGCCGCTTTCCATTCTCTCGAAGCATTTTTAACGCCTTTGGGATAGCTCCAGGGCTTCTCCCGTCTGACCAGATAAATTCATCTTGGATGAGGTAAAGTGCGTTGATGAAGCTTATCCTCAACGGCTCAACCTTGTGTTCCATGGCCATTGCGGCCATTTCTAAACGCACTATGTTGTAAGACGTGAGGATGCCCCACATCTCCTGATATATGCCTTCGTACTTCAAGCTTCTTAAGAGTGGCTTGCTCGACAGTTGATACTGCTTCAGCTCACCGTAACCCCGCTCTATTTCCCAACGTTGCCAGTAAGCATCGAGCAGTGCTTCCAACTCATACGTTGTTGGACATAAGCAAGACGTAATAAAGCCTTTTATCTCTCCCTTTGGTGAAGGGATGAGTACCAGTCTCGCTGTCCAAGTGTCTCCTAGGTATGGCGCTTGCTGCTGAGCTTGAGGAGAGACCGGCAGCTCAACAAGATGATCATAGTCGCTGTATGACTCAATAATTTCATACCTTAGCTTAGATTTAATGGGCGTCAGCCAGTGCGTGTTTTGACCAC
>NZ_JAJUBB010000072.1 GCF_028683135.1 Enterovibrio qingdaonensis
GGCTCCCACTGCTTGTACGTACACGGTTTCAGGTTCTATTTCACTCCCCTCACAGGGGTTCTTTTCGCCTTTCCCTCACGGTACTGGTTCACTATCGGTCAGTCAGGAGTATTTAGCCTTGGAGGATGGTCCCCCCATCTTCAGACAAGATAACACGTGTCCCGTCCTACTCGTTTTCACGATAAAAGCATTGTCGTGTACGGGGCTATCACCCTGTATCGCGCCACTTTCCAGAGGCTTCCACTAACACTTAAACCGCTTAAGGGCTAATCCGGGGTCGCTCGCCGCTACTGCCGGAATCTCAATTGATTTCTTTTCCTTCGGGTACTTAGATGTTTCAGTTCCCCGAGTTCGCCTCTCCACACCTATGTATTCAGTGTGGGATACGTGCTTATGCACGTGGGTTTCCCCATTCGGAAATCGTAGACTCAAGTGGCTGTTACTGCCTTATCTACGCTTATCGCAAGTTACTACGTCCTTCATCGCCTCTGACTGCCAAGGCATCCACCGTGTACGCTTAGTCACTTAACCATACAACCCCAAGAGGTTTCGTATGTT
>NZ_JAJUBB010000073.1 GCF_028683135.1 Enterovibrio qingdaonensis
GACGTGCAGCTCAGCCCATCGTGCGACTTATTCGGGTAAGAAGCGACGTTCATCAAAGACAGTTTTGTTCCTCAACATAAAGTAAACGCATCGTCCCAGCTTGTGAGCGAGTGCCGACAAGGCTTTGGCTTTGCTCATCCGCTTTTGTAAACGGGTAAGGTATTTCTTTGCTCTTTCGTTACCACGAAGGTAAAGCACCGCTGCTTCGGAGAATGCCCATTTAAGGTGTGCGTTGCCGATCTTATTGCCGCTGGTGCCATATTGCTTTCCTGCGGATTCAGCTTTGCATTTAATTAAACGGGAATAAGAAGCGAACTGTTGAACGGAAGGGAAGCGTTGGATACTGCCGATTTCATAGAGGATGGTCAGAGCCAGTATACGGCCAATGCCAGGAACAGTTTGTAGTAGTTGGTAATCCTGAGGGTTATGTTGTTTAGCGTGTTGCTCGATGAAGTGTTCAACGCTCGCGAGCTCTTTGGTGTAGAAGGCAATCACGTTCAAATCGATATCGAGATTGCGGTTAACCGCAGGCTCATT
>NZ_JAJUBB010000074.1 GCF_028683135.1 Enterovibrio qingdaonensis
CACCCAGCATTTGAAATCCCTGCCGACGTTTACGGCGCATGGGATGCAAAAGAAGCAGGCGCAGCAAAAGAAGCGGATTGGAATGCGAAATTTGACGCATACGCAGCTGCATACCCAGCAGAAGCGGCGGAGCTTAAGCGTCGTCTGAACGGCGACCTGCCAGCTGAGTGGGAAGCGAAAGCGAGCCAAATCATTGCTGATCTGCAAGCGAACCCAGCAAACATTGCATCACGTAAAGCGTCACAAAACGCGCTTGAAGCGTTTGGTGCGATGCTGCCAGAATTCATGGGCGGCTCTGCGGACCTTGCACCGTCAAACCTGACCATGTGGTCTGGTTCGAAAGCTGTAACAGCGGATGACGCATCAGGCAACTACATCCACTACGGTGTGCGTGAGTTCGGTATGACCGCGATCATCAACGGTATCGCACTGCACGGTGGTTTTGTTCCTTACGGCGCGACCTTCCTGATGTTCATGGAGTACGCGCGTAACGCAATGCGCATGGCTGC
>NZ_JAJUBB010000075.1 GCF_028683135.1 Enterovibrio qingdaonensis
ACGTTTCCTTGTTAGAAGCCGCTCTCCGTGTCGGTGAAGCGGCATTATAGAGACTAAGATCACATTGGCAAGGGCTTTTTTCGATTTTTTATTAAAATAACCGTATTTGCTTAGAATCCGCACGAAAGCCGTGTTTTCACACATTTTTACCACACAATACTCACAGCAACCTGTGGATAACTGTGTTTTGTAGTATGTTGATACTTGGCTCACCCACTATCTAAACGTCATTGGCTATTAGCACAAACTAAACAGAGGCCCCCTTTCATCATCCTAATTTGCTACTACACACTAACAGTCAGCTGGCAAAACTCCGACATTATCCTTATCCATTCCCTTTTTCGATTTATTGCTTCGCTTCTTATAACAAGGAACGGATACAGAGAAGCGAGTTTGAAGTAGAAGTAGAAGTAGAAGTAGAAGTAGAAGTAGAAGTAGAAGTAGAAGTAGAAGTAGAAG
>NZ_JAJUBB010000076.1 GCF_028683135.1 Enterovibrio qingdaonensis
GGCGTTATGTGAACTATGGAATTTGAGAGTAAGTGGCTAACTCCTAGTGACTGTGATTTCAGGGGATTGGCATCAGAGCTAAGTTTGAAATTGAAGAATATCACTGGTGACTCAGGCCAAAATTCATTTTCAGTAGACGATTTTGATCCTGACAAAGATGGATGTATTGTCGTTTACGTAAACAAAATCGCAGTTGCTTGTGGTGTGTTTAGGTATTACGAGCCAAACACTTGTGAGTTCAAACGAATGTACTCTAATTGTGCTGGCGCTGGCGGTCTCCTTCTCAGCCAGTTAGAAGTTGAAGCTTTTAATCGTGGGTATACAAAGGTGTTGCTGTCAACTCGAAGGGTTAATACTCAAGCCGTTCGATTCTATCTACGTAACTCTTTCAACGAGATTGAACCTTTTGGACGCTATGTAGGTATTGAAAAGTCCATCTGTTTTGGGAAG
>NZ_JAJUBB010000077.1 GCF_028683135.1 Enterovibrio qingdaonensis
AGCATGGACGGTGTACAACAAGCCAATTCAGGCCACCCAGGTGCCCCTATGGGCATGGCAGATATTGCCGAAGTCCTGTGGCGTGACCACCTGAACCACAACCCACAAAACCCAGAGTGGGCTGACCGTGACCGCTTCGTGCTGTCAAACGGCCACGGCTCTATGCTGATTTACTCTCTGCTGCACCTGTCCGGTTATGCGTTGTCTATCGACGACCTGAAAAATTTCCGTCAACTGCACTCGAAAACCCCAGGCCACCCAGAATACGGTTACGCACCGGGTATCGAAACCACCACGGGTCCACTGGGTCAAGGTATCACCAACGCAGTGGGTATGGCGTTGGCTGAAAAAGCACTGGCTGCACAATTCAACCGTGAAGGCCACGACATCGTTGACCACAACACGTA
>NZ_JAJUBB010000078.1 GCF_028683135.1 Enterovibrio qingdaonensis
CGTGTTCATGGGCGACGGCTGTTTGATGGAAGGTATCTCTCACGAAGCATGCTCACTGGCAGGTACCCTAGGTCTTGGCAAACTGATTGCTTTCTGGGATGACAACGGTATTTCTATCGACGGTCACGTTGAAGGCTGGTTCACTGATGACACGCCTAAGCGTTTTGAATCTTACGGCTGGCACGTTATTCCTGCAGTAGACGGTCATGATGCTGACGCGATCAACGCAGCGATTGAAGCAGCGAAAGCAGAAACGGGTCGTCCAACTCTGATTTGTACCAAAACCATCATTGGTTTTGGCTCACCAAACAAAGCAGGTTCACACGACTGTCACGGCGCACCATTGGGCGCAGAAGAAATCAAAGCAGCGCGTGAATTCCTCGGTTGGGAA
>NZ_JAJUBB010000079.1 GCF_028683135.1 Enterovibrio qingdaonensis
TGTGTTCTTGGGCGACGGCTGTTTGATGGAAGGTATTTCTCACGAAGCATGCTCACTGGCAGGAACCCTAGGTCTTGGCAAACTGATTGCTTTCTGGGATGACAACGGTATTTCTATCGACGGTCACGTTGAAGGCTGGTTCACTGATGACACGCCTAAGCGTTTTGAATCATACGGCTGGCATGTAATCCCTGCGGTAGATGGTCACGATGCTGACGCGATCAACGCAGCGATTGAAGCGGCAAAAGCAGAAACCGGTCGTCCAACTCTGATTTGTACCAAAACCATCATTGGTTTCGGCTCACCAAACAAAGCAGGTTCACACGACTGTCACGGCGCACCATTGGGCGCAGAAGAAATCAAAGCAGCGCGTGAATTCCTCGGTTGGGAG
>NZ_JAJUBB010000008.1 GCF_028683135.1 Enterovibrio qingdaonensis
CAATAGCAGGGCTTTCTTTCGTCTGCGATTTGTAAAAAACACTTAGCGTGCTTTTTACATGGCCGAATGTCGTCTAAAACGTTATCCCTACTCGCACAATGATCCCTGCCACCATGGCGAGATACATCAAAAAGCCTAGCCCGTTGCCAACCCAAATGGTCGGGTTCTTGTGGTAAAGTCCGTAAATAGTCCAAAGCATAGCGATAAATGAATAGAGCACCCAGGTCGTGAGTGACAAACCTGCGGCATGTTCGGTGTGCGAGAAGTAAAGTTTGTAGATCTGAGGTAGCGTTGCGATTGGGCTGACTAGCCCCATTACCAGCATCAACGGTTCTAATGCTTTTCCTATTCGTTCTATTACGCTCATGACCTACCTCTCTTATGCCTCGTTATAAAGAGAGGATAGTCATCAGTAATTTATATCGGTGTGGCTAAGAATCGCGATGCTGAGACAGTATCGAAAGTGAGCGAAAGGTTAGATGGACTTTTCCTCCGCCACCTCCCAAAGCGCGGCAATCAGCGGATTTTCCTTTTGTGAACGTAGGCAGCAAACGCCCAGCTCAAACGGTTTGATCGGCGCGACCTTTAAGCGCTCAATCTTTTCTCTGACTGGACTGTTATTGATCACCACATCCGGCGCAATACCGACTCCACAACCGAGAGCTACCATACTGACGATGGCTTCATGGCCGGACACTTGTGCGTAGATGCTTGGCTTTATCTTCATTTTCTTAAACCAAGTATTCGCACGCTCTCTTGCTGTTCCTGCCTCAGGCACAATAAACGGCACCGATGACCAGTCAGGTGTTGGACTGTGAAGCGTGTCAGCGAAGCTGCTAACGCCAGCTGGGGCGATTACTGACAATGGAATATCGCTGATAGGTTCGAACGCGATTTTCGCAGGTAGCTGCTCTGGGCGCGCGGAGATTGCTATATCTGCGTCATCTGACAGGACTTTATCAATCGCTTGTGCGGGATCACCGGTCGAGACTTTCAATTCAATGCGAGGATGACGAAGCCTGAACTCTGAAAGTAGCTCAGGAAGATGGCTATAGCTTGCCGTGACCGAGCAGAATAGGCGGATTTCACCGACGAGTTCGTTCTCTGATGTATTGAATTGGGCTTGGTATTGCTGCCACTCATTCAAAATTTTGAGTGCGATAGGCAGAAGCTTTTTGCCAGCAGCAGTAAGCTCGACACTGCGATTATCCCGTTGAAAAAGCTGTTGCTCAGCTTCTTGCTCCAGCCTTTGAATTTGACGGCTCAGTGCGGAGGGGCTGACATGCATCGCCGCTGCCGTTTTTGAAAAGCTTTTGCTGTCGCATAAATGTATGAACAACTGCAAATATTTAATGTTCATCGCAAGACTTCCATGTTGCAAAAAACGCAATTACTTGTTGTGAATATATCACTTTAAGCAACTAAATGCCTGATCTATGATGGGGACAATTCGATAACACAGCTTGTCATGTGGTTATCGCTCAAGGACAACATTTTCTTCACGGAGTATTCGACATGTCTAACTATTTCAATACCTTGAACCTGCGCGAGCAACTTGCTCAGCTTGGTGTTTGCCGCTTTATGGACAAAGCAGAATTTGCGAACGAAGCAGATTTCCTAAAAGGCAAAAAGGTTGTCATCGTAGGTTGTGGTGCGCAGGGTTTGAACCAAGGCCTTAACATGCGCGACTCGGGTCTAGACGTGTCTTATGCTCTGCGTCAGGCTGCGATCGACGAGCAGCGCCAGTCATACAAAAACGCCAAAGAAAATGGCTTCAACGTAGATAACTACGAAAACCTGATCCCGCAAGCGGATTTGGTTGTTAACCTTACCCCAGATAAGCAGCACACTGCAGTAGTTACCGCAGTCATGCCTCTGATGAAAGAAGGTGCAGCACTGGGTTACTCTCACGGTTTCAACATCGTTGAAGAAGGCATGCAAATCCGCAGCGATATCACCGTGGTGATGGTTGCACCTAAGTGTCCAGGCACTGAAGTACGCGAAGAATACAAGCGTGGTTTCGGTGTACCAACGCTGATGGCTGTTCACCCAGAAAATGATCCGAAAGGCGAAGGCCATGAGATCGCGAAAGCATGGGCGGCAGCAACTGGCGGACACCGTGCTGGTGTTCTGGAGTCTTCTTTCGTAGCGGAAGTGAAATCTGACCTGATGGGTGAGCAAACCATTCTGTGTGGCATGCTTCAGGCGGGTTCTATCGTATGTTACGAGAAGATGGTTGCTGACGGTATTGACCCAAGCTATGCCGGTAAGCTGCTGCAATTCGGTTGGGAAACTATCACTGAGGCCCTGAAGTTTGGTGGTATTACCCACATGATGGATCGCCTGTCTAACCCTGCGAAGATCAAGGCATTCGAACTTTCTGAAGATCTGAAAGATCTGATGCGTCCACTGTACAACAAACACATGGATGACATTATCTCAGGTCATTTCTCTTCGACCATGATGGCTGACTGGGCGAATGATGATGCAAACCTGTTGGGCTGGCGCGCAGAAACTGCTGAAACGGCGTTCGAGCAATACCCAGATTCAGACGTGAAGATCTCTGAACAAGAGTATTTCGACAACGGTATTTTGATGGTTGCTATGGTTCGCGCGGGTGTTGAGCTAGCGTTTGAAGCGATGACTGCTTCTGGCATCATCGAAGAGTCTGCTTACTATGAATCTCTTCATGAGCTGCCATTGATTGCAAACACCGTTGCACGTAAGCGTCTGTACGAAATGAATGTGGTTATCTCAGATACTGCAGAATACGGTAACTACCTGTTCGCAAATGTTGCTACACCTCTGCTACGTGAGAAATTTATGCCGGGTGTAGGCACAGACGTTATCGGTAAAGGCTTGGGCGATGTTGGTAATGATGCCGACAACGCAACCCTAATTGCGGTTAACGATGCACTGCGCAATCACCCAGTGGAGTGGATTGGTCAAGAATTGCGTGGCTACATGACTGACATGAAACGCATTGCTGTTGGTGATTAATCCTCAGTAAAGGCTAAGAAAAACCCGGCTAAGGCCGGGTTTTTTGTGTCTGTCTTTTTTAGCTGAAGCGGCGATTAGGCGTCGCTTTTCTCATTCAGCTTTTGCTCGAACTCGGCCAGTTTCTGTTCCATTTCTGTCAGCTTTTGACGGGTGCGAAGCAGAACTTGAGTTTGCACATCAAACTCTTCACGGCTTACTACATCCAGCTTCGAAAGTTGAGATTGAATTACTTCACGAACTTTCTGTTCAACATCGTTGCCCAGATCACGCACCGGCTTTGGCATAGATTCATGGATTTGCTTGGCAATTTGCTCCAATTTCTTTGGGTCGAACATGCGTTACTCCTTATTTTGATGTCGTTATTCTAAGCAACCCCCGACCTTTTGTCGAAAGTGTCTTGCATGCCTTATGGCGGCCTACAACACAGAAATGTACGTTTGAAAATGAAAAAGGCCTCAAACGAGGCCTTTTAGATCAGAACGCCAAATCAGTGAGCTGGCTTTTCCAGCTGTGCGATGTCTTGGTCTTCTTCAAATTCCGGCAACGGTTCATGCTTGCTAGCCAGGTAGGTATAAATGACGGGAAGTACAAACAGCGTAAACAGGGTGCCGATTGACAGGCCTGCCACGATTACGATACCGATACTGAAGCGCTGTGCGGCACCTGCGCCTGTCGCATACATCAGTGGAATTAGGCCCGCAATCATTGCCGCTGTGGTCATCAGGATTGGACGAAGACGCACCTTCGCTGCCTCCATGACTGCTTCCATCTTCGACATGCCACGTAACAATTGTTCCTCTTTGGCCACTTCACAAATCAAGATACCGTGCTTGGTGATAAGACCAATCAGGGTGATCAGGCCGACCTGAGAGTAGATGTTCATTGTTGCAGCGCCGGAAGCCAGAGCAATCAACGCACCACAGATAGCGAGAGGTACCGAAACCAGTATCACGAGTGGGTCACGCAGTGATTCGAACTGGATAGCCAGAACAAGGAAGATCACCGCCAGTGCCAACATGAAGGTACCGACCAGAGCACTGCCTTCTGTCACATACTGACGGGACTCACCCAAATAGTCATGTTGGTAGCCCGCAGGAAGCTTCTCTTTAGCGACGTTTTCGAACCAGGCAATGGCATCACCCATTGGCATACCTGCTGCTGCAACGCTGATAGTGGCAGAATTTAGCTGGTTGAAGTGTGGCAGAGCACGAGGTTCAGCAATAACATCAATGGTGACCAATGACCCCAGAGGGATGGCATCACCATTGGCTGCGCGTACATAGTACCCTTCAATCGACTCTGGATTCTGGCGGTATTTACGTTCTACCTGTGGAATCACTTCATACGAGCGGCCATCAAGGTCGATGCGGTTTACGTAACCATCTGCCATCATGGTGCCCAAGGTGATACCGATATCTTGCATGGTTACACCGTATGCGCCAGCTTTGTCCTTATCGATATTGATTTTCATCGTGGCAGAATCGAAGTTCAAATCCATGTCTGAATAAACAAACTGCGGATTGCTCTTCACTTCAGCTAGCACATCAGAGGCAACTTGGAACAGGCTTTCGAAGTTGTTCGGTGTGGTGATCACGAACTGAATAGGTAGACCAGATGAAGCACCTGGAAGCTCTGGCATTTGGAATGTCGTTACCGCCATGCCAGGAATGTCTTTCACTTCCTCTGCCATGCGGGCAACCACTTCGGCCTGACTCGCTTCACGCTCGCTCCATGGCACCAGTGATGCGATACCAAATGCCTGGTTTGACTTAGGTACACCTGAGAATACTTGAGAAAACGCCACTTCTGGCTGTTCGGCAAGCTTCTTGTTCACCTCATCCATGGTGTTTTCGATGTAATCAAGGTTAGCGGTCGACGGTGCCGTACCCATCATCACCAGTACGCCTTTATCCTCCGCTGGTGCTAACTCACTCGGGATGAGTTTGAATAGCATTGGAAGGCTAAGGAAGATAATTACTGCGAAGGTAATAACCACTGGGCGCATACTCATGATAGTACCCAGCATTTTCGCGTAACGTTCTGTCATTCCATCAAGGAAGTGGTGGACTTTCGATTCGAACTTGCTGGGTTTCTCATTGGCTTTCAGCATCTTCGAACACATCATTGGAGACAGTGTCAGTGCAATAATGCCTGAGACAAATACCGCCCCCGCAAGTGTCAGGGCGAACTCTTTAAATAGAGAGCCTGTAATACCGCCCATCAATGCGATTGGGGCATACACCGCAGCCAATGTCAGTGTCATTGAAATAACGGGCACTGCAATTTCACGGGTACCAATGATGGCAGCCCTGAAAGGTGATTCGCCAAGCTTTATGTGTCGGTCGACGTTTTCTAGAACAACGATCGCATCATCCACCACCAGACCGATGGCCAGTACCATGGCGAGCAGAGTCATCAGATTCAGCGAGAAGCCGAACAATTCCATCATCATTGCCACGCCAATCAATGAGAGTGGAATAGTGATGATAGGAATAAGTACGGCACGGAATGACCCCAAGAATAGGGTGATCACGACAAGTACAATCAAAGCGGCTTCAATGATGGTTTTAACCACCTCATGAATCGATTCATTGATAGCGACAGTGGAGTCATACATCACCTTCATGGTGATGTTTTCCGGCATATTGCTTTCTAACTCAGGCAATTTCGCCAGAATATCAGCGGCAATGTTGATCGGGTTGGCTGTCGGAGCGGCATTGATTGCTGCGACTACAGCTTCAGAGCCGTTTGCAGTCGCACGATATACATCATGGCTTTTCTCCAGAGATACTGAGGCAATATCACCCAGTCGAATGACCTGTCCTTCTTGTGTAGCCACAACCAGACGTTTCAGCTCATCAGTATCAGAAACCTGCGTGTCTGCCGCACCGTTATAAACCATGTAGGTGCCAACGGCTTGACCCGTCGCCGACTGGAAGTTGTTTGCATTCAACACACCCATGACGTCGGTTGCGGTGAGGTTAAACGCCGCCATTTTTGCGGGATCCAGCCATACACGCAATGCGTATTTCAAACCGCCGTACAAGTCGATACTGGCAACGCCACTAACGGTAAACAGCTGTGGTTTAGTCACACGCTCCAAGTAGTCAGTGATTTGGCTGGAATCGAGGTCTTTAGATGTAAAGCCAATGTACATGACAGCGGTTGTTGAACCTGTCGACATCGACACTGACGGATCTTCTGATTCACTTGGCAACTGTGCACGTACCGAGTTTACCTTGGCTAGAATATCTGCCAGAGCCGCATTTGGATCGGTATTGAGCTTCATGTATGCCGTAATGGTGGATTTACCCAATACGGATTCAGACGTCATGAAATCAATGTTGTCCGCTTGCGCCACTGCTTGTTCCAGAGGTGTGGTAATAAACCCCTGAATAAGGTCGGCACTGGCACCGTAGTACCCTGTACTAATGGTGACCACAGTGTTGGTCATATCCGGGTATTCCCGAACCTGCATCTTAAACATCGACTGCAGGCCAAGCAGGGCGATAAGAAAGCTTATCGAGATCGCCAATACCGGACGTTTTATAAATATATCGGTAAATTTCATTGCGATCCCTTACAGCTGTGGCAGCTCGGCTGGTGGGTTCAGTGCATCGCTCTCGACCATTCGCACTTTCGATTTGTTACTCAGACGTACTTGACCAGATGTCACGACGCGGTCGCCTGCTTTCAGGCCTTCCACAATGTGTGCGATGTGACCTTTACGTTCTGCTACCTTCACAACCTGCTGTTTCGCACGGGTTTGACCTTCTTCGTCTTCGTACAGCACGAACACATTATCGCCATACAGAGCAAAATTGATGGCAGTTTGGTCGACAACAATTTGATCTTCGACGGTCGGCAGAATGATGTTTGCGCGAGCAAACATGCCCGAACGAAGCTGTCCATGGTTGTTTGGGATACTCGCTTGAACCTGAATCAAACCGCTTTGGAAGTTAACCGCAGGCTCAATTGCGCTGATCTTGCCTGTAAATGGTGTATTCGGGTACGCGTCAACGGAGATATCAACTTGCTGACCCAGTGTGATTTTCGCGATGTCAGTCTGCGGAACGGTAAAGCGAAGACGCATCACTGAGGTATCTTCAAGGCGAACAATTTCATTGCCTGGTTGCAGATATTCACCCAAATAAACGTTACGCAGACCCACGATGCCGTCGAATGGGGCATCAATGGTTCGGCGTTCGATTGAGGCTTTCAGGCTTTCTACATCTGCTTGTAGCGAGCGGAAATTTGCTTCCGCTTCATCCAGTGCTTCTTTAGAGATGGAACCTTGACGGAACAGGCCTTGATAACGTTTAAACTTGGCTTCTGCTGCAGGTAAGCGGGCTTGCGTACTTTTTAGGTTCGCCACTTCTACTTTGGAGTCGAGTGTTAGCAGGACATCGCCTGTACGGACAGTTTGCCCTGATTCAAAGTTAATCTTATCGATGATGCCGCTCACTTCCGTAGTGAGGGTGACACCCTGATTAGGTTCAACAAAACCGATAGCTTCAATGGTTGGTACCCATTGAGCGGTTTCCAAAGTGGCAACGGTCACCGGGAATTCCGGTTCAGGCATGTTCTTAAACTGTTCAAACTTCGCCATGTTCTCATTCAATTTGTAGAGAACAGGTGCTGCCATAGCGGCAACAATAGCGAGCATGATTACCCATTTCTTCATTGTTTAGATAACTCCGATTCTGTATGAAGGCTGATAGCGTCCCAACAAGCGTTAATAACGGCTTCCAAAGAAGAAGCGTCAAGGTTTATAACCCCTCGAACCTGTTTGCGAGCTAAACAGATGGCAGGTTCTATGCCGATACTGGATAGCACGTCAGCGCCCAAAGGTTTGAATATTCCATTTGCGATGCCGTGTTGAAAAAAGTGGTGAATAGGGGAAAAGACTTCGCGCTCTGTCATTTTTTGTTCGCGCGTGTTCTCATACGGCAAGCTGTCGAACTGTTCACGGTTAATCGCGTTGTCGTCTCGACTGATTGTCAGTTCCCACGCGTTACGCCAAAAAATGTTGAACTGTTCACGTAGTGGTAGATCGTCTGAGTACCCGACCATCATCTTTGCGGCACAGTGGCTGACGACATGGGTACGCAGTTGAACCAAAAGGTCGTTTTTGTCTGTGAAGTAGCGGTATATCGTGCCTGCGGCAACCCCTGCTTCTTTGGCGACCATCTGCATCGATAGGCGATCAAAGCCATGTTTTGCCAGCAATCTTTCTGTTGCTTCCAGAATTTGTGTTTTTTTATCTGACATAAAACGAGACAAGTGAATGAACGTTCATTCATTGTATTAATATTGATACACACTTCAAGACAAAACTGTAAAAGATTTGTTCATTTTTTTTGAGTAATGAACTGAAGAACCTTTCCTTTTACAATACTCAAGCAAATCGCATTAAAGAGATGATGAGGACACCATGAAACTGAACCCTGCCCAGAATGATGCTGTGCACCATGTATCGGGCCCGTGCTTAGTGTTGGCAGGAGCGGGATCGGGTAAAACGCGCGTTATTACCAACAAAATTGCGTACCTCGTCCAGAAGTGCGATTACAAAGCACGCCATATTGCTGCAGTCACATTTACCAATAAAGCGGCAAGAGAAATGAAAGAGCGTGTCGCTCAGACCTTGAGTAAAGAGGAAGCTCGCGGCTTGATGGTCTCTACATTCCATACCCTAGGTCTGAATATTATTCGACGTGAATACAAGGTATTGGGATTAAAAGCGGGATTCTCTTTATTTGATGACCAAGACCAAATGGCATTGCTCAAAGAGCTGACGGAAGATGAACTGGACGGCGACAAAGATCTTCTGAAACAGCTTCTCCATAAGATTTCCAATTGGAAAAACGACATGATGACGCCCACGATGGCTGAATCGTCGGCGATCGGAGAGCAAGACCAACTCTTCGCGCACTGCTATGGCATGTATCAAAAGCAAATGAAAGCCTACAACGCGCTGGATTTTGATGACCTGATTTTGATGCCAGTGATCTTATTAAAAACCAACCAGGATGTTCGTGAGCGTTGGCAAAGTAAGATCCGGTACCTCTTGGTGGATGAGTACCAAGATACCAATACCAGCCAGTATCAACTGGTAAAGTTGCTGGTGGGCGAACGGGCGCGATTTACCGTGGTGGGGGACGATGACCAGTCAATATATAGCTGGCGTGGTGCTCAGCCTAAAAACCTGTTAATGCTGAGCCAGGATTTTCCAAGCCTGAAAGTCATCAAATTAGAGCAAAACTACCGCTCGACCAGCCGCATTCTTCGATCCGCAAACATTTTGATTGCCAATAATCCGCATGTGTTCGAAAAAACGCTGTTCTCAGCATTGCCTGATGGCGAAATGCTAAAAGTGCTGAAGGCCAACAATGAAGACCATGAAGCAGAGCGTGTAGTCGGTGAAATTATTGCGCATCGCTACATGCATCGCTCCGACTACAAAGATTACGCGATTTTGTATCGAGGAAACCACCAGTCTCGTTTGTTTGAAAAAGCCCTGATGCAAAACCGGATTCCTTATAAAATTTCTGGTGGGACGTCGTTTTTTGCCCGTGCAGAAATCAAAGACATCATGGCCTACCTTCGTCTCCTGACCAACCAAGACGATGACAATGCATTCCTGCGCATTGTGAACACACCGCGCCGAGAAATAGGACCGGTGACACTGGAGAAGTTGGGAACCTACGCTAACATGCGCGGTAAAAGCTTGTTTGCGGCTAGCTTTGAGTTGGGTCTTCAGCAACACCTCAATGGCCGAGGCCTAGAATCCCTCCAACGGTTTACGCGGTGGATTGTAGAATTGTCAGATGAGTTTGAGCGCGGTAATGCAGTCGAAGCCGTGCGCTCATTGGTGCGTGATTCACATTATGAAGATTGGCTGTATGAGACTGCATCGAGCCCTAAAGCTGCCGAAATGCAGATGAAAAACGTGTCTGATCTCTACAGTTGGATTGTTGCTGATCTTGAAGGTGATAACTACGACAACGAGCCTAAAACATTGCGTGAAGTGGTCCAGCGTTTGACGCTTCGCGACATGATGGAGCGGGGTGAAGACAGTGATGATGCCGACCAGGTGCAACTAATGACGCTTCACGCTTCAAAGGGGCTGGAGTTCCCGTTTGTTTATCTGATTGGGATGGAGGAAGGTCTGCTACCTCACCAATCCAGTATCGATGAAGACAATGTCGAAGAAGAGCGACGCCTTGCATATGTTGGTATCACTCGGGCGCAACGCGAAATGACGTTCACCCTTTGTAAAGAACGCCGACAATATGGCGAGCTAATTAAGCCGATGCCAAGCCGATTTCTTGAAGAGTTGCCTTACGACGATGTGGAGTGGGAAGAAAAGAAAAAGCCCCAGACACAAGAAGAGCGAATGGCAAAAGGGCAGGCGGCAATTGCGAACCTTCGTGCCATGCTGAAAAAAGACTAATCGAAGACTAAAAAAGCGACCTACCGGGGTCGCTTTTTTGTTCCGCTTTGCTACTGAGCAATCATGTAATCAATGGTCGCTATGATCTCGTCATCAGAGCAATCCATACAGGTGCCTTTCGCTGGCATCCCATTGAAGCCGTTGATCGCGTGATCATTTAGGATGTCGCGACCTTGAGCTAAACGTGGCTCCCATGCAGCAGCATCACCGATCTTAGGTGCGCCAGCAACGCCAGTAGAGTGACAGGCCATACAGAAGGTATTGTAAATGGCTTCGCCTGTTCGCGGACCGGATGGTGCTGCCGCTGTCTCGGTTACCGGTGCTTCACCATCTAAGTAAACAGAACCAACCGGGGCGATACGTTCAGCAATGGCTTCTTCGGACATATCGGCAGCGTGTGCTGCACCTATCAGAGACAGAGCAGTGACGGCTGACACGGCTAGACGACGTAAAAAAATTCCCTTTGCGCTCACGATTGCACTCCCAATTTCATTTATCGCTCCGATAGAACGGGCGTTTTTTATGCAGTTAGCTATTTTTATCACAATTTTTTTTACGGGATCCGTAAGTGGGACGACCTTTTTCACAATTGTGATGAAGTAAACGACGAAGTTAATCACAAATTACGTTAACTCCGTGTAAACATTAAGTGATTATAGCTCTTTAGATTGTTGCAGGGAACCGTTATGATGGCGACTCCCCGCACTGTTTTACGCCTGATTGTGTAAAATTGAACCGTTCAGGAAAAAAATTAAAAAAAGTGCTAGACGGCATGAGTCGATATCCGTAATATTCGACTCCGCCGACAGGGGCAAGCGCCCGTAGCTCAGCTGGATAGAGCGTTGGCCTCCGGAGCCAAAGGTCGCAGGTTCGAATCCTGTCGGGTGCGCCAATCCGGAAAAGAAATTTTGGCGAAATATTTGTGGTGGCTGTAGCTCAGTTGGTAGAGTCCCGGATTGTGATTCCGGTTGTCGCGGGTTCAAGTCCCGTCAGCCACCCCACTCGGTGAATAGCGCAGTTTGGTAGCGCATCTGGTTTGGGACCAGAGGGTCGGGGGTTCGAATCCCTCTTCACCGACCACATTCAGAGAGCCCGCTAAATTAAGCGGGCTTTCGTCGTTTTAGACTGTGTTTTGAGTGTTTGCTCGTAAATGCGGACGGGGAGCCAGCCCGGACAAGAAACTCGGCAAAATATTGTGGTGGCTGTAGCTCAGTTGGTAGAGTCCCGGATTGTGATTCCGGTTGTCGCGGGTTCAAGTCCCGTCAGCCACCCCACTCGGTGAATAGCGCAGTTTGGTAGCGCATCTGGTTTGGGACCAGAGGGTCGGGGGTTCGAATCCCTCTTCACCGACCACATTCAGAAAGCCCGCTCAGTAGAGCGGGCTTTCGTCGTTTTGAACCAATAGAAAGTCGTGAATTGTCATGCTTTCAGCAAGATGGGTCGGGTGCGGAAGGCCGCCCCGTACTAATCTCTCTTCATCGACCACATTTAGAGAGCCCGCTCAGTAGAGCGGGCTTTCGTCGTTTTGGGCAAATGGAAAGTAATAGATTGTCATGCTTTCAGCATGATGGGACGGGTGTGAAAGGATGATCTATCATCCTTATTAACCGTTACAATCCAATTTGCTTCAATCTTCCCTCTTTACTACTCAGCGAGTTTCTCTCTATTTATCCTAGACCGCGTTTTTACGTGCACTTACTGGGTTCGATATCGATGTTGTTAACACGTTAGTACAAGTGGTTAGCTGTCCTCTATCTCGTTCTTCAAATAGGCAGTGAAGAAATAGAATAAGTCATCATGGCTCTGGCTTGCTGTGACTGACAGACTCACGATGAGTGTTCTATTTTTGACCGCTTCAGTAGTGCTTTATAGGAAAATTGTCGTTTTTTTGAAGTGAGTCATGCTGAAAAAGCATCATTGATGGGGGTTTAATGCATAAACATCTCTCTATTTATGCATTAAGACACATTCACTTTTATCGAGTATTACTCGACCAGTTGGTTATAAACTGGCGAAAGATTCTGCAAATTATGTAAGAACTCATATCATTGATTAACATTTAAATATTTTATTCTGTTTCCTTCTCACTTCGTGACTGGTTTGTTTGGGTGGCGTCATTGTCGCGTGATTGTAACTAGTTAATCTGCAATGAAAACATATACATATATCCATTCGTGGCTTGTTTTTATGTGTTCTGTAATCGATTGCAATACTGACTAGTTATGCGATTCATTGGTTTAAATATCGAACTTTGTGCTGCTTTGTTGATTTTTTGTGAAATCTTTGCCAGATTCTTCTATCAACAAATTGCGTCGATTTTGCGCAATTTCTAACGGCCGCTACGCAGTATCAACCTTCCACCATTACATGTTTGATTGCATGGGAATGCGAAAATGTCATCCATTCCTGGATGTGGGTTGATCGGGCGGCCATTTATCGTTCAAACCACATGGAGTCAAACGATGAAAACAGGAATGTTGAAGCTGAGTGCAGCTTTAATTGCGTCAGCTCTGGCTGCTGGAGTTCAAGCGAAAACACTGGTTTATTGCTCTGAAGGATCTCCAGAAGGATTTAACCCATCGCTCTACACCTCTGGCACCACGTTCGATGCAAGTTCTCGCCAAATATTTAACCGATTAGTTCAATTTGAGCGCGGTACCACCAAAATTGTCCCTGGGCTCGCAGAATCCTGGACGGTCTCTGACGATGGTCTTACCTATACCTTCAAGCTCCGTGAGGGCGTGAAGTTTCACAAAACAAAAAACTTCAAACCGTCTCGAGACTTTAATGCCGACGATGTGATCTTCTCCTTTATGCGTCAGAAAGATGAAGGGCATCCTTACCACAAAGTTTCCGGCGGCTCATACGAGTACTTCAATGCGATGGAAATGGGCGATTTGATCGACTCCATCGAGAAGGTTGATGACTATACGGTGAAATTCAACCTGACTCGCCCAGAAGCTCCTTTCATCGCGAACTTGGCAATGGATTTCGCGTCAATCATGTCAGCAGAGCAAGCAGATCAAATGCTTGAAGCGGGTACGCCAGAAAAACTGGACTTTGAGCCAGTAGGTACGGGGCCATTTGCACTCGCTGGCTATAAGAAAGACTCAACCATTCGTTATAAAGCCCATCCTGAGTATTTCGAAGGCAAGGCACCTATCGATCGTTTGGTGTTCTCCATTACGCCGGACGCATCCGTTCGCTATGCAAAACTGCAAAAGGGCGAGTGTCATGTCATGCCTTATCCAAACCCTGCAGATCTCAAACGCATGCAGTCTGATGAAGTCGTGAACCTGATGAGCCAAGAAGGCCTGAATGTGGGTTATTTAGGTTTCAATACGCAGAAGAAACCGTTTGATGATGTACGTGTTCGCCAAGCGTTGAACATGGCAGTGAACAAAGGTGCGATCATTGATGCGGTATTCCAAGGTGCGGGTAAAGAAGCGAAAAACCCAATCCCACCTACGATTTGGTCATACAACGATGCGGTAGTTGATTACAACTACGATTTGGACAAAGCCAAAGCTTTGCTGAAAGAAGCGGGTTTGGAAAACGGCTTTGAAACCAATATCTGGGCGATGCCTGTTCAGCGTCCATACAACCCAAATGCACGCCGTATGGCTGAAGTTATTCAGGCAGACTGGGCAAAAGTGGGTGTGAAAGCGGAAATCGTGACTTACGAATGGGGTGAGTACCTCAAGCGTTCAAAGGCCGGTGAGCACGATACAGTGCTGTTAGGTTGGACAGGGGACAACGGTGACCCAGATAACTTCCTTGCGGTATTGCTTGGCTGTTCAGGCGTTGGTGGTTCTAACCGCGCACAGTGGTGTTACCAACCGTTTGAAGACTTGATCCAGAAAGCGAAGAAAACTGCAGACGTCGAAGAACGTACCAAGTTGTACGAACAGGCACAGGTGGTTTTCAAAGAGCAGGCACCATGGGTAACCATTGCTCACTCTGTTGTTTTCGAGCCTGTACGTAAAGAAGTGAAAGACTACAAGATTGACCCATTTGGTGGTCACATCTTCTATGGCGTAGACATCCAAGAATAATCACGTCATTCAAAAGTACACCGCGGTCGCAGGACGTGACCGCGGTTTTTGCGTCACCACGCAATTGAGCGAGTCGATTTATGTTGCAGTTTATTCTCAAACGATTGGGGTTGGTGATCCCGACGTTTATCGGCATTACCTTGCTGACCTTTTCCCTTATCAGGATGATCCCGGGAGACCCAATTGAAGTCATGGCGGGTGAGCGGGGTGTTTCTCCCGAACGTCATGCTCAGCTAATGGCAGAATTGGGCCTTGATAAACCTATGTTAGAACAGTACTTCATCTACATTGGTAACGTTCTACATGGGGACCTCGGTACCTCACTTATCACCAAAGAACCTGTCATGAAAGAGTTCATGACGTTGTTTCCCGCGACGATGGAGCTTGCGCTCTGTGCTGCTTTGTTTGCCATTGCTGTTGGGCTTCCCGCTGGGGTTATCGCCGCCGTTAAGCGAGGGACCTTCGTTGACCACTCGGTCATGGCTGTCTCGCTGACAGGTTATTCCATGCCGATATTTTGGTGGGCACTTTTGCTCATTCTCTTCTTTTCTATCGGGCTAGATCTCACACCAGTGTCTGGTCGCATGGATGACGCCACCTACTGGGTGGATGAAGTCACCGGATTTATGTTGATAGACAGTTGGCTGTCCGATGAAGAAGGCGCGTTCGGCGCAGCCGTGCACCACTTAATACTACCCGCCATTGCACTTGGAACGATTCCTTTAGCCGTGATTGCCCGCATGACGCGATCTTCCATGTTAGAAGTGCTGGGCGAAGATTACATTCGAACTGCACGAGCGAAAGGCCTGATGCCTTGGCGTGTGGTATTAATTCATGGCCTTCGCAATGCACTTATACCGGTTATTACGGTGATTGGCTTGCAAGTGGGTATTTTGTTGTCAGGTGCTATTTTGACGGAAACCATTTTTGCGTGGCCAGGGATTGGGAAATGGCTAATTGAGTCCATAGGACGTCGAGACTATCCCGTGGTTCAAGGCGGAATTTTGCTGGTGGCCACCATCATAATCGTTGTTAACCTTATCGTAGATATTCTCTACGGTGTCGTTAACCCACGTATTCGTCACGGTAAATAGGAGGGGGAACGATGTCGGAAACCACACAAAATACGAACCTTCCTCAAGAGCGCGAGCCGCTGTCGCCGTTTGCTGAATTCTGGGGATACTTCTCAGTCAATAAAGGTGCATTAGCAGGGCTGATATACATTGCCTTTGTTATTGTTGTTGCGGTTCTTGCACCTATCGTGGCACCGCACAACCCTGCGGAACAATTCCGTGATGCGCTATTGGTGCCTCCCGCGTGGATTGAAGGCGGAAGCTGGAGTTACATTCTTGGCACAGACGACGTAGGCAGGGATATTCTGTCTCGCTTGATTTATGGTGCACGCTTGTCACTCTTGATAGGTTGCCTCGTGGTCGTACTGTCGCTGGTGTTAGGTGTCGCTCTTGGGTTAGTCGCCGGTTACTTCGGTGGCATGGTTGATACTGCCATCATGCGCCTTGTTGACATCATGTTGGCCCTGCCAAGCTTGCTGTTGGCGATAGCGATTGTCGCGATTCTAGGCCCTTCCATCTTTAATGCATCCCTTGCGATATCTTTCGTTTCCCTGCCTCACTACGTGCGCCTAACTCGCGCGTCAGTGTTAGCAGAAATAAACCGTGATTACGTCACTGCATCCCGTGTGGCAGGTGCTGGGCATCTTCGTTTAATGTTCTCTGTGCTGCTTCCCAACTGTCTTGCGCCGTTGATTGTTCAGGCGACGCTCGGTTTCTCAGCTGCGATTTTGGATATGGCTGCATTGGGCTTTTTGGGCCTTGGGGCACAGCCTCCTACACCAGAATGGGGTGTGATGCTGGCAGATGCTAGGCAGTTTATTAACTCTGCATGGTGGGTTGTTACCTTCCCTGGATTGGCGATTTTGGTGACAGTGCTGGCGTTCAACTTAATGGGTGATGGCCTTCGGGATGCACTCGACCCGAAACTGAAGCAGTAGGAGAGCAAGATGGCGATATTAGAAGTAAATCAGCTCTCTGTGCATTTCGGTGATGAGAGTGCGCCGTTTAAAGCGGTTGATAAAATCAGTTATACCGTTGATGAAGGCGAGATACTTGGCATCGTCGGTGAGTCAGGCTCGGGCAAATCCGTCAGCTCGTTGGCGATCATGGGGCTGATAGATTACCCAGGACGTGTCAGTGCAGATTCGGTGAACTTTTACGGTTCAAACTTACTGGAGATGCCGGACAAAGAGCGTAAAAAGCTGACGGGTGCAGATATATCCATGATTTTCCAAGACCCCATGACCAGTCTGAATCCCTGTTTTACAGTGGGATATCAGATCATGGAAGCGTTGGAAGTGCATCAGGGCGGCAGCAAGAAAGCACGTAAAGCGCGAGCGGAAGAGTTGCTGCGTCTGGTTGGGATCCCTGATCCCGGTTCACGATTAAAGGTGTACCCGCATCAGCTCTCCGGTGGTATGAGTCAGCGCGTGATGATTGCGATGGCAATTGCTTGTAACCCTCGCTTGCTTATCGCAGACGAGCCAACAACGGCACTGGATGTCACCATTCAGGCTCAAATTATTGATTTACTGCTCGACTTGCAAAAAGAGCAGAACATGGCACTGGTGTTGATCACGCATGATTTGGCGCTGGTGGCGGAAGCTGCGCACAAGGTTATGGTGATGTACGCAGGGCAGGTAGTAGAAACAGGGGCTGCAGCTGACATATTCAGTGCGCCAAAGCATCCTTATACACAGGCATTGCTGCGTTCACTGCCGGAATCTTCAGTCGGAAAGAGTCGCCTTGATTCGCTAGCGGGTGTCGTCCCTGGTCTGTTTGATAGACCTCAGGGCTGTATGCTGAATCCGCGTTGCCCGTATGCGACTCAGACCTGCCGTACGGAAGAGCCTGTCATTCAGGGGCCTTCAGAGCGTGCGGTTAAATGCCACTATCCGCTAAATGAGCATGGAGAGCCAACGCGATGAATCAAGAGCAATCACCGCTGCTCCATGCAGTGGATTTGAAAAAATACTACCCCGTGAAGCAAGGGTTGTTTAAACCCGATGCTGAAGTCAAAGCCTTGGACGGTGTGTCGTTCACGCTTGAGCGTGGTAAAACCTTAGCCGTGGTCGGTGAGTCGGGGTGTGGTAAATCGACACTCGGTCGACTGTTGACCATGATCGAGGAGCCGACTGGTGGGACATTGGATTTTAAGGGGCAGGATTTACTCAAGCGTGATCCGGAGTCGGATAAACTTCGGCGCCAGAAAATCCAAATCGTGTTTCAAAACCCCTATGGGTCGCTGAATCCAAGGAAAAAAATAGGGCAAATTCTTGAAGAGCCTCTAGAGATAAATACCGAGATGAATCGGGATGATCGCAAAGCCCGTGCACTGGAAATGATGGCGAAAGTTGGCCTAAAAACGGAGCATTATGATCGCTATCCGCACATGTTCTCCGGGGGGCAACGTCAACGTATCGCGATCGCGCGAGGTTTGATGTTGAATCCAGAAGTCGTTGTCGCGGATGAACCTGTTTCTGCTTTGGATGTGTCGGTACAAGCCCAAGTATTAAACCTGATGATGGACCTGCAGGAAGAGCTTGGTCTTTCTTATGTATTTATTTCACACGATCTGTCGGTGGTAGAGCATATTGCGGACGAAGTCATGGTGATGTATTTGGGGCGCTGTGTCGAAAAAGGGCGAGCGGATGAAATTTTTAAATCTCCTCAACACCCTTATACGCAAGCGTTGTTATCCGCCACGCCTAGGCTAGACCCAGAGCATCGACTGGAGCGCATTAAGCTAACGGGAGAGCTGCCCAGCCCTCTAAACCCACCCAAAGGGTGTGCGTTTCATGCGCGGTGCCGACATGCAAAGGATAAGTGTCATAATGAACAGCCAACATTAAAACGCTATGAGCAACGGCAAATCGCGTGCTGGGTTGTTGATGAAAACCAGACATCATAACCAAAATCAAAGGGCATCAACTGATGCCCTTTTTCTTTTCAATTCGTAGACAGTTGAATTTGGGTCTAAGCTAACTATCTAACAATTAATAATAAAACACGCCAATTTGGGAGAGGCACCATGGCTTCGAAACCCCTCGTGCTCTTGTGTTTTCTGCTGTCGTATTCGACATCCTTACTTGCCAAGGTGAATGTCTGCGTACCGGAAACCGAGTCGGGATGGAATGTGGTTTCAAATGGTTCTTGCCCAATAGGTGAAGGCTTGTGGGAGAGTGAGCCTGAATCAAACAAAGGGCAGTTTTGGGTGCAATGTGGCATGTTAACCAGCCTGCCCGAAAAGTGGTTTGCGACTGACATTAAGCGCTCAGTGCTTCAAGACCAGATCATCTTGTTACAAGAAGGTGGCTATTACCGCTGTCTAGCCGGGCCTTATGACACTTTCTCTACCGCGCACAAAGTACGAAATGCCATGCGTAAGCAACCGGCACTGAAAACGGCGTTTATCCGTGAAGTAAAAGTGCCTTTGACCCACGCTAAGTCCCCTAGCAATGCAACGCCAATAAAGGCGATGACCGAACCTACGAGCGAGAAAGAGGCGAGTGTTGAAGCGATTGAAGCCGCAACATTGGCGGTGCTACCTGAGGCTTTGCCTGAGCCGGCGATAAAAGACGCAGTGCCGAAAAAAGTTGTGAGGAAAGTGCCGCGAGATAAACGGAGCCGTAAGTACTTTGATGTGGCTGGTCTTCAAAGTCCTAAACCTAAAAGCCAAGAGCAACGGTACACTGATGGCGAACGCTCTTGGTGGCGTGCTACGTATGACGAAGCGTTTTCCGCATGCGAAAGAGACGGTATGGAATTGGTTTCAATGGAAAAACTCAGGTCACTGGCTCGAGATTCAGAAACCCGTGCAGCATTCCCTAAGCGCTTGCCGTATTGGGTAAAAGAGCAGAAGGCTTTCGACATTGTCATGATGGTTCCAATGCCGCTCAGGGAAAGCTCGTTGATACATGTTTTGTGTGAGGAATAGCTGGATAATTGTGTGAAATAAGCGAGAGGATTGGGTGTTAATTGAAGGGGGAGAGTCGATGATTTGAGATAGGTATTAGCTATTAAAAGACTGAAAACTCCCCAATAAAACTATCGTTACTGATGATTCTTCCTTTACCTGACGCCTCACAAAACGAGAAGTTAAGGTCGGTACTATCAATATTTCCTTTCACCAAAATATGGCGAGCGAGAACGTCGCTATTTAGCTGGTGGATAGTGGAATTCCATGTTTCTTTATTTTTAAATATTTTGAAATTAATAATCAAAAAATCACCTTACTGTTTGAGTTTTATTTTTGTGGAACCAAAAGCGTTTGCGCCCATTAGATCGAGACATATATGACCCTTAATAATTAAATTAATATAAGATGGCTACTATAAGCCAGTGGTAGATGGAAATTTAAAATTTGCTAATGCGGAAAGTAAAAGCGTATCTACAGGATAAGATATTTGTTGTGCTTGATATTTTCGAAGAGAATAGACTAATCGCGAGCAGAGATTGTAGTGGCGTAAATTTCAACAAATAAACCTACGCCACATTTCGAATTAAAGTGCTACGACGTTAGCCGCTTGCAGGCCCTTCTGGCCTTGCTCTACTTCGAAAGAAACCTTTTGGCCTTCAGCCAGCGTTTTGAACCCTTCAGACGCAATCGCGCGGAAGTGTACAAATACATCTGCACCGCCATTGTCTTGAGAAATAAAACCGAAGCCTTTCTCTTCGTTAAACCATTTTACGATGCCAGTTGCTTTGTTTGAATTAGACATTATGTGTCCCTTATATGAAATTAAATTAATCGCGATAAATATGCGATGCGCTGAAAGCTGGAATTATTTAATGTTTTGATTAAGCTAAGGGAAACACTGAGGATTGCAACATTTACGAAGATATTCTGAGGGTTTTACTTTTACTATATTTTGCATTTAATAACTCTGAACAACAGAGCAACGCCATTATTGTCTGCCAAAAACATATTGTAAAGACATTTTTTGAACAAAAATTAAAAGTGCCTTAGGTTTTGATGTCATCGCCGCCTATTCGTCGAAACGGATTTTGATGCCCAAAAGGCGACGTATGGACACGGCTATCCAAACCGTTGATTGCCGTCAGGTGGCACCGTAAATCATATAAAAACATGTTTTAATACAGCATGGTAACTGCTTGATTGTAATTCACGGTTTCCAGCCCAATGCCACCGCTTCCACTGAACGTCAAACCAATGAAATTTAACGGGTAGTAGCTAAACCATGCTGCACTGCCAATATCAGCCACACCCAGAGGAACACTGATACTGGCCCCCCTTGCGTAACCGCCAATATTGGCCTCACTGCTTTCTATGCCGTCTTTCCAAATCCCAAGCGTTAGGCCAATACCTGCACTCAAAGACACACCTTTGGAAATCGCAACGCTACCATACGGGCGGCTATTGCCGTGCCAATCGAGTGCGATGCCATATTCTGTTGTTGCGCCGATACCAACCTCAAGCTCTGGCCCTCCACCTAAGGTCATTGAGCGATAACCATGGAGAAGGGCGGTTGCTCGAAGTTGTTGGTAGCTTTCCATGGCCGAAATAATCTGATAGGCCGCGTCACCGTCTTTGTCTTTAATCGCTCGCTTTAACGCACTGTTTGTTGACGCTTCAGCCAGAAAGGCGGCGGCAGCTTGGTTGATTTCCATGTTGGCATTCACTTCTTCGCGAGCAAGCTTGATTACTTCGGATTCAGCATTAAACGGTTCGCCACAGATTCTGTCATAGGGAGGACCAAAGTTTTGCAATGCTTCGGGTGGTGCGGGCATGAGTGCCAAATCATCTTTGCAGTAAAACTCGGTTTTACATTCTGCGCCGGGGTTAAATGCCCATAGAAAGCTAACTTTAGAAGAGCCTGTAGGGCAGCGATAACATTCGCCTCCTTTTTCAAATTGACCGTCCTCACAGCCATACACAGAACGTTCAAATGTGGCATCGGTTCTTTCTTTGTTGAAGCCAAGCCCTCGTTCTTTACAGCTATCGGGCTTGTGGATTGGTGTCCATGTACGTCGGTAACCATCTGGGCATCGCCAGCATTCGCCGCCGTTATGTGGTGTGAAGTAGAGGTTTTTTCCTTTGCACCCCCAATTTGTTGCGTCCCCAACCAAAATCGCATCGATTTTTATTTCATCGCCACAGGGCTCATAGCCTACCTCTCCACAGACAAAGTCAGGTGGGCCAGGTGAATCATCGCGTGGCTCAACAATCACCGTAGTAGGTACTGTCGAGGGTGTGGCTTCGCTGGAAACGTCTGGAGAGGGCTGGGTTCCAGTGATCTCCTCTGTTGTCTCTTCTTCCTGTGATGGTGGCGTTATCTTAGGTGGCATTACAGGAATTGAATAAAGGGAGTCGTCGGATATCGTTGGCGTGTCTTTCGGTGTGTCGGAAGGTACTGAGGTCGAGGTGTGCGTTGATTCGCAGCCAAACAGAGCGATTACCAGCAGAGCAATCCAGAGGTGGTGAACCCGAAACCATGTCATACCCACACCTTGGTGTTTGATGAGTTGTGGTGTATTTAAAGGCAAATACAGTGGTTGAGTATAGGCATTGGAAAAGGCATTACGGTTCTCACACTTGCGAAGCGAGGCGTGAGGAAGGGAGCTTTAGAAAAATAAAAAGCCCCGCTAACTCGCGCTAACAGGGCTCAAATCTTTGCGAGGGGTGATTAACGCATCGTCACGAACTCTTCCGAGCCCGTTGGGTGGATAGCAACCACACTGTCGAAGTCTGCTTTTGTGGCACCCATCTTCATTGCAACGCCGAAGCCTTGGATCATTTCATCCACGGCAAACCCGATACCGTGCAGACCAACGACGGTTTCTTCTTCTCCCGCGCACACCAGTTTCATCTTACATGGCTGACGGTGTTGGGTAACCGCTGTGTACATCGCGGTGAAGCCAGAGGCGTAGACTTTTACATTCTCGTCGCCGTACTGGGCTTTCGCTTCTTGCTCTGTCAGGCCAATGGTCCCAATAGGTGGGTGGCTAAACACGACAGTAGGGATTAACGTGTAGTCCATTTTGGCGTTAGCTTTACCATTGAACAGACGCTCTGACAGTTGGCGACCCGCTTTAACGGCAACAGGTGTCAGCTCAACACCGCCTTCCATGATGTCACCAACGCAGTAGATACCTGGCACATTGGTATTCTGGTATTCATCCACTTTGATGTAGCCTCGGTCGTTGGTTTCCACACCCGCTGCCGCCAGATTGATTTTATCCGTGGTTGGGTGACGTCCAATCGCCCAGATCAGTAGATCGGTGTTGTGTGTTTGACCGCTTTCAAAGTGCAGCGTCAGCGAGCCATCAGACTCTTTTACCACTTCTTTTGGTACTGAGTGGGTATGCAGTGCTGGGCCTTCTTTTTCCATGACTTCGACAAGGGTGTCGATGATCATTGGGTCGAAGGTGCGAAGCGGTGATTCTTTACGAACAAACAGGTGAGTTTCAGTGCCTAGTGCGTTTAATACACCTGCAATCTCAACGGCGATATAGCCTGCACCCACGACAGCCACACGCTTAGGCTGCGCGTTTAGTTCGAAGAAACCGTTAGAATCGATGCCGTGTTCTGCACCCGGGATGTTTGGAATGGTTGGCGTGCCACCCACTGCGACTAGGATATTGTCCGCGGTGTAGTGCTCACCGTTCACTTCCACGGTTTTGGCATCAACAAACGTACCAAAGCCTTCAATCACTTCAATGTTGTTCTTACCCAGCACGTTTTCATAGGCAGCGTGGATACGGCCGATGTAGGCTTCACGGTTTTCAACCAGCTTTGCCCAGTCAAAGTTATTGATGGTGGTGTCGAAGCCGTAATCAGGGCCATACATTTTGATAGCTTCGGCCACTTGCGCGCCATGCCACATGACCTTTTTCGGCACACAGCCGACGTTGACACAGGTACCGCCAAGATGACGCGCTTCAATCAACGCGACTTTTGCACCGTACATCGCCGCACGGTTTGCTGATGCAATACCGCCGCTGCCGCCACCGATACAAATATAATCAAAATGCTTGGCCATGATTTTCTCCATGTTTTTAATTTTTATTCCCGATATGAGGGATTTCTGACTTTCCCTCATGTTATCAGACCTGTCTACTCAAGCTAGCCGAAGATAATCAAAGTGAAGTGCTCGGTTAGCTGGCAGTGTTACTGTTTCTTATTCTGGAACGATCCACTCGACGACATGGTGACCCGTTTCTGGCGCGATCACCGATTGTAGCCAAGGCAGGATATCTTTCATTTGTTGTTCGAGCTTCCACGGTGGGTTAATGACAATCATGCCGGATGCCGTCATGCCGCGCTCTTCCGTGTCGGGTGCGACCCCCAGTTCGATTTGGAGGATCTTACGGATGCCGAGCTTTTCCAGACCCTTAGTGATGAGGTCGATATTCTTACGATAAACCACAGGATACCAAATCGCATAGGTACCCGTCGCCCAACGTGCGACGCTCTCCTCGATCGCATCGACCACATCTTGATATTCGGTTTTCAGTTCATAAGGTGGATCAATTAAAACCACCCCACGGCGCTCTTTTGGCGGCAAGCTGGCTTTCAGGCGCGCATAACCGTCTTCTTTGTGCATTTTAACTTGGCGGTCACCGCGAAATTCTTGCAGAAGAAGTGGAAAGTCACTCGGGTGGAGCTCAGTAAAAATCGCTCGGTCTTGATCGCGTAAAAGGTTTCTGCCAACACGCGGCGAACCAGGGTAGTAGCGTAACGCCTCACCTTGGTTCAGTGATTTTATGGCTTGGATATAAGGGGCAATGTCTTCGGGAATGTCGTTGCGATCCCAAATCAGGCCGATACCTTCCTTGTACTCGCCAGTTTTCTCTGCGCGCTCATCAGACAGATCGTAGCGACCCGCACCGCTGTGGGTGTCGTGATATACAAATGCTTTATCCTTTTGCTTTAGCGACTCAATGATAAGACTTTGTACGATGTGTTTTACCACATCCGCATGGTTGCCAGCGTGAAAGCTGTGGCGGTAACTGAGCATGGTGAGACCTGCAGAAATACGAATATGAAAGTAGAGGGTATTATCACCTATTGAGAGGAGATCCCCAAGCTACGTGAGCGTTCGTTGCTTCGAGTTGCAATGCGATATTGGTGACTGAGCATTGAAAATGGTCGTAAATGCCGCCATAAATACTAAGACTAAAGATTATCAAGGAACTCATTATGTCCAACCCGCTGCTGTCGTTTAACGATTTGCCTCCTTTTTCTGAAATCAAACCGGAGCACGTTCAGCCTGCGGTTGAGCAGGCGATTGCAGATTGCCGCGCGGCGATTGAAGCTGTCCTAGAGAACAATACCGATCCAAGCTGGGACAGTATCTGTGCGCCGCTAGCTGACAGTGATGACCGCTTGAGCCGCATTTGGTCGCCAATTGGGCACATGAACGCAGTGGTAAACAGTCAGGCGTTGCGTGATGCGTATGAAGCGTGTCTGCCGATGCTGTCTGATTACTCAACCTGGGTTGGTCAGCACAAGCCTTTGTATGACGCCTATAAAGCAATTAAAGCGCGTGATGATTTCGATTCACTGACACTGGCGCAGCAAAAGACCATCACAGACTCGCTGCGTGACTTTGAGTTGTCTGGGATTGGTTTGCCGCCAAAAGATCAGCATCGCTTTGGTGAAATCAGTAAGCGTTTGTCTGAGCTTTCTTCGACATTCTCAAACAACGTGCTGGATGCCACCATGGGGTGGACCAAGCAGGTCAATGATGTCGCGGATTTGTCGGGTATGCCGGAGTCAGCTTTGGCCGCAGCACAAGCGCAGGCTGAAGCGAAAGAGCTGGAAGGCTACCTGCTGACATTGGATATTCCTTCTTACCTGCCTGTGATGACTTACTGTGAGAATCGCGAACTTCGCCGTGAAATGTACGAAGCGTACACAACTCGTGCTTCGGATCGCGGCCCAAATGCAGGCAAGTGGGACAACACGGACCTGATTAATGAAACCCTGCTGCTGAAAAACGAAATTTCGCGCCTGCTGGGTTTTGCTACCTACAGCGAATTATCACTGGCCACCAAGATGGCAGCGTCTACCGATCAGGTGATGACCTTCCTGAACGAGCTCGCGGAAAAGGCGCGTCCACAAGGTGAAAGAGAGTTTGCCTTGCTCAAGCAGTTCGCGAAAGAGAACTTCAACGCTGATGATCTTGAACCTTGGGATGTGGGTTATTACGCCGAGAAACTTAAGCAGCACCAATTCAGTATTTCAGATGAAGAGCTGCGTCCTTACTTCCCAGAATCGCGTGCGGTATCTGGCCTATTTGAAGTACTAAAACGTGTGTTTGGTATGGACGTAAAACGTCGCGAAGGTGTGGATGTTTGGCATGAGTCAGTGTCTTTCTACGATATCTTCGATGCAAATGGCGAACTTCGAGGCAGCTTCTATCTTGACCTGTATGCGCGTGAACACAAACGTGGTGGCGCATGGATGGATGAGTGCCGCGTTCGTCGTGTGACCGAATCTGGAGAGGTTCAAACGCCCGTTGCGTACCTGACGTGTAACTTCAACAAGCCAATTGGTGGCAAGCCTGCGCTATTTACCCATGACGAAGTTGTCACCTTGTTCCATGAATTTGGTCACGGTATCCACCACATGCTGACCAAAGTGGACATCTCGTCCGTGTCTGGCATCAATGGCGTGCCGTGGGATGCCGTTGAGCTGCCAAGCCAATTCTTGGAAAACTGGTGTTGGCAGGAAGAGGCACTGGCGTTTATCTCGGGTCATTACGAGACGGGCGAGCCGCTGCCAAAAGACATGTTGGATAAGATGCTGGCGGCGAAAAACTACAATTCCGCGATGGGCATCTTGCGACAGCTCGAATTCGGTCTTTTCGATTTCACCCTGTTCACGCGCTTTGACCCAGAAGAAGGCGCGAAAGTGCTGGAAACTTTGGCGGATGTGAAAAGCCGTGTAGCGGTGGTTCCATCTCCAGAGTGGAATCGCTTCCCGCATTCATTCAGCCATATCTTTGCGGGTGGCTACAGTGCGGGTTATTACAGCTACTTGTGGGCAGAAGTGTTGTCATCTGACGCATTCAGCCGCTTTGAAGAAGAGGGTATCTTCAACACGGAAACTGGCAAGTCGTTCCTTGAGAATATTCTTGAGCGTGGTGGCAGTGAAGAGCCAATGGAGCTGTTCAAACGCTTCCGAGGTCGTGAGCCATCACCGGATGCATTGCTACGTCACAGCGGCATTGGTGTTTAATTCACCACTCAATAAAAAAAGCACGCGAATGGCGTGCTTTTTTTATGCTTTATAGAATAAAGAACTGCACCAGAATGTATAATGCCCGGCTTTTTATTTTCTTATATATTTCAATAAAATAGTTGGGTTTTGCAACAATGAATAAAGCGGTATTAGCGTCGGCAGTAGCGTTAGCAGTGACTGGCTTTGCTTCAACATCTGCAATGGCAGGTGAGAAAGAAGCGAAAGGTGGGTATTCGTATTTTCGTGGTGGCTTTGAACACGTTACTTACGATGAAAAATACCCAGGTATTTCATCATCAGTTACTGTCGTTAGCCCAGTGGTTAACACCGGCGGTCTTTACTACGTGAATGAGATGTTTGATTTCTCGTTGGAAGCCCTTGCGACCTTCTCGCCAGGCAGTGCAGAAGAAAACTGGTATGACTCAAAAGGTCTGTCACAAACCAATAAATATCAGTACATCCGAGCATCAACCAATGCGCTGCTGCACTACAAAATGACGCCAGAATGGCGTTTGGTTGCAGGCCCAGCATTCAGTTATCAAACCCACAAACGTTTCGGTAAAGAAAGCTACCGTGAGTTGCCAGAAGGCCAACACGAGTTCTTCACCAATACGTGGGAAGAAACGTCTACTGATATCTTCCTCGATATGGGCGTGATGTACGATACGGGTACATTGCATAACGAAAGCCCATGGCACTACAAGTTCAGCGCCATCGTTGGTGTGCCAGTGTGGAGTTACACAACCAATACCGCAGCGGGCCTAGAAGACCAAACCTTCTATGAAATGGGTTATCGCGGTGCGTTGGAAGCCGCGGTGGCATACCGCGTTTACCCAGGTGTGAGCATTGGTGGCTTTGTGACGGCAACGTACGAAAACCGTATGGAAAGTGATGGTGTGATCGTGACTGTCGATGACAAGCGTTACCACGCCGTTGTACCGGAAGGCGACACCATTCACTACAGCGCAGGTGTGCAGCTTCTTTGGAGCTTCTAAAGGTAAGCATTTAGAAAAAAGAAAGGCGACCGATTGGTCGCCTTTTGTGTGCTTGAACGTGTGAATTTATTTCAGACGAACCCACTCAGACTCATGATAGTCTTTGTGACGCCACATTTTGTTAGGGTTAGTGATTGGATCCCACTCCCATTTCGCTTGAGCTTGTCCATTATCGTCGACAAAGCTGTTACTCTGATTCAACTGTTCGAATGAGCACGTATGAGGGGCTGTATCACGACAAGGAAGATCGCTGTTTTCCGGTGTATATGGATATAGTGTTGCTTCACCGGCTACGTTATCCTTGTACTCGACAATAGACACACCGTTTTGTTGGTAAGTGAACTCAGCGTAATCCCATTTTTCAGAACCTGCAGTGATAAAGGTTTCCTTCCATACCGAACCGACGAAACTGATTTCTGAGCTCACTACTGCTTCTACCGCAGCTTGCGCTTCTGCCAGCGAGTAGAAGATTTTCTGATCCCAAATTTCAGCTCCAGGAGCTACATCTTTACCAAACATCACATCGGCACTGTTTGCCCAAATGGTGAATGACTCATCAGAGTTGTATTGTTCGCCCTCATTGAAGAACTGGTAAGCGTGGTTGCCGTTGCTCGCAACGTATTGGGTAATTAACTGGCTGTCACCAAATGGTTGCCAAGCACCCCAAACGCCGTTTTCGTATGACATGCTGCGCTCAAGGAACGTGTAAGTGCCATTCGCTTCGGTACGGTAGATGTTGCTTACAGATGTGCCATCAACGAAGTAGATTCCAATACCGTCGATTTGTAGATCGTGTGCTGGCGCGATGGTGTAGTCACGGTCGATAAAGGTGTTGATAATGAATTCTTCATCGCCAATATTTTCTGCCTCTGATGCATGCACTGTCAGTGTTTGACCTGCTTTGAAATCAATCGCAAACGGTGTGGCATTTGTATAGATAGGCAGGTGAATCGAGCACTTGTCACTCGATTGGAATGCTTCGAATCCTTGGCTGTTAGTATTGAAGAAAAGCGCATTGCCGTTCAGTGCATCACCAGTTACACGGAACCCCTTGTAGCGAGAAGTCGCCGTTGGCAAGTAGTTACCGTTATCACCTTGAGCAAGTCCTAAGTCGGTACATTTCACGTTAATGAAATTTAGGCTAACACCTAAGTACTGATTGGCATCTTGTTGGTGTAAGTCAGCCGTCAGACTAATTGCTGTGTCCTGATCCAGTACCCATGCAGAGCCTTTCGCATCATTCCAGTAATTGTTTGCAGACGCTTGGCCTTTAAACAGCGTGGAACCGCTTTCGAAGGTGTTGGTCTTCATGCTCACGTTGTCATTCGACTCACGCGTTAACGAAGTTTTTTGCTCAAGTTCAAATGCGGTTACGCGTGGCTGGCGGGCATCGTTTTCATGTTGAGTCAGGGTGCGTGTGAAGGTCAGGTTACCTTCACCTGGTAGTGACCAAATCAGGTGGCCATCTGAATTGACTTCCCATGTACCATCTTGCTTGGTGACGTCTGACTCTTGTGGACATTGTTCGCCTTCAGCAAACAAAACGGTGCCTGAGTTCGGGTCGCTGCTCTCTACAAATTGAAACGCCATACAGTTGGCGAAGTTGTAGTAAGAGTTACCGCCTTCGTTTTGCTTGCTCTCGCCATTCCAGCGGTACCAAGTTTTGTGTGAACCTACAAGAATGTCTTTGATTTCGCTTGGCGTAACAGACGTTACTTTTGGAACAATAATTTCTGCGGTGTCACTCAAGCCGCCGAGATCTTCTACGCCTAGTGTCAGTACAGAAGGCTCTTGTGCCATTGCTGGGGTACCAGTGATAGTCAACTCACTAGTATTACGTAGGACGATTTCAAGACCACTAACTGAGTAGGCTGTCGACAAATGATCGATGTCGTTTTCGCCATTTCTATCGAAGATGAGTCCTGCAATGTTGAACGACTGATTTACAGGTACGCCTACCTCTAATTTCAGAGCGTCGAATTGCGTCTGAAGTGCCGACAGTTTAGATGGTGAAAATTCAGGTGCGTAGTTGAAGTTTTCTACTACAAAGTCAACGGTAGTTGCTGACGCAACGAATGAAGGCAGCGCATCACCTTTGCTGTTCAGGTCGTTAGACGCAAGCTGAATGTTGTGAGTGCCCGCGGCAACATCTTTAGATGTATCTACGCGTGATACAGTCAGTACGCCTTCGATCAAGCTAACGGCGATGTTTTTCTCTGCCAAGGCTTTAGTGTTTGCGATGATAACGGTGTTTTGCTTACCCAGAGCGGTTGCATCGCTGTCGTTTACCAAAGACTGCACGTCAATATTCTGAACTGATTGATCCAGCCATTTGTCAGCATCACCGTAGAATGCGCCGTGCTTAGCCAGTTCGGTAGTCAGAGCTTCAATATTTGCTTTGTTGAACGTTACTGCGAAGTTGGTGACGAGAGCGGGTGGCTCTGTTGGCTCTTCAACAACAGGCACGTACGGCTTGTAGGTTTCGTCTTCCAGATCTTCTGGAGCCATTTCTGCAGTTGCTTCAACGGTTGCTTCAACTACTTGGTCAAGTTGTGCATCAAACGCTGCGTCAGACGATGCGTTCGCTTTGGTTTCCGTCAGGATTTGCGCAGTTTTGTGGATTTTTGCTGCCAGCTCTTTGCTTGCATCATCACCACTTTCTTTAGCAACGATGTAGTCACTGTAGAGAACGTCTTGAGTCAGTTCACCGTCGGTGTTCAGGCCGCCAAGAGAGGCGATAACGGCTTTCTCTGCGTCTTCTTTTGAAAGACCGACAGTGGTGTCAGTTGATTGCATCTTAGACACAACCAAGTCGGTGATCGGGCTTGCGATTTCAGAGCCAGCTGGTGCACGTAGGGTTACGGCCTTCATCGCTTGACCTGGCAAGTCCATATCTTCAGTAATCACTTCTGAATCAGGATCTAGAGATTGGATAGTTGCGATCAGACGCGCTGAGGTTTCAAGGCGCTTTTCATCGTCGAGGCTGATTTTTGCGTCGATATGGCCTTTTTCATCGGTCCGTAGAGCGTGACCGTCAGTGTCTTTGATCACTTCTCCCGCTTCACAAATGCCGTTGCTGTTGTCATCCGCACAAAGAAGCGCATTTTTTAAGTAGCCGTCCATTGCAGTGATGATGACACCACCTTGCTGAACAACGCCACCGCCACCACCCGGAGTGCCACCTTCGTCACCGCCGCCACATGCAGACAAGGTTAATGCAGAAGAAATCGCTACAGCGAGAACTGTATGCTTAGAGCTTAACTTTCTCATTTTCATATTTATAAAATGTTTTAAAGACCAAAAAGACAGCGGATTATGCTTATAAAGCAATTTGCTGTAAATGCACATTTATACAGATATTTGCGCTCAGTCTTGTTTTTGATTATTCGCAATAAATGGTGATGTTGATTCAAGAATTCTTTATATTTGTGCAGGCTATATCGACTTTTGTGTGCTTTTTAAGCGGGAAGGAAAGCAGAATTCTTACTGATGCCATCCGGAAGTGCATCAAAAAGTATACAGGTTCAAATTTGAACATTAAGAATAAAGCACTACTAATTTCATGTTCTCAGAATAAGATAAAATGAAAAAGAAACTTATATCTCTCGCGGTGGCATTGGCGACCATTTCTACACAGGCTGCGGCATTTGGTGCGTCAGATGCGCGTTCAGCGGCGATGGGTGGCACGGGAGTGGCATCTGCGTCATACCTAATGGCACCATTTCATAACCCAGCTCAAGCGGTTAACTACGGTGGTAGTGACGACTTTGGTCTGTTGCTGTCGCTAAGTCTTGGCGCGCATGATGGTGATGATCTGTACAATAAAATCGATCACTTTCAGAGCATCGATGAAGAGTTGGAATACAACCCAAATGATGTAAAGCTTCAAACTGAGTGGAAGTCAGCACTGAAAGCGCTGGATAACGGCACGCTAAATGTAGACTCGACAATTGGTTTAGCTGCTGCGATTCCTAACCAGTATTTGAGCATCAATGTGTTTGCACAAGCCAGTGTAGCAACCATTGCGATGACGAATGTGGATGAGCGTGACTTGGTAGGCACGCCAGACATGGACTCCATGCAGTCGACAGTACAGGGTGTGATCGGCGGTACGGTCGATGCAGGTGTCGTATTAGCACGCTCGTTCGAGTTGCCGTTCGAAGGCCAGCGTTTGTCTGTCGGTGTGACCCCGAAAGCGCAGCATATTGTGACGGTGAACTACAAAGATACGGTTTCTGGCTTTGAAGATAGCGAGTTTGATTTGGGCTCTGAGTACCAAAAGAAAACGGTATTCAATGCGGACTTGGGTCTGAGCTACTTACCAACTGACTCTATTACTTTGGGCTTTGCTGCGAAAAACCTATTTGAGCAAGAATTAGAAACCAACACTAGCATGGGTTCTAAAGCCACCTTTATCGTAGAGCCTAAGTACACAGTGGGTATGGCGTACAGCAACAGCTTCTTGACCGTTGCAGCGGACTACGACATTTCCACGACCCGTTACTTCCGCGAAATTGCGCACGAAACCCAGTACGCGCGTGTCGGTGTTGAATTGAATGCGTGGGATTGGGTGCAGCTTCGTGCGGGTTACAGCGCGAGTATGACTGACTACGCTGATGACACCATTACAGCGGGCTTTGGTCTCAAACCGTTTGGTGCATTTGGCTTTGACCTTAGTGCTTATTACAGCGAGGACAACCAATACGGTTTGTCTGCACAGTTTATTTTGACGCTGTAATACCGAGTGAAGAAAAAAGCACGCCTTGGCGTGCTTTTTTGTCTTTAACCGAATGCATGCTTAGGCAATGACGGTCAGTGGCCAGTAGTTATCACTCTGACGCTGCTCTTCGAGTGTCAGTTCGTTGGTCATCAAGGCGTTGTTTTTCAACCAGCCATTTTCCAAACTCAACGTTAGCACATCATCTTTTGCTTTCAACTGGAATGTCGGAGTCGCCGCTTTTTCACGACGATGGCAAAGGATCACGGCTAATCGCAACAAACGCAATAAGCGGTTGGCACTTGTCGACGACAAGGCATTTTGACCATTGATCGGTACCAATTGTTCGCGATAGTGACGCACAAGTTCTGCCAACAACTGTTTTTGCGCCAGCGTAAAGCCAGGTAAATCTAAATGGTTGAGTAAATACGCGGCGTGTTCACCATCGCGTTTAAAGCCCAAGGTCATACCGATTTCATGAAAAGCTGCAGCGGCCGTGAGAAGCGTCTGCGCCACAGGCTCTTTTACCCAGCCTTCACCGCATTGAGCAAGCAAAGACAGTGCAGTTTGTGCCACATTGTCAGCATGTGTTGTGTCGAGTTGAAAACGGGACTGTATGCTTTGAATGGTACGCTGACGAATATCTTGCTGCTGCATTGTATCCATCATGCCATACACCAAGCCCTCACGCAGGGCACCGCCAGCCAAGGTCATGGATTCAATGTCCAGCTCTTCAAAGATAGCGATGAGGATAGACAGACCACTTGGGAATACTAGTGCGCGTTCAAGCGTCAGGCCATCAATGTCGAGCTCTTCCACTTGCCCAAAGCCAATGGCTTGTTTGCGAAGACGGTGCAGCTTTGCCAAGGTAATGGTTTCATCCATCCCTTGGGTGACCATGATTTCCTGCAGAGCTTGAACCGTACCGCTGGCTCCGACACAGATTTCCCAGCCGAGCTCTTTATACTGCTGAACCATCGGCTCGAGCACGTCTTTGGCTCCATCGATCGCACGTTGGAAGCTCGCTTCCGTCAATGAGCGGTCTTTGAAGTGTTTTTCGAGCCAGGTGACACAGCCCATATCGAGGCTGGTGAGTGCCGCAGCCTCAAACCCTTTACCGATAATGATTTCAGTGCTTGCCCCACCAATATCGACGACCAAGCGTTTACCTCTACCACCGGATGTATGCGCTACGCCTTGATAAATGGTGCAGGCTTCTTGTTCACCGGTAATCACGGTGATTGGGTGGCCTAAAATCTGATTGGCTTTTGCGATAAATACATCGGCGTTTTTTGCACTGCGAAGTGCGGCAGTTGCGACGATGCGGATATTGTTGGGAGGAATGTCTTGGAGCCTTTCTGCAAAAAGAGACAGGCAGTCCCAGCCACGCTGCATGGCTTCATGAGACAAAATAAGGTTATCGTCCAAGCCCGAGGCGAGACGAACTTTGCGTTTAATCTTTGCCAGCGTTTGCACGCTGCCTTGAACTTCTCTAACGACCAACATGTGGAAGCTGTTTGAGCCAAGATCAATGGCAGCGAACAGGGGCGAACGCGCGTTATCCATGCTTGGTTACCCCTGATTATATTACGCTTTTGGTGTCGAAGGACGACGGCGACCACGGCCACGTGGTTGAGAGCCTGACGTTTTCCCTGTCGTGTTACGACGACTGTTTACCTGACGAGGGCGCTGAACCTTGATCGGTGCAGGCAGGTCAGTCATCAGTGCATCTTGGTTGTACTCTGACACTGGGATCGCGTGGTCAATATATTCTTCGATCGCAGGTAAGTTAACCGCATATTCTTCACAGGCGAAACTGATAGAAGAACCGCTTGCACCCGCGCGGCCAGTACGGCCAATGCGGTGAACATAGTCTTCGCAATCGTCAGGCAGATCGTAGTTGAATACGTGTGTCACCTGAGGAATATGTAGGCCACGGGCTGCAACGTCAGTTGCCACTAGAACATCGACGTTACCTTTGGTGAATTCTTCCAGAATCTTCACGCGCTTCTTCTGAGGCACGTCACCCGTTAGCAGACCAGCACGAATGTCATCGGCAGCTAAATGGCCCCAAATCTCTTCACAGCGGTGTTTGGTGTTTGCGAAAACAATCGCGCGCTCAGGCCATTCTTCTTCAATCAAGGTTTGAAGCAGTTGCATCTTGTCGGTGTTCGATGGGTAGAACAGCTCTTCTTTGATGCGGTGACCGGTTTTTTGCTCTGGCTCGACAACCACATGCTCTGGGTTGGTCATGTGTTCGAATGCCAACTCTTGAACGCGGTAAGACAGCGTGGCAGAGAACAGCATGTTTAGACGCTCTGAAGGAGCAGGCATGCGACGGAACAAGAAGCGGATGTCTTTGATAAAGCCCAAATCGAACATACGGTCGGCTTCATCAAGCACAACGGCCTGAATCGAGCGTAGGTCAATTACACGCTGCTTGTAGAAGTCGATAATACGGCCACAGGTACCGATAAGAATATCAACACCGTTATCTAGCACTTCTTTTTGCTTGTCGTATGCTTCACCGCCGTAAGCAAGGCCTGCGGTCAGTGAGGTTGAGGCCAGCAACGGTGCTGCGTCATTGTAGATCTGGATCGCAAGTTCGCGTGTTGGTGCCATAATGATGGCACGCGGACAGTTTTTCTTGCGATCAGCAGGTGCTTCCGTTGTCAGCAGGTGATGGAAAGTCGCAGTCAGGAATGCCAGTGTTTTACCGGTACCCGTTTGGGCCTGTCCTGCAATGTCTTGGCCGGTGAGCAGGACCGGCAATGCCAAGGCTTGGATAGGGGTGCAATTATGAAACCCTTTTTCTTCCAAACCCTTGATAACATCGGCGTGAAGTCCGAAGTCGGCAAATTTCTGCTCTGTGAGATGCGTCATTTTCATCTGCATAGAATATCAGCTTAGGCTTGCAATACGATAGTGAATACATTCAAATAGTGCGATGATTTGCTGGTTGGTATATCACCAGTGACAAAAAATAATCATTGGAGTGAAAGATGAGCGACAAGATTTTGCAGCTGACCGACGCCAGCTTCGACGCAGATGTAATTAATGCCGCAGGCCCAGTACTGGTAGATTTCTGGGCTGAATGGTGTGGTCCATGTAAAATGATCGCCCCGATTCTTGACGAAATCGCTGAAGAATACGAAGGCAAAGTCACAATCGGTAAATTGAATATCGACCAAAACGCAGGTACACCACCTAAATTTGGTATTCGCGGTATTCCAACACTGCTTCTTTTTAAGGACGGCGGTGTAGCAGCAACGAAGGTTGGTGCTCTGTCTAAGACTCAACTGAAAGAGTTCCTAGACGCAAATCTGTAATGTGATCCATAAGCCGTGTACTACCCTGACACGGCTTATTTGTCCCTACCAACTAGACACACTCCCGATCTGGTGCTAATTTATTGCACGTAAATTGTTCATCTGTTCATTTCTTGATCACATCCGTGATTACTAAACCCTAACTAAATCAGATCTCAACTTTGACTGACAAGACACCTACCACTATGAATCTTACCGAACTGAAGAATCAGGCCGTTTCCGAGCTGGTCGCTTTGGGCGAAAGCATGGGCCTTGAAAACCTTGCCCGCCTCCGTAAACAAGACATTATTTTCGCAATCCTTAAGCAACACGCGAAAAGTGGCGAAGACATCTTTGGTAACGGTGTGCTGGAAATTCTTCAGGACGGTTTTGGCTTCCTGCGTAGCGCAGACAGTTCTTACCTTGCCGGCCCAGACGATATCTATGTATCACCAAGCCAGATCCGCCGCTTTAACCTGCGTACGGGTGACACCATTTCAGGCAAAATTCGTCCACCAAAAGACGGTGAGCGTTACTTCGCACTGCTGAAAGTGAATGAAGTTAACCACGACAAGCCTGACAATGCGCGCAACAAGATCCTGTTTGAAAACCTGACTCCACTGCACGCGAATGAGCGTATGGTAATGGAGCGTGGTAACGGCTCTACAGAAGACATTACTGCTCGTGTCCTTGATTTGGCATCGCCAATCGGTAAAGGTCAGCGTGGTCTGATTGTGGCTCCGCCAAAAGCGGGTAAAACCATGCTGCTGCAAAACATTGCACAGAGCATTGCATACAACCACCCTGAGTGTGAGTTGATGGTACTTCTGATTGACGAACGTCCAGAAGAAGTGACCGAGATGCAACGTCTGGTTAAGGGCGAAGTGATTGCATCTACGTTCGATGAGCCAGCAAGCCGTCACGTTCAGGTTGCCGAAATGGTGATTGAGAAGGCGAAGCGTCTGGTTGAGCACAAGAAAGACGTGGTTATCCTGCTGGATTCCATTACGCGTCTGGCACGTGCTTACAACACCGTTGTCCCTAGCTCAGGTAAAGTCCTGACGGGTGGTGTTGATGCGAACGCACTGCATCGTCCTAAGCGTTTCTTTGGTGCTGCACGTAACGTTGAAGAGGGCGGAAGCCTGACTATCATCGCGACAGCACTGGTTGATACTGGTTCGAAGATGGATGAAGTTATTTACGAAGAATTTAAAGGTACAGGTAACATGGAACTGCACCTTTCTCGTAAGATTGCTGAGAAGCGTGTCTTCCCTGCAATTGACTTCACTCGCTCTGGTACCCGTCGTGAAGAGCTGCTGACTAAAGCAGACGAGCTACAGAAAATGTGGATCCTACGTAAGATTGTTCACCCTATGGGCGAAATCGAAGGTATGGAATTCCTCATTGATAAGTTGGCAATGACCAAAACCAACGATGAATTCTTCGAAGCGATGCGTCGTCAAAAATCGTAACGACGCACTTCGCGAGACAAAAAAGCACCGTCATGACGGTGCTTTTTTCATATTTATAGAAATAAGAAAAACATGTGTTGTGTCGTTTTCAGCGATATCTGGCTCACCGACAGGGCTAGCTGCAACATCTGCTAACGATTCTGTGAGTTGCTAAAGGGACACGCGAGCCGCAAACTTATGGCTTACCGCAACACGTTTGGCTCAATCGGATGAGCTGACTTAGGATTTCTAGGATGAAACGGTTTCTGGTTTTATTTTTGTTGTTTGGCCTTGGTGCATATAGTGGCGCGTTACGTGCCATTACACTCACCCCAAACGACGTTGCTGCACACATGGCGGAGCCAAGTCATGTGGCCGTTGTGTTGCATGCGAGGCAGCTCTTCGAAAGCAACCAGTTAGATGCGCTCAACACCTACCTTGCCACTCAACCAGAGCTTCTTCGAGAGGAAGTCCTGACGATTCTTGCGCGCAGAGCATTCGATTTTTCGCGAATGACAGCCGAGCGCGAAGCGTTTTTGGAGACCATCAGTGAGCAGCAGCCTAAGTATATGGTGAGAAGCCAAGGAGACGGATTCTGGGCGACTATGCCTGCGTTTAATTATGCAGGGGAAGCCAAGTGGGTATTGAACCATTGGCAAATACACCAGTTGCAAGCCGAGGCTCTTCAGTTGCTCGCAGCTGATCAGTTGTCTTTAGCCAGTTGGCTTGAGTTCTCCTCGCCAGATTATCCGCTGCATCGCCAGGCCATCATTGACGCGATTCCAACAATGCTCCCCGCTGCGCTTAACAAGCTTGAAGCTGTTTACTTGAATGACAAGAACATGGTCTGGGTGCCGGATAATGCTATTTTGGCAACACTTGGCGAGCACACGAAAAGTGCTGCTCTCTACGAGCTTTTATGGCTTCGACGAACGGATGGGTACAGTCTCAAGGCGTTGCAAAATCTAGGCGTATCCCCCGTGACGCCTGATGCGATTACGCAAATGATGGCGGCGACAATAAACCCAGTACTGACGGATACCGCAAATCGACAGTTAGCCGAGATCCACCCCATGCCAGAAAATGTGAAAGCGTTTATGGTGAAGCAACTGGCCAATCGCAATTACGGCAAAGACGTGGCTACGATGCTGGCACAGCAAGGGCACAAAACGTGGCTCACCGAGATGTTGCAAACCACATCAGGGGTAACGCAGCGAAATATTGAAAAAGGACTCGAGACGCTAACCCAGTAAGCGTGATAGCCTCATTGTATTGAGGCTTTCGTGCGCCTTTGCACCTATCCCGTTGTTTGGGTGAACCATTCAGCTGATAACTCTGCCCAGGAAGGTTATGAAATTTACTGATCTACGTGTATTCCTCGACCATTTGGAAGCCATTGGCGAACTAAAACGCATCTCGCATCCGGTCGATCCCGACCAAGAAATCACTGAAATCGCTGACCGCGTTCTGCGGGCTGGCGGGCCTGCCTTGTTGTTTGAAAATCCTGTCGGGTATGACATGCCTGTGCTAGCGAACTTGTTTGGCACGCCAAAACGTGTGGCAATTGGCATGGGACGTAGCGACGTCAAAGAATTACGTGAAGTTGGAAAGTTATTGGCTTACCTCAAAGAGCCAGAGCCACCGAAAGGCTTCAAAGATGCCTTGGAAAAGTTGCCAGTTTTTCGGCAAGTACTGAATATGCCGCCTAAAAGGCTGCGAAAAGCGGCTTGTCAGGAGATTGTCTGGCAGGGTGCCGAGGTGGATTTAGATAAAATTCCTGTGATGAGCTGCTGGCCCGGAGATGTGGCACCGCTGCTAACATGGGGATTGACTATCACCAAAGGGCCAACAAAAAAACGCCAAAACTTAGGTATCTATCGCCAACAGAAGATAGGCAAAAATAAAGTCATTATGCGTTGGCTTGCCCATCGCGGTGGCGCATTAGATTTGCGTGATTGGATGGAAACCCATCCTGGAGAGCCGTTTCCAGTGAGTGTCGCATTCGGTGCTGACCCTGCCACCATTTTAGGTGCAGTGACGCCCGTACCCGATACCTTGTCTGAATATGCGTTCGCGGGCTTGTTGCGTGGCAGTAAAACCGAAGTGGTGAAAAGTCTGAGCAACGATTTGGACGTGCCTGCCAGCGCAGAAATTGTGATGGAAGGCTATATCGACCCGAATGAGTATGCCGATGAGGGCCCATATGGCGACCATACCGGTTACTACAACGAGGTTGAACGCCATCATGTGTTTACCGTTACGCATGTGACTATGCATCAAAAGCCGATTTACCATAGTACCTACACTGGCCGTCCGCCGGATGAACCTGCGGTACTTGGCGTTGCTTTGAACGAAGTTTTTGTGCCGATTCTGCAAAAGCAATTCCCCGAAATCGAAGACTTTTATCTTCCGCCGGAAGGCTGCTCGTATCGCATGGCCGTGGTCACGTTGAAGAAGCAATACCCCGGGCATGCAAAGCGCGTAATGATGGGCGTATGGTCTTTTTTGAGACAATTTATGTACACCAAGTATGTGGTGGTGTGTGATCACGACGTGAATGCCCGTGATTGGCAAAGCGTGATGCAGGCAATGACCACCCATATGGATCCGAAACGCGATACCTTGTTCATTGAGCACACGCCAATTGATTCGTTGGACTTTGCGTCACCCGTTGCTGGGCTTGGCTCTAAGATGGGTCTTGATGCCACCAGAAAGTGGGAGGCGGAGAATGTGGGTTATGCGTTTCCAACGCCTCGCGTTGCGGAGTCTGAAGCCTTGAACGCTTGCGTGAGTGCGTTAAAGCAGGCTCACCCTGAGTTAGTGGACATTCACTTGCCGGCAGAAGCGAATGCTAACAGTATGGTATTGGCCAGTATTCGCAAGCAAGCGGCAGGCGATGGTCTTCGTATTATCAGAGCAATAGAGGACGCATTTAAACAACACGTAGACCTGAAGTTTGTCATGGTGTTTGATGAAGATGATGTGAACTTGCGCGATTGGAACGACGTAATTTGGGCGATGACCACCCGAATGGATCCCGCTCGTGATACCCTTATGAGCAGCAGTAAAGCAGATGAGCAAGAATCGCCTGTCTTAACTGTGGGGTCTAGAATGGGATTAGATGCCACCAATAAGTGGCCGGGTGAAGCAACACGCGAGTGGGGCACGCCCATTACCAAAGATCCCGCTATCGTCGCCAAAGTCGACGAAATGTGGAACAAACTGGGTTTATAAATGATGTATCGGGTACATCTAATGCCATCTGGCATAGCGTTTGATGTGTCAGCGCACCAAACCGTTTTACAGGGTGCGTTGGCGGCAGATGTCCCTTTTCCTAACCGATGTCAGATCGGAGCATGTGCGTCCTGTTTATGCAGGTTAATTGAAGGTGATGTACGTTATCACTTAGAGCCAATGCTTACAGAGCAAGAAAAAGAACAAGGCTGGATATTTGCCTGTCAGGCGATCCCATGCAGCGATCTGGTGGTTAGTTTTGAGGAAAGCGATGACTATTAATTGTGAAGTCTTGTCAGTGTCATCACTGACTAACAACACCTACCGAATTTTATTGAAGCCTGAGCAGCCAGTTGAGTACAAGGCGGGTCAGTATTTGTTGGCCGTCATGGGCGAAAAAGACAAACGCCCGTTCTCGATTGCCAGCAGCCCGTGTCGACAAAACGGCCATGAGCTTGAACTACACATTGGTGCGGCAGATGAAAACGCGTATGCATCAGAAGTGGTGAAAGCGGCACAGGCAACGCAAGAGAAAGGGGATAACTCTTTCTCGATTGAGGCACCGCATGGCACCGCATGGCTGCGTGATGAGCGTCAGCGTCCGCTGGTGTTGATTGCAGGTGGTACCGGGTTCTCTTATGTTCGCAGTATGCTGGACCATTGTTTGAGCCAAGGGTTTGATCAGCCAATCTTCCTGTATTGGGGTGGCCGCGATCTAAGCCAGTTGTATGCCAATGAAGAAATGGAAGCACTGGCACTGAAAAATAGCCAACTGACCTACATTCCGGTTGTTGAAAATACGCCAGAAGGTTGGAGTGGCAAAGTGGGCAACGTGCTAGAAGCGGTGATGGAAGATTTCGTGTCTCTGTCGGCTTATGACATCTACATTGCTGGTCGCTTCGAAATGGCGGGTGCAGCACGTGAGATGTTCTGTAACGAGCGTGGCGCAGAGCGCGACCACCTGTTTGCAGACGCTTATGCGTTTTTGTAACACGCTCTGACGATAAACAAAAACACCGCCCGCAGGCGGTGTTTTTTTATCTATGCAATTAGGCAATCAGACGTTTGCTGTTTGTGCCTCGATTTTCTTTTTTACCCAGGTTTCGTTGACCCAAAGTGAGGCCAAAATCACCGCACCGCCAATAGCGAGCGTGACCAGATCGGCGTTACGGTTCCAGATAAGTACGTTCACGACAATCCCCGCGGGCACCAGTACATTATTCATTACCGCAAGCGCACCTGCATTCACCAATGTCGCGCCTTTGTTCCAAAGGAAGTAGCCCACACCGGACGCGATGGTGCCTAAGTAGATCAAGATGCCCCATTGCAGGTTGGTGGTTGGCAGCTTGTCAGGGTTGCCCAACAAGAGAAAGGCAGGAAGTGCGACACATAAGGCACCGAGGTAAAACAAGCCGAAAATCGTGTGCTGAGGTATCGACTTATCCGCTTTTTCCATCACCACCTTGTAGCTGACTTGTCCGATTGCAAAGCATAGGTTTGCGCCCTGAACAATTAAAAAGCCCAGCATAAAGTTTGGGTTTACCGACGCAAACTTGATCACGACAGCACCGAGCACGGCAAGGGCCGCGGTCATAAGATACCAAGGCGAAAAACGGCGATGCATTAAGTCATAAGTCAGGGTGACATATACGGGCGTGAACACAGTAAATAGCAGGACTTCAGGAACGGAAAGATACAGGAAAGATTGGTAGTAAAAGCAGTACATCAATCCGAGCTGAATACCGCCGATGGCCATGAGTTTCGCCATCAATGGTCGCGGGATGCCTTTTAAACGCAGAAACGGTAAGAAAACGATGCCAGCTAATGCAACGCGGGTGACAACAGAAAACCAGGAATCGACCTGCCCAGCAAGGTAAACACCGATCAAGCTGAACGAGAATGCCCAAAGAAAGGTGACGAACGAAAGATAGCCCATCTTGAATCTCTAAAAAACACAAAATTGCCGCCAAGTTTACTGCATTTGGCGGCAACGTGTCGCTATCGTCTCTCTGGACGGAGGAGCTTACAAAAATCCTGCGATCAGCTTGGCAGGGGAACCATCAGCATATCAACAGGGGTTTTGTTGATAAGTTGCTTAGCGGAAGAAATCAGCGTGCTCCAAAAATCTTGATGATGTCCGCATATCACTAGATCGATACCAAAATGACCAATGGACTCGGTGATTTCGTCGGCAAGATCGCCACTAGCAACCAAAGTATGAGTGACTGGGATATTGCTTAATTTAGCCAGTTTGTTCAGCTGTCCCTGTGCTTCTTCGACGATTTGGTTTCTCGTCTCGACCATATTGATATCGATAAGGCCTGTGTAGAGTTGCGCATAGTTCACATCAATATGAATAAGAGAGAGCTTTGCCCCTAAAGGACCAGCTAACGCGGCCCCTTTTTGAATCAGTTTTTCACTGTCCGCAGACAAATCGACCGCGACAAGTATGTGTTTATAGCCCATGACCAAACTCCCTAAATTGCTCGGAATGGATTAGACAAAGATACCGAGAAAGATTTACAAAAAGTAGCATTGTCTTTGTATTAAGACTGTCGAGCAGATCTCACTGCTGACGTGCACTTCGAGAACCTGATTTTGGGGTTAAATATTGCAGCCAATAATGTTAATGTAATGTAGCGGCCGAGCCTAGTGGATTGATAAGAAAGGGAAGATCTTCTGGGTGGAATTCGCATAGAACGAGAAATGAACAGACAGATTGACTTGGCACTTTCTTCATCATTTCTATACTTAACGTATAGCACTTCTCAATTGGCAACCTTTCTTGCCATCGGAAGGGAGTGACAATGCTTTTGCTGTCAGTGCACTTTTTTACTCTGGGCGGCGTATGCAATTCATTACTGAGAAAGTTGGTGAATTGGCACACATTTTCTTTGCAGTTGCGGAGTAAGCTAGTGGAGAGCCCTCGTTGTTAAGTGCACAAGCTAAGAAGATAAAACGTCTTAGGGGCATCGAGATATACGGTAATTGGTTAGGGTGATGGAAGCACCCTGTTATTGAGAGATAAAGGTTTGGTGATTTAACGCCAAAGCGGCATCAACTTCTGTAATGGACGGCCCAGAAAGAGATGACACTAACGTTCACTCATCGCTGGGTTCCCCATCGGTAACTATGGGAGAAGAGACCATGAGCGGAGACGCATTAATAATTGCGATATTTTTTGTCATGCTGGTGAATATCATGCGCTATATGAGTTCACTGAGAGCATTGCTTTGTATGATGCGGGAGGCGAACCCTCTTCTGTACCAGCAGGTCAATCGCGGCAGTAACAATTTCTTTTCACCGCAAGGTGATATCAGTCGGCAAAAACGTTTGTTTCATTACATACGTAGCCAAGAGTACATGCATCATCACGATGAAGCCTTTATTGCGAAATGTAATAAGGTCCGCCACCTTTTCATTCTTTCAATCGCCTTGGTCATTGCCTTGGTGGTATCCCTCTTTTTTGTGGCATTTGCAGGACTCTAATTCCGTGTGATGGAAGCGTCACCTTACAGTGACAGACTTTGTAGACAATCCTATTTTTCATAAACGCTGGCTTTGGTCAGCGTTTTTTTTGTTACTCTCGACCCAGAAAAACAAAATCAAAATTAAGGGGAGTACGTGGACAAGTTTCTCGCTTGGTGGCATAGCAGTTCACCGGATCTGAATTGGAACTGGATTGAGCATATTGGCTTATTGCTTGGTGCTGCGGCCGTCGCTTGGGTGGTGTGGCGGGTTGTCATTACAAAGCTACTCAATGTTGCCCAGACAACAAGAACGGAGTGGGACACCATTCTGCTGACCGCCGTGAGTTCACCAATCAGTGTTTTGATCTGGTTATGGCCCTCAAGTTACGCAATCGACAGCTTGGTGGAGGCTGTGACTAAAGTTACGACTGACTGGTTTGTCGTGTCTCGTCGCGTATTGGTATTTGCGGTCGCACTGTGGGCGATGCTTCGTTTAGTCAATGGCATTGAAGCCTACCTGATGAAGTCAGATAAACGCGATCAAACCACGGTTGCAGCGATGGGACACATTATGCGCCTAATGTTGGCGGTCATAGGTGTGCTGACCGCGCTGCAAGAATTTGGTATTAGCCTGACAGGTTTGCTTACCTTTGGTGGCGTAGGTGGTTTGATTGTTGGTCTGGCGGCCAAAGATTTGCTTTCAAACTTCTTCGGCGGCTTGATGATTTATTTTGACCGCCCGTTCAAAGTGGGTGATTGGATAAGCTCGCCAGACAGAAACATTGAAGGCACCGTAGAGCGTATCGGCATGCGCATGACCATGATCCGTACCTTCGAAAGTCGGCCGCTTTATGTACCGAACTCAGTGTTTAGTAGCATCGTCGTACAAAACCCATCGCGGATGCAGCACCGCCGTATAAACGAGACGATAGGGCTTCGTTATAAAGATGCGGACAAGATAGCGGGTATTGTCGCCGATGTGAAAACCATGCTGGAGAAACACCCAGATATTGAACACAGTGCGACGCTGATGGTTAACTTCGATGCCTTTGCGGGTTCGTCGCTTAACTTTTTCATTTATACCTTCACCAAAACCGTGAATTGGTCGAGGTACCACGATGTAAAGCAGGACGTGATGTTGAAAATTGTCGATATCGTGCATGCACACGGTGCGGATTTTGCCTTCCCAACCCGCACTATTGCGTTTGAACGTGATGATGCGATTGAGGCTGCGATCCCCATGAATGCAGAAGCGGAATTTTCACAGAATAAAAACTAAACAGGTTTCATGCTGGTTCAAAACCCGTCGGGCGGCTACAATGCCGCCCGTTTTCGATGTCGTGAGTTAGAAAGATGAAGCAAGTTGACGTAGTGATCATTGGTGCAGGTGCAGCAGGCCTGATGTGCGCAGCCCAAGCGGGCAAGCGCGGTCGTTCTGTGCTGGTGGTCGACAATGGTAAAAAGCCGGGACGTAAAATTCTGATCTCTGGTGGTGGCCGTTGCAACTTCACTAACTACGACGTGACGGCGGCGAACTACGTTTGTCGTAATCCGCATTTTGCCAAATCTGCACTGGCGCAATACAGCCAATGGGATTTCTTTTCCATGGTCAATGAGTACGGCATTGCATGGGAAGAGCGTGAGCATGGGCAACTATTCTGCATCGATTCGGCGAAAGATATCGTCGACATGCTGCTAAAAGAGTGCGATCTGCCGAACGTTGAGCAGCGTTACCGCTGTGATGTTCACGACATTGAAAAAACGGATGATGGTTTTACGTTAAAACTGGATACCGACACGGTGGCGTGTCAATCGCTGGTGGTCGCGACTGGCGGTCTTTCGATGCCAAAACTGGGTGCGACACCGTTTGGTTATCAAGTTGCCGAGCAGTTTGGTCTTGCCCGAATCCCAACGACGGCGGGTCTGGTACCTTTTACTTTGCACGACAAAGACAAGGCAGCGTTTGCGGATTTATCAGGCATTGCATTCCCAGTGACCATTACCACTGAAAGCGGCGTGTTGTTTAAAGAAAATTTACTGTTTACCCACCGTGGCTTGTCAGGGCCAGTGGTACTGCAAATCAGCTCTTACTGGAAGCCGGGCCAGAAAGTTTCGGTGAATTTGTTGCCGGATTTGGATGTCGTCGAGACGCTGAACGCGATGCGCGATAAACATCCGCTACAAAGCGTTAAAAACAGCTTGGCGCGTCTGCTGCCGAAACGCTTGGTAGAAGCCATGATAGAACGTGGCGATATGCAGGACAAACCGCTCAAGCAACTGAACCCGAAAGACATTCAGGCAATGGCGGATTACCTGCATAGCTGGAACATCGCACCGAATGGCACCGAAGGCTATCGCACGGCGGAAGTAACCTTGGGTGGCGTGGACACCGATGAGCTGTCTTCGAAAACCATGGAAGCTAAGAATGTGCCGGGTCTGTTTTTTGTCGGTGAAGTCATGGATGTATCTGGTTGGCTTGGCGGTTATAACTTCCAGTGGGCGTGGAGCTCAGGCTGGGTTGCGGGACAGAACGCTTAAGACTCAGTTTTTAAGTTGATCTTATACCGGACAGAACACGCATAATTGGCCTTAAAACACACACTTTTATTGTGGTCGTCTAACATTTAAGACGAAGAATAATAGAGGTGATGTGATGATAGATTTCTTAAGAAAAACAAAAATAAGCCACAAGTTACTCGTGTTGGCTGGCTTGCCACTTATTGTCATCACGGTGCTTGGTTGGGGAGAGGTCGCGAGCAGTCGTGATGCAGTAACGAATAGCTTACGCACTGAGGAGACCACCATCGCGTATGGTCTCCTTGATGCGATCGCACATAACTTTGCTATTGAGCGTGGCCTTACCGCCGGATTTTTGGGGTCAGGTGGCAATGCTGATATTAAAAAGAAGCTTGATGTTCAGCGTCTAAATGCAGATCAGGCCCAGAGGACATTGACCAGTTTTCAACCGCAATACATCGACCCTGAGCTTTGGAAGAAGGCGTTACGGGAGATAAAGGTTTCGCTGGTAAAAAAGGCCTCAATACGAGGCCAGGTCGACAGCCTTAGCCCTAAAGACTCTCCGTTTGATTTCTATTCGACGTTAAATCAACACGCACTCCTTGCTGCTTCTGCCATCGTGTCACAATCATCAAACCCCGAAGTCACTGAATCTCTGAATGCGTTGCTAGCGATCATCACAATGAAAGAGAAAGCGGGCCAATCTCGTGGTGCGTTAAATGGTGTCTTTGCGAGAGGAAGTACCACTCTGGATGTTTACACGAGGGTTCAGAGTTACATCGATGGGTTCAATTTTGCCAGTTTTGCAGCAGAAACATCGTTAAAGGGTGACAAGCTCTTTGCGTTTCGCGCTCTGGGTAAGGCACCGGTTTGGGCTGACGTGAATGCGGTTGAGCAGGACTTCCTCAGACAAAAAAATACACTTAACAAGGTTTCAGGCCCGAGTGCGCAAGAATGGTTTCCACTGGCGACCAAGCGCATCGCTGATCTTAACCAATATAAAAATGCGTACCTCAGTGAGTTGCAAATGAACATGCAGCAACAAGCTGAAACGGTAGCCCGAAATAGTACGTTACTGCTGTTGGGGTTGGGCGTGGTCGTGATATTTGTGGTGGTATCTTCTACGTTGACGATTTATTCCATTCGCAATCGTGTGTCGGATTTTGGCCATCGGCTTGATGCCATGGTGTCGAGCAAGGATATGTCACGACGATTAAATCGTGGCGCATCAGATGAAATTGGAGAGATTGAGCAGCATGTTGATTCGTTTGTCAGCAGCTTAAAAGGCATATTGGTTGAGGCAAGTACACTCGCCACTGAAGCGGATAAGTCGATTGAATACCTTACGACTATCGCGGGGAATGATTTAGCGTCCGCTAAGCAAACATCGGCACGTTGTGAAACCTTGGCTGCCGCCATGACCCAAATGTCACAAAGCAGTGCAGAAGTTGCGTCTTACGCACAAGAGGTCGAAGGGGCGACATCCACTGCGCGGGATGTAACTTCTCAAGCTGTTATCTCGGGAGAAAGCTCTGCAAAAACCATGGACTCTCTGATTTCGAGCATCGATATCACGTTCACTAAGATGGAAGAACTTCAAAGTCAGACAGCAAATGTAAAAGAGATCCTCGACAATATCACCAGTATCTCAGAGCAGACCAACCTATTAGCATTGAACGCCGCCATTGAAGCTGCAAGGGCTGGCGAAATGGGAAGAGGCTTTGCGGTGGTTGCTGATGAGGTAAGAAACCTTGCGCAACGTAGTAAGCAATCTACACAAGAGATTGGAAATATGTTGGATGAGATACGCATCAATACCGAAAGCTCATTCAGCAATATGGGAAAAAGTCGGGATGTCAGTTATGAGTCGCAGCAATCGGTTCAAACTGCCAAAGGGTCGTTAGCAATCTTGGGCGGCAATATCAATAGCATGGCAGATCAGAACGTGCTGATTGCTGAATCTGCGCGACAGCAGGCTCAGACGGTGTCGAGTGTATCAATGGAGCTGGAGGCGTTGGTTTTGATCTCCAACGAGTCAACCCGCGGCTCTCAAGAGATTGAAGAAAAACTCCTCTACCTTCGCGAAAGGATGAGTAAATTGCATACGAATGTCACGCAATTTAAAACGGTGTGATCACGGCTATGTAAGTAAAAACGCTCCTTCGGGAGCGTTTTTTTGTTGAGGTGATTATCTCAAAAACAGCTTAAGCGCAATTTTTTGCCACCACTTTCCGTATGGCGGAGCAAACAGTTTTCCAGGGTTGAATTTGCCGCGCTGGAACACGGTTTTTGCATGGCTAAAAGTGCGAAACCCTTCAATGCCGTGGTAATGCCCCATGCCGGAAGCTCCCACGCCACCAAATGGCGCATCGTCGACAGCGACCTGCATGATGGTGTCGTTCACTGCAATCGAACCCGAATGGGTGTGCCTTATGACATGCTGAATGAACGTCTTATCAAAGCTCATCAGATACAATGCCAGCGGCCTAGGTTGGTGATGAAGTGTATGAACGACATCATGCACGTCTTTATAGGTGATGATGGGCAGTAGAGGGCCGAAGATTTCCTGCTGCATAATGCTGCTGTCTGCGGGTGGGTTCACGACCAAGTGCAGAGCCAATTTTCGCTGAGTAGGCAGTACCGCTGGGTCTGCCAGTGGGATAACGGTTAATCCGCGTTGCTCGGTCTCTTTGATGATGTCGGTAAGGCGCGAGAACTGTCTGTCATTGATGATGGCGGTGCGGTCGTCACTTTGCAGGCCTTTCGGATACGCTTTTTGCCATTGCACCCTAAGTGCTTCAACGAACTCATCCAGTTTATCTTCGTGAACAAAGGCATAGTCCGGTGCCACGCAAATTTGTCCCGAATTTAGATTCTTGCCAAACACCACGCGTTCAGCGGCAAGTGTCATGTCGACATCAGGAGTGACAATGACCGGCGACTTTCCACCAAGTTCTAGCGTGACAGGGGTCAGATTGGCAGACGCAGCTTCCATCACTTTCTTGCCAACGTCGGTGGAGCCCGTGAACAGCAAGTGGTCAAACGGCAGCTTGGTGAACGCCGTCGCTACCGCAACGTCACCGTCTACGACGCACACTTTGTCGTCTAGCAATGCGTCGGTGAGCAAGGTGCGTACCGCTTGGTTTGTTAGTGGTGTGAATTCGCTCATTTTTATCATCACGCGGTTACCAGCTGCCAAAGCGGTGATCATCGGGATAAGGCTTAGTGTGATGGGGAAGTTCCACGGTACGATGATGCCTACCACGCCCAATGCCTGATAATGTACGTCGACTTTGGCGGGGGCGAGCAAAAGGCCTGCTGAGCGACGAGATGGCTTCATCCACCTCTTCAATTTACGCTTGGTGTAATGCAGGGTTTGAAAGCATGGCAGTATATCTGCCATCAGCGAATCTGTTTCACTTCGATGACCATAGTCCTGCGAAAGGGCGGTCACGATGCCGTCGTAGTGCTTCTTCAAGGCGTGTTGAAGTTTATTCAGATCGTCAATGCGCTCGTCATAAGCAATATCTGGTGTCTGGTTACTCAACTCGTACATGCGGGCGAATTGCGTTTCCAAGGTGCTTATTTGTTGCTCGAGAGGGACACTGGCTGTCATGGATACCACGGTCATGGGTGCGCTTCCTATATGCACATATTCACCAATAAACATAAGGTCAGACCAGAAGAAAGGCAAGCTCTTGACCTGAGTGAGAATGCTTACTGTGACAGGGATTGATGTTGTCTGTCGGCCTCAAACACTTGCATGAATTGATGGAAGTAATTTGTCATAGCAAGGGCGTTATCCGTCTCTTTCATCGCTTCGAGCAGCAAAATGCCAACTTCACAGGTACATAATCCGCCGTCGGGTTGATTACGTCTTAGTTGGTAGGCTGTTGTCAGGTTATCCGGTAGACAGACGGTTGGTACATCTTCAAGCCATGGGCTCTTTCTCAACATCTTGCGCGCCTGCTGCCACGTCGCATCAATGATGATGAAGTGGATTGGCTTGGCTTCTGGCTTTGACGTGGTTCTTCTCACCGCTGTATCCAGCGAAATAGCGGTCTCACCCGGAAACACAAGATAAGGCTCGGCGGCGGGGTCGGCGAGCAGCGTCAGCAATTCCACCGGCGGTGCTTTGCGATGCCAGATATGGCGACGACACTGTGGCAGGGCTTTTTCAAGAAGCTGGCCTGTGTTGGTGGCACGGTCGGTTTCTGTTTCGTGCATTAATAGCTCAATACGCACATTGCTGGACAGCGAGGGAGCATGGTCGCAGAGACAGTTGTAGTGAAAGCCACATTGAGGACAAGGTTCAGGTTTGGTGCGCAATGTGGCTCTCCTTTTCGGTATTTACATGGTTATGTCACGGGGTTATTTCAACGTCACCCCTTCTCGCTGAGGGTATAGCCCGTCGGCGAATAGCTGGGTGTCAGAAGTATCTGGGATTGAGACTTTTGGTGCAACGGATGGATTGCCCGGATAACGCACGCCGTTAAACTGCAATACATGGCTGGCGGGTTTTGCGCCCCCACCGCCCACTGGGAAGATAAGATCGTGCCAGCCGTTGGTCGTGGCATTGCTCATTTGAAACGGCACATGCGCCAGTGTGATGCGGCTGTTGAACTGCCAGTGACCATTCTGGTTAGCGAATATCAGCACGGTACAACCGCCGCTGCCGCACCAGTCAGTAAGTACTAACAGTTCTTTGTTGTTATCACCGTTAAGGTCTTGTGTCAGCCAGCGATATTTTGTGTCAGGCACTTCATCGATGGTGTCACCTAGGTAGGCGTTCAGTGCGGCATTGACCTTAGGGTTGAAGTCAGCGCGGCTTTTTACCTCAGCCCCGGGTGAGGTCAGATGTTTTTCAGTGCCAACCACCAGGCTCAGTGAAAGGCCGTCAGGGCCGAGGCTGTACTTGCTGCCATTCACGATTTCACTGTCTGCAGTGAGCACGAAGCCGTGGCGCGTAAACTCACGCTCGCTGATGAGGTACTGGCCTTGGTGGCGGCTCATCATCACATGTACCTTGTTGTCACTGCTTTGCTGCCACACACCGGTTTCAGTTAGCGGTGCGCTACCAACTTGCTCGTAAACCGTCGTCGCCGAATGATCAGCATTCAGCGTCAACGTTGTGGTGAGAGTCGTGTCACCAAGGCGTGTTTGGCCACGGTACTGTGCCACCCAATTCTGTGTTGGGTCATCAGCGGAAAGCGTTGCACAGCCTTTTCGCGTTTCTCCGTCTTGGCTAAAGGTCGATTTCCATCCGTAGATGCTGTCGCTCATGGTGTCGTTGCAAAGCGCAGGAGTGAGCGTCAGAGATGCATTTTCAGCATCATAGACACGTGCGGCAGGCGAGATTGAGCGCGCGGTCAACGGATAAGTCTCCGATTGCTCACCCATTTGTTGATATTTAAGTGTATCGCCTGACATAGACACTGACCAGAATGGCTCATTGCCTGACGCAACGGTTTTGTCTCGTGCTTGCTTGCAACCGCTGATCTCTGCTGACATCAGATTAAGTTGTGTGACTTTGAAGGTTGCTGGGTAATCGGCGGCAAAGCCATCTACTGCAGGTGGGACAAACTCGCCAATCACTTCGCCATAAATGGCACTGTAAGGGCTTGAAGACAACGCCATGCCTTCTTGGTTTAGGTTCGCAGGAAGTTGTAACCAGTACTGGGTATTGCTTCCGCATGGGGTGATGGTGCGTACTTCGTGTCCCAAGGTGATATCACCGCGTAGCATAAAGCGTTGTGCCGTGATGGTATCTTGTTGTGTGGCTTTGCTCTCGCCTAACAAATCGTCAGAGTTTCCCAACTCAACGGGCCCAGAAGGTGAAGTGCTACATGCTGAGAGTAATGTAGCGAGGGTCAAGGCAAGCAACGTTTGGGGAAGGCGATGATTCAAACTAAACAAATGAGATTCCTCTTCTCTTTCAGTGGCGTTCGCGTTAAAACCTTTTACAGGATATCGCTGAAACGGGGAAATTATGGCGTATTGGCTACTGAAAACCGAGCCTGACACATTTTCTATAGACACCTTAAAACAGCAAAAGGTCTCTTGCTGGGAAGGTGTTCGCAATTATCAGGCACGAAACATGATGCGTGATGAGATGAAAGTCGGCGATCTGGCGTTTATCTACCATTCATCGTGCAAGGATGTGGGCGTTGTGGGTATTGCCGAGGTGGTAAAAGAAGCCTACCCGGATCATTTCCAGTTTGACCCTGAAAGTGACTACTTTGACCCGAAAAGTTCACCAGAGAACCCACGCTGGATCATGGTCGATGTGGGCTACAAGCAACACCTGAGCTATGTGTCGCTGGCGCGCATCAAAGCAAACCCTGCGCTAGATGATATGCCGCTGGTGAAAAAAGGCAGCCGTCTTAGCATCATGCCAGTTACAGAAATGCAGTGGAATGAAATTCTTGCGATGTCGGAAAAGCGAGTGCGTTAATATTCGACGATATAATAGAAAACGGCAGCGGAGAACGCTGCCGTTTTTACATAAACCGAAATCGAAGCGTTACAGCAGGTGCTTCTCTAAGTAGCGAGCAACAGCTTCGTCAGCATGGCTGCCGATCACTTCATTGTTTGGCAAGGTCGCTTTCACGCGTGGGTGCGCCGTTTCCATGATCAGGCCTTTTTTCGCGGCACTCAGCATTTCAACGTCATTCATGCCATCGCCGAATGCGATACACTCTTCTAGGCTAAAGCCTTTCAGTTCAGCAACAGCTTTCAGTGCTTCACCTTTTGATACGCCAGCGGCCATTACTTCCAGACAGAATGGGGTAGAGAACGCGACGCTGACTTTGTCACCGAAGGTGTCGATAAACTTCTTCTCGTACTCTGCCAGGTAATCGTGGTCGTGGCGGATAAAGAAAATTTTCGCGACGTCTTCCAGTGGCGGGTTTTCAGTGTCGAATTCGGAGAAGCTGAAGCCTGATTCTTTGTGGAATTTTGCCAGATCTTCATCAACGCGATTCAACAGCCAGTCGTTTTCACGATAAATGTGAATGGTGATAGTTTCGTCGTCTTTTACCATGTTGATCAGCTCAGCCAGAATTTCGGGCTCGACGTTGCGGCTGAAAATCAAATTGTCATTTTCATCGTGCACGCGTGCGCCGTTTGAGGTGATCATAAAAGCTGGAATACCCACGTTTTTACGGATATGAGCAACGTCGATGTTATGGCGGCCAGTTGCAAACACAAAATGCTCACCTTTTTGATGCAGACGCTGAAGCACGTCTTTGGTGTAAGGGGCAATGCTGTGCTCTGGGGTTAATAAGGTGCCGTCGAGATCGGACGCAACGATTTTGTACATGGATACCTCTGTAGGGGGCAGAATTTCTATAGTTGTTTCACGTAGCAGATGACCAGACTCGCGTCTGAACCACCCTAAGTGTATCCAACAAAAGGGGAAAGAAAAGGGAATAAGTGCGGGTCAGCTTTTTCCCTTTTTTTGATGATGTTCGTTACGCAGTTTGTTCTAGATGAATATCTGAGTCATGAGCACCGAAGAAAGTCACAACTTTATCAAGTGCCTGATTTCGAATGCTATCTTTTTCAAATAAAAGCTCATGGCGGGCATCTGCCATGATATCAAATTGAATAGGTAACCCTGCTGCTTGCCGATCACGATAGAACTGGAACATGGCATTGTTACACACAATTTGATCGCGGGCCGCCTGCATCAACAGCACGGGTACTTCTATCTGTGTCGCGGCTTGCATCATGCGTTCGCAGGCCGTCAGGCTTTGCCAAATCCATTGCGCGCTAGGGCCGCCGACCTTTAGTGTCTCGTTAGATTCATACAGCTCACGAAACCACTGATAACGCGCTTCTGATTGAGTGAGCAGGTTGTGCTTAAACGGCTTCGCCCAATAAGGCACCTGACCCGGAGCGAAACCAGCTGGGTGCTGGCACTTGGACAGTAGGTGACACAATGGCTTGGCGACCTTCTGAAGCAGTGGTGACAGATGGATACCTAGCATAGGAGCACTGAGTGCAAGAGCGTCAATCGCATTGGGTTTACGAGCGGCGTAAAGCACAGAGATAGCACCACCCATGGAATGGGCCAGTATCATGCGCTGCTGGTGGGTTTTCTGCGACACAACGTCGTTGATGAAAGTCTCTAAATCATCCACATAGTGCTCGAAGTCGACGACATGACCGATATCGCACCCCATAACCAAACGGTGGCTTTGACCTTGACCGCGGTGATCGTAGCTGTAGACGTCATATCCCTGACGGAATAAATCAAAGAACACTTCCTGATATTTTGCCGTTGCTTCAATGCGGCCATTGACGACCACAATCGCTTTTGTGTGCTCAGGTTTAGTAAATGCGCACCAGTTAAGACGCAATCCGTCATGACCGATTAATTGGCCCTGCTGTCGAGATGCCCAGAAAGGAGAAATCTGCTCGACCATTGTCGAGGTCAGCGAATTCTCACTGGAAAATAAAAAAGGGCGTTCAATTGACATGTGTAATCCGGCTCGGTTTTTTTATTTAGCATACCACAGTCGTGCGGAGAGCTTGGTTTAGTTGATGATTCAGGTTGGGTGGGTCTAACGTAAACGAAAACAGCCAGCATTTGCTGGCTGTTGGGGTTAACGTTCAATCATCGCTGTTACTGATTGAAGTTAAAGTAAGTTTCTGCACCCGGGCCCACAGGGAGGCCTGCGACGAATACCCACAGGTAGAAGAAGACACTCCAACCTACCAAGAAGATCAGGCTATAAGGCAGCATGGTCGCTATCAAGGTACCAATTCCGAGGTCACGCTTGTAGCGTGCGGCAACCGCAAGGATAAGGCCGAAATAGCTCATCATCGGCGTGATAAGGTTAGTCACTGAGTCACCAATACGGTATGCAGCCTGAATGGTTTCAGGGGCATAACCTACCAACATCAACATCGGCACAAAAATCGGTGCGGTAACAGCCCACTGTGCAGATGCTGAACCCAGGGTAAGGTTGATGACACCACACATGATGATGAAAGCAAAGAACAGCATTGGACCAGTCAGGCCGATATTTTGCAGGAAGTCCGCGCCGCCTACAGCAATCACTTGTCCGAAATTCGTCCATTTGAACAGGGCAACGAATTGCGCTGCGAAGAACACCAGAACAATGTATAGACCCATGGCACTGATGGATTTCGCCATCGCATCAATCACATCACGATCGTTCTTCATGGTTCCCACGGTTTTACCGTAGACAAAACCTGGGATAGCAAAGAACACCAGAATGAAGGCAACGATACCTTTAAGGAACGGCGAGCCTGCAACTTCACCTGTAACAGGGTTACGCAAGATGCCCCATTCCGGCACGATAGTCAGTGCAAGAACACCCGCGACAGCAAGAGCGGCAATACCTGCATTTCGCATACCGCGTTTTTCCAATGCCGTCACACGGCCTGCTTCTTTGGCCTCGAAATCTTCGGCTGCCATCGACTGATCGTATTTACCCAGTTTCGGCTCAACTATTTTCTCCGTAACCCATGCACCCATGATGGTGATCAGGAAGGTTGAGGCAAACATAAAGTACCAGTTTGCTTCAGGGCCAACCGTGTAGGTAGGGTCAATCATCTGCGCAGAAGTTTCAGTGATCCCTGATAGCAAGGGATCGACGGTGCCCAGCAGAAGGTTGGCGGAGTAACCGCCTGACACGCCCGCAAAGGCGGCAGCAAGACCTGCCAAAGGATGACGACCCAATGAGTGGAAAATCATCGCAGCCAGCGGGATAAGCACCACATAGCCAAGCTCTGACGCGGTATTCGAGACGATACCTGCAAAGACGACCGTAAGCGTTACCATGCGGGCGGAAGCACCCATCACCATTGAACGCATAGTGGCGGACAAGAGACCCGAGTGCTCAGCAACGGCCACACCCATCATCGCCACCAGTACAGTACCGAGTGGGGCGAAGCCAGTGAAGTTTTTCACAAGGTTAGTAACAATGAGCTGCACGCCTTCGGCATTGAGCAGACTGTTGACGTAAATCATGCCGTCAGCGGCGCGACCTGCTGCACCTTCCGGACGTGGGTCGGCAACAGACAGGCCAAAGTAACCCGCGACACCCGATGCAAAGAAGATAAACACACAAAGCATGGCAAACAGGGTGACCGGATGCGGGAGCAGGTTACCGAGGAATTCGACGGTATCGAGAAAACGGGAAAAAAACGATTTGTTCGGCTTCCCGCCAGATTGGTATTTCGAAGTTGATGATTGCATCACTTCCTCCATGTATTACAACGTATCCATTTCGTTTCGTAAGCATGCTAGGCGAATCAAATGATACTTTGCAACACAAGTGACCAGCAATTGGCCTCTAAGTAGTGGTAAAAGTTAATGATCGATTAACATTTGAAGCTAAATATTGTTTGTTTCGTGTTCGATTTGGTTGGGCTGGCATCAAGGATATTATCTGAAAGAGGGGGCCCAAATTTGGCAGGTATTAAGCAGAAGTATGCAGAAAAAAATCTTTTATATTGAGATGCTTCGTGTCATTGCTGCGGTGGCTGTTATTGCGATTCATGTTTTGGGGCCTTATCGCTATCTATCCGGCGGCATTCCTGACGTTGACTGGGTGACAGCGATCGCCATTAATGGTGCCAGTCGGTGGGCTGTTCCTGTGTTTATTATGATTACAGGTGCATTATTGCTTTCAGACACCCGGCCGTTTTCTGCGTCGCTCTTTCTTCGCCGCCGAGTGATGAAAGTGTTTGTTCCGTTTGTCGTATGGTCGATTTTTTATGCGATCCTTGCGGGCATTTCGTTACAAAATGTAAATTGGACGGAAACTGTACAGCGATTGGTGCATTTTCCTGTTGAAGAAACCTACTATCATCTCGGTTTTTTTTACTATTTTATTCCGCTTTATTTGCTTGTTCCTGCTCTGCGTCCCGTCGTTCAGCAAGGTGAACACAGCCTATTTCATACATTATTGGCGTCTTGGTTGGTTTTATGCGCCGCGAGATTGCTTGGGTTCTCACTCGGTTGGGTTGAAGACTTGGTGCTCTATGGTGGGTATTTGATGTTGGGGTGGGGGCTGCACAACGGTATCTTACCGCTTCGCTACTTGTTGTTTGTGGGGGTGATTGCATTGGTTTTTACTGAGTACACTGCTATCTCACAAAGTGTCTCTTCCGGTGCATACACCAGTGCGGGCTGGTTTTCTTACAAGACCATCAATACCGTGCTCATCGCGGCTATGATTTTTGCACTTTGTCAGTATTGGGCAGGAAAGGTCTCGGAAAAGGGGCAAAAAAGGGTGGCTGAAATTGCGCAGCATTCGTTGGGTATCTACTTAATTCATCCCGTATTTTTGTGGCCGATAAGGGAGTTGGGAATCGTGCTTCCATGGGCATGGCTGACGATTCCCCTCGTGACTTTTGCCGTCTTTATTCTGTCTTATTGGACGAGTAAATGCTTGGCAAAATGGCGCATGACAGCGTGGCTGGTGCCGTAATTACTGGCTACGTTGCCACTTGGCAAAATGAAGGAAATTCGACCCGCGGTAGCTCATGGTTCCGCAGTCACCTGGCTGGAGCGCGTGATAGTAATGCACGCCGACTTGAAACTCGCGTTTAGGGCCACCGTCGACAGGCTCAACGTAAATCCAGTATTCCTCTGGGTCTTCATGCATACCTGGGTTAGGAATGGCGACGGATTGTTTGTCGAGAATTCGAATATCGACAGTACGCTCTTCGGCACCTTTGCCCAGCGTGTGTTTTTGGAAAATAAAGAAAAAATATGCACCAGCGATAACGGCGAGCGCAACCACGAGTAAAAACAGCGAAATAGGCACGGGGTTCTCCTTGTTCCGGCCACAAACTATCGGAGCCAATACTACTTCAGACATTAAATTGGCAAACCTTCGCCCCGACGAATTCGTGATCGAAAGCACTTATCGACGTCAGAAATGACGCTAATGTAAACAAAATTAAAGACATTTCTCTTTTGTAAGCCTTTATAATTTAATAAGGGACGTTGAAGGCGTTACGGAGGTCTGCATGGATGACATTGGCAAAGTAGTGAGACAGAGTCGGCGTCTGGAGAGGCTTCTCAAAGAGCACTATCATGCTCAAGGACGCGGATTACATGAATTGGTGAGCAGCTGCCAAGAGCGGCTACCTCATGACGTGATCGCGAAACTGCGGTTTGTCGCCACCATCAGAAATAAGGCCGTGCATGAAGACGGCTACGAAGTCGATGATATGCGTGGCTTCTTGAGTGCGTGTAAACAGTGTGAAAAGGAGTTGCAGCCGCGCAGTAGTCGTATGATCTGGCGTGTTGCGCTATTTCTGATCTTTGCGGTGACCGCAGGGGCTGTTTGGTTCTATATCGAAAATTGGCGACACATTGTTGGGCAGTGACCCGCACGCGAGAAAAGCACCCAGATAGGTGCTTTTTTTGTCCCTCAATAATCTCACCCCTGCCTTTGCAGATTGCGTGGGTATACCAAGGCTTTTTCCGTCACGTCGCTGAAAAGAGACGATGAAACCGCTACAAACACCTAAGAATGTTAGGGTTAAGGTTGGCGTTTTAGTCGCATTTGGTGTGCGTTTCTCTTTCTGAGATCTGGGACGTGGACTTTATATGGTGCATCTCTAGACTTGGTTGGCTCGAAATGTAAGGGATTAAGTCATGTTGAGTTGGTTTGCTGTCTGTTGCTCAGGGCTTCTACATATCAATGCTGCCTACAAAGGTCCTCGTTGGCAGTTTTATCTTTTTAAACCATTGACCATTGCAATCCTCATCGCGATTGGACTCATGGGCGGGCAAGAGAGCAGTTACACCCACTGGATTGTGGCAGGGTTAGCATTTTCTTTGGTAGGTGACATTTTCTTGATGTTACCCAAAGACCGTTTTATTCCCGGGCTCGTCAGTTTTCTTGTCGCACATATTTTGTATAGCGTAGCGTTTTGGCAACAATTTGATGGCCCAATGGTATGGTGGTTACCCGCGTTACTTGGTGCGGCCAGTGTCTTAATTTTCCTCCTTTTACTTCCAAATCTTGGGGCACTGCTGATTCCTGTGGGCTTGTACATTGGGGTCATCGCGCAGATGGCGTGGGGGGCGGGTGAGTTTTGGATGGCAGAGCGCACACCAATGGCGGCCTACGCGTTTGGCGGTGCCTTGCTGTTTATGTTGTCAGACACTGTGCTTGCCTTTGACCGATTTAAAGGCCCTTTTCGCACGTCAGTGTTGTTAATCATGAGCTCGTACTTCTGTGCTCAAGGGCTGATTACTGCATCGGTATTGTTCGCCCAGTAAGGAGTTATTCATGTCATTGGTGCAAGTGTATAGTGCCAGTAATTCACTAGAAGCTCACAGCCTGAAAGGGATGTTGGAGACAGAGGCGATAGACGTGGTGCTTAAAGGAGAGACGCTCTCCAGTGCAACGGGAGAACTGCCAGCCGATGTATTAGCAGTCACACTGTGGGTTGATGTCGTGCAGGAAGCGGTGGCACGAAAAGTCTTAGCGCACTATGAAGCGCAGTCGAATGCCGTATGGTGGTGTTCAGCCTGTCAGGAAGAAAGTGGCGGAAATTTTGAGATCTGTTGGCAATGCGGTGTGCCACGGGCGGAAATCGAGTGACCATTGCGGCATATCAAAAATTTTAGTGCATGGCTGTGTTTGTATGTCCCCAGCGAACAACACAGCCACGGACAAAACTATGCAAGCATCTATTCATGTTCATCAGATCCTCAATCATTTAAAAAGTGAGCCGATGTCGGAGTACGCGTTAACCGATTGGGTTACTCGGGAGTGGGGAGATGAGGCGAGATTTCACACATGCAGCCAAAAAGACATGACGTTCAGTGATGTGTTAGTGTTTTTACGTCGTCGTAAGAAAATTCTCGAAAGTGCAGGTGCGCTGGTGGTCAATGAAGCGCGAATCTGCAATCACGGCGAATAATACGTACTAAAAAGGCCTCTAAGAGAGGCCTTTTGGCACTTAATTACGGGTTATTCTTTTCCGACCATGTATTTGCGGCGGATATCGAGAAGCGCAAAAATACCAAACAGGAGAATCGACCATTTCTCCCAGCGCGTCATGCTGATTTTGTCGCCGAAGGCACCAATGAAAATCAGCATTTGTAACCCATGCATACAGAACAGGAAAGCGGTCATGATATACAGTGCCATTGCCGCTACGCCTGGAAACGGTTGGACGATATTAGCAATCAACACGAACCAGACAAAACCAATGGCTGCTTTTGCTAATAAGATAAGTGCTCTCATTTTTCCTCTCTTTGATACAACCGAAAACTTACTTGTCCGGCGTGTTTTTCCTTAACCATGTCCCAGTGGTTTGGCACCACAGGAAGTCCAAACTCTTTCTCTGCTTCGATATAGATCAGTGCATTAGCACTTAACCAGCCATTTTTTTCTAGCTTGTCGATAGCATCATTCAGCAACTCTTTGCGAAAGGGTGGGTCGATAAAGACCACATCAAAGGCCTGCCCAGTTTGCGACAAGAACTGTAACGCATCGACGTTTTTCACCGTTGCATTTTCTGCTTTCAATGCCGACAGGTTTTGATTGATTTGCGCGGCTGCCCCTTTGTCTAGCTCCAGAAGGGTGACATGTTCGGCTTGTCGCGACAAGGCTTCTAACCCTAGGCCACCGCTTCCTGCAAAAACATCGAGGCACTTAGCGTCGTAAAGATCGGCAGCTAACCAGTTAAAGACAGTTTCCTTCACGCGATCAGTTGTTGGGCGCAGCCCTTCCACATTTTTTACCGGCAGTTTACGGCCACGCCATTTACCGGAAATGATGCGAACAAATCCTGAGCCACCCCCGCTATTTGCGGAAGATTGATTGCCCCGACCACTATTTTGCTTCACAGGGTTTTTTGGGTTACGTCGTACCATAGATTTTTTGACCGCCAAGAAGGTGTTAGACTATGCGAGTTCGGTAACTGGACTGCATATTCCTCAAATATTTTAAGGTTAGTGACGTTAGAGTGTATATCCTCTTTCGCCAGTATTTCTGCGTCATAAGCAATGCAGAAATAGTTTAGTTACCACACTGCATTTATAAGGCGCAGTGGCCACAGTTTTTGATCAGCTCGCTGTTATCGCGCCGATTGTACCAATCATGCTTTAGGATTTGCCAATGGCAGAAAAAAAGAAACGCGGATTTATGTCCTGGCTGGGTTTCGGCCGTAAGAAAGAAGATGAGCAACAGGCGGAGCAAGAACGCCTCCAAGCAGAAGCTGAAGCGAAAGCGGCGGCCGAAGAAGAAGCTCGTTTAGCTGCAGAAGCTGAAGCGCAAGCGGCAGCCGAAGAAGAGGCACGTTTAACTGCAGAAGCTGACGCAAAAGCGGCAGCTGAAGAAGAGGCCCGTTTAGCAGCGGAAGCTGGAGCGAAAGCGGCGGCAGAAGAACAGGCTCGCTTAGCAGCGGAAGCTGAAGCGAAAAAAGCGGCAGCCGAAGAACAAGCTCGTTTAGCTGCAGAAGCCGAAGCGGCAGCCGAAGAACAAGCCCGTTTAGCAGCGGAAGCCGAAGCGAAAGCGGTAGCTGAAGAAGAGGCTCGTATCGCTGCAGAAGCCGAAGCAAAAGCGGCAGCTGAAGAAGAGGCCCGTTTAGCAGCGGAAGCTGAAGCGAAAGCGGCAGCGGAAGCTGAAGCGAAAGCAGCGGCAGAAGAGCAAGCTCGTCTCGCAGCCGAAGCTGAAGCGCAAGCGGAAGAAGATCGTTTAGCCGCCGAAGCATTGGCCGCCGAAGACGCAGCGCGATTGGCAGAAGAGCAAGCGTCTGCGCAGGCTGAACAAGAAAAACCGAAACGTGAAGGCTTTTTTGCGCGTTTGAAGCGTGGCCTTCAAAAGACCAAAGCCAACCTGGGTGCAGGTTTCTTTAGCCTATTTAGCGGTAAAAAAATCGATGACGAGCTCTTTGAAGAGCTGGAAGAGCAATTGCTTATTGCTGATGTTGGTATGGATACAACCACCAAGATCATCGACAGTCTGACCGACAAGGCGTCACGTAAAGAGCTTAAAGATGGTGAAGCACTGTTTGGTCTTCTTAAACAAGAAATGGCAGAGATCCTGAGTAAAGTGGATCAGCCGTTGGAAGTGAAAACAGAAAGCGGTCCGTTTGTTATTCTGATGGTCGGCGTAAACGGTGTGGGCAAAACTACCACGATTGGTAAACTTGCCAAGCAATTCCAGCAACAAGGTAAATCAGTCATGTTGGCCGCGGGTGACACTTTCCGCGCGGCAGCAGTCGAACAACTCCAGGTGTGGGGTGATAGAAATAATGTCCCTGTTATTGCGCAGCACACAGGCGCGGACAGTGCATCAGTGATCTATGACGCGATTGAGGCAGCAAAAGCGCGTAATGTTGACGTGGTTATTGCCGATACGGCTGGTCGTCTTCAAAACAAAGCTAACCTAATGGAAGAGCTGAAGAAGATCGTTCGCGTGATGAAAAAGCTCGATGAAAATGCGCCGCATGAAATCATGCTAACGATTGATGCGGGGACCGGGCAAAACGCGATCAGCCAAGCACGACTGTTTAATGATATCGCGCCACTGTCTGGTATTACCCTGACCAAGCTGGATGGTACAGCGAAAGGTGGTGTTATCTTCGCTGTGGCTGATCAGTTCAACATTCCTATTCGTTACATCGGTGTCGGTGAAGGTATCGACGACTTAAGACCGTTTGTCGCGGAAGACTTTATCGAAGCTCTGTTTAGCCAAGAGGACTGATAAGCGTGATCCAATTTCAGCAGGTGAGTAAGGCCTACCGTGGTGGGCACCAAGCGTTACAGAAGGTGAATTTTCACCTACCCAAAGGGGATATGGCATTCCTCACCGGACATTCTGGTGCGGGTAAAAGTACCCTGCTGAAATTACTGTGCGCGATTGAGCGGCCGAGCGACGGGAAGATCCTGTTTAACGGTCATGATATATCGCGCATTGATCGCAAAGACATTCCTTTTTTACGTCGACACATTGGTATCATTTTTCAAGATCACAAGCTGTTGATGGACCGCTCAGTTTTCGACAATGTGGCGTTACCACTTCGAATCGAGCAGACCCCCGAGGCTGACATTAAAAAGCGTGTTTCGGCGGCGTTAGACAAAGTGGGCCTATTGGACAAAATGAACTGTTTGCCCATGCAGCTTTCAGGTGGTGAGCAACAACGCGTGGGCATTGCTCGCGCTGTGGTGAATCGACCTCAACTGCTTATTGCAGATGAACCAACCGGTAACCTTGATGCTGCTCTGTCTCAACAGATCATGGAGTTGTTCCGTCAGTTTAATCAGGTGGGTGTGACCGTGTTGATGGCTACACACGATACATCACTACTGAGTAAGTACGACATGCGTCGATTTGATTTGAATCAGGGCCATTTGTCGGAGGTGGCGCGTGGCTAATTTTCTTACATTGCATAAACAGCAAGGTGGTCAGGCTCTTCGTGATCTGCTTGCGCGTCCGCTTGGCAACTTGCTGACCGTGCTGGCTCTAGCATTTTCTCTGGCTCTGCCAGCGACACTCTTTATGCTGGCGAAGAACATTGTTGCTGTCACGGAAGAGTGGCAAGCACCGAATCAGATCACAGTTTACCTACAGCCGATGCAAGATGAGCGAGCGAAAGCGTTTTCTGACGAGATCAGTGAATGGCCGGAGGTGGCGTCGACCAGCTATATTTCGCCAGATGATGGCCTGCAGCAACTTCGTCAGATTCAAGGGTTTGATGCGGCAGTAAGTTTGCTTGACGATAACCCGTTGCCGTCAGTGATTGTGATTACACCGAGTGCTGATGATGCTGCATCGGCGACTGCCCTTGCTTCGAAACTTCGCACCGATAACAACGTTGACGAAGTTCGCTTAGACAGTGACTGGTTGCAACGCCTGGCGGCAATTGAAAGTCTGGTGCTAACACTCACGACGGTATTCTCTGCGCTCATGTTGATGGCGGTTTTTCTTATCATTGGCAATACCCTGCGTTTGCAGGTGTTGAACCAAAAAGAAGAAATTCAAGTCATGAAGCTGGTTGGGGCAACGGACAGTTACATCTTGCGTCCTTATATCTATACAGGCGTCTGGTTGGCACTTTCTGGTGCGGTTGTCGCGTGGGTTGTCGTGCAGGTGAATGCGTTAATGCTTGATACTGCAGTCGAAAAATTGGCTACATTATATAGCAGTGCTTTCCAACTTTCGGGACTGGGCGTAGAGGAAACCTTTCTTCTTCTGATGGTTACAGGTCTGATCGGACTGCTTGCAGCGCGTCTTGCTGCAGGAAAACACTTAAAAGAAATTGAACCTGTTTCATAGTTCAATGTCTCAAAAATGGTGATTTTGTGCTCAGGCTTGCAGTTTTTTTAATCTTGAGTAGAGTATTGCGAGAGCTGATCGCAGCTCACAAAGTCGATTTATTCGAAAAGAGGTGAAAATGACAACAGAGATGTATGCACTAGCCCCGATCTCTCAAGACAGTCTTGATAGTTATTTACGTCAGGTAAATAGCTACCCGATGTTGTCTGCTGATGAGGAACGAGAGCTGGCAGAACGTCTTCATTATGATGGCGATTTGGACTCGGCGAAAAGCCTGATCCTGTCACATCTGCGATTTGTTGTTCATATCGCCCGTGGTTATTCCGGTTATGGATTGCCAGTTTCTGATCTCGTGCAGGAAGGTAACATTGGCCTGATGAAGGCGGTTAAGCGCTTTAACCCTGAAGTGGGTGTGCGTCTTGTTTCCTTTGCTGTTCACTGGATTAAAGCCGAAATTCACGAATACGTCTTGCGTAACTGGCGTATCGTGAAAGTGGCAACCACCAAAGCGCAACGCAAGTTGTTCTTCAACCTGCGTAAGTCGAAAAAGCGTCTTGGTTGGTTTAATGCTGAAGAAGTAAACATGGTTGCTGAGCAACTGGGGGTTGATGCATCTGAAGTCCGTGAGATGGAGTCCCGTCTTGCCGCTCAGGATGCAGGTTTTGATGCCGGCGCAGATGATGAAGAGCGTGACGGCCCTGTCGCCCCTGTGTTTTATCTGGAAGACAAGAGTTCAGATATCGCCACCAACTTGGAATCAGAGAATTGGGAAAATCACGCTAATCACAGACTGGCAACTGCTATGTCAGGATTAGATGAGCGAAGCCAGCATATTATTCGTTCGCGCTGGTTGGATGATGACAACAAAGCAACGCTGCAAGAATTGGCGGATCAGTATCAGGTATCTGCTGAGCGTATTCGACAATTAGAAAAGAATGCGATGCGTAAGTTGAAAGAGGCAGTTGGCGACGTATTGTGATCGCTGTCCTGCTAAGATCGTAAAAACCGGCATGTTGCCGGTTTTTTTGTACCTGTAAAACCCTTGTGGTGATTGGGCTGAGATCAGTTTTCCACAGGTTTATTATGATCAACACTAGATGTTGTGGATCCAAAAGTCTGATCCTACCTTATCAACGCAATCCACAGACTTTTCCACAGGTGGTGTAAAAGTGTACAAATCCCATTATATTCCCATGGAATTACTCACGCTAATCTCAGGTACAATGCAGTTTTTCAGGCAGTTTTGCGGTGTGGCCTCGAGTCAGCTACACCTACTTTATTGATTAGGGAGTGGAATAACCCATGGAACAATTTGCGCATATCTCTGTAAATGACGCTTGGCAACTTCTTCAGAGCAAGGATCAGGAGGCGGTTTTAGTGGATATCCGGGATCCTCAGTCTTTTCAGCTATCTCATCCACAGGGGGCGTTTCACCTGACAAATGACTCGATTGTGCAGTTTACGCAAGCGGTTGATTATGAGCAGCCTATCTTGGTGATGTGTTACCACGGTGTCAGTAGCCAAGGTGCGGCACAATATTTAGTTAACCAAGGCTTCGAGCAGGTGTACAGTGTAGATGGCGGTTTTGAAGCTTGGCATCGACAAACACTTCCTGTTGAGTCTGGCGTTAATTAATTCAGAGGTACCATGATACGGCTGATCGCAATTCCCAACCCCAGAGCGGGCCAAGCATTTATAGATTATATGGCGTCAAGAGACATCGATATTCAGATGATGCCGGAAGGTGAGGGGCTATTTGCGCTCTGGCTTGTTGATGAACAGCATCAGATAGAAGCCGAGGCGGAGTTGAATACCTTTCTCAATAACCCTACGGCGCGTCAGTATCAGTCTGCCTCTTGGGATATGGCAGAAAGCCGCACAGCACGTTTTTATTACCCTCGCGAGGGTTTGATCGCGTCACTCAAACAAAACTCTGGCCCGTTTACACTATCGATCATGATCGTGTGTATCGTGGCTTATGCCGGTCTGATGCTTGGCTTTGGTAACGATGTCTTTTCGTTGCTTCACTTCCCTGCGACGGAAGAGCAGCAGTGGCAGATATGGCGTTTATTTACACACGCACTTCTTCATTTTTCGGCCATGCATATCGTGTTCAACCTACTGTGGTGGTGGGTGTTAGGTGGAAAGATAGAGAAACAATGTGGCAGTGCTAAGCTGGTACAGTTGTTTTTGCTGACTTCACTCTTTTCTGGACTTGGGCAATATGCTTTTGAGGGGCCAGCATTCGGAGGAATGTCGGGTGTGGTGTATGCCTTACTTGGTTACCTATGGTTAATGGGGGCATTGGCTCCACAGCGAGGCTTGTCGATTGAGACGGCCTATGTCGGCTTTATGTTGCTGTGGCTTGTGGTTGGCTTCTTTGAACCATTCGGTATGGCAATTGCCAACATGGCACATTTATTTGGCTTGATCTCTGGGTGTGCAATTGGTGTCTTTGATGCCAAGTTCTCGAGAGCAGCGAGACATTCTTAATGTGATGCACGACGTCGTTCACGGGCTTATCGTTGGCTTTAATGCTTGACGCCATTACACTAAAAACGTCCCAGATGGGGCGTTTTTTATTATGGGAGCCAAGGACGCCGTGAAACAGACCCAGCGACATCAGGAAATTCTCGATTTAGTGCGTAGCCAAGGGTATGTCAGTACCGACGACTTGGTGCTGCATTTTGATGTCAGTCCGCAGACGATTCGGCGTGACCTCAACGAATTGGCCGCTGACAACAAGATCCGGCGCCAACACGGTGGAGCCACATTGCCATCAAGCTCCGTCAATGCCGCATATGATGCGCGTAAAATCATGCAGCAGGAGGAAAAGAACCGTCTTGCACAGGCCCTTGCTGCCCATATCCCAGACGGTGCAACGCTGTTTATTGATATAGGGACAACACCTGAAGCAGTGGCTAGAGCGTTACTCAATCATCAAGACCTGCGTATTGTCACCAATAACCTCAATGCCGCGAGTATTCTGATGACGAAGGAGGACTTTCGGATCATCATGGCGGGCGGAGAAGTCCGTAACCGTGATGGCGGCATTATGGGTGAGGCGACCGTCGATTTTATTTCTCAGTTTCGTTTAGACTTTGGCATTCTCGGGATCAGTGGCATCGATCTTCAGGGCGGTCTGTTAGATTTTGATTACCACGAAGTGCGGGTGAAACAGGCAATCATGGAGAATAGCCGTTTGGTTATGCTAGCGGTTGATCACACCAAGTTCGGGCGAAATGCCATGGTAAATGTAGGGGATTTATCGCAGGTTGATATGCTCTTTACCAACGCCCCATTGCCGCCAGACATAGAAAAAACACGCCGTGACAGTGAGGCGCATGTGGAAATCATTTCCTAATTAAACCAATCAGTTGAAGAATGAAAACCGCCGATGGCGGTTTTTTTATGCGCGAATGGGACAACTTTTCATCACATTGCTATTTTGCCTGTGCACTTTTTGCACTAAACTGCTCGTAAACGAAAGTAAAATGTTCGAATGAGCATTTTAGGGTCCAGATACAGTTCGTCATGAATGAAAGGGATTGTGGGGGTTAGAATGAGCGACAATGTGTTTGACGTGTTGGTAGTCGGCGGCGGTATCAATGGTGCTGGCATTGCCGCAGATGCTTCTGGGCGTGGCCTGAAAGTTGGGTTATACGATGCAGCCGACTTTGCATCAGCCACCTCGTCAGCAAGCTCTAAACTCATTCATGGCGGGCTACGTTACCTTGAACACTATGAGTTTCGGCTCGTGAGTGAAGCGTTGGCAGAGCGCGAAGTGTTACTTAGAAAAGCCCCGTTTCTTGCCTGGCCAATGCGGTTTCGATTACCACATCGCCCTCATCTTCGCCCTGCTTGGATGATCCGTGCAGGACTATTCCTTTATGACCACCTCAGCACTCGCACGACACTACCGGCAAGCAAAGGAATACGTTTTGATCAGCACTCCGTCCTAAAACCTGAAATGACCAAAGGGTTCGAATATTCAGATTGTTGGGTAGATGATGCGCGTTTGGTGATTCTTAACGTGATGGATGCGGCGGAGCGTGGTGCGGAAGTGCGTAACCGCTGCAAAGTGGTGAGCGCAGAGTGTAAAGATGGGTTGTGGGAAATTGAAGTATTTGATGAGGTAACGCAAACGCAATTTACTCGTCAGGGTAGGGTTCTGGTCAATGCCGCGGGTCCTTGGGTAAAGCAGTTTTTCGATGAGAGTACGTCAGAAACCTCACCACGCAATATTCGTCTTATCAAAGGCAGCCATATCGTTGTTCCCCGTGTGCATGAAGAGAAGGCGGCTTATATTCTTCAAAATGAAGATGGGCGCATTGTTTTCGTTCTGCCTTATTTAGACCGCTTTTCGGTTATTGGCACGACGGACGTCGAGTTCAATGGCGATCCGAGAGACGTCGATATCGAAGACAAAGAAATTGCCTATGTTCTCGATGTCTACAACCAACATTTCAAAAAGCCGTTGAGCAAAGATGATGTGGTTTGGACTTATAGTGGTGTTCGCCCCTTGTGTGACGATGAGTCTGACTCTCCGCAGGCGATCACGCGTGATTACACTTTGGAGTTGAACGCGCAAGCGGGACGGGCTCCTATGCTGTCAGTGTTTGGTGGGAAATTAACGACGTATCGCAAGCTCGCTCAGGCGGCCGTTAATCAGTTGGCCCCGTTTTTTGCCGATTGCGGAGATGCGTGGACGACGACTCAGCCTTTGCCGGGAGGAGAAGATATCTCATCGTTTGAAGACGTTGAAAATGCGCTTCGCCTTCAATTTCCGTGGATGGACAATTTTATGGCCAACCGATTGGCGATCACATACGGCAGTCGGGTCTGGGTGTGGCTGGGTGATGTGAATGATTTGGACGATCTGGGGCAGCAATTTGGTGCTAGCCTGTCTCAGCGTGAGGTCGATTACTTGATGACTGCGGAGTACGCGCAGACGGCAGAAGACATTTTGTGGCGCCGAACCAAGTTAGGGTTGTATCTATCAGACGACGAGAAAGCGTCCGTGATTGCCTATCTTGCGCGCAAAGAGAAAGTGAATTCGAGCGTTGAGTTGGCGTAATCCTTTTCGAAGTCACGCAAAAAGGCGCATCTCAGCGCCTTTTTATTTTAACGTTGGGACTACTGATACAGATACTTGGTAAACAGCAAGTCAGCTAACACTTTTTGGTTGGTTTCTGCCAACAGCATCTCATTAACCTTCTCCAGGCATGCTTTACGTATGGCCTCTCGTCCAGCGAGCGACTTCACCCTGACTTCATTTTCCTGACTTAACACTTCAATAATAGTGTCGCGTATCAACGGCTGGTGGTACTCAAGTTGCTGTATCAATGAGGCGTCATCAACCATCAGGTCTACACGTACATTGATAAATCCGAGCTTACGTCCGTCTGTTATAAAGTTGGTTGTGATTTCAGGCTCTAGCGTAAAATAACTGAAAGCTGCGGCTGGCTCCTCCTTCGCAGAAGAAGGCATTGATACTAACAGTGTCATTATTAAGGTGAAAATGGCGGTAATGTTTTTTTTCATGGTTTTTGCCAAACCCCGGATTTAATGAATCTCTTATGGTAGTTTAGCTGCGCGTGAGTGAGCACAGCCGTGTACAATAGCGCACTATTAATACTAATCATTAATAGCCGATTCGGCGAAAGTTTTATGTTTTTTTTGCTCTTTGGCTCAGGATAAAATGTCAGAATTCAAACGATTACATGTATCAGCCCTGATGGAGGCAAACTGGGAGGCCCCTGATTGGCAACAGCTGGAAACAACAAAAGTCGGTGAATGGCTGCTTGAACGCCACTCAATGACTGAGCGCCTGAAAGCGTGTTGTGAAACGCTGACCGTTGAAGTGATTGGTTTGCACGACGTTGATAAAACCAGCTTGTCTGACTCGGAACGCGCTTTGCTGGGTGATGGGGCGTGTTTAGTGCGTGAAGTGGTTTTGTCAGGTGATGACTGCCCTTGGCTTTGCGCCCGAACCTTAGTGCCTATGTCGACACTGACAGAGCAGGAAAAAGACATTGCAGACTTAGGTGCGGTCCCCCTTGGACAGCGCGTATTCAATCAGGCGAACGCACGACGAGACGCAATCGAAATTGCGAGTCTTGTTGTTGATGGACAAGAATTATTGGCACGTCGCTCACGGTTGTGGGTGAACGATAAGCCTATGCTAGTTTCAGAATTGTTTTTACCTCATGCGCCGATTTATCAGGAGGAAGGCTAAATGGATGCGGCCAAAGCGAGAGCATTTTGGCAATTGACGCGTATGGACAGGCCAATCGGCAGTTTGCTGCTACTTTGGCCAACGCTATGGGCGTTGTTTTTGGCAGCAGACGGCATGCCAGATCCGCACGTGTTGGTGGTATTTGTTCTGGGTGTGGTGATGATGCGTGCGGCAGGGTGTGTGATAAACGACTTTGCTGATCGAAATTTTGATGGCCATGTAAAACGGACCAAAGCGCGTCCCCTTCCATCTGGCACGATTACCGCAAAAGAAGCATTGGCCTTGTTTGGCTTGCTTATTCTCGGTGCCTTCCTGCTTGTGCTGACGTTGGATATGCTGACGATTCAATTGTCGGTAGTCGCCGTTATCCTCGCCTCTGTTTATCCTTTCATGAAGCGGTATACCCACATGCCTCAGTTAGTACTGGGGATGGCATTTAGCTGGGCAATTCCTATGGCTTATGCGGCACAAGCGGGTGAGCTGCCGCCAGTCGCGTGGATGCTGTTTATTGCCAACGTTGCTTGGACGGTGGCGTATGACACCCTTTATGCCATGGTCGACAGAGATGATGATTTAAAAATTGGGATTAAGTCATCCGCCATTTTGTTTGGCAAATTTGATAAAGCGGCTGTAGGCGTGTTGCAACTGGTTACGCTATTGCTGTTGTTGCTGGTTGGGTATTTAAGCGAGCTCTCTACCGTCTACTATTGGTTTCTACTTGCTGCCTCTGCGTTGTTCGTTTATCAACAATGGTTGGCGAGAGCGCGTGAAAGGGATGCTTGTTTTAAAGCGTTTTTGAACAACAACTACGTAGGCATGCTGGTTTTTGTTGGTATTGCTTTTGCAGTGATGACCTAGACAGGATTTCTTTGCGCATGAGATAAAAAAATCCCCCGCCAAGGCGAGGGATTTTTTTTACTCTGCGGACTGGTTCAGAATCGCCTGGATGGTGAGCTGAACTTCCGGGGAAATCAGACCAAAGATACTTTCCAGTAATGCTTCAATCTGTTCAGTGCGCGCGTGATCATCATGATTGAGGTAACCTTGCTCACGGAGCGACGTCACCAGAGTGCTGAACACGCCTTTGTCGAAGAATTCCGGTGCATTGATACCGTGCAATCGACTTAGACGCTGCGCCATCATTTGGCTTTGTTGCTCAAGATCAGATCGTGAAACATCGGATTCGTGGCAGAACAGCGTCAAGGTGATCGCATAGCGTTGAAGCGTTTCAGCGATGGTGCGACCCAAAAGCTGAAGCTGCGTTAACTTCGCTGGGTTTCGGTGCAACATATCACCATCAACGGTCAGTAACTGTTGGCGATTCAATTCAACCACAACGGCATCAAGGTAGCTTTCCAGCGCAGCCTCATCAAAGCTCATGTAAAGCTCTGCTTTGAGTAGCGGGTAAAGCTGTTTCACCGTGTTATTGAGATCTTCACGACTTACGCTGTTTCTAAACACCAGCATCTGCGCCACCAAAGATGGGATAGCGAACAGGTGAATGATGTTGTTGCGATAGTAGGTCATGAAGATTGCCTGTTGGCGATCCAGTGAAATAACATCGCCTAGCGAATCTTTCTCGACAACAAACTTGTTCAGGCTAACGGCGTGCTCAACCAACTCTTTCGCGGAGTCTTCTGGCACTGTACTGGTCGATGAATACGGCACTGCACGGAGCATTTCCAGATAAATGGTTAGTTGCTCTTCCAATGCCTCTCGGCTCAGCGCACGTTGGCGTGAAGCGAGCAGAGCCGTTGCACATAAGGTCAAGGCGTTCGCGGCTGCAGCATCGTTAATTTTGGTCATCATGCGATCGGCCAGTTCATTCACGACCGGGTTTAACCATTCTGGACGCTGAGGCTCAATCGGATCAATGTCCTGATGCCACGTTGGGGCTTTTTCGTTCAGGAAGTGATTGACCGGAATAGGCTCACCAAAGTTCACGTAGCCTTTACCGTAGTTTCGAAGCTTGCGAACGATGCCCAATACCTGACCGAAGTTTTCTTTTTCTTTACGCTCGCCTTGTAGCTCTTTGGCGTAGGTGCTGACTTCCATTACGTGTTCGTAACCGATGTACACTGGCACCAGCGTAACAGGACGTTTGAGACCACGAAGCATGGCTTGAATGGTCATCGCCAACATACCCGTTTTCGCGGGAAGCAAACGCCCTGTGCGTGAACGGCCACCTTCAGAGAAGTATTCCACCGAATAGCCTTTGGCGAATAGCTCAGCTAAATACTCACGAAATACTGTGGAGTACAGGCGGTTACCTTTGAACGTACGGCGCAAGAAGAATGCGCCCCCACGACGGAAAATCGGACCGGCAGGGAAGAAGTTCAGGTTCACGCCCGCCGCGATGTGTGGCGGTACTAGGCCTTCTTTATACAAAATGTAGGAAAGCAGCAGGTAGTCCATGTGCGAGCGGTGGCAAGGCACATACACAATCTCGTGGCCGTCTTGCGCCAATTTGCGTACACGTTCTGAGTTGTTGACGTTAATGCCTTGATACAGCTTGTTCCACAGCCACGTCAGTACACGATCGCCATAGCGAATGAGACTTGGGGAGAAATCAGCTGCGATCTCCTCCATCATATCGATGGCTTCTTTACGCACTTTCTCTACTGGGACGTCGCGGCTTTCTGCTTCTTCTTGCACCACTTTGTCGATGGCTTTCGATGCCAACAAACGCTTAAACAAGGCTTGTCGATTTGGCAGGCCAGGGCCGGATGCCGCCATTTTTTGGCGAGAAAAGTGAATTTTCGCGACGCGAGCGAGTTTGTTCGCGATGGTGGTATCCGTGCCATGCTTGTCCGCCATGTAACGCAGTGATACGGCGTTGCTAAAGCGAACCATACTGTCTCGACCTAAGGTCAAAATCGTAAAGCATTTTTGAATGCCATTCATTGCAGTCAATGCTGGCATTGCAGGGCGAGATTCGTTACCTGGGTCGCGGTTCCAGACGACAGACGCCGGTACGAGCTGGATATCTAACTCAGAGTCACGTTTGTGCAGTTCCAACAACTCGGTGAACACTTCGATAGATTCGAAGGGGACAGGGTCGCTGTTGTTGAACATACGCTTGCCTTGGGAAATAAAGACGTAGCGTGGCAACGACTTTCCGCCAAGCTCAAGCGGCTCTAAAGGATCGGGTAACCCCAATTGCAAGCAGCTGTTACGCAGTGTCAGCAAGTCAGAATGAGAGCGAAATGGTAATACGTATACGATTGGACGATTTAGGTCGAAACCTAACTGGCCAACGGGATCTGACGGAATACTGATGGTTTTCACCAGTACCGACAGCGGTAAATTCAATAATTTATGATAGATCGATTGGCAAGCAGACATCTGATCGCGGCCTCTTATATTTTGTGCGTGGCAAGTCTAGCAGAAAACGTCTTTGAACTTGCAGCGAAATGACACTATTGCGCACGGTTAAGAGAAGTTTTGCAGCTATGCACCCGTCAAATGTAAACCGAAAAGTGTGAACTGTGTACGGCTTGTTAGCCTCTCGGATTCGATCTGTGCCTTTTCAAGTGGTTAAACACTGGATATACTCACAGTTAACTGTATAAAAAGACAGGTCTGATTATGAAGCCGTTAACCGCGAGACAACAGCAAGTCTTTGATCTTATCAAAGCAAAAATCGACGACACCGGTATGCCGCCAACGCGTGCTGAGATCGCGAAAGAACTGGGTTTCCGCTCTGCGAATGCTGCGGAAGAACACCTAAAAGCGTTGGCGCGTAAAGGCGTGCTTGAAATCGTACCTGGCGCGTCGCGTGGTATCCGTCTGTTAATTGACACGGAAGCTGCGAACGACGACGTAGGTTTGCCATTGATCGGTCGTGTGGCCGCAGGTGAGCCTATTCTGGCGCAGGAACACGTTGAAACCCATTACCAAGTCGACCCGTCACTGTTTAAACCGCATGCGGATTTCCTGCTGCGAGTGAATGGGATGAGTATGAAAGACATTGGTATCATGGATGGCGATTTGCTGGCCGTGCATAAAACTCAGGATGTGCGCAATGGGCAAGTGGTTGTCGCGCGTGTAGAAGATGATGTGACCGTTAAGCGTCTTGAGCGAAACGGGAATCAAGTTCTACTGCATGCAGAAAATGAAGAATTTTCACCGATTGTTGTCGACCTGACGCAACAGCACCTCACCATTGAGGGTATTGCAGTGGGTGTGATCAGAAACACTGACTGGATGTAATACGTTACATCCATTCATCAAACTCCAAAAAAAGATGACTTCAGTGAAAAAGCTGAACGTTATCTTTTTTTTGGGGTATTTTATGTGCCTCAAGCCCTGATAGACGCCTACCTATACATTCTTTTCGTTTCACATTTCTTTCTGTATTAAGCGATAAAGTCACCATGTTTGCCTTTCTTTTACAAGGCTTAGCGCGGGCAGAAAAAGATTTTTGCATCAGCTAAATTCATCAAAATCTCACATCCTGAAACAGTTGTCTTTATCTCGTAAATTCGTGGATGGGTTCATGTTTTAGTGCATTTTGCGGTTCATTTTTTGTTCTTTTACCATTCTTTGCCTAGCTTTATTTGTAAACAAAGTGTTAATCGCTGTTTCTGAATATTTTCTGCAGCTACTGGCTCACTGCATAGCGTAGAGATTTTGAGGAGGGATCCGGTGAAGAATCGCCAACTTCTATCCACGCTCGCACTACTTTCCATGTCTTCGTTTGCCGCTCAGGCGTCAAGCGAAGCGTCCGCGTTTAATTTAACGCCGGGTGTCACGGAAATAAGTGCCAAGGTTTATGACCTTCACATGACCATCCTTTGGATCTGCGTCGCCATTGGCGTTGTGGTGTTTGGTGCTATGTTTTGGGCCATTATCCACCATCGCAAATCGAAAGGCGCCGTTGCTGCAAATTTCCACGAAAGTACCAAAGTGGAAATCCTCTGGACGCTTATACCTTTCTTAATCCTCATCAGCATGGCGGTCCCTGCCACTCAGGTGCTGCTAGAAATGGAGGATCCGACCGACTCGGAACTTACCATTCAGGTCACTGGCTCTCAGTGGAAATGGCATTACCGCTATTTCGACCACGACGTTGAGTTTTTCTCTTTGCTGGCGACATCCGCTGCACAAATCGATGGTGATGCGAAGAAACGTGAAACCTATTTGCTCGAAGTCGATAGACCTTTAGTCGTGCCGATCGGCCAGAAAGTGCGTTTCCTTATTACCTCGGAAGACGTGATTCACTCTTGGTGGGTTCCCGATTTTGCAGTGAAGAAAGATGCTAACCCTGGCTTTATTAATGAAGCGTGGACGCGTATCGACAAACCGGGAATCTATCGTGGGCAATGTGCAGAGCTTTGCGGAAAAGACCATGGCTTTATGCCGATTGTGGTTATTGCCAAACCGGTTGATGAGTTTGAAGCTTGGGTTCAAAAAACTGCCTCTGAGCAAGCACAGGTTCGTGAAGAAGAGCAAAAACTTCTGGCAATGAACATGGACATGGAAGAGCTGATGACGCTGGGTGAGGAAGTGTATAACTCGCGTTGTGCAGCATGTCATCAGGTCAATGGGTTGGGTTTACCCGGTGTGTTCCCTGCACTTGCGCAGCAAGGTATTTCGGCTGACCCCGAGAAGGTGCTCGAACACCTCAATATTGTTATTCACGGCAAACAAGGCACCGCAATGCAGGCGTTTGGCGCACAGTTGGGCCTGAAAGAGTTGGCTGCGGTTATTACGTATGAGCGTAATGCGTGGGGGAACGATACCGGAGACACGATTCAGGCTTCCCAAATCAATGCAGTGCTTAACGGCGATGATCTTTAAGGAGAGATGGCAATGACAGATATGACGCCAGATCAGGTAGGTCACGACGACCACGACCATGATCATAAACCCCGAGGGTTGATGCGTTGGCTGTTAACAACCAACCATAAAGACATTGGTACCATGTATCTGGTCTTCAGCTTCACCATGTTCTTGGTGGGTGGCGCGATGGCACTGATCATTCGTGCTGAGCTATTCCAGCCGGGGCTGCAACTTGTTGATCCAAACTTCTTCAACCAGATGACGACGGTGCATGGGTTGATCATGGTATTTGGTGCTGTCATGCCGGCCTTTACCGGGCTGGCCAACTGGATGGTACCCATGATGATTGGTGCGCCTGATATGGCATTGCCTCGCATGAACAACTGGAGCTTTTGGATTCTGCCGTTTGCCTTCTTCATGCTGCTGATGTCGCTATTTATGGAAGGGGGCGGGCCTAATTTTGGTTGGACCTTCTACGCGCCGCTTTCAACCACGTATTCACCTGACAGTACTGCTCTGTTTGTCTTTGCTGTGCACATTATGGGTATCAGCTCCATCATGGGGGCGATAAACGTTATCGTTACCATCATGAACCTGCGCGCGCCGGGCATGACGTACATGAAGATGCCCCTGTTTGTGTGGACATGGTTTATTACCGCCTTCTTGCTGATTGCTGTAATGCCAGTGCTCGCTGGGGCGGTCACCATGGTATTGACGGACAAATACTTTGGTACCTCTTTCTTTGATGCGGCGGGTGGTGGCGACCCTGTGATGTTCCAACACATTTTCTGGTTCTTTGGTCACCCAGAGGTGTACATCATGATTTTGCCGAGCTTCGGCATTGTATCCGCGATTATTCCTGCGTTTGCACGTAAACCTCTGTTTGGTTATGCCTCCATGGTATACGCCACAGCCTCCATCGCTGGTTTGAGCTTTGTCGTTTGGGCACACCATATGTTCACTACGGGCATGCCTGTGTTTGCTGAACTCTTTTTCATGTATTGCACCATGCTTATCTCGGTGCCGACTGGGGTGAAGGTATTTAACTGGGTAGCCACGATGTGGCGAGGCTCGATGACATTCGAAACGCCGATGCTGTTTGCGTTGGCCTTTATTGTCCTGTTTACGATCGGGGGTTTCTCTGGGCTGATGCTGGCAATCACGCCGGTGGACTTCCAATACCATGATACCTACTTTGTGGTGGCGCATTTCCACTATGTGTTGGTGTCGGGAGCGATTTTCTCCATCATGGCGGCAGCCTATTATTGGCTGCCTAAATGGACGGGTCACATGTACAACCAGAAGCTGGCGAACTGGCATTTCTGGTGCTCACTGATTTCGGTCAACATCTTGTTCTTCCCTATGCATTTCCTTGGCTTGGCAGGTATGCCTCGCCGTATTCCAGACTACGCGCTGCAATTTGCTGACATCAATGCGATCGTCAGTGTTGGTGCGTTCTTGTTTGGTTTCTCTCAGCTCATCTTCTTGGTGCTGGTGGTGAAATGCGCACGTGGTGGCGACCCTGCACCTGCGAAACCTTGGGATGGTGCGGAAGGTCTGGAGTGGACAGTACCGTCTCCCGCGCCTTACCACACCTTTTCTACGCCACCAAAAATCGATTGAGGTAGGCCATGGGTGAAAGTCACGAGCAACAATCACAACGTTCGAGTCGCTCCGCAGCCAAACTAGCAGGAATGGCGGTGCTGATGTTTGGTTTCGCTTTCGCCCTCGTTCCACTCTATGACGTGTTCTGCGATATCACAGGCATTAACGGTAAAACCAGTGATGTCGCGGCGGAGCAAAGTGAGCAAGTCGACTTCTCTCGTACCGTGACGGTCGAGTTTGTGTCTTACATTAATCCCGGCCTAGGCTGGGATTTTGTGCCAGAAATAAAACGCATTTCTGTCCACCCCGGTGAGACACACACGATTGCGTATCGTGCGACAAACAACACAGCGGTCAACTCTATTGGTCAGGCCGTGCCATCGGTTAGTCCAGGGCTTGCCGCGCAGTATCTCAATAAAATTGAGTGCTTTTGCTTTAATCGACAACCACTGGACGCAGGGAAAGATGCGGAATTGCCTTTGGTATTTTACGTTGACCCTGAATTACCAGACGACATCAACACTCTGACGCTGGCGTACACCTTGTTCAGTGTCAAACCTGAGCCTGTGACTCAATAACTGCAGTGAGGTCATCATGACAACAACGCATACCAACACAGATGCCCAACAGGATTATGAAAGCTACTACGTGCCAGCCCAGAGCATATGGCCGATCGTAGGTGCTGTGGCTCTGTTCTTTATCGCTATGGGGGCTGGGTCGACCGTCGCGGGTCTATTTGGTGGCAATGGCCCTTGGATGCTGCTGGCCGGGATTGGCATCTTACTCTTTATGCTGACGGGCTGGTTTCGTGATGTGATTCGAGAGTCGATGGGTGGCATGTACTCTTCACAAATGGATCGCTCCTTCAGGCAAGGTATGAGCTGGTTTATCTTTTCTGAAGTGATGTTCTTTGCCGCATTTTTTGGCGCGCTGTTTTATGCACGAATGATTGCAGTGCCTTGGCTTGGTGGTGATAGTAACAACGCCATGACGGCAGAAGTGCTGTGGCCGGACTTTATTCCGACTTGGCCGTTGGAGAAAACGCCGGGTGGTGTTGAAACCACTGCGATGGGGGCGTGGGGATTGCCCCTTATCAATACCATCATTCTTTTGACATCATCTATCACTCTTCACATCGCGCATGTGGCAATGGAAGAAGGCAACCGCCAGAAACTCAAAGTGTTCTTGGGCGCAACTGTCTTGTTGGGTTGGATATTCCTCGGTCTTCAGGTTGAAGAATATGTGCACGCGTACCAAGAGTTGAACCTCAGGCTGGACTCTGGCATTTACGGCAATACCTTCTTTTTATTGACGGGCTTCCACGGCATGCATGTGTTCTTGGGGTCGATCATTTTGTTCATTATTTTGCTGCGCGTATTGCGAGGGCACATGACGCCTGACAGCCATTTCGCATTTCAGGCAGGTGCTTGGTACTGGCACTTTGTAGATGTGGTATGGCTGTGCTTGTTTGTGTTCGTTTACATCTTATAGCTTAAGATACTCCTCAGTAAGGGCGGCTGTTGGGTTCGATAACCCCGGTCGCCAATGCAATGAGTAAGATTACGAAAGCAATCACAGAGAAAAGAACACGTCTACCGAGGTAGCGAGACAAAGGTACATCGGACTGGCCTTTGACCAAAATGGGCAACGCGCGAAACAGATTAAAAACGATAAATATCAGCAAGCATACAAGGATCCCTTTGAGCAGCATATTGCCTCCTGTTGACCAAAATGATGATCAGAACGTGGATAATTTGTCTTCTTCCAAAGTACGCCGAATCAGAAGAATTGGTTTCCTTGTCTTTACTTTGGCGATGACTGCGCTGCTGGTCAAGTTAGGTTCATGGCAGATGTCACGGGCTGACGAAAAAGCCCAGCTTTTAGCCCAGCTCGATATTCGGCAACAAACGGTACTAACCGACGTGGATGCGCGCAATGTGGACTTAAAAGGGTTTGGCGTTGCGATAATAGGGCAGTTTGATGATGAAAAAAGCATCCTGCTTGATAATCAAACCCTAAATGGACAAGTCGGTTACCGTTGGATAGTGCCATTTCATCATCAAGGTCAATGGATACTGGTGGAATTAGGATGGATAGCCGCTCCTGCACGACGCGATGAACTGCCAGTGCTGCCATCAATTGGTAACACGTTGCTTGTCAAAGGGGTGTTGGATACACCTTCTGACAGGGTGGTATTAAAACAGGAAAACACCGACGTTAGGTGGCCGCTTCGCATTCAGTCTGTGGACATTGATGCGTTATCGGAAAAAACAGGACAAGCCTTGTCGCCATGGATAGTGCGTTCAGCAGGCCTTGAAGATACACAAGGAAGCCAGGTAGATGTTGGCGTCATCCCCGTTTGGAATCCGGTGGTGATGTTACCCGAAAAGCACTATGCCTATGCTGCACAATGGTTTGGATTAGCCCTTGTTGTGGTGATTGGATTTTTGGTTTGGTGGAGAAAGGGGCATTTATGACAGGGAAGAAAGCAGTGCTATTTGTGACCATCGCCTTTTTGCTGCCGGTTTTAGCAGCCAAGTTGGTGCTGGAAATGGGCTGGTATAATAAAGGCGTGACTAACAGTGGCGAGTTGTTGTCCGGACAAACACAAACGGAATGGCTTCAGCATCAAGGGCAGTGGCGGCTGATTTATACCTTGCCGGATAACTGTGATGAACAATGTGAAAGTGCGCTTTTTCAGCTCAATCAAATTCCGGTTGCTGTGGGACGAGAGCGTGAACGCGTAGCCAGTATTTTGCTCGTGCCTGAAAACAGGGCGGATGATGAGCCTGCCCAGCCTGAAGTGACTGAGCAGACAATCGACGCTGCCCAGTTGCAAACATTGTCGGCATTGCCTCACGCTGGCGAAGCCATTTATCTTGTCGACCCTCTGAATAACCTCATATTGGCGTACCCCATTCCTCACAGCAAAGATGCGCAAATTAGTCAAAGCAAAGGGCTTTTGAAAGATCTGCGTAAGCTCATGAAGCTCTCGAAGGTGGGGTGAATATGGATAAAGAAAAACGCTACCTTGCCCTGATTTACGGCGCGCTATTACTGGCAATCGTGGTGGTTGCACTTGGGGCGTTTACTCGCTTGACCGAAGCGGGACTTGGCTGTCCAGACTGGCCAGGGTGCTATGGCTTTCTGACGGTGCCTCAATCCGCAGAACACATTGAGCAAGCCTCGTTAGCTTTTCCTGATGCCCCTGTGGAAATTCAAAAAGCATGGAATGAAATGATCCATCGCTATGTAGCAGGCACCTTAGGGTTGGTGATTGCGGCGATTGCCTTTTTAGCATGGCGTAGTCCGTCACGAAACCGCCTATTACCGTCCATCCTTTTAGCTGTAGTGACATTTCAGGCCGCGCTTGGCATGTGGACAGTGACCATGAATTTGATGCCCATTGTGGTCATGGGGCACCTTCTCGGCGGGTTTACCACGGTGACTTTACTGTTTCTTCTCGCGTTGACCGAAAGACGCAGGCTGAGCACGGCGACAGTATCCGCTCAGGCTGAGAAACGAGAGGTATCGGGAAAAGTGAAGGTGTTAGCCGTAGGGGCATTCGTTGCCGTTGTGCTTCAAATTGCTTTGGGTGGATGGACATCAGCCAACTATGCCGCTGTCGTCTGTACCGAATTGCCGGTGTGTGAAGCAGACTGGATAAGCAAGTACGACGCTGACGCTTTCCACCCCATTAGCCCGGCAAATGAAACCTATCAATATGGCGTGCTTAACTTCGATCAGCGCGTCACCATCCATGCGACACATCGCATTGGTGCCATGTTGGTTACTTTGCTTGTTCTCGCGTTGGCGTGGTCCGTTCGAACACCTCTGGGCTCTCGTACGTCTTTTATGTTGACCGCAGCGTTGGCTCTGCAAATTACGTTGGGCGTGACCAATGTCGTCGCCTATTTACCGCTTTCCGTCGCCGTCGCACACAACCTTTGCGGCCTGCTTTTATTGCTTGTGATGGTGAAAACCACCGTACAGATATTTTCGCCTGCATCCGTGTCCGTTAAGCAGGTGCCTTCAGGGGATACAGGGAGGTTAAGTCATGGCTAAACTAACACAAACGCTGGTAAGAGATACCACAACAGACACACCGCAATGGCGAGACTACCTCGAACTGACCAAACCAAAAGTTGTTGCTATGTTGCTGCTGACAGCGATGGTGGGAATGTGTCTGGCTGTGCCCGTGTTACCACCGGCAAAAGCGGTGATACTGGGTTTGCTCGGGATTGGTATGCAAAGTGCGGCCGCCGCCGTGTTTAATCATGTGATTGATCAGCGTATTGATAGACAGATGCAGCGCACCATTCATCGACCTGTTGCCAAAGGAAGGGTTGGTACCGCTCAGGCACTTACCTTTGGTGTGGTACTGATGGTTGCTGGGTTTGCATTACTCTGGATGCTCAATGCCCTTGTCGCTTGGCTAACATTTGCCAGCCTGATTGGCTATGCACTGGTCTACACGGTATGGCTCAAGCACGCTACCCCACAAAACATCGTGATTGGTGGTCTTGCTGGTGCAATGCCGCCGTTATTGGGGTGGGTTGCTGTGACCGGACAACTTGACCCGCATGCGCTTTTGTTGGTCGTGCTTATCTTCACGTGGACACCGCCACACTTTTGGGCTCTCGCTATTCACCGCGAGAAAGACTATGCCAAAGCGGGTGTGCCTATGTTGCCTGTGACGCATGGTATCGATTTCACCAAAACCATGATTTTGCTGTATACCTTGCTGCTTGTCGTCGTGGGCTTTTTGCCATGGCTCTCCGGGATGAGTGGACTGATATATCTCTTTGGTAGCCTAGCGTTAAACCTTGGTTTTGCTTGGTATGCGTGGTGCCTAAAGTTTGCCGATAAAAAAGGTCTGGCTTGGCAAACCTTTAAATACTCCATCTGGCATATCTTCGGCTTGTTTGTCGTGCTGTTGGCCGACCATGCATGGAATGCGTTAGCATAAGGACATCACATACAGCCTGAGTAGTGAGATGCCGCTTTCTCGTCTTCAATTTTCCACGCCACGGCTAGATGCCGTGGCGTTTGGTTCTTCCAGTGATATTACCGATGACGTCTCACGTCGTATTGCCAATATTCTGAGCCCGTCAGTTAAACAGCATCTGCCACCCGATATGTCAGCGGTGGTTGACCCTGTATCTGCTGCGCATTGGCTGTCGGAAATCCTATCTGAGGCCACGTTTGTGTCTGTTTCCTTGAAAGGGACGAAAGAGTTAGTGGGCTTTGTCTTGCTGTATGCCATTAATGATACGCCTGAGAAAATGGCATTGCGCATTGGCTATGTTGTGTCGGAAGAGCATCAGGGTAACGGGTTTGCCAGTGAAATTATCGAAGGGGTAGTCGCATGGTGCCGCGCGTCGGGATGTGTTTCGTCGCTGGCGGGTGGGGCCGAGCAGGCAAATGCGGCATCCATAAGGGTATTGATGAAAAATGGCTTTACATTGGAGGCTGAGTCAGGGAGCGATACCGTCTTTCTCTCGCTCACTTTCTGATACACTTCGCCCACTTGTCCCTCGTCGAATTAACGGATTATGCTCCCGGCTCTTCAACAAAAAGCACTGCATCTTCGGGTGTTCTCTCTCGCGTTTCCTATGGTTCTGTCCAATATCACCGTGCCTTTACTTGGGCTGGTGGATGCGGCAGTCATCGGTCACCTTGAACATGCATGGTATTTAGGCGGTGTTGCCGTAGGCAGTACCATGATCGCGGTTACCTTTTGGTTGCTTGGCTTCCTGAGAATGGCAACGACAGGCCTGACGGCACAGGCGTGGGGGGCAGAAAACAAAACCGGCTTGGCAAATGTATTCCTTCAGGGCTTATCACTGGCTTGGCTACTCGCGCTGGTAATCGTGGTATTACATCCTTTCATTGCAGACGCAGTATTTAGCGTAAGTGATGCCAGTGAACAAGTGAAATACTACGCGGAACAATACTTTTCCGTTCGTATTTGGAGTGCACCTGCTGCCCTGACTAATTTGGTTATCATGGGTTGGTTACTGGGCGCACAAAACGCCAGAAAACCAATGACATTGGTGATTGTGGTCAATGCGGTCAATATCGTGCTTGATCTGCTGTTTGTAGTTGGGTTTGGCTGGAAAGTAGAAGGTGCGGCCGCGGCAAGTGTGATTGCGGATTACACGGGTATGGTTCTTGGGCTGTATTTTGTCGCAGGGACTTGGAAAGCATCGTCTCTGCCGTCACCGCTTGCGCAGTGGAAAAAGGCATCTTCCGGTATGGGACGTCTTCTCAAGCTGAATCGCGATATTTTCCTGCGAAGCCTTTGCCTTCAGTTAGCGTTTACCTTTATGACCTTTCAAGGTGCGACACTGGGTGATGATGTTGTTGCCGCCAATGCGGTGTTGATGAACTTTCTGATGCTGGTGTCCTTTGCGATGGATGGTTTCGCGTACGCCATGGAGGCAATGGTTGGCAAAGCCGTTGGCGCGAAGAATCGGGAAGAACTGCTCACGTCACTTGCCGCAACAACGCTATGGAGCTTTGTGATTTCCCTGCTTATCACCTTGGGATTTTTACTGGGCGGGCAAGGCATTGTCGGGCTCATATCGGATATTCCGGCAGTTAGAGAGCAAGCATTTATCTACCTCCCATGGTTAGTGGCGATGCCGCTGGTTTCAATGTGGTGTTTCTTGTTAGATGGCGTGTTTATCGGAGCCACACGAGGCAGGGAAATGCGCAATACCATGTTTATGTCGATGGGCGGATTTTTTTCAATTTGGTGGTTATTGAGTGGCTATGGTAACCATGCGTTGTGGGCAGCGATGCTTGGATTTATGGCCTTAAGAGGACTAACACTGGCCCTGTTGTTTACGTATCAATGGCGTCGAAATACCTTTTTAGCTGCGCACGCTTGATACGAAAAAGGCACCCACGGGTGCCTTTTCTTGTTCGACAGACGCTTACGATTAGTAGTAAGAGTGGTCGCCGTGCGCGTGCTCAGTCATGTCGCGCACGCCATTCAATTCGCCGCTGAACTCTTCTAGCAGCTGCTTTTCGATGCCATCTTTCAACGTAACATCAACCATTGAACAACCATTACAACCGCCGCCAAACTGAATCACAGCCACGCCGTCTTCGGTGATTTCAACCAAGCTGATGTGACCACCGTGGCCAGCCAACTGTGGGTTAACCTGCGTTTGGATAACGTACTCTACGCGTTCCATCAATGGAGCGTCATCAGACACTTTACGCATTTTTGCGTTTGGTGCTTTCAGGGTTAACTGAGAGCCCATTTTATCCGTGACAAAATCAATCTCAGCGTCTTCCAAGAAAGGCAGGCTTAGCTCATCGATATACGCTGAAAAACCGGCGAAGGTGATTTCAGTATCGGTTGCCTCAATGGCATCTTGTGGGCAGTAGGACACGCCACACTCTGCATTTTGAGTACCAGGGTTTACGACAAAAACTCGGATGTTGGTGCCTTCTGGCTGCTGTTCCAGCAGCTTAGCGAAATGGCTTTGTGCATTTTCTGTAATAGTAATTTGAGACACGGCTTCTTACCTGAATGATCCAGTACTTGTTTATATTGTACGCTTGTTTTGTTCCGCTATCACCCCTGAAGCGGTGCGGTTAATTTTTGCGTCCCGCTTGAGGAGGTGGCGTGCGGCATACACAGTAAATATCGATATGCTTTACACCATTACTTCTCAGTAAATCACAAACCTGCGAAAGGGTTGCTCCTGTTGTGACGACATCATCGACCAGCGCAAGACGTTTAGGAAGTGTGCCTGACACGGTAAACGCATTGTCGAGATTAGTGAGACGAGATTGTCTATCTAAACCCTTTTGTTGACGAGTCGCACGTACGCGTTTTAGGAGATTGGGCTCACAATCAACGTTAAGTTGCTTAGCAAGTGAGCGCGCTAACACCTGGCTATGGTTGTATCCGCGCCACATGCGGCGACGCCAATGCATTGGAATGGGTGTAATGACTGACGCGGGCTCATCGATTCGTGTCGCGATCAACGAGGCTAACTCATCGGCAAGCCAGTACTGTCGTTGATATTTAAAGCGGTGCAATAGGGTTGTGTAAGGGAAGGTGTAGCTTCCGATGCACGTGAGCGAGTCCCACTTTGGTGGCGTTGTTAAGCAGCGTCCACATAATTCTATCTCATAGGGTGCAGGTAGCCCGCACCGCAAACATCTTGGGCTTTGAGGCAATGTGCTATGACAAGCTTCACACCAAGATGTTCTGTGCTCCTCCAACCTGTGATGGCAAAGCTGACACCGCAATGGCAGGGCGCGTAAGATAGAGCGAAACATAGGGACAGTGACATTCTTCAATATTTTCAGGCAGTTTAAATGACGACACCTCTCTACTGGCACACGGAAGGCCAAGGCTACGATCTGATTCTCATCCACGGATGGGGGATGAACAGCGCGGTATGGAAAAACCTCCTGCCAGGTCTCACTGAGCACTTCCGAGTACATTGCGTCGATCTTCCCGGATACGGGTATAGCCAGCCGACCGATGATCTTTCGTTAGAGCAAATGGCACGCACTTTGCTTAAAGATCTACCGCAAAGCGCGATTTGGGTCGGATGGTCACTGGGTGGCTTAGTTGCAACGCAAGCAGCCCTAATGGCTCCTGAGCGAGTAACAGGCTTGGTGACAGTTTCCAGCTCTCCACGCTTTGCGGCAGAACATGGATGGCGAGGGATAAAACCCGAGGTATTGGAAGCGTTTACGAAACAGTTGGCTGAAGATTTTAGTGCTACAGTCGAGCGTTTCATGGCACTTCAAGCGATGGGAAGCCCAACAGCAAGGCAAGATATTAAGTGGTTGAAAGAGGCGGTCCTCTCTCACCCGTCTCCTCAACCTGAAGTGCTTCAGGCCGGTCTTAATATCCTTGCTGATGCTGACTTGAGGCCTCGGTTGCGTGAAATTTCAATGCCTTGGCTGAGAATGTACGGTCGGCTTGATGGCTTAGTACCTGTGAAAGTGGCGCAAGAATTGGATATTTTGGTGCCTCGGTCGCAGCGGCAAATCTTTGCCAATGCATCTCATGCCCCGTTTATCTCGGATCCTCAACACTTTACGCAGGAACTCTTGGCTTTCTGCGGACAGTGTTTGCCATCCTGACGTGACGAAGTGGTTAAATAAAGTGAAATAGGGCTAAATTTTAAACAATGTTGGCCGATACTTTATTCATCTCACTTGCTATGGCAACAGGAGAGACCATAATGAATATAGGTAACGTTGGGTATTCTCAGCACACTTATGCTAAGCCGGCCTCTGTGAATCAGGAGGCAAAGGCGAATCAGGCAAAGGAAGTGGCAGAGGGTGCAAAGCAGTCTTACGAGCAAGTCGCCAAGGATGTGTCTGAAGGTAAGGCTGTGAATAAAGCAACGGAAGCCGAAGGAAAAACTTCGTCTGGCGTTGAATCTTTCACTTACGGGGCACTGGGCATGGACCACCCTGAAGAAGTGAAAAGCAACGATGATGCTGCGTATTCAGCAGGTCAGGTATTGTCAGCTTTGGGCACCATTGGGGGTCTAATCGCAGTCTTGGTCTAAACGTAGTACCTAACAAATTTCGCTGTAGAGATACAGCACGTGCATACGCGGGGTAATCCCGCGATATGCTCGCAGGCGGCAAGGCCTTCGGTCGATGTTGGGAGAACATTGGCATGAATATTTCGCCCGCAAACGTCAGCATACCCGCTGTCGTACCATCAGTTAACCCGCCTACCGAACAGGTCGCGCGGGAAAATCGCGTGCGCGAAAAAATTGTCCCTCCGAAGCAGCCTGGAGCCAGTGCAGAGGAGCGGCCTGTCGCGCAGGAAGAGAAGCAACTCAAGAACCCTTCGTGGGATCCTTCTGAACATCCTAACTATGCTGACATCACTCAAAACCAAAATGAATTTTCAGGTGGACAGTTTGCCGCGCATGAAACACTGAGCCAGCTATCTGCCATGCTTTCCAGCAACTCGTATGTGCCACAAGACGAAAATGGCTATGCGATGAAGATAAAGCTGCCGAAAGAGATTCTGGACAAGATTGATGAGCTGAAAGAGTCTCAGCGAACGGGCGCAGTTGTCGCGATGCGATACCAGCAATCGTCTGCCGCGAACGTGCCGTCAGAAGTGCTTATCGTCATTTGACACGAGCAAGTCAAAAAGAAAAACAGCACCATTTGGTGCTGTTTTTGGTTTGGCAGTGAGTTTGGGTTTAGCAATTAGTTTCGCTTTGCTTTGGCAAACGCGTCCGCAAATGCACCGCCAAAGGCTGATTGGTTTCCACCGCGATTGTCGCGACTACCTTTGTCCTTGCCAGAAAAGCTGCGTTCTTGATTGCGAGCAGGGCGAGACTCACGAGTCGGTTTATTGTCTGCTCCAGGCTCATCGGTAAGGCGCATTGATAGTGCGATACGCTTGCGCTGTAAGTCCACTTCCATCACTTTGACTTTCACCACGTCACCAGCCTTCACCACTTCGCGTGGGTCAGAGATGAATTTGTCGGAAAGTGCTGATATGTGCACCAAACCATCTTGGTGAACGCCAATATCAACAAACGCACCGAATGCGGTCACGTTGGTGATTGAGCCTTCCAGCACCATGCCTGGTATCAGGTCTTTCACTTCGTTGACGCCTTCTGCAAAGGTCGCAGTCTTAAATTCAGGGCGAGGGTCGCGACCTGGCTTGGCAAGCTCAGAAAGAATGTCCGTCACCGTTGGGATACCAAAGGTATCGTCGGCATAATCTGCCGCTTTCAAACCGCGCAGGAAGTCGTGGTTGCCAATCATTGCATCGACACCCTTGCCAGATTGTTCGGCAATACGCTTAACGACAGGGTAGGCTTCTGGGTGAACAGATGAGCCATCTAGTGGGTTCTTGCCATTCATCACGCGCAGGAATCCCGCACATTGTTCAAAGGCTTTAGGGCCAAGGCGTGGCACCTTAAGCAAGGTTTTGCGGTCTCCAAATCGACCATTCTCATCACGGAATGCCACAATGTTGGCGGCCATGGTGGTTGAAAGGCCTGCAACACGGGTCAGCAGAGCCGCTGAAGCACTGTTAACGTCAACGCCGACGGCGTTTACACAGTCTTCGACCACGGCATCCAGACGTTTTGCGAGTTGGCTTTGGCTAACGTCGTGCTGGTACTGACCCACACCGATAGATTTCGGATCGATTTTCACCAACTCTGCCAGCGGATCTTGCAGGCGACGCGCGATAGACACCGCGCCACGCAGTGACACGTCTAGCCCTGGAAACTCAGCAGCAGCGAGCTCAGACGCTGAGTAAACGGATGCACCGGCCTCACTCACCATGACGGTTTGAATTTTTTCACCCGCGTCTTTAAGCATGCCCGCGACAAACGCATCAGTTTCGCGCGAAGCGGTGCCGTTGCCAATCGCAATCAAATCCACGCCGTGCTTTTTCACCAGTGCCATCACCACGCGCGCCGACTCTGCAATCTTGTTCTGTGGTGGCGTTGGGTAGATGGTGGCGGTATCCAGCAGCTTACCCGTGTTGTCGACTACCGCGACCTTACAGCCCGTACGTAAACCCGGGTCGATACCCAAGGTGCAACGCGGGCCAGCAGGGGCTGCCATCAGTAAGTCTTTCAGGTTGTCCGCAAACACTTTGATTGCGTCGGTCTCGGCGATTTCACGCAAATTGCCCATCAACTCGGTTTCCATGTGCATCAAGATTTTGATACGCCATGCAAAGCTGACAACTTGCTTACGCCACTTATCTGCTGCTGCAGAACCCAAAGAGATGCCGTAATGGTTGGTAATGATTGTTTCGCAGTAGGAGCCCGTAACACCTTCTTCCTGACCAGGATCGGCGTTCAGTGACAGCTGCAATATGCCTTCGTTGCGGCCACGGAACATAGCCAGTGCGCGGTGAGACGGTACTTTGCTCAGCAATTCATCATGTTCAAAGTAGTCTTTAAATTTCGCCCCTTCGTTTTCTTTACCAGACACAACACGGGATTGGATTTGTGCTTGTTGGTTGAGGTGACGACGGATTTTATCCAACAGTGCAGCGTCTTCTGCAAATTGCTCCATCAAAATCGCACGTGCACCGTCCAAAACAGCCTTAATGTCAGCAAAGCCTGCGTCGACGTTTAGGTATTTTTCGGCTTCGTTTTCTGGCTCATGATCCGGCTGCTCCCAAAGAAGTGCCGCCAATGGCGCAATGCCTGCTTCGATAGCAATTTGACCTTTAGTGCGACGCTTAGGTTTGTAGGGCAGGTATAAATCTTCGAGACGGTTTTTGCTGTCTGCATCAAGGATGTCTTTTTTCAGCAAATCGGTCAGTTTGCCTTGCTCATCGATGGACTTCAGGATCACCTGACGGCGGTCTTCTAACTCACGCAGATAGCCTAAACGCGATTCCAGATTACGCAGTTGGGTGTCGTCGAGGCCGTTGGTGACCTCTTTACGGTAACGCGCGATAAAAGGGACGGTATTGCCGTCATCGAGCAAATTTACTGCAGAAGTGACTTGCGCTTCGCGGACATTCAACTCGGTCGCGATTTGTTGATAGATAGAATTAGTCATGATGTTCCTTTACGTGACACCTCGCCTTAGACGGCGCGGTGTTAAAGTTCGTCTTGTTGATAGGTGATGGTATTGATGTACCAGACCTTTGGCCCTTCCGGTGTGTTCACCACGGCTTCGTCATCCACTTCTTTTTTAATCAGGGCGCGAGCCATTGGGCTATCAATAGAGATGTAATCTTTGCGGCCGTAGATTTCGTCTGGCCCGACGATGCGGAATGTGAGGGTGTCGCCGTCTTCGTTTTCAATATCCACCCAGGCCCCAAAGAACACCTTGCCATCTTGTTGTGGGTTGTAGTCGACGACACGAAGAATTTCGAGACGCTTTCGCAAGTAGCGCACTCGGCGGTCGATTTCTCTCAACAAGCGTTTATTGTATGTGTAATCGGCATTCTCGGAGCGGTCGCCCAGACTTGCAGCCCAAGAGACAATCTTGGTGATTTCAGGACGTCGCTCTTTCCAGAGGTAGTCGAGCTCTTGCTTGAGTTTGTTATAGCCTTCTCGGGTGACCAAGTCGGTTTTCTTCATTACGTTTTCCGAGGATGAATGTCATTTTCGACACGTGTTATAACCGCTTTGGCGCGCGGATTAAAGGGAACAGACACGGCAACGTTAACCCGGTATATGAAATGGATTGTTGATCACCACATCTAGGAGTATAAAACGGAGGACGCGAACCCGTTACAACTCGTAACAGTTTTTGGTAGCGCAGACGGTAACTCTGATGTTTCATAGCATGGTGAGGCTATACAATCGACGATATACCCAAGCAACTTGGCGATGTCAGGTGTGAGGTTGTTTGGGTATATAACTGCCGTCAGATGAGAAAGGTTAGTCATGCAAGAAAATTACAAGATCCTGGTTGTTGATGATGATATGCGTTTGCGCTCGTTGCTGGAGCGTTATTTGTCTGAGCAAGGTTTTCAGGTTCGCAGTGTGGCGAATGCTGAGCAGATGGACCGCTTGCTGGCACGCGAAAATTTCCACCTGATGGTGTTGGATTTGATGCTGCCGGGTGAAGATGGCTTGTCGATTTGCCGCCGTTTACGTCAGGCAAATAACCAGCTTCCAATTCTGATGCTGACGGCCAAAGGTGACGAGATCGACCGTATTGTGGGTTTGGAAGTGGGTGCGGATGATTACCTACCAAAACCGTTTAACCCTCGTGAGTTGCTAGCACGTATCCGTGCAGTGCTGCGTCGTCAAACGATCGAAGCACCTGGTGCGCCATCAAGCGAAGAAAAAATCGTTGAATTTGGTCAGTTCCGTTTGAATCTGGGTACCCGCGAAATGTTCCGTAACGACGAGCCACTGACACTGACGTCAGGCGAGTTTGCGGTACTGAAAGCACTGGTGACCAATGCGCGAGAGCCAATGTCTCGCGACAAGCTAATGAACATGGCGCGTGGCCGTGAGTATTCCGCGATGGAGCGTTCAATTGACGTTCAAATTTCGCGACTTCGCCGCATGATTGAAGAAGATCCGAGTAAACCGCGTTATATTCAGACCGTTTGGGGTCTGGGTTATGTGTTCGTTCCTGACGGGGAAGCATAATTCATGCGCTTTTCCCCACGAAGTAACTTCGCGCGTACACTCGTGGTTCTGGCTGGCTTGCTTATCGCCAGCCAGATATTCTCCTACCTGACCATCCTCAATTACGCCCTTCTGCCAAGTATTAAACAGTTCAATAAGATACTGGCACATGAAATATCCGTGATTTTGGAAGATAACGTCACGCTGGGTGATGGCAAGGTGTACCACCTTGATGAAGCCTTACGTCGTCAATTGTTGGCGAAGCTTGGTGTCACACTGCATGAGGCGTCAGAGCCTGATGTGATGCATGAGTTTGACCAAGCTGCCACGATCGACCTACTCAGCGAAGACATGACAGAAAAGCTGAATGCGCCAACTGAAGCGCGTATCAGTTTGGATGACAAGAGTTACGTTCTCTGGCTTGAAAGCAAAGCCTTTCCGGGGCTTGTGATGCGCATTCCGCTGTCGGAATTGCATCAGGATGATTTCCAACCGCTATTTTTGTACTCCATGGTGATTGCACTCATGGTGATTGGCGGCGGCTGGATGTTTATTAAGATGCAGAACCGTCCACTTGCGGTATTGGAAAAAGCGGCATTGGATGTGGGACGGGGCACTTTTCCGCCACCGTTACCCGAGCGAGGAGCCTCTGATATCCGCGCCGTGACCAAAGCATTTAATCAGATGAGTGAAGGTATTCGTAAGCTTGAAGAAGACCGCGCACTTCTGATGGCGGGGGTCAGCCACGACTTGCGCACACCACTAACGCGTATTCGCCTTGCGACCGAGATGATGTCTCCGGAAGACAGCTATCTCGCTGACAGCATGATTAAGGACACGGAAGAGTGTAACGAAATCATCAACCAATTCATGGATTATCTGCGATCAGTTCAGTTGCAGGACATGGATCAGATTGATTTAAATGCGTTAGTGGATGATGTCTCCGTTGCTGATGGTGCGACGGGCCATGAGTTAGAACTCAGTAAAGGTGAGCTCATCGGCGAGCTTGAAGCCAATGAAGTGGCGATCCGCCGCGCTGTGACGAACTTAGTCGTGAATGCTGTTCGCTATGGTGGTGGCTGGGTGAAAATCAGCACTGGTAGTACGGCAGACAGACGTCATCAATGGATTGCGGTTGAGGACAATGGTCCGGGAATTGCTCCCGATCAGGTCGAGACAGTCTTGCAGCCCTTCACTCGCGGTGATACCGCACGTGGCAGTGAAGGTACGGGGTTGGGCCTTGCCATTGTGAAGCGCATAGTTGAACAACACAAAGGTGCGCTTCGACTGACGCAACGCTCTGAAGGTGGTTTGCGTGCGCAAATTGTCTTACCGACGAAGAGAAAATCGCCGCGTAATAGCCGCCACTAGGTTTATTACTCACCCCACTGAAAAAGCAGGCCATTGGTCTGCTTTTTTTCTGCCTATCAAAATTGAGAAAAAATCCCGCGCTATTTTTGTCTCATTTGTGAGTCATCTGCTAATACTGTAATAAAGCTCCAATACAGCAGGGATGAAAACATGAAAGTGGTAATCGATCCGCAGGACCCATCACCCAAGTTTCGTCAACTGATCACACAAATCCAACGACAGATAGTTGCAGGCACCTTGATGCCGGGCGAAAAGCTGACTTCTGTTAGAAAGTTAGCGGTAGAGCTGAATATCAACCCTATGACCATTTCTCGTTGCTATCAAATCATGGAAAAGTTGGGATGGCTTGAGCGTCGACGGGGTATTGGGATGATTGTTGCTCGTGAAGGCCTCAACGACAGAATGGAAGACCGATTTGGTTTTGTTGAGTCCAAGCTGAAAACGCTGATCACCGACGCGAAAGAGGTAGGGTATAGCCGCTCTGAAGTGATGGCATTGGTCATGCAATACTGGGAAGAAGAAGAGTAACGGAGATACGCACCATGCGATGATGCATATCTCAACGTCGAGGTATCAGGCGTTGCTGTATCTGTCTTTGTTGCCCAGCCAACGTTCAATAATGGCTTTGGCATTTTCGGGATAGCTTTGGTGAAGGTACAACGCCAATTTTTGCACCTCAGGGATCATTTTCTGATCGCGCACCAGATCGGCGATTTTAAATTCGGCCATGCCCGTTTGCTTGGTGCCCAGTAATTCCCCTGGACCGCGAATTTCCAAATCTCGCTGCGCAATCACGAAACCGTCACTGCTTTCACGCAGTACGCCCAATCGCTGGGTTGCGGTTTTAGACAGCGGCGCGTGATACAACAAAACACAATGGCTCGCGACTGAACCTCGTCCCACTCGTCCTCGAAGCTGGTGAAGCTGTGCAAGGCCCAAGCGTTCCGGGTTTTCGATGATCATCAGGCTGGCGTTAGGAACATCTACCCCCACCTCAATCACTGTAGTAGCAACAAGCAGGTGTAATTCGCCGGATTTGAATGCCTGCATCACGGCCTGCTTTTCCGCTGCTTTCATTCGACCATGCACCAAGCCAATGTTGAGGTCGGGCAGGGCGCGGGACAAATCATCCGCAGTTTCTGCGGCGGCTTGCGCCTCCAGCACTTCTGATTCATCAATCAATGTACACACCCAGTAGGCCTGACGGCCTTCTTCTAAGCAAGAGGCATGAACGCGGTTGATAATGTCGATACGGCGGGTATCCGGCACGGCAACAGTCTGAATAGGCGTTCGTCCGGGCGGAAGTTCATCGATAATCGAGGTATCTAAATCTGCGTATGCCGTCATGGCGAGGGTACGCGGGATCGGTGTCGCTGTCATGATGAGTTGATGCGGGTGGACACCTTGTTTCATGCCTTTTTCGCGAAGCTCTAAACGCTGGTGGACACCGAAACGGTGCTGTTCATCAATGATGACTAAGGCAAGTTTGTCGAATTCGACGTGTTTTTGGAACAGGGCGTGGGTGCCGACCACCATTTTGGCTTCGCCACTGGCAATCTTGGCTAGCTCTGCTTCTTTGGCTTTTCCGGTGAGCTTGCCCGCCAGCCAGCCGACGGAAATCCCTAGAGGTTCCAGCCAGTTAGCAAAATTGATGGAATGCTGCTCTGCGAGAAGCTCGGTCGGTGCCATCAAGGCAACTTGATAGCCCTGCTCGATGGCTTGTAATGCTGACAGCGCAGCCACTAAGGTTTTACCTGAGCCTACATCGCCCTGCACCAATCGCATCATGGGCTTGCTTAACCCCATGTCGCGCTCGATTTCAGCGACCACGCGAGATTGTGCCCCAGTTGGACTGAAGGGGAGAGATGCCAATAACTTCGGCTTCAAGTCAGTGGATGGCGGCAAAGAATAGGTGGGATCTTGCTGTAGCTTGCTACGCACGGCGAGCATCGACAGGTTTTGCGCCAATAACTCTTCGAGAATTAATCGCTTTTGCGCGGGGTGTTCACCCGCTTCCAACTGCGTGACAGAGATATCTGGTGTTGGGCGGTGCAAAATTTTCAACGCATCGCGCAGGGTAATTTGTTTGTTATACAAGCCGTCGGGCAGTAATTCCTGAACGGCTGCGCCATCGAGGAGTGCCAATGCTTGATCCGTCAGACTTCGAAGTGTCAGTTGGCGCAAGCCTTCCGTTGTAGGGTATACGGGCGTCAGGGTTTCTTCTAATGCCAATTCGGTAGGCTCGGAAAACACCTTGTATTCGGGATGAATGATTTCCAATCCCCCCTGACCACGCTTGATTTCCCCATAGGCTTTAACACGCTTACCTTGTTCGAGGCTGTTTTTCATTGCGGCATTGAAATTGAAAAAACGCAGGGTCAACGAGCCGTTGCCATCGGTAATCTTCACGGTCAGCATACGGCGGCGGCCAAAGGTGGTGTTATTACTGACGACTTCGCCTTCAACCGTTGCATGTTGGCCCGGCATCAAGCTCATGATGGGCCAGATACGGGTTCGGTCTTCGTAGCGATAGGGGAGATGAAACAATAAATCTTGGACCGTAAACAGGCCCAGTTTTTCTAGCTTCTCAGCCATTTTTCCACCGACACCTGTCAGTGACGTGACGGAAACGGCGTCTAACATTGAAGCGCGCATGGCGTTCTCATCTCTCCTAAATCAATACGGCGACAGTCTTATTTAGCTGCCTGCATTTTTGCCCACCAAGCTTCGTCTGCCACGATTTGGCCTTCATCATCCAAATCGGGGTAAGGCAAGCCTTTACGTTTTGCCACTTTCGCCAGAACAGGGTGACCTCGCTCGAAGATGATGCGGCCTACTTCATCTTGAGGGATCAGGGTGCGTGTACGTTGATACATGCCTGCGTTTTGACGTTGACGTTGCGCTTCGTAAAGAATTAAAGCACTGGCAACCGATACATTCAGCGACTGTACCATACCTAACATGGGAATGATGATGTCTTGATCTGCCAATTCAAGTGCTTGCTTGCTGATCCCCGTTTTTTCTTGGCCCATAACAATCGCGGTGGGTTTGGTGTAATCAATGTCACGAAAGTCGACGGCGGTGTCAGACAGGTTAGTCACAAGAATCTGCATGCCTTTTTCTTTTAACATGGTAAAGGCGTCGGGTGTGTTGTCATGAGTGACGACATCAACCCAGTTTCGTGCGCCCGCTGACGTGCCGCCTAAGGTGCGCATTTTGCTGTTTTTGGGCCATACCGCGTGTACCTGATGTACACCGACAGCATCGGCAGTACGTATGATGGCCGAAATGTTGTTTGGCTTATGGACTTCTTCCATGCACACAGTAAGGTCCGGTTGACGGGTCGCCAACACTTCGTGAATGCGTGCAAAACGTTCTGGTGTCATGGTGTTTTTTCTCGTTTAAATACCCAAGCTATTCGACGGTGCTTGAATCTTGGATTCTTCAGTATGAAAACGCCCGCAATAAAGCGGGCGTTGAACATTGTTGCCTAAGCGACAGAATCAATTTTTCTGACGGCTGACTTTAACCACATTTGGCATCACGCGAATACGTCGCATGATATTGGCTAAATGGACACGGTCCTTGGTCGTCAACTTGACGTAGATGGTGTAAAGACGCCCATCTCGCTCTTCTGTGGTTAGACCCAATATATTGGAGCCCGTTGCCGCAATCGTATTGGTCAAATCCGCCAGTGCACCTTGGTGATTCAGCATGTCCACGCGAAGACCAGTGGTGAAGTCTTGATCGATATCATCACCCCACTCCACAGACATGTACTTGTCTGGCTCTTGGCTGTAGCCGCGAACGTTAGCACATTCTTCACGGTGAATAACCAGACCTTTACCCGGGCTGACGTGCGCAACGATATGGTCGCCTGGCAACGGTCGGCAGCAGTTTGCATAGGTCAGCAAAATACCTTCCGCACCGCGGATAGGTAGGCAACCGCCTTGCTCTTCTAAGCTGTCGGCATCACCCAGTAAACGCTTGGCAATCACCACGCTCATCAATTCGCCAGAACCAATATCTGCAAGCAAGTCTTCTAATGTCGCCAATTTCAGATCTTGCAGAACCTTGTTCAGATTCTCTTTCTCGACATCTTGAACATTCATCGCACCCAGTGCGTGATTGAGCAGACGTCGACCTAAAATAACAGACTCTTCACGACGCTTGGTTTTCAGAACCTGACGGATTTTGGTCCGCGCGCGTGATGTAACGACATAGTTCAGCCATGCGGCATTCGGACGTGCACCCGGTGCGGTGATGATCTCAATCGTCTGGCCATTTTTCAGGGCCTGACTGAGTGGGTAAGACTGGCGATTGACGCGCGCGCCCACACAAGAGTTACCGACATCGGTATGCACGGCGTAGGCAAAGTCTACCGCCGTTGCACCAACAGGCAGTTCAACAATACGACCTTTAGGTGTAAAGACGAACAGCTCATCGGGGAACAAATCTGATTTAACGCTTTCGATAAATTCAAACGAACTACCGGCACTTTGCTGAAGTTCGAGCAAGCTCTGCATCCAACGCTGTGCACGGACTTGAGCAGTGGTACCGCCACTTGCCCGATCGGAACCATCTTTGTATGCCCAGTGTGCAGCAACACCTTTGTCCGCCATTTGATCCATGTCTTCAGTACGAATTTGTACTTCAACAGGGACACCATGAGGACCAATCATTGATGTGTGCAGTGACTGGTAGCCATTAGCTTTTGGTACCGCGATGTAGTCTTTCATGCGACCTGGACGTGGTTTGTACAGATTGTGCATTTGACCCAGTACGCGGTAGCAGGTATCCAAGTCATCGACGATGACACGGAAAGCGTAAAGGTCCATGATGGTATGAAAGCGCTGCTCCTTGTTCTTCATCTTGTTGTAGATGGAGTACAAGTTTTTTTCTCGACCTAGCACACGTGCTTTGATGCCGGCATCTTCAAGACGACCTTCAATTTCCGCATGGAATTTCTGGATCATTTCTTTGCGATTACCGCGGGCTTGGATAACGACCTCTTTCAACACGCGATAGCGCGTTGGATACAACGCCTCAAAGCCCAACTCTTCAAGTTCAACTTTGATATTATGAATACCGAGGCGGTGCGCCAGTGGTGAGAAAATCTCAAGGGTTTCGCGAGCGATACGACGGCGTTTATCTGGACGCAGAGCACCGAGCGTGCGCATGTTGTGCGTACGGTCAGCGAGCTTGATCAGAATGACGCGAATATCATGGGCCATGGCCATGATCATTTTGCGGAAGTTTTCTGCCTGAGCTTCTTTGCGGTCGCGGAACTTAAGCTTATCGAGTTTGGACACGCCATCGACCAGATCGGCGACGTTATCGCCAAATCGCTGCTGGAGGTCTTCTTTGGTTACGTCAGTGTCTTCGATAACGTCGTGCAGCAGGGCTGCCATCAAGGTTTCGTGGTCAAGACGCATTTCCGCAAGAATACGGGCAACGGCGATGGGGTGGATAATGTAAGGTTCACCGCTTGAGCGGGTTTGCCCTTCGTGGGCGTCACGCGCGACCAAATACGCTTGCCGGAGTGCCTCTAAGTGCGACTCCGGCAAGTATTGTGCTGCGACTTCTCTCAGGCTATCAAAGAGATACAAACGGCCTGTTTCCTGAAGTTAATTAGCGAAGAGAACCTGTGATGGTGCTTACAGCTGCCATCTCAGCAGCTTCTTGCTCTTGCTGCTCTTGACGAGCACGCGCATCCAGGATTTCTTTAGTGATCAGGCCTTCTTCGATTTCACGCAGAGCGATAACGGTTTGCTTATCGTTCTCTTCCTGAACCAGTGCGTCTTTACCACCAGTTTGCATTTGGCGTGCGCGACGAGCTGCTACCAATACTAGATCGAAACGGTTGCCAATTTTTTCAACAGCGTCTTGAACGGTTACGCGTGCCATGAAGAAACTCCAGTAAGTGTAATAAAGTCAAAATGACCGAAAATTATACAAAAGCGATTGGATCTTAACAACCAACAAGTGGTTGGCGGCGCAAGTTTCGTAGTTATTGCGCCAGTAGTCTGTCCAGCATATCGTGATATTTGCTGGCTTGCTTGTCTTGTTTCATTCGCTCGGCGCGAAGGATGGCCTTCATGTCCATCAGAGCCATGTCGAAATCGTCATTCACAATAACGTAATCGTACTCGTTATAGTGAGAGATTTCAGAAACGGCTTCTTCCATACGCTTAGCGATGATTTCCTCAGAGTCCTGACCGCGCGCATTTAAACGACGCTCCAGTTCTTCGCGGCTTGGTGGAAGAATGAAAATGCTTTTTGCTTTCGGCATCTTCTTGCGGATTTGCTGGGCACCTTGCCAGTCAATATCCAAGAAAATGTCGACGCCTTTTGCCAGCATTTCTTCAATCCACAGGCGTGAAGTTCCATAGAAGTTGCCGAAAACTTCTGCATGTTCCAAAAACGCATCTTGCTCGATCAGGGCTTTAAAGTCGTCAACTGACACGAAATGGTAGTGAACACCGTTCTCTTCACCTGGGCGGGTCGCGCGTGTGGTGTGAGAAACAGACACTTTCATGTCATAACGAGGGTTGTCTTTTAACAGTGCCGAAATCAAGCTGGATTTACCGGCACCGCTAGGCGCTGAAACGATGTAAAGCGTACCTTGGCTCATGGTCTAGATCACTGTGAGGTTAAAGGGCGCGCAGAGTATCACGGACCGCTTAAAAATTGAATTACCATTTAGAATAACCTAATACCCGCTGGATTGGGTATATCCTGCGCTATCTTTGGCTAAATACCCAACCCGACGGACATATAGGGTATAAATCTCATCAAACCGATTGCCTATTAAAAAAGCCCGGCACGATGGCCGGGCTTTCTATATCGAAGAGGCAATTATTCGATGTTCTGAATTTGCTCGCGCATTTGCTCGATAAGCACTTTCAGTTCAACGCCTGATGCGGTGATATCAGTGCTGATAGATTTCGATGCCAAGGTGTTCGACTCGCGGTTGAATTCTTGCATCATGAAATCCAGACGGCGGCCACACGCGCCACCTTTGGCAATGATTTTCTTGGTCTCAGTAACGTGAGAGTCCAGACGGTCAAGCTCTTCAGCAACATCTGACTTTTGAGCCAGCAAAATGATTTCTTGCTCAACGCGGTTGGCATCCAACTCCAGCTTGGCTTCTTCCAGCTTGGTGATCAGGCGCTCGCGTTGCCATTGCAGGATCTCTGGCATACGTGTGCGTACTTTCACCGCTTCAGCAGCAATCGCGTCTAGGCGCGTTTCAATCAACGCCTTCATGTTGTTGCCTTCGCTTGCGCGTGCGGCGATGAAGTCGTTAACGGTTTCATCAAAGCCTTCCAATAGAGCTTTGTTGATCACGTCCATATCTTGCTCTGGGGTTTCCATTACACCAGGCCATTGCAGGACTTGGAATGGACCAATGTTGCCTTCACCTGACATTTCTTTGATCCACTTCGCCGCGTGAATCACTTGTTTTGCCAACTCTTCATTGATTTTCAATTCAGTGTTGTTGGAAGGGCTTGCTTCAAAGCGCAGGTTACACTCGACTTTACCGCGAGCAAGACGCTGGCGGAAACGCTCTCGAATGATTGGTTCAAGGCCACGGAACTGCTCTGGCATACGAATGTAGGTTTCGAGGTAGCGTTGGTTCACCGAGCGGATTTCCCATACCGCTGTTCCCCATAGGCCCTTTATTTCGCGGCGGGCGTAAGCAGTCATACTGTGGATCATTGAAGTGCACTCTTTAAATAATGTTGCATTGATTATACGCAGTTGCTGCGGCGTGTGTAGTCTCCTCGTATCACGGCGTGAGAAAAAGAACAGCGATCGCGGTAAGTATTAGCACGATAAGGACGAAATCGTTATAATCGCCGGTTAGCGAAAATCAGCAGTGTTTAAACTCATACAACAGGTGGAACCCCTATGCGCCCAAGCGGAAGAGAAGTAGGTCAAATTCGTCCGGTCACCCTTACTCGTCATTTTACTGCCCATGCAGAAGGTTCTGTATTGGTGGCGTTTGGTGACACCAAAGTGATCTGTACCGCGACAGTTGAAGAAGGCGTGCCTCGCTTCTTGAAAGGTAAAGGCCAAGGTTGGATCACTGCTGAATACGGCATGTTGCCACGTGCGACCCACACCCGTAACCGTCGTGAAGCGGCAAACGGCAAACAAGGTGGTCGCACCATGGAAATCCAGCGCCTTATCGCTCGTAGCCTTCGTGCAGCGGTTAACCTCGACAAGCTGGGTGATTACACCATCACGGTTGACTGTGACGTTATTCAAGCAGACGGCGGTACACGTACGGCTTCTATTACTGGTGCAAGCGTGGCGATGGCCGATGCACTGAACAAGCTGGTTGCTGATGGCAAACTGAAAGAGAACCCAATGAAGGGTCACGTTGCTGCGGTATCTGTTGGCATCTTCGAAGGCACGCCGATTTGCGATCTGGAGTACGTTGAAGACTCGCAAGCAGAGACTGACATGAACGTCGTTATGCTGGAAGATGGCCGCATGATTGAAGTGCAGGGCACCGCAGAAGGTGAACCGTTCACCGCTGATGAACTCAATGCCATGTTGTCTTTGGCAACCAAGGGTATTCAGGACATCGTTGCTATTCAGAAAGCATCATTGATTGATTGATAAGAAAGCGGCTTCTATTGGAGCCGCTTTTTTTTGACGTGTTATTTGTGGGGCTAGGCCCGACAGGGCGAGTCTCAGGCTATTCCGGCATGTAAGCCGATTTGTAATATCGACAGGAGAGAAAATGAAAGCGTATCAGCGTCAATTCATCGAGTTCGCATTGGAAAAACAAGTACTGAAATTCGGTGAGTTTACTTTGAAGTCTGGCCGTAAGAGCCCTTACTTCTTTAATGCTGGTCTTTTCAATACTGGCCGCGACCTTGCGCGTTTGGGGCGCTTTTACGCAGAAGCATTGGTTGATGCGGGCATTGAATATGACCTGTTGTTTGGCCCTGCGTACAAAGGTATTCCAATTGCTACCACCACTGCGGTAGCACTGGCAGAGCACCACGATGTCGATACGCCTTACTGCTTCAATCGCAAAGAAGCAAAAGACCACGGTGAAGGCGGCAACCTAGTAGGTAGCGCGCTGGAAGGTCGTGTCATGCTGGTGGATGACGTGATCACTGCGGGCACGGCAATTCGTGAGTCGATGGAAATTATCCAAGCGAACGGTGCCGATCTGGCGGGTGTTTTGGTTGCGATTGACCGCCAAGAGCGCGGTAAAGGTGAGCTTTCTGCGATTCAGGAAGTTGAGCGCGACTTTGGTTGTAAAGTGGTGTCTATCATTAGCCTAGGCGACTTGGTGACATATTTGGAAGAGCAGGGCACCAACCCTGAGCATCTGGATGCGGTGAAAGCATACCGTGCGGAGTACGGCATCTAGTCACTCGCGACCCTATCTTGAGAAGAGCCCGCCAAGATTGGCGGGCTTTTTTGTTTGTTTACGCTAAACCCCTCGTCTTTTTCTTCTCTGTTGAAGAGCATTTCTTTATTGAATTCCCATCAGTGATTCACGGCGTGAATCACTTTTTAGTTGCTTGATCAAAGCGTTATTGCATCTTGTTGTGTGATTAATGTACGGATTGTTCAGTATTTGTTCAGTGGCGATGGGTATTATGAATTCAACGAAACGGCAGGAGTGAACAACGAAACATTCTTGCCAAACCCTACACACTGTTAAGTCGGAGAAGAAATTATGAAAAAAGTAATGATGGCGACACTGGTGACTTTCGGTTTGTTTACTGCTGGAGCGCAGGCGGGGTATACATTGGACGAGACGCAAGCTTGTGCTACTTCGAACCAGTTCCAAGATTGTGTGATGCAGTTAAGTGAGCGAGATGCTTCGCCGTCACTGACTCATATCGATACGGCTTACACAAAAGATGAAGTGCGTGCATGTGGTACGGCGAGTGACTTCCCCGTTTGCGTCGATAACCTAAATGCGTAATGCATGAGTAATGGTGCATAAACACGCCCGATGACAATAATCCGGGCAGATAGAGAAAAGGCTGCAATTTGCAGCCTTTTAGCGTCAATATTGAACCCTTAGTCCAACTGCGCACTCAACAATTGCCAGTATTGGTCAAATTCCGCTGTTGGCGGATATTTGAAGCTGGAGCGAACAAAGCGATTCAAGCTACCTTCTACTTGCCCCAGTAATTGTGCGGCAAGAATGGTTTCCTCAACAGGGAAGCCTTTACCTTCGCGCAAACGACGTTCACGCAAAACTTGGCGTAACTGACTTTCGATTTTTTCGAACAGTTGGTTGATGCGGCCTTGAAGTCTGTCTTGTTCAAACATAAGGGCATGGCCGGTCATGATGCGGGTCAAGCCAGGATTACGCTCTCCGAACACCAACAGAAGCTGAAGGATGAGACGCAGACGTGTCAACGTGTCTTTCTCTTCATTCTGAATACGGTTAATACGTGTGATGAGCGACTCTTCGATGAACTCGATCAAGCCTTCAAACATACGCGCTTTACTCGGAAAGTGACGGTAAAGCGCGGCTTCAGATACCCCTACCTGCGCGGCAAGCTTTGCCGTAGTGATGCGTTGACTGCCCTGATTGGACTCTAGCATTTGAGCAAGAGCCTGAAGGATTTCCTCGCGGCGGTTCTGCTTTTTTTGGCCAGCCATGAATAGATGGTTCCTTTGTTGTATTAGCTAATGTCGGCTGAAGAGGCGCTATCTTAACGGTGCTCCCTCTGTATTAAAAGGATAATGCACCTTCCCCATCAAAGAAGCCTACTGGAATTTTCTAAATCGTGAATAGCGCAAGAAAAACGCCACTATTTAGCGGCGTTTTCGAGACATTTACTGTGATTATTTTGTGCCTGAGTGTCCAAAACCGCCTGCACCACGGTCGGTAGCATCGAAGTCTTCGACGATATTGAATTCGGCTTGAATCACAGGCACGAAGACCAATTGCGCAATACGCTCGCCCGGTTCAACCGTGAATGTGGTTTGACCGCGGTTCCAGCAAGACACCATCAATTGACCTTGGTAGTCTGAGTCAATCAAACCCACAAGGTTACCCAGTACGATACCGTGCTTGTGGCCAAGACCTGAGCGCGGAAGAATGGTTGCAGCCATTGAGGGATCGGCAATGTGAATTGCCATACCCGTCGGAATTAGGTGCGTTTGGCCAGGCTCAATGGTTAACGCCTCGTCCAGACATGCGCGCAAGTCCAAACCTGCCGACCCTTCGGTTGCATATGCTGGAAGCGGGAATTCGTTACCTACACGTGGGTCGAGGATTTTCAGGTCGATTTTTTTCATGACTTTTCCACTTGGTTCTTGGCGTTATACAACGCGGTAATTTCGCTGACTAATTGATTGCCGATATCGGCTTTGCTGGCTTGAGCTAGCTGCTTGTCTCCGTCTGACCAATAAAGATGGAGTGCATTCTGATCGCTGTTAAAGCCCAATCCTTCGATGGATACATCGTTCGCACAGATAAGGTCGAGGTTTTTCTTTGCAAGCTTGGTGCGTGCGTAGTGTTCCACATCCTGTGTCTCAGCAGCAAACCCTACCGTGAAAGGGCGCTCCGCTTTCATTGCCGCGACAGACGCGACGATGTCTGGGTTTTTCACAAGACGGATGGTCATGTCGTCTTTACCGTCCTGCTTTTTCATTTTCTGTTCGGCAACCGTAGCCGGTCTGAAGTCTGCCACGGCAGCGCAGGCGATAAAAATGTGGTGCGCATTGGCTTGCGCTTGAACGGCGTTGTGCATCTCTTCGGCACTTTGCACGTCAATACGGGTGACATTGTGAGGTGTTGGCAAATTAACTGGGCCACTCACTAGGGTAACGTTGGCACCGCGTTTTGCAGCAGCTTCAGCAATGGCATAGCCCATTTTGCCAGAGCTGTGGTTTGACAGGTAACGAACCGGGTCAATGGCTTCGCGAGTTGGCCCTGCGGTAATCAGAAATGAGGTGCCTTCGAGATCGCCGTCCGCGAAATGGTCTTCGACTAACGCAACCAATTGAAGCGGCTCCAGCATGCGACCTGGGCCGATGTCACCACAGGCTTGCTCGCCACTTGCAGGTCCCCAAATTGGGTAGCCACGACGTTTTAACGTTGCCATGTTTTCTTGTGTCGCGATGGCGCGATACATCTGTTGATTCATCGCGGGTGCAACCGCGATCGGCGCGTCTGTCGCGAGACAAAGCGTGGAAAGTAAGTCGTTGCCCATGCCCGCAGTGACGCGAGCAATCAAATCTGCTGTTGCGGGTGCTAGCAATACTAAGTCAGCCCATTTCGCAATCTCGATGTGTCCCATCGAGGCTTCCGCAGCAGGGTCAAGCAAACTCTCCGCAACAGGATGGCCAGATACCGCCTGCATTGTCAGCGGGGTGATGAATTCTTTTGCCGCATTTGTCATGACCACGCGCACATCGGCTCCGCGCTCAATCAATCGACGGGTGAGATCGGCACACTTATACGCAGCGATACCGCCGCTGATGCCCAACACGATACGCTTTCCAGCGAGTGTTTGAGTGAATTTTTGAACCATAACCAAATCAATCAATGAGGTAATGGAAGGAAAGATAACACAAAATATTCACTGGTCACGCTTTGGTCGTTGCTGAATGTGAAAGCAGAGGTATCCCAAACCGATATGTAACAAAGAAGCTTCTCAAAAGTTGTGGGCTTGGCGTTCCCCCAAGATTTTCACACCTTTATTTGAACCTGATTGGCCGACAGGCAAGTATGGCGACTTTTTAACGAGTTTGGCGTATGTCACTAAAACAGCTTCCTGAACAGAGTCGACCGAGAGAGAAATTGTTAGCAAGAGGCGCAGAGTCCTTGTCTGATGCAGAACTGTTAGCGATATTTTTACGAACCGGTGTTTCTGGCATGAATGCGATTGAGCTTGCTGGCTACCTTTTATCGGACTTCGGTTCATTAAGAGGCTTAATGCAAGCTAACCAAGCGCAGTTCTGTGAAAGAAAAGGTCTGGGAGCTGCTAAATACGCGCAACTCCAAGCGGTGCTAGAACTCAGCAAGCGTCATTTAAGCGAAGTGATGACGAAGGAAGATGCCTTAACCAGCCCCTCTCACACCGCGCGATATCTCTCTGCAAGGCTTAGAGATAGGCCGCGTGAGGCCTTCTTGGTTCTTTTCTTGGATAACCAAAATCGGCCCATTGCGGACGAGATTTTGTTTGAAGGAACCATTAACGCAGCAGGGGTGTATCCGAGGGAAGTGGTAAAACGCGCACTGGAAATGCATGCAAATGCGGTGATTTTGGCGCATAATCACCCATCAGGTATTGCCGAGCCAAGTCCTGCTGACCGTCATATTACGGCGCGTATTGCTGATGCGCTGTCTTTGGTCGACATCCGGTTGCTTGATCACATGGTCATAGGAGATGGAGACATTGTCTCTTTCGCTGAACGCGGCTGGATATGAGCGTTTCAAAGAAAAGTTGCTAAAAAACGATCAAAAAATGACAAAAGGATCTGCTCGGGACTTGAGCAATGGAATTACAGTTAGTATAATGCGCCACCTTTGATAGCCTTGACCTAGAGCCTGACCAAGTTTGCAGGACTATTTCGGACAAGGTTGATATCGAGCTGAAACGATTTGGAGAGACATTCATGTCACGAGTATGCCAAGTAACTGGCAAGCGTCCTGTAACGGGTAACAACCGTTCTCACGCACGTAACGCCACCAAGCGTCGTTTTCTGCCGAACCTGCAAACTCATCGTTTCTGGGTAGAAAGCGAAAACCGCTTCGTTAAACTGCGTCTAACCCCTAAAGGTATGCGCATCATCGATAAGAAAGGCATTGATTCTGTTCTTACAGAAATGCGTGCCCGTGGTGAGAACGTTTAAGAGGATTTAAAGAATGGCTAAAGGCATTCGCGAGAAGATCCGTCTAGTATCATCTGCTGGTACAGGCCACTTCTACACTACTGACAAAAACAAACGTAACATGCCGGGCAAATTTGAGATCAAGAAATTTGATCCAGTTGTTCGTCAACACGTTTTGTACAAAGAAGCAAAAATCAAGTAATTGGTTTTATACTTCTTCAAAAGAACCCGGCTTTGGCTGGGTTTTTTTATACCTCAATTTTGTGCAATCCCCACAAGGCATTCAATCAGCGTTCGCTTAAAAGCTATAAATCAGAGACTTCCGGATATAAACTGAACATATTGTTGGTTTTTTGGGATTCACAGATGGCATTACCTTCCCGCCGCGGTTTTAATAACATCCTTATCATTGGTATTTTGGTGTTTATCGCCCTGATGAATTTGCCTACGTACTTACGTAGTAAAGTGGCGGAATACGATGCTGCGCAGCAGTCTCAGCAAGCGATACCAGAAAGCGTGATTGCTCTATTACCATCAAATTTAAACGTGAAAGCTCTGCAGTTTCCGAATTTTACTTTAACGCAGGGGTCGCCATGGCAAACGGATATCGCACTGGATATCTCTCCGACAGAGTTGGCGGGACGGTGGATGAACCTGTCTGGGACAGAAATCGATAAAGCCACTTACGATAAACTGAAGCCGAGTTTACGATCGCCATCGACATTGGTGGTGGATTTAGGGCCGGAGATTGAGCCCTTGAGACTGACCTATTTTCAGCTTCCCCAATTTTGGCTGATTCAAAATGCCGAAAACCATTGGCTTGCCGTGTCGGTTGATCCACACTACTTGTTCCCGTTAGCGAACCAGAATTGATGTAATGCCAGAATTACCTGAAGTCGAAGTGAGCCGCATGGGGATCAAGCCGCATGCGGAAGGGCAAACCGTTTCCAAGTTAGATGTCAGACAACCTCAGTTACGCTGGCGTATTCCCGACGAACTTTATGACATTGAAGGGCAAGTTATCCGCGCGGTGAAACGCCGAGCTAAATACCTGATATTGGAAACTGATATTGGTTATGCTTTGGTTCACTTGGGCATGTCGGGCAGTTTACGGGTGTTGCCTTCGGGAGTGCCGCCGGATAAGCATGATCATGTTGATCTGCATTTGGCCACAGGTGTGATGATCCGCTATAACGACCCAAGGCGTTTTGGTGCTTGGCTTTGGCAACCGAATGACGGTGCGCACCCTGCACTGGAAAAGCTGGGGCCTGAACCGTTAACGGATGATTTTACGGGTGACTACCTGTTCGAAAAAAGCCGAGGCAAGCGCACGGCAATCAAGCAGTTCATCATGGACAATGCTGTGGTGGTTGGTGTTGGCAACATCTACGCCAATGAATCCCTTTTCACGTCGCACATTCACCCAAAAAGACAAGCGGGTCAGTTAACCTTGGAAGAAACTAAGGTGCTGGTAGCTGACATCAAAGACGTGCTTGCAACCGCGATAAGGCAAGGTGGCACCACGTTGAAAGATTTCACACAAACGGACGGGAAACCAGGCTATTTTGCGCAAGAGTTGTTGGTGTACGGTAAGCAGGGGCAACCTTGTCCTGTTTGTGGCTCTGAGCTTGAAAGCGCAAAGATAGGGCAGCGAAATACGGTTTTCTGCGCCGCCTGCCAAAAATAGAAAAAGCCCGCTATCGCGGGCTTTTTAGTGTAATTCAGAGTCTTATTTTTTCAGACGTTCTTTCAGCGCAGCCAGAATCGTTGGGTGTACAAATTGGCTGGTATCCCCACCATGCAGCGCAACTTCTTTGACCAGTGTGGATGAGATAAAAGAGTTTTCTTCAGAGGGCGTCAGGAAAACACTTTCCAGCTCAGGCATCAGGCGGCGGTTCATGTTGGCCAACTGAAATTCATACTCAAAATCAGACACGGCGCGAAGGCCACGAACCAAAATGTTCGCATCGTATTTCTTCGCAAAATCGACCAGTAGGCCTGAAAAACCCACAACGCTGACATTGTCCAAGTGAGCGGTCACTTCTTTTGCAAGTGCCACACGCTCTTCTAATTCAAACAATGGCTTTTTACTCGGGCTGGCAGCAATACCCACAACCACTTCATCGAACATGGAAGCTGCACGCTCTACCAAATCAACGTGACCGTTGGTGATAGGATCAAAAGTGCCCGGATAGATTACTCGGGTCAGTGCTTTTTTATTCACAGTGAAATCCTGCCATAAATTTATCTGGCGACATGCTATCAAAAACTTGTCGAAAATTATTGTTTCTTGCTACAAGGTCGAATGAAAAAAGCTACCCAAATAGCATTTATTCTCTCATCACCTTAGTCAGAGACTTAGCGCCTGTTCCATCATCCGGTATGATCGGTGGCAAGAACCGTAAACAGGTACACAGAATGAAAAAAATCCTTGTCATCAGAAACGACAAAATCGGCGACTTCATGCTGGCATGGCCTGCGTTTGCCATGTTAAAGCTATCGATGCCAGACTCGGAGATCACCGCGTTAGTGCCGTCTTACACAAAAGCATTGGCAGAGCTTTGTCCGTCCATTGATAAGGTGTTGGTAGGTTGTGGGAAAGATGCGGATAAGCTGAGGAAAAAGGCGTTAATCGACGCGATAAAAGCAGAACGGTTTGACGCATCTATCTGTCTTTTTTCAGACAGTTACAATGCTATGTTGGTATGGCGATCGTCGATTCCCTTTCGATTGGCACCTGCAACCAAAATTTCTCAATTTCTGTATAACCACCGTATCAAGCAGCGTCGCTCACAATCGGCTAAACCAGAGTACGAATACAATATCGACTTGGTACGTGCATTTCTCGACACACTGGCTGTCACTGCGATTGAGCCTGCTGCGCCGTATCTGGCTTTCAGTAATGATGTGAAAGCTGCGCAAAAAGCCAAACTTGCGGAAGCTTTGTCGATTCAGTCTGGCGTGCCTTGGCTTTATGTGCATGCAGGGAGTGGAGGCTCTGCCAATAACCTTTCTTTAACGCAATATGCGGACTTGGTGTCAGGCATCGTTGCAGAAAAAACGATGGAAGTGGTATTGACGGCAGGGCCGGGTGAGGAGGAAAAAGCGGCAGAGCTTCAAACGTTATTGGGTAAGAAGCAGGTCTCTTCGGTGGTGTATGACAAAAACGATGGCTTGCAGGATTTCACCCGCTCGATTGCGTGTGCCGATGCCTTTATCGCAGGCTCAACCGGACCGCTGCATATCGCAGCGACGGTAGATGTGCCGACCATTGGCTTCTTTCCTGCTAAGCGCAGTGCCACGCCCCTTCGTTGGCAGCCAATTAACAGTGCAGGCAAGCACCTTGCCTTTGCGCCACCAAAGGACAAAGACAAGGAAGTGGCGGCAGACATGTCGAAGGTTGATATCGACGCGATTCTGCCGGACGTTAACGCGTTTTTGGCTCGTGTGATTTAACGGACTCAGTCCTTGCTCGCGCGGCTGTCGTTAGCGCGAATCCAAAGGTCAGCGTATTTCACAAAGGTGGAGTGCGCTGACAATACCGCAATCAAGAAACCTTGCTTGCCATCGAGAAAGCCGCGTTTTAATACGTACATCTTTAAGAAGCAGCCCAGCGCATGGGTAATGCCTTGGCTGATACTGCTTTTCTTGCCTCTTGCCTGACGACCGTCTGCCCATGATTTTGCGTAGAAGGCCGACTTCACCAAATACTGATGTAAGTCGCGATAAGAGTAATGCAGCATGTCGCCGTTGAGTGTCTGTTTCTTTACGCCATCCGGCTCAATGATTTTTTCATGTACCAGCGCATCGTTGTAGCCTGTCAGCTCACGCGGGTAGAAACGCACAATTTTGTCATACCAGCCTGAGTGCTTCAGGAAGCGACCGAAGACCCAGGTTGTGCGGCGTAAGATGAACAACGTGTCGTTAGGTGGATTGTTAAGCACCTCAAGAATGCTGCTTTTCAGTGCGTCAGTGATCACTTCATCAGCATCGATGGCCAACACCCAATCTTTGGTAGCGAGGCTCTGTGCCAGCTGTTTCTGCTTTCCAAACCCTGGCCATTCAGCGTTCACATGCACCTTGGCACCAGCCGCTTCAGCAATAGTGACCGTGTTGTCTGTACTGCCTGAATCAACCACCACAATTTCGTCAACCCAATCGAGAGAGGCCAAGCACTCTGGCAAAATCTGCTCTTCGTTCTTGGTGATGATGATGGCGCTAATTGTCGCGCGCGGTGCCTGACTCATAGGAGCTCCTCTTTTTCGGTGACTTCATCGAATCGCGCAATCACCGACTCGGTTGTAATGCGTTGCATGGCGTGTTCGTCTTTGACACGGGTACGCCATGAGACCTGCTCAACAGCTTTTCCTGTTTCTGCTTCTATGGCTTCGGCATAAGCACTGACCACATATTTCCTCCAGTTGTAAGGGCCAGTTCGCGCAGGGTTATGGTGTGCGTATAGGCCAATCACTGGTGTATTGACGGCATTGGCTAGATGCGCAGGGCCACTGTCTGGAGCCAGTACCAACGCCGCTTCTTTTTCCAATGCCAGCAACTGCAGCAGGGTGGTTTTGCCAATCAGGTTTTTTACCTGACGAGAAATCTGGTTTTCAATGGCATGACCTAAGTCGATTTCAATTTGCCCTGGACCACCCGCCAAAATCACATCAAATCCCTTGTCGATGGTATGTTCGATAACAGCGGCATACCCTTCAGCCGTCCAGTTTTTAAACGCTTTGCTGGCGGCGGGTGCCACGACGAGTGTTGGTTTGTCTCCTAGTTGGGCTTTTGCCCATGCGGTGTCTTCATCACGAATAGGCAATGTCCACGTAGGTTTTTGCGGCTTCAATCCCAGCGTTTCGGTAAACGCCATAAAGCCATCAAGAACATGCAATGATTGCGGGGAGGGGACTTTCACATTGGTGAAGTATTGTTGTAAGTCACTGACGCGTGTTTTATCAAACCCGAGCTTGAATTTGGCTTTGATGCCTAGGGACAAGAGGCTGGCACGGATGGCGGTCTGCATATGAAGCAGGGCATCGAAGTGCTTTCCATCAAGGGCTTTCCACACCGCTTGCATACCTTTAAAGCCCGCTTTTTTATCAAAAGGGATGACAGTGATCGTAGGCAAAAGCGGTGTAAGCAGCGCGGCCTCGGCCTTTCCTGCAATCCAGGTAATGTCGGTGTCTGGCCATTGCGTCTTGATAGCCTGAACGGCTGCTATCGCGTTGCACACATCGCCAATGGCGGAAAGGCGAAGGACGCAAATGGATTGAGGTGGTGTGGAAAATAGGGCCATGATGCTGCTTTTGTGGTTATCTTGGGTGAAATTATGCAGTTGCCGATCCGCAATGTAAAATGCAACAACCGCTCAGAACGAAATACTGAGAGGATTTAAATCTGAAAAGGAGTGCGCGTGGAGCAATTGGCGGATAACAATACCCGTATTTGGTTTGATGAAACATTGTTGAAAGAAGATGCATCTCACTGTTTTGATGTCGAATTCTGGCAACAAAAAAACGCAGTACTGGGGTCGGCAACCGGACGAGGCACCACATGGTTTGTTCAAACACAAACCGTTCCAGCGGCATTGCGTCATTATCGTCGTGGTGGCCTTTTCGGCAAGCTCGTCGCGGACAGCTACCTGTTTACGGGGTGGGAAAACACACGCGCGGCACAAGAATTTAATTTGCTACATTACATCAAAGAGCAGGGCATTGCTGTGCCTCGCCCTCTTGCAGCCCGTGCTATCAGGGACGGCATGACTTACCGAGCAGATCTTTTGGTGGAAAAAGTCGATGGTGCGAAAGATTTGGTCGATATCTTGATGCAATCACCATTGTCTGCTGAAAAATACCAAGAGATTGGTGCATTGGTGAAAAAGCTTCATGATGCCGGGGTGTGTCATACCGACTTAAACATCCACAACATTTTGTTGGATGACAAAGGTGAGTTTTGGCTGATTGATTTTGACAACTGTGGTCGCCGCAAAGGCGATAGCTGGAAAGCAGCAAACTTAAGTCGCTTGCTGCGTTCGTTTAGAAAGGAGCTGGGTAAGCGCGCCATCAACTGGCAAGAGTCAGATTGGACTGAACTCCTGAAAGGCTACGAGGGCTAAGGCCCATCTCACGTTAGCGGTTGACCCAAGGGGCGATAGTCGACAATGTTTTTGACACCGCGCCACGGTTTTTCTCGACAACTGTCAGTGCAGCTTGTCCGGATTGCGCTTTCCGTTCGGGGTCGTTGAGTAAGGTTAAAACTGCTTCGCAGATGGTCTCTGGTGAGTCTTTTACCTCGCAAGCACCAGAGCCAATGAGCTGCTCCGCGATCACTTGAAAGTTAAAATAGCTAGGGCCTGTAATAAGCGGCAGACCTAAAGATGCAGGCTCCAAAAGGTTGTGTCCACCCACCTTGTCACCTATCAAGCTTCCCGCCATAAAAGCGACGTCTGCGGCGGCAAACAAGGTCATCATCTCGCCCATGGTGTCGCCTAGGTACACCTGAGTATCGGCTCCAATCGTCTCTTGCAGGCTACGTCGAGATACCGAGAGGCCATTCTCTTTTATGCGCGTTGCCACATCGCTGAATCGTTCAGGGTGGCGGGGTACTAACATCATGAGTGCGGTGGGTTCGTGTTTCAGAAGTGCTTTGTGCGCTTGGAGCAGGATGTCATCTTCACCGGGATGCGTGCTTGCAGCAATCCAAACTGGGCGTCCGGCAATCGCTGCTTTTAATGTGGTCACAGCATCACTTTGAGTATCAAAGGAAGGCAAATCAAACTTCACGGAACCGGAGACCGACACCTTATTTTTGTTTACGCCCAACTCAAGGAAACGGCGAGCATCATCGTCAAACTGGCAAAGAATGTGGTCGATATTGCGCGAAAGCAAATTGAAAAATGGTTTTACGCGTTGGTAGCCGCGCTGTGAGTTTTCAGACAAGCGTGCGTTCATCACAATGATTGGGATACCTGCTAGGTGAACACTGTGTAAGGTGTTTGGCCACAGCTCGGTTTCCATGATGAGCATGACTTTTGGGTGGGTACGCTTTAGAAAGCCTTTCACCGCAAAGCCAAAATCAATCGGCATGTATCTATGCTCAATGCCCTCACCTAAGGTTGCTGCAATGGCGGCACCGGTTGCTGTGGTGGTGGTCACTACAATCGGCGTGTCAGGGTAGTTTGCTTTCAATGCAGCAATCACCGGTTTGGCGGCGATGACTTCCCCAACGGACACGGCGTGAACCCAAATCGGTTGGGTATTAGATGTTAGATGCGGCGTGCGACCAAAGTGTTCGACCCAACGTTTACCGACCTTTGGTTTTCCATCTTTTGCTCTGTACAAGCCTATCAGCAGAAAAGGTGCCACAAGGGCGAGCAATAAGGTGTAAATAAAGCGCACAACGCATCCTTCTGGAGTGATTTTGGAGCTAGTGTACAACAAAGGGCTCCAAGAGGAGCCCTTTTCGTGCCAATGCCCTAGCGGTGTAGCCCTTCTTTTTGAAGATAAATATCAACCTGCTCGGCATAGTTCACTTTGTGAGAATATTTTTCGCTGTCGCAGGCAGCGATGAGGTTCACGACAAGGAAGAAGGCAGTGAGTCCCAACAAGAGCTTGGTAAATTTATCGGCATTGTCCTGCTGCCAACGGTCGACCGCGACAAGAATAGGGATAAGTGCAATAGGGAAGGTCATGATCAAATGCCAATAGGAAAACGTAATGGGCGCGAGCATGGCGTTGATAATAATTGCTAGCACAGTGGCGGCTGCGTAGAGCAGAAGCCAATGGGTAGTATCGGGTATGGCGATATTACGCTTAATCAGCGGCTTCACGGTTTTCCACGCGCGCCAGTTTATTTTGGCGGCTATCACGACAGTTGCTGCGCCAACCAGATACAGCGTGGCTTGCCAAAGGTATTGGAAGACCATTTGCAGCCAACCAGTCGTTGTCAGCCAATCAAACGTGGTGTCTGTGATAATGCGGTTTGAAAAGAGCGTCGAGGCATAGCGCAGCCAATAGAGGATGGCTTTCAGCACTGGATAAACATGAACAAGGCCATAGCCGATATAGCGGTCGCTTTCGCGGCTTATCGCTTCATTGTTGGCGTATTCCTGAAAGTAGGGAACAAGAGATGCCAAAATCACCGAGCCGGCGACAACAACGCCCCACCAATTTGGCTGTGACATTTTTCGGTAGAGCAAGTAGCACGAGATAACGGCCAGAATTGGCCAAGAGTAGTGAAACTGCATGGCACCGCCAATGGCCAAGACATGCAAAAAACTGAAGATGAAATCTGGTTTGTCCCGGAGTTTAAACGCCGACCAAAAATGCAATGCAGCAAAAAAGCAAAGGTAAGCCGGATTATACAGTTGGCTGTCATACAAGAGCCAAGGGTTGAGCCAGTATGCCACCATAAAGAAAAGACGCACTTGCTGACTAAATACCTGTTTGATGACGGCATCCAGCATCAAGTAAGAGAGCACTCGTAAGCCGATTAACAGCAGCATAGGAGCCCAAGGGTTATCCCAGATCAGCAGTGGTCCACCTACAATCCACGCTGACAAAGACCCCGGCACATTGCCGACTGTACTTGCTGCATTGCCATAAGCCAACCACGTATCTTGGTAGGCACCTAAATAGCCCTTGAGTAGCATTTGCTCCTGATCGCCTGTCATGATTTGGTAGTTGGCATAAAAAATGGCTAACAGCAAACCAAGAAGAAATCCTGAGTTCTGAAGTAACGCGAAGCGACGTTCTAAAAAATGCATAGGCAAATCCGAGAATTAAGGTTTGGCGGGCTCTGAAAATGTCCAGACTTTATGGATGATGTAGGTGACCAAGGGAATGAGGACAACAACGATAAGGACTCTGAGATAAGGGCTCGCCCCTTGAAATGCTTCGCTAATAAGCTGAGAAATGAGAAGAGCGGAAAATTGCACGATGAAAAAGCGAAAAGCATTATTGAGAGAAAGACGCTGTTTGAAGACGAAGGTCGATTGTAAAAAATAAGAAAGAAAAAACGCACAGACGAAGCCAACCACGTTAGCTACGAACACAGGAGTCGTGAAAAAATGGATCATCGCAAAGGCGGCAACAACATGTGTTAATGTTGCCAACCCTCCCGTTAGCGCAAAACGAACAATCCGAATGTTGAGTAAGTTATTGGGCAAGATATTCACGGCGTGTCATTCTGCTCTGCATCAGAGTCACTTTCAACAATGTATACAGGGCGTCCTTTGGTTTCCATGTAAATCCTGCCGATGTACTCCCCCATCACCCCAAGCCCAATAAGTTGAATGCCACCAAAAAAGAGAACGGCACTTAAAATAGATGCATAGCCGGGCAAGTCTACGCCATGCCACATCGTACGAATGATGATGGCACTGCCATAGACAAAGGCGATCAGGGATACGATAACGCCCAGATATAACCAAATCCTTAGGGGAGCAGTGCTAAAGCTGGTGATGCCTTCAAGTGCGAAGTTCCACAGTCGCCAACCGTTAAAGCTGGTTTCACCTGCAGCGCGGGGCTGGCGGGTGTACTCGACGACCGAGGTTTTGAACCCCACCCAAGAAAATATCCCTTTCATAAAACGTTGGTTTTCAGGAAGCAGTTGAATAGCGGTGACAACCCGACGGCTGATGAGTCGAAAATCGCCCACATTATCGGGGATTTCAGGATGGGCAATGCTGTTGTGAAATCGATAAAACAAGTTCGCTGTGACGCGTTTTGAAAAAGTATCGGTGCTTCTGTCTACCCGTTTTGCGACGACAACATCAAAGCCCTTTTGCCATTCTCGAATAAAGTCGCGAATGAGTTCTGGCGGGTCTTGGAGGTCTGCATCGATAGGGATGATGGCCTCACCTTTAGCCAAGTCTAAGCCCGCGGTAAGAGCGGCTTCTTTGCCGAAGTTTCGAGAGAGGTTGATAACCCGAACCTGCTTGTGAATTTTCGATAGTGAGTTAATTTCATCCAGTGTTGTGTCGGTACTACCGTCATTAATGAAAATAATCTCGTAGCTGTAAGGAAGGTCGAAAAATATTTTTTCTATTTCGGCGAAAAATCGCGGAATAACATCCTGTTCGTTATGACATGGGCAAACCACTGAAATGTCGGGTTTATTCATAAGCTTTTACCGCCTCAAACTACTTGGTATTGTCATATACGCTAGCAATATTCGAGAGAGGTTTCGCTCTGTAAACGAAAAAAATGTTAGTGGCGTGATCTATGCCCTAGCTGGGTGGCAGTATAAGTAACTCCTTGCTTAATTTAAGTTTAATTGAGACATCCTTGTCTTACAAAGCCTACAGTTTTTTGTATGCTGCCATCGCTTCCTTGGGAAGTAACTCATTCAGGCACTTAAGGTGACCTAATGGGCATTGACGTTTAAAACAAGGCCTGCAATCAGCATCGGTGTTCACGATAGCTACCTTCTCGGATAAAGGCGGCGTGTAAAGCGGAGAGCTAGAGCCATAAATCGCCACAATTTTTGCACCTACCGCAGCTGCGACATGCATAAGCCCAGAATCGTTAGAAAAAACCGTATCACATGACGCCAGCATATCGACAGCGTCGTTCAACGATGTCTCGCCCGCTAAGTTAAAGCAGTGTTTTTGCAGGTCGAGAGGAAGTAACGCAATAATTTGATTGGCAACATCTCGGTCTTTAGGGCCGCCGAATAAACAAATTTGCTTGCCTTCTACAATGAGTTGCTCAGCAACCGCTGCATAATGTTTCTCAGGCCACCGTTTGGCTGGGCCGAACTCTGCGCCGGGGCAGATTCCTATAATCTCTTGTTCTCTGTTTATGCCGAAGCGTTGAAGGCAGTTGGCTTGATTGTGTTTATCAACAGAGAGCGAAGGCTTAGCAATTCCATCCAAATGTACGTCGTTGAGCATTTGCTCCTTCGGATGAGCAAGAGCCACATAACGTTCCACCATATATTGGAATACTTTACGGTTCGGTCTTAAGTCATTCAACAGACCATAACGCATTTCGCCTTTCCAGCCAGTTCGGTGCGGAATACCTGCAAACAATGGAATGAGTGCAGATTTGGCAGAGTTTGGGAGGACTATAGCGTGGGTGTAGCCTTGTGATTTCATGGTACGACCAAGCTTCCAGCGCCCACTGAGGTTGAACTCGCCATGTCCAAACGGCATTTCTAGTGCTTTGTCTATTTCTGGCATGCGTTCGAGAATAGGTTTGCACCATGCCGGTGCTAAAACGTCAATTATCGAGTTGGGAAACTGGCGTTTAATTGTTTTGTACAAGCTTTGAGACATCACCATATCGCCAACCCAAGAAGGACCTATGATTAGCCATCGTGATGTATGTTGTGATGAATGCATAACAGTAGTTAAACCTGTACCTGTAGAGTTAGATGCTAGGAAGTATTGTACTTAGATTGAGCAACGCTTCCTAGGTGCAAAATAGAGCCGATAGAGTCCTAGCAATTGAGAAGCGAAGTGTGGATGCTTATAATCGGTCGAAGAATTACACAACGGTTGTACAGGCAAGTTACAGCCCAACAGAAGGCATATTTATGAGCGCAACCTCGAAGATCGCTGTTTTGTGTTTATCTCATTTTCGAGGAGGCATGGAGCTTGATGCATTAAAGCAAACCAAGCTGTTTCGAAACCAAGATATCGACGCGATGCTGATTTGTAGAGAGGGTACATTCCTCGAGCAAGTGGCTGAAGAGCAAAACGTTCCTGCGCAAAGCATTAAGTTTAAATCTAAGCTAAGTATTTCGCTGATTCGTGGTTTGAGGGAGGCTATTCGAGAGCACGATATCGATACACTGATATTTTTTGGTGCGTCCGAAATCAAGTCAATTTACTTCGCTGTAATGGGATTGAATTGCCGAGTCATTGTAAGGCATGGGACTACAAAATCTTCCTCTAAAAAAGATCCCATTCATCGTCTGTTCTACAGTTGTGTTTCTGATTATGTCGGCATCAGTCAGCACCTTTCGAAAAACGTATTAAAGATTCTCCCGTCAAATGAAAAAAATGTACATACTATATACAACTCACCAGCTTTTGACGGCACCGAATACAATAAAAATGCACCTTTAACGTTTCTTCATGTTGGCAGAGTGGAGGAAGGAAAAGGCGTTTTAGATGCTGTAAAAGCCTTATGTAATGCTAGTATTCCGTCTGATAGCAAAGTCATTACTTATGTTGGTGATGTTGATAAAAGTCAAATCAAAGAGGAAATTGAAGAAATCGCTGAAAAAGGAGATGTCAAAGTAATATTCAAAGGCTTTTGCAGCAATGTTACGCCTTTTTATAAAGAAAATAGCTTTCTTCTCTTTCCTAGCTATGGAGAAGGTTTACCGAATGTCATGTTGGAAGCCATTTCAAAAGGGCTGAGTTGTATCACCTATGATAACACTGTGTTCCCAGAGTTCTCGCATCTTGGCTTTCAAGGCGTTTATTCTGCTGCGGATAAAGATATAGATGCGTTAGCTCGGATGATAGAGAAAGCTTACGAAGAACGACAGAACTTGAATTTGGAAGACAATATGGTTCTGTTTGACAATATATTTTCTACAGATTGTAATGTGAAAAATTGGTTGGGTTTAATTAATGGCTAATGCTGTTGTTTCGCAAAATGTTGGCGAGTTTTTTGGAAAGAAGCCCATTTATAACATGGTTCTTTTCTTTTTCTTTATTTTTGTTGTTTCACTGGTGACATCAAAACCAGGTATGAATATATCTGCGGCTGTACTTGCTATAGTGTCACTGTCGATGTTTACACTTAATTACAGAAAGATTGCAAGTACCAAATATCTCAATGCAACATTTTATATTTCATTCGGTGTTTATTTTCTCTTTGCAGTCGTTAGTTTTTTTCACCCTAGCATTGTTGACTTTGAAGAGTACCTTTATAAAGATTTGTATTTATTGGTTATCCCGATTGCCACACTCTTATTGATGGAGGACGATACAAGGCGGAAAGCCACTCTTTTACTGGTTATTGCAAGTCTGATTGCATCTATTTACAGCATATACAATTTTGTGACAATAGCGGACTTTAATATCATGATTAGAACAAGTGGGTTCTTGTCCTCTGATAGACATCTTAATTGTGTTATTTTGTCTTCGTGCATTTGCCTCCATTACTTACTCAGTAATAATCTTGAAACAAAGTTAAAAGTTTTGATCTTATTCACTCTTGTTGTGTTTTTAACCAGTATTGTGGTTTCAAGTACTCGTGGGGGGTGGTTGGCGGCAGCGGTATCCTTCGCTTTTTTAATCGTAAAATACCATCGACGATTGATTCCCTATATTGCAGTTGCATTGTTCGCATCTGCTCTACTGTTTAGTGTAATTGGCGGGAATGCGTACAAAGAGGTAGCCAACCGCTTTACCTCCATAGGAAATGTGACAAGTGATTACTCAAACACATCTAGAATTAATATGTGGAAAGGTGGTTTAAGTTACCTAACGCATCTCTCTGAGACACAGCCAGAAACAGTTGTTTTTGGTGGGGGTATGGAAAGTTCAGCAACTAACTATTTTAAGTACCTTGACTCATTGACGGAAGAAGAGCGTCTTTCGTATGGTAAAGATGGACATAGGCTCGGTGGTACAGATTTCCATATGACGTTTATCGACATGAGCGTTAAATCTGGTGTGTTATTTACTGTCACGATCCTTAGTTTATTTTCTATCGTTGCCTGCTATGCAATATTTAGTTATGAAAATAATGATGTAATTAAATACATGGGCGCTTACTTAATTGGCGTGTTTGTATGGCTTCCTTTTTACAGCATCATGCAGAGCTATTCTGCATATATATTTACTTTTGCAATCGCAATAGTTTTGGCTGAGTATGTGAAAGCAAAGAAAATTAAAAGCGAGAGAGTTGATGAAATATCGTTGGTTTGAAAAGGGAGCTTACGCCAGTTCAGACGCTAGAAAATATTTAGCGTCTGAGTTTGACCCCAAAAAAGTCAAGAAAGTTGCGGTTATTCGACATGCAGCTTTAGGCGATCTTGTCATCGTCCGTCCTTTTATTATTGAGACGAGGAAGTTTTTCCCTAACGCAGAGATCACGCTGGTTGGTGTGACGAATTACCAATATGGCTTGCCAAGTGATTTAGCAGACTCAACATACATCACATTTGGAAAGGATGTTAAAAGTAAACACTCTTTTTCTGAAAAGCTAAAAAATATAAAAGGATTAGGCGAGCAGGACATCATCTTTGATTTGTCTTGTACTAACCGTACTCATTGGCTAACTGCACTAAATAAAGCCAAGTTAAAGTTTGGCTTTCCCTACAAACCAATGCTTAACGGCACTATTTATAACGTATCAGTACTCCGCTCGGACTTCCAGCATGAGATTGATTGTATGCTCGATATGCTGAGATTTCTTGGGCATGTGCCTGCTCACGTACCTGATTTTGGCTACCCTGATAACCGATGCTTCAGGCCACAGTCTGAGCAAAATTTTGTTTATTTCAATGGTGCATCTACTGAGTCAAAAATTTTGCCGGCAGAGCAAATGTATCAGCTAATGAAAGAAGCGTCTGAAGCATTTCCAAATATCAAACATTGCTACCTCGAAGGTGTGCATGATCGCGAGAAAGGGGGCTTCCTTTCGTCGTTAGTAGAGGAAAAGGACAACGTTGAGATCATTGCAACCAAGCCTCTAGAAGAGCTTACAGAGTATATTGCTCGCTCGACAATGATTATTGCACCGGATACTGGAATTCGAAACTTAGCAGTTTCTACACATACGCCAACTGTGGGAATTTTTTATTCCACGGTGCCTTTTAGATATACACCTAAGTATGAATCTGGACATAAAATTGTGATGAATGCTGACAGTTCAATTCCGACCAATAGCCAGATCGTTGATGCAATGAGAGAGAATTTAGAAACCCTAGCTTGATGTGATAAAACGCTGGCGCGTCGCGCCAGTGCTTTTTAATGGTTTAGAACTTTGTCAATCCAGCTCGGTATGCAGCTTGGATTTTTTGAAAGAGTGTACTCTTTTTCAACGAATTCAAGTGGAGCATTCATACATTCCTTTGTGAAAACGTGAGTGTTTTCCGAAAACCAACCCGACTCTAACGCAGTTTTATTGTTGGTAATGAGCTTTCGTTTACTCTGGTAGGCGTTACCGATTCTTGGGGATAGCCCTGTTTGTCTTTCGTCAACGATATCGAGTATGCATTGTGCATCGAGTATTTGTTTTTGTAGTTCATCTCCAATTAAACGTCTATTAGACTGTACTATCTTTGTTTGGTTGATGAAGTATTGCTTCGTTTCCAGTTTTTCTGAAACTAGATAGACGAGTCCAATGAGGTTTGGGTTTGATTCAGCAAAATCTTTGATAGTCTGAAATCGTTTATCTTGCTCATTTTCAATTCCAAAAACACCAAAAAAGTGCCTTTTTGGTTTGAAAACGTCGTCTTTTGTATTTTCTGAGTCTTCCTGAATAAAGGTGGGTAAATATTTAACCCCAGGATAATTACAATCGTCTTTATCAAAACTAAAAAAGTTGTTACAGAATTTTAGGGCAGTTTTTCCAGACGGTGCTTTGTTGAGTGAGTCCCAAAATACGCATGTGAATTTTTCACTAAATGCAGATTTTAGTGTGATGAAGGCTGGCTCTGTGAGCATTGCGGGTATAAGTACAATAATATGGTCGAATTTTTCTTCGCACAATTTGTTAATGTAACACTCTCTACCCCAATTTCGCTTTCTGCGAAAAAATAATTCATCAACAAGCTTTGCTTTGACGCGATGGAAAATCGTTGGATATTTTTTTAACGCACACAAATCGCTAGCATCTACATAAGTAGTATCCAAGTCCATTTCAGCCATTTGTTTTAGCAGGGGCGTTATTAAATTGGTTCTGTTGTCCGCTAACAGAAGAATTCGTTGCATTCGGTACCTAGTCGATTTAGTCACAAACTCATATAAAAATTAGCATGAAGTGGGAGGTGGTAGTTTAGAGTGCTCAAATTAATGTGACATGTGACAATAAAGTGAGAGATGCACGATTCATCTGAAAGGTGCACCTACCGAGGAGTAAACAGATCAGTAACGCTGGCTTCCATCAGGTTTTGAGCGTAACAGGTTCATGATCCACATGTATTGGCCTGGGTCACTCTCTAAGAATTGCTCAATACGCGCATTCATCATGCGTGCATCATCTTCCTCACTGCCTGTTGGAAATGGTGCAAGAGGAGGTTGAACAATGACTTCGAAATCACCCGTTTCGCGATTGTAGACTGGCATCAATGGGACGATTTTCGCACGGCTGAGTTTAGATAACTTGCCTAAACCTGACAGTGTGGCTTTCTGCGTGGCAAAGAAAGGGACAAAGACACTGTAATTCGGACCGTGATCTTCATCTGGCAAGTAATACCCTAGATAGCCTTCACGTACCGATTTAATAAACGGTTTAACGCCGTCCGAACGCTCATGAATGCGACCGCCGTATTTAAGGCGCTGAACGTTCATCAGCCAATCGACGACTTTGTTTTTCTGCTTTTTCACCATGGCTGCGACAGGTAAGCCTCGCGAGGCAAGCTGTACGGCAGGGTAGTCAATCGGCCAACTGTGCGGCACTAACAGAATGACTTTCTCGCCTTGCTCAACGAGATCAGTAAGGATCTCTTCGTTGCGAAATAGCGTACGAGATTCTAGGTACTTTTTGCTGCGCATCATGATGGTCGCAAAGCCCAGCATCACACAACCTGCATTAATGTAACTTTGTTCTAGAATCGCAAAACGCTCTTCGTCTGACTTTTCAGGAAAACACTCTTGAAGGTTGATGACGGCACGCTTTTTCGCGCGGTTGTTCATTTTAACCAGTCGTTTGGCGAGAAACGCGGCGAATTTGTCACGGAGTCGAAAAGGAACAAATGCAAGGATGGCGACCAGGAACATACCTAACCATGTTCCCCAGTAACGAGGATGCAAGAAGGCCCACTCGAAAGTCGGAAGATAAGAGGAGTTGGTGTTTGAATCTTGGCTCATAGGATTAGAACTACAAATCAATCAGACGTTACAAGAAAAACGGGCCTGAGCCCGTTTTTCTGCCCATTACTTATTGAGGATTGCCATGTACTCGGCAACGCCTTCAGCAACAGTTTTGAATTCTTCTGGGTAACCCGCTGCACGCACCTTGGTCAGGTCTGCTTGAGTGTAGGCTTGGTATCGACCCTTCAGGTGATCTGGGAATGGGATTTCTTGCACTTCACCTTTACCGTGATGTGCGATCACTGCATTGGCTACTTCGCGGAACGGCTCCGCGCGGCCGGTACCACAGTTAAAGATGCCTGATTTACCATTCTGCCAGAACCAGATGTTCATTTTGCACACGTCACCCACGTAAACGAAATCACGCTTAAATGTGTCGCTACCTTCGAACAGTTTCGGGTCTTGACCGTCTTTGATTTGGTTGTTCAGGTGAAATGCCACTGACGCCATGCTGCCTTTGTGATTTTCACGTGGGCCGTACACATTGAAGTAACGGAAACCTGTGATTTGAGACAAGGTCTCACCGTGCGCTTCAGCGTCGGCCCATAGGCGACGAACGTAGTTGTCGAACAATTGCTTCGAGTAACCATAGACGTTCAGAGCCCCTTCGTATTGTGGCTCTTCGATGAAGTCATGGTCACGGCCACCGTACGTTGCTGCAGAAGACGCGTACAAGAATGGAATTTCACGCTCAAGACAGTAGTGCAGAAGCTCTTTAGAGTACTCGTAGTTGTTGAGCATCATGTACTTGCCATCCCACTCTGTGGTGGCAGAACATGCACCTTCGTGGAATATCGCTTCGATTGGGCCAAAGTCATCACCCGCCATGATTTGCGTGATGAAGTCTTCTTTGTCCATGTAGTCTGCAATATCCAGATCAACCAGATTAACGAACTTAGTACCGTCTTTCAGGTTATCAACAACCAGAATATCGTTAATACCTTGCTCGTTAAGTGCTTTAACCAGATTGCTGCCGATCATGCCGGCGCCGCCAGTCACTATAATCATATTTCTACCTAATATCAGACATTGAGAAGACCCCGCCATCAAACTTGCGGAGGCTATGGTAATATGGGTACCTGACGGATTAACTCTCTAAAAAATGAGCGAATCCGACAAGTATTGTTCCCCGTATTGGGCTTGAGGATAGCAGTTTAACCATGAAAACCCGTGATCGCATTATTCATTCTGCATTGGCGTTATTTAATGAGCAGGGTGAGCCTAACATCACTACCAATCATATCGCTGCGGATCTCGGTATCAGTCCGGGAAACCTGTATTATCACTTCCGTAATAAAGAAGAGATTATACACAGTATTTTCGATCAATACGCCCTCGATCTTTCTATGGGGTTCCAGCCAGAATTGACAGCAGACTCTGACCAGAAAAGGTTGCTGTCCTATTTGGATGCCACATTTCAATTGATGTGGCGCTACCGTTTTTTCTACGCCAATTTGCCCGATATTTTAAGCCGCGATGCGGAGCTTCAGTCGAAATACCTGAATGCCCAACAAGAACTCAAAACCAACATGTTTACCATGTTGAGCCAGTTCCGAGATACGGGGTGGGTTGAAATGACGAATGACGAGTTGGAATCGCTATGCGGAACATTGAAACTTGTTGCTTCGAGTTGGATTTTCTACCAAAGCGCGCAGGCTCCCGAGACGAAAATTACGCCAGCTGTGATCTATCAAGGGGTTCTTCAGATCCTGAATATGGTCTCTCCGATGACAACACCAAAAGGCCGCTTGGTCGTTGCTGAATTGATCGAGCACTACCGCGCTCAGATGGCGAGCACGGTTGCGTGATCCACTGCAATAAGATGTGCTAATTAAGTAGACTCAACCTTCCTCAGAACTCTATCATCAGCCTCCAAATTAATATGTCATACTGTCGTTAGATTGTCCGACGGACATATCAGCTTCACATGTGAATAACAATCAGCATGAAATCAATGTCCTAGGTTTCATGCTGCAATCCTGTTCCTGTTTCCGTTTATGGAGTAAGCGATGACTGCCGCTTTTTACCAGCAAATTCGCCAGCAGCTTGAAGAAGTAAAAGCTGAAGGTCTGTACAAAGATGAACGCGTGATCACGTCTGCTCAGCAGGCAAATATTTCCGTTGCATCTGGTGCTGAAGTATTGAACTTTTGTGCCAATAACTATCTGGGTCTGGCTAATCACCCTGCGCTGATCGAAGCGGCGCAAAAAGGTATGGATGATCATGGCTTCGGCATGGCCTCTGTGCGTTTTATTTGTGGTACGCAAGATGCGCACAAGGCTCTGGAACAGAAACTATCTGCGTTTTTGGGTATGGAAGACACCATCCTGTATTCATCATGTTTTGATGCCAATACTGGCTTGTTTGAAACCATTTTGGGTGCAGAAGACGCCATCATTTCTGATGCGCTGAACCACGCATCTATTATCGACGGTGTTCGTCTGTGTAAGGCCATGCGTTTCCGCTACTCCAACAACAATATGGAAGAGCTGGAACAGCAACTGATCGCGGCAAAAGAGAAAGGCGCGCGCAACACATTGATCGTCACCGATGGTGTGTTCTCAATGGACGGTGTGGTGGCGAATCTGCCTGCTATCTGTGATTTGGCCGAAAAATATGGCGCACTGGTGATGGTTGATGACTCTCATGCGGTAGGCTTTATGGGCGCAAATGGTCGTGGTACTCACGAGTATCATGATGTGATTGAGCGTATCGATATCATCACGGGTACTCTGGGCAAAGCCATGGGCGGCGCATCAGGCGGTTACACCTCAGGTAAAAAAGAAGTGATCGATTGGCTGCGTCAGCGTTCACGTCCGTATCTGTTCTCTAACTCACTCGCTCCAGCCATTGTTGCGGCGTCGACCCGAGTGATTGACCTATTGGCAGAAAGCGGCGATCTACGTGACCATCTATGGGATAACGCAAACCACTTTCGTGCACGCATGAGCGAAGCAGGTTTCACTCTGGCTGGTGCTGATCACGCTATCATCCCAGTGATGCTAGGTGATGCAAAAGTGGCAGGCGAGTTCGCTGAACGCATGATGAAAGAAGGCATTTACGTAGTGGGCTTCTCTTTCCCTGTTGTGCCGAAAGGTCAAGCACGTATCCGTACACAAATGTCAGCTGCACACAGCCGTGAGCAACTGGACAAAGCAATTGATGCCTTCATTAAAGTAGGCAAAGAAATGAGCCTTATTGGGTAAGTAAGACGATGACGAACAAAATGAAAGCACTGGCGAAACTGAAAGCTGAACCGGGCATTTGGATGACCGAGGTTGAGTTGCCGGAGCTGGGTCATAACGACCTGTTGATCAAAATCCGCAAAACCGCAATTTGTGGTACTGATGTTCACATCTACAACTGGGATGAATGGTCACAAAACACCATTCCTGTGCCTATGGTTGTGGGCCACGAGTATGTGGGTGAAGTGGTCGGCATTGGTCAGGAAGTCCGTGGCTTCAACATTGGCGATCGCGTATCAGGCGAAGGTCACATCACCTGTGGTCACTGTCGTAATTGTCGCGCTGGCCGCACTCACCTTTGTCGCAACACCATTGGTGTAGGCGTGAATCGTGAAGGTGCGTTTGCTGAATATCTAGTGATCCCTGCATTCAACGCATTCAAAATCCCAGAAGATATCTCTGACGATCTGGCGTCAATCTTTGACCCGTTTGGTAACGCAGTGCACACCGCGCTGTCGTTTGATTTGGTGGGTGAAGACGTGCTGATCACGGGTGCAGGCCCAATCGGCATCATGGCGGCTGCGGTAGCGAAACACGTTGGTGCGCGTCACGTAGTGATCACGGATGTGAACGAGTACCGTCTGGAGCTCGCGCGCAAGATGGGTGTGACTCGTGCGGTAAACGTGGCAGAAGAGAGCCTGGAAGATGTCATGGCTGAGCTTGGCATGCGCGAAGGTTTTGATGTGGGTCTGGAAATGTCAGGTAACCCATCTGCGTTCAACGCTATGCTGAAAACCATGAACCACGGTGGTCGCATTGCGCTGCTGGGTATTCCGCCATCAGATATGGGTATTGATTGGAACCAAGTGATCTTCAAAGGTCTGGTTATCAAAGGTATCTACGGTCGCGAAATGTTTGAAACCTGGTACAAGATGGCGAGCTTGATCCAGTCTGGTCTGGATCTGAGCCCAATCATCACACACCACTACAGTGTAGATGCGTTCCAAGAAGGCTTTGACGTGATGCGCTCTGGTCAGTCGGGTAAGGTTATTCTGGACTGGACCAAGTAAGCCTTTAGCTTTGTCATTTGGGCGTTGATACGGCGTTATCGTTCGGCTTACATAGGCATACTATGCTTCGCGAACTCTGCCTTGTCTAAACGCCCAACTGACGAAAGCTTAGTTTTAAGCAAATATTAAAAACCCGCTTCGGCGGGTTTTTTTATTACGTGGGTATTTTGTGTTTTGGCTATTGGCGAAGCGCGGCTGAGATCGGGACCAGCTCGACTTCCTGCAGAAGCTTAGGTAATACAGCTTTTAGCGTTTCCAATGTGACAGGAAGCGGATGCGCAATCACCACGGCCGTACCGCGCTTTTTGGCTTGCTCAATAGCAAGTTCAAGCTGATTGAGGATAAAGGCTTCATTGGGGTAGTGGTCAAGAAAGACATGGCGACGATTGTTGGCGAGGCCGTGTTCTTTTGCTACACGCTGAGCGACAGTGCGTGGTGTGGTTCGGCTGTCGACAAAGCCAATGTTTTGAGATTCGAGTAACTCCATGAGCCAGTGCATTGGTTCTTTATGCTGCGTAAGCAAACTTCCCATATGATTATTGACGGCAACGACTTGTGGAACCCTGTAGAGAGCTTCTTGAATGCGGGACTGCATTTCTGCCTTGGTCATAGACAATGTTAGAGAATTAGGCTCTTGTGGCGTACCAGCAGGGCTTTGCATTGGAAGGTGCAGGAGAACTTCACGATGTTGGCTTAGTGCCGACAAGGCGACCGCTGTATCGAACTCCGTAAAAGGAATGACAGACACACTGATCTCTGGGGGAAGGGCTGCGACCTCTCTGGGCATCATGTCATAGCCGAGGTCATCAATAATGAGTGCGAGCCGAGGCTTTGGCGCATCAGCAGGTGTCGGGCTGGCAAGCACAGGCTCTGCCAATGTCAAAATAAGTAGGGTGGTTACAGCGACAATCCTTTGCATCTGAAACCTAACTCAACTACCGCTTTAACCAAGGGCTGGGGTTCGTTGCATTGCCCTTGCGCCGTATTTCAAAGTAGAGCGCAGGGTCTGACTGACCGCCACTGTTACCGACGAGTGCAATCGGCTCGCCAGATTTCACTGTATCACCGACGTTTTTGAGTAGAGCCTGATTGTAGCCATAGAAACTCATGTCTCCCTTGCCATGGTCGATGACGACCATCAAGCCATAACCACGTAACCAGTTAGACAATACGACAGTACCGTCGTGAGTCGCTTTGACTTCACTGCCTTCTTTGGCAGAAATAACCATACCGTTCCACTTTAGCTGCCCAGATTGCGCGCTACCAAAGCGATGGAGAATGCTGCCTTTGACCGGCCATTGCAAACGGCCCTTATATTTGCCAAGGCCATCCATTTTTACACGTGCTTGCTCTGCTGCAATGCGGGCCTGTTCGGCGGCTTTTTCCAGTTCGACCTTGAGGCGTTTTTCGTTGTCTCTTAGCTCCGTTAGGTAGCCTTTGTCATTGCGTATTTGACGTTGAATTGCGGAAGCCGTTTTTTTCTGGCTACGCTGCTCAGACTCAAGTTTTGATTTGTCGGCACTGAGTGTAGATAACAGATCACGCTGTTTATCCACCTGTGTGTTCAGCGCATGGCGTTTAAGCTGAAGTTCCGTATCAGTTGCTGACAGTTCATTGATGGCATCGGTTCTGGCTTTTGAGAGTTTTTCCGCATACACCGTCATGCGGTCAATGTCTTGTGAATCTTTACCACTGAGTAGAGCATTCAGTTGAGAGTGTTGGCCTTGACGATACTGGCTGTTTAACAGTTCTTTGAGCAGTTCAACTTGACCAAAACGGAGTTGTTCTAGACGCTTACTTTCAGCGTTGAGCGTCGCAATCTCGTTTTCTGTGACGGCAAGTGTGGCTCTGGTTTCTCGCATCTGGCGGGCAATTTTGGCAATGGATTGTTCTTGCGTTTTTAGGTCAGATTGCAAGGCATTCAGCTTTTTAGTGTGCGAGGTGAGTTGTTGCTCCTGGCGAGAAATTTCATTTTTCATGCCGGACAGTTGTTCATCGCTTGCAAACGCTTGAACGCTAAATAGCAGGCACAATAAAAAGCCAGCACTCAACGCACTGACTTGGTTACGATTCATAACGCGCAAAACTCTTTCCCACATGCAGAGCAGTATATCAAGGAGGTCAGTAAGCTGCACCCGCCGATGTACGGCAAAGCTTGCAGAAAGTGGCTGGTGCGATCCCAATTTGGTGGAAATTCGATCATTAAGCTGCCGAGGGCGTAAACGTCAGAAACAAAAAACGCGCCCTTAGGCGCGTTTTGTCATCGGTTCACGATATTACTTCGCCGTGAACAGAGGCTTACCTGTCATCTCTTCTGGTGCTTCAACGCCAGTCAGTGCCAGCATAGTCGGTGCCAAATCAGACAGCTTACCGCCTTCGATAAGGTCGATCTCTTTGCTACCCACGTAGACCAGTGGAACTGGCAGGCTAGTGTGTGCAGTGTGGATACCGCCCGTTGTTGGGTCAACCATCATCTCTGCGTTACCGTGGTCAGCAGTGATCAGCAGTTGACCGTCAACTTCTTTGATCGCTTCAACAACACGGCCAATGCAGTGGTCGATAGCTTCAACCGCTTTTACTGCTGCATCGTATACGCCAGTGTGGCCAACCATGTCACAGTTAGGGTAGTTACAGATGATTTGGTCGAACTTACCGCTCTTGATTGCGTCAACCAGCTTGTCAGTCAGCTCTTCAGAGCTCATCTCAGGCTGCAGGTCGTAAGTTGCCACTTTTGGAGAGGCAACCAGTGCGCGCTCTTCGCCAACGAATACGTCTTCAACACCGCCGTTAAAGAAGAAAGTAACGTGTGCGTACTTTTCAGTTTCAGAAATGCGCAGCTGCGTCTTACCTTGTTTAGACAGCCACTCACCTAGGGTGTTGGTCAGGTTGTCTGAAGGGTAAGCACAAGATGCATCAATGTCTGCTGCGTATTCAGTTAGCATCACGAAATCAGCCAGTGCAGCCACTTTCTTGCGTGCGAAACCGTCAAACTCCGGCAGGAAGGTGCGAGCGATTTGACGCGCGCGGTCAGCACGGAAGTTCATGAAAATCAGGGTGTCGCCGTCATTGATAGACGCAACAGGCTGACCTTCAGCACGGATTTCAGACGCTTTAACGAATTCATCGTTTTCTTCGCGCGCGTAAGCGGCTTCCAGTGCTTCAACAGCAGAGTCGTAAGTGAACTCACCTTTTGCTTCAGTCAGCAAGTCATATGCTTTTTCTACGCGGTCCCAGTTGTTGTCACGGTCCATTGCGTAGTAGCGACCTACGATAGATGCGGTGCGACCTTTACCCAGCTTCGCGAACAATTCATCGAAATGCGCCAGTGAGTTTTTCGCGCTGCGTGGTGGTGTATCACGGCCGTCTAGGAAGCAGTGCAGGTACACCTCTTCTGCGCCGCGTTGTACTGCCATTTCAACAGCCGCTGCAATGTGGTCTTCGTGGCTGTGAACGCCACCTGGAGACATCAGACCCATGATGTGAACCGCTTTGCCTGCTTTCGCCGCTTTGTCGATAGCATTCGTCAGAACTGCGTTATCGAAAAACTCACCATCTTGGATAGCTTTGGTGATTTTAGTCAGGTCTTGATACACGATGCGGCCTGCACCGATGTTGGTGTGGCCAACTTCTGAGTTACCCATTTGACCGTCAGGTAGACCAACATCCATGCCTGATGCAGAGATAAGGGTGCTGGTGCCCGCCATCAAGCCATCAAGAACAGGCGTTTTCGCGTTAGCAACTGCGTTGTCGCTGTTGTCTTCGCGGTAACCCCATCCGTCCAGAATAACGAGTGCCAAAGGCTTCTTAGCAGACATACGGTGTCCTCTTTATGTCGATATCTTAAAAATGATTAGCGTAACTTTACTACATTTTGTTGGTTAAGCAGTAGGCAAACTTTTTCGCTAAAATTTCAACAAATCTTGCAATGGCAAGCGGTTAGCGCAGTCATAGCCTGCATTCTTCGATTACCTGTTTCCCTTCGAAACGCACTTTACCGGAAGATGCGCGGCAAAAACCTGTAGTAAGTCAACAGCCTCTGAGATGTTGAAAGCGGTGATGCGTATTTACCGGTGCCAACATCCGGTTCTCATGCGATTAAAATGGAGGCGAGTGTGACCAAATTCAAGGTTTACTGACGTTCCTACAGTGAGCGAGGGCATGTAAATCTAAGGCTATGCTGTATTTGATGGCGCGGAAGGTTATACTCGGGGTCGTTTTTTTGTGCCGACATACTTGTAGAAGCTAACTATGCAGCAGTTTATTGAATTTGTTCAAAGTAACTTGATTTTGTCTCTGGTTTGGGTGGGTTTGGTTGTTGCACTGATCCTGTCAGTCATCAAACAGAAAACCGCCGCGTACAAAATCGTAACGCCAACCGACGCAACTGTACTTGCAAATCGTGAAAACGGTGTGTTCGTTGATATCCGTAGCCGTGATGACTACCGAGCAGGCCACATTGCTGGCGCACTTCACGTTTTAGCGAAAGACATCAAAGCTGACGCGTTTGGTGAGATTGAAAAACACAAGTCTGACCCAATTATTGTGGTATGCAAAACGGGTCAAACAGCAATCGAAAGTGCTAATGCGCTCGCCAAAGCTGGCTTTGAGAACGTAAATGTTCTGAAAGATGGCCTGATTTCGTGGAACGAAGCGAATTTGCCACTGATCCGCAGCAAAAAGAAAAAGTAATTGCACGCGGATAAGCGATTTAAGGGCAGCCACGCAGGCTGCCTGACTCATTTTAAAATGCGTGAAAGCATTTGTTTTATATAACAAGGATTTAATACCATGGCTGAAGCAGCAAACAACCCACAAGCGCAACAGAACTTTGCAATTCAACGCATCTTCCTGAAAGACCTGTCTTTTGAAGCACCAAACTCTCCAGCAGTATTTCAGCAAGAATGGCAACCAGACGTTAATCTGGATCTGGATACGCAAAGCCGTGAGCTGGGTGAAGGTGTATACGAAGTTGTTCTGCGTCTGACCGTAACGGTAAAAAACGGCGAAGAAAATGCGTTCCTGTGTGAAGTTCAGCAGGGCGGTATCTTTGCGGTTGCAGGTATGGAAGCTCCTCAATTGGCACATTGCCTAGGTGCATTCTGCCCGAACATTCTGTTCCCGTACGCACGTGAAACTATCTCTAGCCTGGTAGTGAAAGGTACGTTCCCACAACTGAACCTGGCGCCAGTAAACTTTGATGCGCTGTTCATGAACTACCTGCAAAGCCAGACTCAAAATCAAGAAAACGCTGACGCATAATCGCAGCAAATAAGGTCGACACGAATGTCAGATAACGCTAAAGCCAATGTTGCCATGACCGTATTGGGCGCAGGCTCATACGGGACATCTCTTGCTATCTCTTTGGCGCGTAATGGTGCCAATGTGGTGTTGTGGGGGCATGAACCGGAACATATGGCGCAGCTGGAAATTGATCGCTCTAATGAAGCGTTTCTGCCGGGTGTCGCTTTTCCAGACTCACTGATCTTGAGTGCTGATCTTGAAGAAGCCATTCAAGTCAGCCGTGACATTCTTGTGGTCGTACCAAGCCATGTATTTGGTTTGGTCTTGTCACAAGTAAAACCCTTCCTGCGTGATGATCAGCGTATTTGCTGGGCGACCAAGGGCCTTGAGCCAGAAACCGGTCGTCTGCTGCAAGACGTGGCGAAAGAGCAACTTGGTGAAGATGTGCCATTAGCGGTGCTGTCTGGCCCTACGTTTGCCAAAGAGCTGGCGGCAGGCATGCCAACCGCCATTTCAGTCGCCTCGCCTGATGCGGAGTTCCTTGCCGATCTTCAAGATAAAATCCACTGTAGTCGCACATTCCGTGTTTACGGTAACAGCGATTTTGTCGGCATACAGCTTGGCGGAGCGGTGAAGAACGTGATTGCGATTGGCGCAGGCATGTCTGACGGCATAGGCTTTGGTGCAAATGCGCGTACCGCATTGATCACGCGCGGTCTTGCTGAACTTACCCGATTGGGTGTTGCTCTGGGTGCAGAGCGTGACACCTTTATGGGTATGGCAGGGCTGGGTGATCTTGTGCTGACGTGTACCGATAACCAATCGCGCAACCGTCGCTTTGGCTTGGCTCTGGGTCAAGGTAAAGGCGTTGATGAAGCGCAAGATGAAATTGGTCAGGTGGTTGAAGGCTATCGTAATACCAAAGAAGTTCGCGCTTTGGCGAAACGCACAGGCGTGGAAATGCCAATTGTGGAGCAAATATATCAAGTGCTTTATGAAGGTAAAGATGCGCGACTTGCGGCTCAAGATTTGTTAGCACGTCAACGAACCTCTGAATAGTTAACGAGTAACGTCGAGTCTGAAAAAACGCGGGAATGACTCCCGCGTTTTTTATTTTTGCGACACATAACGAGTCAACGGCTGAACTTCCCCTTGCTACACTGGCAGAATATTGGGTTGTTTAGCTATCTATGTCACACTGAGTAAAACGTCTCATCAAGACTCCATTAAAATCTCAGGGATAGAGTGATAAACGATGAGAAGAGTGAGTAATGTAACAACGGAATTTAATGGGTACGAACATGTATAGGGTGTGCGGAGAAGGCAACGCCAAAAAGTGTCAGCAAGATAAAGTCTGGAAAGCGATTAAGCGAGAAGCCAAAGAGCATAGCGAGCGTGAGCCTATGTTGGCGAGCTTCTTTCATGCCACTATCATCAAGCACGACACGCTTGCTGGTGCGCTGAGCTATATTCTTGCTAACAAACTGGCGACGCCAAGTATGCCAGCGATGGCAGTACGCGAAGTTGTCGAAGAGGCGTATGCGGGCGATATTGGAATAGTGAATGCGGCAGCTTGCGACATTTGTGCAACGGTTGAGCGCGATCCCGCTGTTGAGCTTTATTCTACGCCACTGTTGTACTTGAAAGGCTTCCATGCATTGCAGGGCTTTCGTGTTGCCAATTGGCTATGGCACCAAGGCCGTCGTGAGCTGGCAGTCTACTTACAAAACCAAATTTCTGTGGCGTGTCAGGTGGATGTTCACCCTGCTGCGCGCATTGGCTGCGGTATCATGTTTGACCATGCTACGGGCATTGTTGTTGGTGAAACGGCCGTTATTGAAGACGATGTTTCTATCCTTCAGGACGTCACGTTAGGCGGTACGGGTAAAGAGTCGGGTGATCGTCACCCTAAAATTCGTACTGGCGTTATGATTGGCGCAGGGGCGAAGATTCTTGGCAATATTGAAGTAGGCGAGGGGGCGAAAGTCGCCGCGTGTTCTGTGGTATTGATTGATGTTCCTCCGCACATGACGGCGGCAGGCGTGCCAGCAAAAATCGTCGGCGCACCGAGCAGTGATAAACCCTCGCTGGACATGGACCAGAAGTTTAAGTGCGGGCAGAGTTTTAGCGAAGGTGATGGTATATAGCGATGTACCAAACGAACCTGAGACAGACAAAAAACGGAGCCATAGGCTCCGTTTTTTTATCGTGGCAACGCTGAATTAGAACAGCTTGGTTGCTACGTCATACAGATCTTTGCGGAAAGGACGACGCATGTTGTCGATCGCATCAATGATATCGTGGTGAACCAGTTGTTCATTCTGGATACCCACACAGCGACCACCTTCGCCTTGCATCAGCAGATCAACGGCATATGCACCCATGCGCGACGCCAAGATACGGTCGAAGGCACGAGGCTGACCACCGCGTTGGATATGACCCAGAATGGTTGCGCGGGTTTCGCGGCCAGTTTCTGATTCAATGTACTTTGCCAACTCGTTGGTGTCTGTCATCAGTTCAGTGATAGTGATGATCGCGTGCTTCTTACCCTTGTAGATACCTTCTTTGATCTTTGAAATCAGGTTCTCTTTGTCCAGACCGATTTCAGGCGTAATGAAGTACTCACAGCCGCCTGCAATAGACGCTGCTAGAGTCAAGTCACCGCAGTGGCGACCCATGACTTCCACGATAGAAATACGCTGGTGGGAAGAAGATGTATCACGCAGACGGTCAATGGCTTCGACAACGGTGTTCAGTGCGGTCAAGTAACCGATGGTGTAGTCGGTGCCTGGGATATCGTTGTCGATAGTGCCTGGCAGACCGATACATGGGAAGCCCATTTCAGTCAGTTTCTTCGCACCCATGTATGAACCGTCACCACCGATAACAACCAGTGCGTCGATGCCGTGCATTTTCATGTTCTGGATGGCTTGCTCACGTACTTTCTCGTCTTTGAACTCAGGAAAACGTGCTGAGCCTAAGAAAGTACCGCCTTTGTTGATAATGTCTGACACGCTGGTGCGGTTCAGCTTCTCAATGCGGTTCTGATGAAGACCCTGATAGCCGTCGTAAACACCATATACTTCCAGACCTTCACTCAACGCAGCGCGAACAACGCCACGAATCGCTGCATTCATACCCGGGGCGTCGCCGCCACTGGTCAAAACACCAATTTTACTAACCATGGTTACCCTCTGACTTTGGGAATTGAAATTTCAAATCCATTGATCGCATGTCCAGACATCGAGCCTCACACCCAGCTTCCCTAAGAAAAGTCTTAATGGGTAACGCGGGTTTGCCTCAGTCATGCGTGACGTGCAAGTTTAGCTCGCATGCACCGTCTTTAAAACTGTAACTTTCCTACTTATGAAAGACTATTACAATTTTGCTAACTATTTTCGTTGATAGAAATCAGTAAGCGTTACAAATTTCCGCGACACAACAAAGATTAATTGTGTACGTGCGACGATTTACCCACGACCGAAACGGGATCTTGGTGGATGATAATATCTGCGCCCGGGAACGCAACTTCGAGCCGATTTTCTACCTCATCCGCGATGACATGGGCATCAACAAGCTTGAGTTCATCATCTAGCTCTAAATGCAATTGAATGAATTTCGTAGCACCAGCTTGACGGGTTCTTAAATCGTGCACGCCATGCACACCTGCCACCGTCGATGACAAGAGCATGATTTTTTCTTGTTCTTCTGTTGGAAGCTGCCTATCCAGCAGCGACTGTACGGCCTCATGTGCCATTTTGACCGCACTATAAAGAATGAAGATACCAATACCGATAGCAAAAATCGCATCTGCCATCTTGATGCCATACCAAGCAAGGCCGAGAGCCGCCATGATAGCAAGGTTCATCAGTAAGTCGGATTGATAGTGGAGAGAGTCAGCAGAAATGGCCTGACTGCCGGTTTTGCGCACCACCCATTTTTGGAAGAGAACTAAGACGCCAGTAAAAACAGTGGCGATTGCACTGACTGCCACACCGACACCTGGGTTGTGTAACTCTGCGGGATTATAAAGGCGCTCGAAACCGCTTAACACGAGGAAGAAAGCAGAGCCGACGATAAATGCAGCCTGCGCAAGTGCGGCGAGTGATTCGGCTTTTCCGTGTCCAAACTTATGCTCCTCATCTGCAGGTTGGAGCGCATAACGCACCACAATCAGATTGGTAACTGACGCCAAAAGGTCAATCATGGAGTCAACGAGTGAAGCAAGTAAGCTGATGGAGTCGGTATACCACCACGTGAACACCTTCATCAGAAGAAGTACAGTGGCTGTGATGGTGGCTGCCCATGCCGCCATTTGAACTAAACGGGCGTATTTCTGAGTCATATTTGGAACGTGGTCAAAATAAGTTCAGAGAGTATAACGTTTTTTCAACACGATAGGCTGTGTTGTATCAAGAGATGTAATACAAAATGCAACACGCCGGCAGCAGCCGGCATGAAGGGATAGCTCTCAGCAGAGGTTGGCGATTAGCCGTGGTGAGACATGCGCTTTTGATGACGCTCGGCCATTTTTGCCATGTTTTCTTTCACCTGCGCTTTTTGCTCTGGTGTCAGAATACTCATCATCTCGTGGCGTTTTTTCGCCATCTCAATGCGACGCTCTACTTGTTGTTGTGACATTTTCTCTGCCAGTCCACGCACTGCGGCTTCATCAAAGTTGTCAGCCAGCATCAGATCTTGCATTTGTTGACGTTCAGCCATCATCTGTGTACGGAAGTTGTCTTTACCAGCGCGCATTTCTTCGCGGTTTTCTTCTCGTAGAGTGCGAAGCTCATCTTTTTGAACGTCAGTCAATTCAACACCGCGAAGCAGGTGTTTACCACCCATCATGCCTTTACCTTCATGATGACCGCCGCCAAACGCCATGGCAGACATAGAACCCATCATCAGTGGAAGTGCAATAACAGTAGCAGCAATACGTTTTGAAAATTTCATGGTGTGTTCTCCGGTTCATGTGTTTGTTGCGTCGTTTGTTGGGAGTAACTTTACCCATTGGGATGTAAACCGGTGTGGGAGTTAGGTAAAGCAATGTAAAGGCCAGTAAACCTGTGATTTACGCATGGAATCCAAAAGGCGATTGGCTGATACTAGATTCAACCAACACTCTATAGGCACACCCCATGGCGAACATTCTTCTTATTGACGATGACACTGAATTGACGAGCTTATTGAAAGACTTGCTTGAGCTTGAAGGCTATGACGTAGACATCGCCAATAATGGTCAACAGGGTCTCGAAAAGATCAGCGAAAACGTTGACCTTGTCTTGCTTGACGTGATGATGCCCGTTTTGAACGGTATGGAAACATTGCGACGATTGCGGGACCAATGGGAGACCCCTGTATTGATGCTGACGGCAAAAGGCGAAGAAATCGATCGCGTGATGGGGCTAGAGCTAGGCGCAGATGACTACCTGCCAAAACCGTTTAGCGATAGAGAACTTCTTGCTCGTATGCGAGCTATTTTACGCCGAACCGCGAAAAACGCCGATGACAAACGCACTGATGAGGCTCAGGACAAGCTCGAGTATCAGGATATAACAGTCTATCCCGGGAAAATGGAAGTGTACTGCCAGTCGCAATTGGTTGATTTGACAGGGACAGAGACCGCGCTTCTTATTTATCTCGTCAAGCAGCCGGGAAACATTGTTGCGAAAGCGGACATTAGTCTGAACGTGCTAGGGAAGCGCTTGGCTCCATTTGATCGCGCAATCGACATGCATATCTCAAACATCAGGAAAAAACTGCCTGAGCGTGGAGATGGCAAACCGCGCATCAAAACCTTGCGTGGTCGTGGCTACTTGCTCGTGGAGGCATGATGAAGCTGCCTACGATTAAAAGCCTCTATGGCCGAATATTTGCCATCTTCTGGCTGACACTGTTACTGGTACTTATCGCGGTGCTTGCAGCGCAGCAAGCGGATCCTCGTCAGCAACACGAGCTACCTGTGTCGTCAAAAATAAAGCTACAGAAGATGGCGGACAATATCTCAAACAGGTTGTTCTCTATGCATGGAAGCTTGGAAGATAACTTGGAGAAGGTGCAGCGAAACCTGTCTGAACGCGGCGGCATAAAGCTGTACTTTACTAACCTTGAGGGGGAAGTCTACAACCAGAGGCAGCATCATGGTGGAAGTCGAACATTAAAGAATTTCACGTCGATAGCGGATGACCCTAATAATCCGCAACAACGTCTTTACGGGCGATGGATGTTGGCGGGGCCATTTTTGGTCGATGACGGTCAATCGGAAGCATTAATGTATGTAGGACGTATGTGGCGAGAAGCCCCACCGTTCTATGCTCAGATTTTGGATAAACCTTTTCAGTTGCTACTCGTGACCATGGTGGTAAGTACACCACTGTTGCTTTGGTTGGCGTGGGCATTGAGTCGCCCTGCTCGCAGAATGCAGGCTGCTGCTGAGCGGGTGGCTGAAGGTCGCTTGGACATTGATCCTAGTCTAGAAAAAGGCCCGCGAGAGTTTCGGCAAGCGGGAGCCAGTTTTAACCAAATGGTGACGGCACTAAATCAAATGATAAGCGGTCAGCAACGATTGCTGTCAGACATATCTCACGAGCTACGCTCCCCGTTGACACGCTTACGTATGGCGAATGCATTGGCCATTCGCAAGCAAGGTGAGAGTCCGGAACTTTCACGTATTGATACTGAAGCCGAGCGCATGGAGCAGATGATTGCTGATTTGCTTGCACTCTCGCGTATGCAGCTAAACAGTCACGCAGGGCGTGAAACCTACACGCTTGAAGAGCTTTGGTTGACCTTGCTGGAAGATGCAGAATTTGAAGCCGAGCAACATAACAAGGCATTGACCTACCAAGCCATTCCATCGGCCAGCATTGAGGGCAATGGCCCATTGCTTTGCAGCGCATTAGAGAACGTGGTGCGTAATGCAATAAAGTACGCTAACCATAATGTCGACGTCGTTTTTACGGTGTCGGGGCGCGAGCTTAAAGTGGTGGTCAGCGACGATGGTGAAGGCGTGCCGCAAGAAATGCTAGCAGACATATTCAGACCGTTTTATCGCGTATCGACGGCGCGCGATCGCGCGAGCGGTGGCACGGGGCTTGGTCTTGCCATTACAGATAGTGCCATGCGGCAACATAACGGGAAAGCGGAAGCCAGCCTCAATGACAAAGGTGGGTTGACGGTTACTTTGGTGTTTGGGCTGATCAATACAGCTAAATAACGGTACAAAAAAAGCGGTTAAATTTCTAAAAAAACTCAAGAAATATCTCACTTTTAAGAGTTATTGCTAACCTTAGAGAAGCGGCTGTGTCTCGTTGACACAGAACTCTCGACTTTAACGCGCAGACCGCGTTTTTTAGGAGCAGGTTAGCTTATGTCCTCTCAGATGACCATCAAACAACGACTTACTCTGTTCGTGGCTTTGGTGTGCGGTATACAAATTTTTGTTGGTGCTTTTGTCTTCTACAAACTGGCTTACATTGAAGGCCACGTGGGAGGTGTAGCACAGCGAGATATCCCTGTTCTTGCGGCCATTAGCCGCGCGACAGAACATCAGCTTGAGCAGCGAATTCACTACAACAAGGCATTTCGCTATGCGCTTGAAGTCGGCCAAGAACCCAATGCTGAAGCGAATTATGCCAAGGAAAAAGCTTATTTCTACGAGCTTGGTGAAAAAGTAGGGAAAGATAAAAAAGAGATTAAAACACTGCTTTCTGAGGGTGTAGAAAGAGGAACAGAAGAAGAAAAACGCGCGTTTTCGGCTGCCAACAGTAAGCTAAACGACATAGTCGCAATGCATGAAAAGTGGGTGGTACATGTCGAAAATGTTTTCAAAGAGCTCGAAGGCAAGCATTTCCACGACGCTGAGGTGCTTGATGAAGTCGTCGGTGAAGAGGCAGAAACCACGACCAAAATGGTTGATAGCCTATTAACGGATATCGGTAAATTTACTGAAGCCGCAGTCACTGACATCGAAAAACGTGCTGTTGTCTTGGAAATCACCCTGCTTGGTTCCGTAGTGTTGGCGCTCATTGTCGCCATCATCATGTCCAAAATCATCCTCAGTCGCATTTATGCAGGTCTTAACAAAGTATCAGATGCTCTGGCCGTTCAAGCCTCTGGGGATTTTAGCCAAGTAGGCGTTATCGACGAGCCAGGTATTATTGGCGAGCTTCAAAAAAACATGGAAGGCACACGAAAGAGCACGAATGCCATGATCGCTAAAGTCGCAGCTGAAGTGTCTGAAGCGGCAAATGCGCTGAACATTGCGTCACAAAGTGTAAAAAGCAACAGCGATGCTCAAAGCGGAGAGATAATGCAGGTTGCAACAGCCGTTAATGAAATGTCCGCGACCGCACAGGAAATTGCAAATAGCTCATCTCGGACGCAGAAAGCCACGGAAAATGCATCGTTGCAATCATCCGAGAGTATGCGCGTAAATGGGGAGGCGATGAAGCAGACTCAAGCTCTGATTGAAAGCCTAACCCAGTCCAGTGATGCATTGACTGAGCTGGAGAAAAACAGTGGCAATATTGCGTCAGTGCTAGATGTTATTAAAGGCATTGCTGAGCAAACTAACTTGCTGGCATTGAATGCGGCAATTGAAGCCGCGAGAGCGGGTGAGCAGGGAAGAGGCTTTGCTGTCGTTGCTGATGAAGTACGGAGCCTGGCGCAGCGCACGCATGATTCAACGTCTGAAATTGAATCTATGATTGCTCAACTTAGCGCTGTGACAAAAGAAGCCGTTGATACCATGGAGAAAAGTTGTGAAATCGGTGATAAGACCATTCAACTGGCACGTCAGTCAGGGGATTATTTGTCTAAGGCCGGTGAAGCGACAACCGAAGTGACAGACATGAATTTACATGTGGCGAGTGCCGCTGAACAACAAAGCAGTGTCGTCGAAGAAATCAATATTAACGTGAATAAAATTAGTGAGATGGCAGAACAGAGTGCACATGAAGTGGAAAGTTTGGTGCAAGCGACGGGCAAACTGAATCAAATTGCCTCAGAGCTTCAGCAGTCTGTTGGGCAGTCGCGTTAAGTTAAATTACGCAGGTAAATACGAAAAAAGCAGGCGATGGCCTGCTTTTTTTAATTAGATACCACCTTGGAACCCGAGTTGTCGCCACGCTTCATAGCAAATGATGGAGACCGAGTTAGAAAGGTTTAAACTGCGACTGCTTGGCACCATAGGTACGCGAATGCGGTGATCGGCAGAGAACGCATCGCGGACGAGATCGGGTAAACCGCAGGTTTCTGAGCCAAACAAAAACACATCCCCCTCTTGGTAGCTAACGTCAGCATGTGGACGGCTGCCCTTGGTGGTGCAAGCAAAAATGCGGCGTTCGCCCATAGCTTCCAGAAACGCACCGTAGTTCGGATAGCGCGTCACATTGGTGAGGTCATGGTAGTCCAACCCAGCCCGGCGCAGTTTCTTTTCCTCAAAGTCGAACCCGAGAGGTTCAATAAGGTGAAGCTTGCAGCCTGTATTGGCAGCAAGGCGGATAATATTGCCAGTATTGGGCGCAATTTGAGGTTCGTACAATGCAATATGAAACATGGTCTACCGTGGCGTAGTCAGAACAAAGACGCAGTATAGCCGTCAGTTGATTTTGCCTTCAAGGTGCTAAAAAACAAAAAGGAGAAGCCTTGGCTTCTCCTTTGGTTTTTCAGACTTAGCTGAAAGATATTAGTTTTTCGCTTTTGCAGCTGCTTTCGCGATAGCGGCAAAGCTGTCTGCAACCAGTGCAGCACCGCCAACCAGCGCACCATCGATGTCTGGCTGTGCGAAGTATGCTTCCGCGTTTTCAGGCTTAACAGAACCGCCGTATTGAATAACAACGTTCTTCGCCACTTCTTCGCTCTTCGCTGCAATGTGAGCACGGATCGCTGCGTGAATACGCTGTGCGTCGTCTGCAGTTGCTGCTTTACCCGTACCGATTGCCCAGATTGGTTCGTACGCGATTACTGCGCCGTTCAGAGCTTCAACACCTTGAGTGTCAATTACTGCGTCCAGCTGGCGTGCACAAACCGCAACGGTTTCGCCTGCTTCGTTTTGTGCTTCAGACTCACCGATACACAGAACAGGAACCAGACCGTTCTCTTTCAGGAATGCGAATTTCTTAGCAACAAACTCGTCAGACTCAGCGTGGTATTCACGACGCTCAGAGTGACCGATGATGATGTGAGTTGCACCGAAGTCTTTCAGCATTTCCGGAGAAATGTCACCTGTGAACGCACCGCTCGCGTTCAGGTCGACGTTCTGTGAACCCAAAATGATTTTGCTTTCCGCTTTACCTAGCAGTTGTTCTGCCAGATCCAAGTACATAACAGGTGGCGCGATAGCAACATCAACACCTTCTACACCATTAAGTTCAGCTTCAAGACCTTTGATAAGCTCAGCTACCATTGTCTTGTTACCGTTAAGTTTCCAGTTACCCATTACTAGTGGACGGCGCATAGGAATTTCTCCGTAATCCAATTATCAAAATCAATTGCTGGGAACGATAGCAGCAGACCTACTCCCGTTTCCTGCTCAAAATCATAAATGCCATCGTTTTTACGCGTTTTACGCTGAAATGTGAACCTTTGAGTAACAAATTTTCGTAATTTATTTTCGGAACCGCTTGAAAAATATAACGCCAGCACGATGTGATCTGATGGGAATAATCACCCCACCAGTAACATTCGCTCGAATGGATAGAGTAAAGTGGCTCATTATCGTAACAAGGAGCAAGTTATGCCTCATATTGTCATGGAGTACAGTGACCCGGTCTCTGAGCGTGTAAATGTCGGTCAGTTGCTGGAAGATTTGCATAAAGCAGCGATCGGTAGTGGAGAATTTAACCCTAGCGATGTCAAATCACGTGCGTATGCATCGCATGAGTGGTTGGTTGCGCAGTTGGATAATCAGGCAGACTTCATTCACGTCACGTTATGGCTGCTTTCGGGGCGCGATGAGAAACAAAAGCACAACCTTAGCCATGCCTTGTTAGATGTGATGAGTTTTCACGCGCCAGAAGTGGCGAGTTTATCTGTCGATGTGAGAGACATGGATAGGCGTTGGTACGCCAAAATAAAACGAGAAGAATGAAAAAAGCGGCGGTGGCGAACCACCGCTCAAAAACTGAGTTAGCCCTCAGCAGCCAGAGAATCTCTGCCTTGCTTCGGATGCAATGTAGTGACGGTTGCGCTTTTCTCAGTTAAAGCTGATGGGTCATTGATAGCGGTTGCAAAGCGATCAAATTGGCGCATGAGCTCTTTCATTAATAATGCATTGACGTGGTTAGGGTTTTTCCCAGTTTCAATGACACGGTTAATGTGGCTCATTTGAGCGCGCAGTTTGGGCTGCATGCTCTCACTGGCACTTTGAATGATCTCTTCACTCATCTCGATACGCAGTGTTTCCAGTGCTTGTGGGTCCTTTTCCGCTAACGCTTTTAATTCATCAAATGAAGGCAACGTTTTCATGGCATTACTCCTCTGTCTGCGCATGACTTGCCTTTGACTATACGGTTAAAAAGTGAGCGATCAATCACATTGGTGGCTCATATATGAGACAGATAATGTCAACTGATTAGGTGTGTTTTGGGCTTGATACAGATAATTATCTGATCGCTTACAAAAACACGCCGTTCGGTAACGCAAAGTCTCATTTGCGAGAATGAGTGAAAAACTTTGTGATTTATCTTGGTGGCAGTAATTGGGCAGAAAAAAACGAGCCTTCGGCTCGTTTGATGTCGTAAAAACGTTTACCAGTATTGTTCGACGGTGATATTACCTGGCTTTTTACGAAGGTTCTTCTGAAGGCCTTTTTCGAGTAAGAGAGCTTTAACATCTTTGACCATCTGAGGATTTCCGCACAGCATAACCTGACTTTGCTCTGCACTCAAAGGAAAGCCAACCACCCGTTCTAACATACCATCTTCAAGGGCATGGGTTATGCGACCAGACAGCGCGCCTGCTTTGGGTTCTCGGCTGACAAACGGCTGAACAATCAATTGGTCACTGTATTTTTTCTTCAGCGCATTGATCTCCGCTTGGTAACTGAGATCGGCTGAGAAACGCACTGCATGGACGAGAACGACTTTTCTAAAGCGCTGCCATACATGGTCTTCTTGAAGGATAGAGAGAAAAGGTCCGAGTGCTGTTCCAGTCGAAAGCATCCAAAGGTGCTCGCCTTGTGGAATTTCATCGAGCGTGAAAAACCCCGCTGCATCTTTGGTTATCATTACGGTATCGCCGGCTTCAAGTTCGTGAAGGCGAGGAGAGAGCAGTCCGTCGGCGACGCGAGTGGCGTAGATTTCCAAGTGTTTGCTAGAAGGCGCATTGACATAAGAGTAAGCTCGCTGAACTAACTTACCGTCTATTTCGAGGCCAAGCTTGGCAAATTGACCTGCGGTAAATGCATCGACATCCGCGTCGAGAGTGAGGCTGAACAGATCTTTATTCCAGCGTCTGTTTTCGATAACTTCTGCTTTGATCCATGTTGCCATACACCCTCCTTAAGCGTTTTTAATCGCGAGCTTGTACCTTATATGTGCAGCGTCGCTGCCCTTCGATAATATGTTCATCTCTCGTCACTTTGTATTCACTGCCGAGTACGGTTTTGAAAATGTTCTTTTCGGATTTACACAGTGCAGGACAACGTTTCGCAGCCTGACAGATGGGGCAGTGGTTCTCGATCAGCAGGAATCCATCGTCGGCTTCCTGAAGTTCGGCCATATAACCTTCGCTCTCTCTAAGATACGCCAAGGTTTCCAATTTAGCCTTTAAATTGTGGCAATCTTTGAGCGCTTCGCGGTATTGGTGCAACGTTTTCTCTTCCCGTTGCTGGATCACTTTTGCCAGCCCATCTTCACCAAATAGGCTTGCAACGGAGTCAATCACTGAGATAGCAAGGTCACCGTGGCTGTCAGCAAAGCGGCGATGCCCTTCGGCTGTGAGAGCCCAATGGCGAGTCGGACGACCAACTTTGACGCGAATATCACTGAAGTCGACCAACCCATCCTCTTCCATTGTTTGCAAATGTTGGCGAATACCCATTGTGGTCATTCCCATTTCATCTGCCAACGTGCGGGCACTAATCGCGCCTTCACGTTTTATTTTGTGTAGGATTTTATCGACTGTTTTCATCGCGCTTTGGTCACTCCTTTTGATTCCTCACAACACACTGTAATGCACCCTTTCGGATTTCAGCCTTCATCTATCGAGACAGACTCACATCGCCTTACAGGGGGTTTCTAACATTATGGCTGGAGGTGGCTAAATAAAGCAATATCTTTACTAACTTATTATTGGCCATCCCTCACATCATGTTTCATTAACGGTTAAATACATTTCACTTTTAGATGTTTGCAAAAAATGAGCTGGTGTCACAATGGTAAGCCCCATCAAAAAAATCGTCCTGATATCAGCAGTTGCCGCACAAACTACAAACTGATTACTAGACTTGTTGCTATTCAAGCCTTCGGTAAGGCTGCTGATTAAAGACGTCTGACGGCCATCAGGAGGTCGCATGGAAGAAAAAAAATCTTTGTCGATTAAAAACCTCGTTATCTTTGCAGCGATTGCCGCTGTACTCATTTCGGCAGGCTATTTTTACGTTCGACATCAAGAGCAATACCCAAGTACCGACGACGCCTACATTCATGGCAACATTCTTTATCTCGCTCCTCAAGTCAGCGGCCAACTGATCGAAATGAATGTGGTGGACTTCCAGCATGTGGACAAAGGCATGGTGATTGCGCGTATAAACCCAGCCCCTTATCAGGCCCGCTACGAGCAAGCAAAAGCGGTCTATGAAAATGCCACTTCTGCCAACAAAGCAACCAGTGACGCCATCGTTGGAGCCAGTGCACAAATCAAATCTGCTACGGCACAGTTGCTTGATATTCAAGAAAAGTATCGTCGCAACATGGCGTTGGTAGAACGCGGGTTGTTGCCACGACAACAAGGTGACGATTTAAAAGCTGAGCTTGCTGCAGCGAAGAATAATTTGGATGTTGCTCGTGCACACATGTCTCAGTTGATCAGTGAGCAAGGCGCAACAGGTGATGAAGCCCCTGCGGTTAAGCAAGCGGCTGCGGCGTTGTCAGAAGCGTCTTTGAATCTGTCTTACACCGAAATCATTGCTCCATCCTCAGGCAAGCTCGGTGATGTCAATGTGCGTCCAGGCAGTGTGGTGGCGACAGGGCAGTCTATGATGCCGCTGGTGGAAGATAATTCATTCTGGGTGCAGGCCAATTACAAAGAAGGGGACATTGGCTACATCAAACCCGGTATGACAGCCACTGTCGTATTGGATATGTATCCTGATACTGCGTTTAAAGGGTCAGTAGAGGCCATTTCTCCGGCGAGTGGATCGTCGTTCTCTTTGCTTCCGCCCGAAAATGCAACAGGGAATTGGGTGAAAGTCCCGCAGCGTTTCCCTGTTAAATTGTCAATTTCACCAGAGGCGGGAGAGCCGCCGCTTCGTGTGGGGGCCAGTGCCACAGTCACTATTGATACGCTGACTAAGGCGACTAAAGATGGTAGCCAATAACGACAACGGCGGAGCCATCGCGCTGCCTCCAGGTGGCAACCGTTTGATGATCACGGTCGCGGTCATGCTGTCCGCGATCATGGTGCTTCTCGACATGACCATCGCCAATGTGTCCCTGCCGCATATGATGGGGGCACTCGGTGTCACGTCTGAGCAAGTGACATGGGTTTTGACGTCATATTCTATGGCGGAGGCGATCTGCATCCCCCTTGCGAGCTATTTGAGTCTCAAATTTGGCGTCAGACGATTGCTGTTAGTCTCGGTTGCTGGCTTTATTGCGACGTCTGCACTTTGTGGTCAAGCGGATACGCTTACCGAGATGATTGTATTCCGAATCATGCAAGGTGCGTTTGGTGCCTCTGTCATTCCGCTGTCTCAGTCCATCATGGTGCAGATTTACCCACCGGAAGAGCGTGGCAAGGCGATGGCTCTGTTTTCCGTCGGTGTGTTGCTAGGGCCGATACTGGGCCCAACGGTTGGCGGCGTGATCACTGAGAACATGGACTGGCGCTGGATATTCTATGTGAATGTGCCAGTTGGCATTTTGTGTCTGACCTTGCTTGCCGTGTTTGTTCACCTCGATGGCCGTGGAAAGCACTCTGTTGATTGGCCGCTCGTATTTGGCATGGCAATAGGGATTGGCCTGTTGCAAATGGTGCTTGAGCGTGGGAATCAAGATAACTGGTTTGCCTCAAATACCATTCTGTTCTCGTTAGTGATCGCGGCGATCGCGTGGGCATTTTTCCTGATACGGTCTTTTCGAACTAAAGGCGACATCGCTCCGATGTGGTTGTTAAAAGACAGGAACCTGTTGTTATCGTGCATTGTGATGATGGGTTTCTCTATGGGGATGTTTGGTATCACGCAATTGCAGCCAATGATGCTGGAGCAGTTGCTGGGTTATCCTGTGGACACGACCGGTTTTGTGATGGCTCCCCGAGGGCTTGCTTCCGCCATTGTGCTGCTATCCATATCACGTTTTATTGACAGGCTAGACCCAAGAAAGCTGATCGTGATTGGCTTGCTGCTTAATGGTATCGGCAGCTTTATCATGATGCGCTATTCACTGGATATCGATGTCTATTGGGTGCTTTTACCAAGTATTATCCAAGGGGCAGGAATGGGGCTTGTCTTCGCGCCGCTGAGCCAATTGGCGTATGCGACGCTTGCACCAAATCAGGCAGTTGGCGGTGCTGTAGTGTTTAACCTCTGCCGAACCTTGGGTGGCTCATTTGGTATTTCGATCGTGAATACCTATTTCAGTCAGATACAGCAAAAAGAGTGGCATGCATTAGGCGGAGGTCTCACGCCAGACAATCCTTTGGTTCAGCAATTTGCTGCCTCCCAAGGGAAAGCGGTGACAGACCCAAGCTTTATTGCCCACCTGACACAAATGCTGCACCAGCAGTCAACATTGTTGGCCTTTGTGTATACCTTCGGCTTTATCATGGTGTCGTACTTTGTTTTGATCCCGTTACTGGCTTTGTTTAAAAAGCCGGTCAGGAATAAAACGCCCGCGAAAAGTACTTAACGCGTAAACAAAAAAAGCACGCCATGGCGTGCTTTTTTGAACCTCGCTCCCTTAGAGGATGAGCTCTTTCACCGCATCGTCTTTACGATCTAGGTAATGGGTCGATTTAATACGACGGATGGTGCGGCACTTGCCACGGATTAACAACGTCTCCGTGGTCGCGATATTGCCTTTACGCGCAATGCCTTCAAGCAGATCGCCTTTAGTAATGCCCGTCGCGGCGAAAATCACGTTGTCGCTGCTCGCCATGTCTTCCATTTTCAGGCGAATATTGGTCTCGATGCCCATTTCTTTACAGCGTGAGATTTCCAACTCGCCCATGCGGCGGTTTTCTTCGTTGTCTTCTTTCACTTCGTGGCGAGGAAGCAAACGACCGTTCATGTCACCGCCCAATGCGCGGATCACAGCTGCAGATACGACACCTTCTGGTGCACCACCAATGCCGTACATGACATCGACTTCGCTGTCAGGCATACACGTCAGGATAGAAGCGGCAACGTCGCCATCTGGGATCGCGAACACCTTGATACCCATTTCCTGCATTTCACGGATGGTGTCATCGTGTCGTGGCTTAGCCAGTGTGGTGACAACCAATTCATCCAGTGTCTTGTTTAGTGCCTTTGCAATGTTGATTAAGTTGTCACGCAGGGGCAGTTCTAGGTTGATCGCGCCTTTTGCTTCAGGACCGACAACCAGCTTTTCCATGTACATGTCTGGTGCTTTCAGGAACGAGCCTTTTTCGCCAGCTGCCAAAACAGCCAGTGCATTCGACTGACCCATTGCTGTCATGCGGGTGCCTTCGATAGGATCAACTGCGATATCAACCGCGTCACCACCCATACCTACTTTTTCACCGATGTAGAGCATTGGCGCTTCGTCAATTTCGCCCTCACCGATAACAATTTCACCTTCAATCTCAGTCTTGTTAAGCAGAATACGCATAACCTCTACAGCTGCACCGTCTGCTGCGTTCTTGTCACCGCGGCCAAGCCACTTGTAACCCGCCAGTGCTGCGCCTTCTGTGACGCGTGAAAAAGCCATCGCTAAATCGCGTTTCATCCTAACTCCAGAGAATGTAATACATGAAAGTGGGGCGTTGCCGACACCATACGTCGACAACGAAAAAGCTCGGCGCGGATTCTACCATAAGCCAAAAGTAAACGTTTGCGTTTTTGGAGATCGAAGCACGACGACGTGATATTGCACATCGTCGTGACAAGGGGTTAGTGCTGCTCCCAGCCTTTTGAACATTCAACGGCGCGTTGCCAACCGCGATGACGACGTTCGCGCTTGCCGTCATCTTCACAAGGCGTAAAGACACGGTCGATTTCCGACTTTCCTCGTAGCTCATCAATGCTGCCCCAAAAGCCTACGGCGAGACCTGCAAGGTAGGCCGCTCCCAATGCAGTGACTTCTGTAACTTTTGGTCGCTGTACTTCTGTATTAAGCACGTCAGATTGGAATTGCATGAGGAAATTATTCGCCACGGCACCCCCGTCGACTTTCAGGAAATCGAGTTTGATACCGGAGTCGGCTTCCATTGCGGTCAACACATCTAAAGATTGATAAGCGATGCTTTCTAGGGTTGCGCGAATAATGTGGTTCGCGTTGACACCTCGCGTGATCCCAACGATGGTGCCGCGCGCGTACGGATCCCAATGCGGTGCCCCGAGACCCGTGAAAGCAGGCACAACATACACGCCGTTACTGGTGGCGACTTGGGTGGCGAAATATTCTGAGTCTTTGGCATCTCGAATTAACTTCATTTCATCACGTAGCCATTGAATCGACGCGCCGCCCATAAACACCGCACCTTCCAGTGCGTATGCGACTTCACCTTTTGGACCGCAGGCGAGGGTAGTGAGAAGACCATTTCGCGACGTGACCTTCTCTTTGCCCGTGTTCATCAAAAGGAAGCATCCCGTGCCATAGGTGTTCTTGGCTTGACCCGCTTCTACACACATCTGACCGAATAGTGCCGCTTGTTGATCGCCAGCGATGCCTGCGATAGGTATACGCGTACCCCCTTTACCGCCAATATTGGTTTCACCGTAAACCGTAGAGGAGGCTTTGACCTCAGGCATCATGGAGGCGGGGATGTTCAGCGCACTAAGCAGGGTTGGATCCCACTCCAGTGAATTAATGTTAAACAGCATGGTGCGGCTGGCATTGGTATAGTCAGTGACGTGGATGCGCCCTTGCGTCATTTTCCAAATCAGCCAAGTATCGATGGTACCAAAGAGCAAATCGCCTTTTTCGGCGAGTTCCTGCGCGCCTTCTACATGATCGAGTATCCATTTGATTTTGGTGCCAGAGAAGTAAGGGTCAACCACTAGGCCTGTATTCTCGAGGACATAATCCTCATAGTCGTCTGCCTTTAGTTGCTCACAGATAGGGGCGGTTCGTCGACATTGCCAGACGATGGCGTTGTAGATGGGCTTACCGGTATGGCGGTTCCACACCACGGTAGTTTCACGTTGGTTGGTAATACCTATGGCGGCGACTTGGTCAGAACGGATACCCGCTTTTCCGAGAGCCTCTACCAGGGTGGCACTTTGTGTGGCAAAAATTTCTAACGGGTCATGCTCTACCCAGCCAGATTCAGGGTAAATCTGGGTAAACTCCCGTTGCGCTGCTGTGACGATATTCGCGTCATGATCTAGGATCACCGCACGAGAGCTGGTGGTTCCCTGATCCAAAGCAACGACATATTTTTGCTCGGTGCTCATAAGGTATCCTCTTCATATTGTTACTTAAAGCGTAGTGCCGAGTAAGACTGGCTGTAAGGTGCGCTAACGCTTTCGTGATTATTGCACGAAATATAAAGCGTCTCGGGCATTGAAACGAACTTCATATAAACGTAGAACATTGAAATGTGCGTTCGCGCATTTATTGACTATTTTTTGCTCGTTTGAGCATTAAAGTCTTTCCCAAAAATGACAATCGACGCATTCAGGTGTGTTGAGATAACAAAAAAGAAAAAAGGCTGACAGAAAACTGTCAGCCCGGCCTAGAGTGGCAAATCTTGGAATACTCCAAGAGAGATACGATCCTATTTACACTATCATGCCAAAAGTGAATAAAAATTGAATGGGATCGCATTATTAGTCACTTTGTGCTATCGAATTGCTTAGATTCGTAAAAGATGAGATTTAAGAAGGTGTTAGCGATGGTGCTTTTTTGTTCGCTTGTGATCTAAAAGTGTATAAGGAAGGTGCGACCATCGCCGTGCGCCGTTAGAATAGGATCTTCGGGACGCGTGAGGCAATCATGCCTGTTGGCGCAAGCCTTGGTAAGGTTCGCGTATTACGCTTACAACGTTGGAATATATAGGTGGCCTTGATGTCATTGGAAATTTTAGAGCAGCTTGAAGCCAAAGTTCAAATGGCTGTAGACACGATTTCGTTGCTGCAAATGGAAATCGAAGAATTAAAAGAACAAAATGAATCACTGGGCCGTGAATCTGATGCAGTGCGCGAAAACCGCGATGCGTTGGAACAAGAAAACGCGCGCTTGAAAGCGGACCACGATGCATGGCAACAACGTATTCGTAGCCTGCTGGGCAAAATCGAAGAAGTTGAATAACAAAAAACAGAGCCGAATGGCTCTGTTTTTTTATTGGCGTATACCTACGTCGTTTCAGACTATTCGATATCAATCGGCTCTTGCGACAGGATAACGCCCGTGGTGTCAGCGTATAGGTGATCTTCTGGAATGAAGGTAACACCACCGAAGTTCACTGGCACTTCGACTTCACCAATACCTTGACTGTCTGCGCCGACAGGAATAGAAGCAAGTGCCTGAATGCCGATATCAAACTCATCCAGCGCATCCACATCGCGTACACAGCCGTACACTACGATGCCTTCCCAATTGTTCTCAGCAGCCATGGCAACGATGTCAGCGTCAATAAGCGCGCGTCGTAATGAGCCACCACCGTCAACGAGCATGACGCGGCCTTCGCCTTCCTGCTCTGCAACTTGACGGATCACACCATTGTCTTCGAAGCATTTCACTGTGGTGATCTTGCCGCCAAACGAGCTTCGTCCACCGTAAGAGTTCATCATTGGTTCAAGTACATCAACCTGATCCAGGTACATGTCGCACAGTTCGGAGGTATTGTATTCCATAATCAGACTTCTTCTTGAGACGTATAAATGCCGGGAGGCAAGACAGTAGCTGCCGAAAAGGTAGCAGCTACCCTATGCAAAAAAGTATAACGAGACGCAAGGGCTTTGCAATGACTCAAAACACAAATCGTCTGCCTTTCTTCGCTGTATTATTGCAGCAGGATTCCAGCCGCAAACAAGATGTTAGTCAATAAGGCGACTTTCACCATATCACCCATCATTGGGCGCAGCGTTTCTCCATCTCTTGCACGCCAAACGGCTAAACCATGTTTGATGGCCATTGGCAACGACAGGGCGAATATCCAGCCCAGTAGGCTAAGGTGCTCCATTGCGGCAAATGCGGCAAAACAGAAAAATGCGCCTGATAACAACAGTTGATGGTAAATACGACCCCATCTCGGCCCCATGCGCACCACTAACGTGTGCTTACCACACGCGCGATCGTTGTCGATATCGCGAAGGTTATTAATGTTCAGCACCCCAACGGCCAGTAATCCGCATGCGGTGGCGGGCAGTAATACGGAAGAATCCAGACCGCCTGTTTGCAGGTAGTACGTCCCTGCAACACCTAACCAACCGAAGAAAATTAGAACGGACAGATCACCAAGTCCTTGGTAACCATAGGGCTTGTTGCCGACGGTGTAGCAAATGGCAGCAACAATCGCTAATGCGCCTAGGCCGATGAAGCTGAGTATGTCCGTGGGCTTATCAAAGGCCGTGAATACCAGTGCAGCGCCCGCTGCCATGGTCAGAATGACATTGAAGAGCATGGCACTTTTCATGGCTTTAGGTGTGACTAAGCCTTGTTGAATAGCCCGTTTGGGGCCTAAGCGGTCTTCATTATCTGTCCCTTTGACGGCATCGCCGTAGTCGTTGGCAAGATTGGACAAAATTTGCAGCAGTAAAGCGGTAACCAACGCTAGCAGAGTAATAGACAGGGAAAAGGCCGAAGTCTGCGCAGCAACAGCACTGCCTGATAATATACAGGCAATCGCGAGTGGCAGGGTTTTCGGACGTGCGGCTTCAAGCCAAATTTTAAAGGTGGACACAGACATAGCCTTGGCAAACCAAAATAACGCAGGTGACATTATTGGTGTTTTTGTCACGTTGAGCAATGTCGATACTGAATCCCCCTCATAGGAAAATGAAAACTGAAAAAAAAACGGGCAACCTATGGCTGCCCGTTTTCGTTTATCCGTTAAAGGATAAAGCGGCTCAGATCTTCGTCATCAACCAATTCTTCAAGGTGGCCACGAACGTAGTCTGCGTTGATTTCGAAAGCGTCACCACCACGCTCACTCGCGTCGTAAGAGATTTCATCAACCAGACGCTCCATCACAGTGTGAAGACGACGTGCACCGATGTTCTCAGTTCTTTCGTTCACACGCCATGCCGCGTTTGCGATCTCTTCGATGCCGTCTTGAGTGAAGGTAAGACTGACGTCTTCGGTACCCATCAGTGCAGAGTACTGTGCAGTCAACGACGCATTTGGCTCAGTCAGAATGCGTTGGAAGTCAGATGCAGTCAGTGCTTCAAGCTCAACACGGATTGGCAGACGGCCTTGCAGTTCAGGGATCAGATCGGACGGCGCAGCTACTTGGAACGCACCCGATGCGATAAACAGGATGTGATCTGTTTTCACCATACCGTGTTTGGTAGATACGGTGCTGCCTTCAACCAGCGGCAGCAGATCGCGCTGAACACCTTCACGAGACACATCTGGGCCCGAGCTTTCACCGCGCTTACAAATCTTGTCGATTTCGTCGATGAACACGATACCGTTATTTTCCACCGATGCGATTGCTTGCTCTTTCAGCTCTTCTTGATTAACCAGTTTTGCAGCTTCTTCTTCAGTAACGGCTTTCAGTGCATCTTTCAGCTTCATCTTGCGCTTTTTCGATGCGCCATTACCACCAAGATTTTGGAACATGCTTTGCAACTGGTTGGTCATTTCTTCCATACCAGGAGGTGCCATGATCTCCATGCTCATCTGAGGTGCTGCAACATCGATTTCGATGTCTTTGTCATCCAGCTGGCCTTCACGAATTTTCTTGCGGAAGCTTTGGCGGGTAGAAGAATCTGTTTTTGACTCCTCGTTCTGGCCCCAAGCGTCGCGAGGTGGCGGTAGCAGCACATCAAGGATACGCTCTTCTGCCAGCTCTTCTGCGCGGAATTTTACTTTTTCCATCGCTTGCTGGTGGGTCATCTTGATAGCCACATCGGTCAGGTCGCGGATGATAGTTTCTACTTCCTTACCAACGTAACCCACTTCGGTGAATTTGGTCGCTTCGACTTTGATGAAAGGTGCATTCGCGAGTTTAGCCAAGCGACGTGCAATCTCGGTTTTACCCACACCAGTAGGGCCGATCATCAGAATGTTCTTAGGGGTTACTTCGGCGCGCAGATCGTCATTGAGCTGCATACGGCGCCAGCGGTTGCGCAGTGCGATAGCAACAGCACGCTTAGCTTTGTGCTGACCAATGATATGGCGGTCAAGTTCGGAAACAATTTCGCGTGGGGTCATTTCAGACATGATCTGATTCCTGCCTTAGTAATCTAATTCTTCGATGGTGTGGAACTGGTTGGTGAACACGCATATGTCACCAGCAATTGTCAGCGATTTTTCAGCAATCGTGCGTGCGTCCAGTTCGGTATTTTCCAGCAGGGCTGTCGCTGCTGCTTGGGCAAAGTTACCGCCCGAGCCAATAGCAATCAGATCATGCTCAGGCTGAACGACATCACCGTTACCTGTGATAACCAGTGATGCGGTTTCATCAGCAACTGCCAAGAGTGCTTCTAGTCGGCGCAAAGCGCGGTCGCTACGCCAGTCTTTAGCCAGTTCAACAGCTGCTTTGGTCAAGTGACCTTGGTGCATTTCAAGCTTACGCTCAAAACGTTCGAATAGGGTGAAAGCATCTGCGGTGCCGCCAGCGAAACCAGCCAGTACTTTGTTGTTGTACAGGCGGCGAACTTTACGGGCATTGCCTTTCATTACGGTATTACCCAGTGACACCTGGCCATCACCGGCGATCACTACTTTGCCGTTGCGGCGAACAGAAACGATAGTTGTCACGGTAGAACCTCTACTTTTCTTTCTGGTTTTTACCAGTATGGGTTGTTAAAAGAGGAGGTGGGGATGATAGGAAGGCAATTCAAGGGCAAAGTAGTGCATGGTGACTACTTTGCCTTAATTTTAAGCGGGTTATTTGGGGATATTTCGGAAAGTTTAATTCCAATACCAAATTGCGCACGGCTCGATACCCGCTCGCTTAAGCATGTTTCGGTCTTTTTCAGCTTCTCGCTTGAGCGGATACGGTCCCAACACGACGCGATACCATATCCCTTTTTCGCCTTGGCTGGTCTTGATGTGGCTTTCTAGCCCTTGGAACGCAATCATTGCCTTGCGCTCGTCAGCTTGGCTGGCACTGCGGTAGGCACCACACTGCATGAGGTACGGGCGAGTAGATACTTCCTGCTCGTTGGCTTCGACCGTCACCTTTTTGTTTTCAAGCTCTTCGATGTAGGTCCACTCTTCAACAGGTTTAGGCGGAATCACATCTTCTTTCTTGGGTGTCGATGGCTTGGTAGGGGCCACTTTTTCTGGCTGAGGTTTTGCTGGTGGCTCAGAGGTTGCTAAGTAGTAAAGGCCGTAACCAAATCCTGCAAGCAACACGAAAGCGAGCAGTGCCCACTTGAGGGGAAATGCTGACTTTGGAGGTTGTTTCTTTGTTGCCCGGGTTGGTTTTCGCGGTGATTTTCCGCGCTTGACATAGTCTCTGGTTGCCACTGATTTACGTATCTTTTTCGTCGAGTCGTTGGCTATATGGTACTGGCTTGATTGAAACTACGCCAGTGCTCAAGGGCGATTGATCTTCCAGTGTGTTGCGTTGCTGCAATTTTCTGGAAGCTCAATTGCCCCTTCGCGCTCTAGCGTGACGGTGGTGCCACACTCTCTCGAATGACGAGTTGCGCATCCAGCAAGCGAGAACCTGCTTGGACATCATTCCCTTTGAGGATTTTCAATAGCATTAACATGGCTTGTCGACCAATGTCATAGCGTGGTTGAGATACCGTCGTCAATGCTGGGTCGCAGTATTCGGCAAACTGAATGTCATCAAATCCAACAATGGAAATGTCGTGCGGTACACGGAAGCCAAGGCGCTTCGCTTGCTGCATCGCACCAATGGCCATGACATCTGAGTGGCAGAATACGGCAGTAGGAGGTGTCGGCAGCGACAGCAATGTGGTCATTGCACGCGCGCCTGCAGAAAATGTAAAGTCACCAGCAACGGTATAGGCGGGGTTAATGATCACACCACCTCGACGTAACGCTTGTTGATAGCCTTGTACGCGGAACTGGGTCAGAGCAGCATCTGGCGCACCTGTTATTTGCGCAATTTGCTTGTGACCGACTTGAGTCAGATAGTTCACAGCTTCAAAGGCGGCCGTCAGGTTGTCGATATGGACGGTCGGTAACTCCAACTCGGGCGCATATTCACAAGCCATGACAAGAGGCGGCAAATTCTTCTGTTCAGGTTTACTGACATCAAAGGGAAGATCGGTGCCGAGCAGCAGCATACCATCGGCTTGCTTGGTGAAGACGAGATTTACGAAAGAGCTTTCTCGACTTTCCTGTTGCCCACTGTCCCCAAGTAACACCAGATACCCGTGTTCCATCGCAGCTTCTTCGATGCCGCGAATGATCTCTGTAAAGTAAGGGTCACAGATGTCTGGCACGATCGCTACAATGGTCTTTGACTCATTGCGTCTTAGGTTTCGAGCGAGAGAGTTCGGGCTATAACCCGCTTCCATTACCGCTTGTTCGACTTTTTTTCGCGTAGACGCCGACACCTTCTCTGGGTTCATCAGCGCGCGGGATACCGTCGCCGTAGAGACGCCAGCCAGATGGGCAACATCCTTCATTGTCGCCATAGTAGTTTTCCTCTTGCTTGTTTTTATTGGCAAATGCTTCCCGTTAGGGACCTACAGCAATGAGACAACTATTGTCTACACCCTCTATCTTAATCTTATGGGGCTGTATTAAACATGGTCATGTTAACAGTTATTTCAAGAATACCGTGATGTCGATCGGTTTAGTTGAATGAAATTTGCTCAGCTCATGTCTTGAGGTTCGATATCGAGAGACCAGCGTACTTTTTTAGACAGCGGTAACTGACGAATGGCTGGCAAGGCAATTGACAATCGTTGTTGCAAAATCCGGCGATTCGGGGCTTGGTAAATCAACTGCCAACGATAACGGCCAGAACGTCGATGCAAAGGTGCCGGAGCTGGGCCCATGACGGCACACTCATCATTGTCTAGTGGACTGGCCTCAAATACCGTTCGAGCTTGATAGAGAAACTGTTCAACCATCTCGCTCTGGTGGCCCTCTGCGCGAATAAGCGCAAAGAAGCTGTATGGTGGCAATTGAGCCTGTTTTCGCTCCAATAAGGCAGCGCGCGCAAAGCTGTCATAACCTTGACGCGTAAGCGATTGCAGCAGCGCATGCTCGGGGTGATGTGTTTGTAGCAACACAAAGCCAGGTTTGCTTGCACGGCCTGCGCGGCCAGCAACTTGCACAAACAACTGTGCCAGTCGCTCTGGCGCGCGAAAGTCGTTACTGAATAACGCACTGTCGACATCGACCAAGGCAACCAGAGTTACATCCGGGAAGTGGTGGCCTTTTGCCAGCATCTGAGTACCGATAAGAATTTGATACTCTTTGTTGTGAATGGCATTGAGGTAGCTTTCCAGTGCCCCTTTGCGTCGAGTGTTATCCCGGTCGATACGAATGGTTTTGAATTCAGGGAATAGCGTTGTCAGTTGTGACTCTAACTGCTCAGTCCCTACGCCAACACTGATAAGTTGGGTAGAGCCGCATCCGCCACATTGATGTGGGATAGGGCGCTGAGAGCCACAGTGGTGGCAGCGCAATTCGCCGCTTTGTTGGTGCAGTGTGAAGTAAGCGTCGCATCGCTTACATTCGGCTAACCAACCGCACTCGTGACACATCAAAGCCGGGGCATAACCGCGTCGATTTAAAAACAACATTACCTGATTGCCGTCATTGAGGTGCTTTCGCATCTCCGCAATTAATGGGGCAGACAGGCCAGCTTCTAGGTAAAGGCCACGAATATCGAGTATGCCATGTTTAGCTTTGACAGCATTACCCGCTCGCTTAGACAGGGTGAGGTGATGATATTTGCCCGTCGTGGCGTTATGCAGGCTTTCTAGAGACGGTGTGGCTGAGCCCAAAATGACAGGGATATTTTCTTCGTGCGCACGCATGACCGCGAGGTCTCGTGCGTGATAGCGGAATGAATCTTGTTGTTTGTACGAGGCGTCGTGCTCTTCATCAACAATAATGATGCCAAGCGATTGGCATGGTGAGAAGAGTGCAGAGCGCGTGCCGATAATAATGGCCGCTTCATTGTCTCTAGCTGCAAGCCAGGCGTTTAAACGTTCGGTATCGTTAAGGCCAGAGTGAAGCACTTCAACGGGCACATTGAATCGGCGTTTAAAGCGGTTAATGGTTTGCGGTGTCAGGCCTATTTCGGGTACGAGGATCAATGCTTGTTGTCCACGTGCAAGGACGGGCTCCAACAGGTTCAGATACACCTCGGTTTTACCGGACCCCGTGACCCCCTCAATCAGATAGCAACCGAACTCAGGGTTGGCATTGATAGTGGCAACGGCCATCGCTTGCTCATGATTGAGCGTCGGTTTGTCCTCAATGACGTCGTAGTGGCGTCGCCAAGGCTCAGACGGATGATCCACGCTCGCAGCAACCCAACCTTTTTCTTCGACGGTTTTAAGGATAGGGGCCGTGACTTCTTGTTCCAATAAATCACTGTGATTCATTGCGCCTGCACGAAGTAATTGAAGAACACGTGCCTGCTTTGGTGCGCGTGTGAGCGCGGAAAGAGGCTGTTCACGCCCTGAATCGGTCAAAGACCACTGTTTTTCTCGTTCGCGAAGCGCGGGCTTTCCTTTTCTAAGGTGGCCGGGCATGACGGTTGCGAGTGCGTCACCTAATGGGTACTGATAATAACGACTCGCCCAGTTCAATAGCTTATATAAGGAGGGACGCCAAAGAGGCGCAGTATCCAAGACGGTATTGATAGGTTTAATTTGGTCGAGTGGAAATTCAGAGGTGCTGACTAACGCGGTGACAATCCCCACTTTATATTGCTTACCAAATGGCACACGCACGCGACCACCCACAACTGGGATATCATTCGTGATGCGATAGTCGAACGTCTTGTGCAGTGGTACAGGCAGGGCAACCTGCGCAATGGTAGGGGTCATTCAGTGCGCACACATTGATTAAAGTGGATAGCCGACAGTGTACCTATGACGAGCAAGAGCGAAAAGCTCACAGCGAAAAATTCTTGCGTGACGAGTAGATAGCAAGCGGTGAAAATGAGTTGAACAAAAAAGTTGCGATTCGCGGTCACCTTGATTAGAATTTCGCGCCTTACAATTGTTTGTTAACGACGTGTGGTGCCCGATAGGCTCGGGAGAGCGACACGGCCTTTATTAGAGGTTATCCCTATGAAAGCTGGTATCCATCCAGAATACAAAGCTGTAACAGCAAAATGCTCTTGCGGCAACACTTTTGAATTCCGTACTACTCTAGGTAAAGACATCAACCTGGACGTATGTGACAAGTGTCACCCATTCTACACTGGTACTCAACGTGTTGTTGACACCGGTGGCCGTGTTGACCGCTTCAACAAGCGTTTCGGCATGCTGGCTAGCAAGTAATCTTGCCAGAATCCAAAAAAAGGGGTGCGAAAGCACCCCTTTTTTTTATGCCGTACAGCTAGTAAGACCTTTTACATGGTTCAGTATAGGTAGACTATTACGCTTATACCAATCGAATGAAACAGTAAGCCGTTGAACACGCTGAAAGTGCTATTTCTCTTTCCACTACAGCAGTCTCTTGTTTGTCGGCAGAATATGCCTAGAAGTGCACGATTTCAGTGGCCTGATATTCCACTGGGTCATATATTCTGGGTTTTTTATTCCAATTGGTATTATCCATGTGAATGGCTGGTTCATTTAACCTCACTGCGTTAACATCTCGTCATTCCTTTTTATACTTAAGCACCTTCGAGTTGCTTGGGTATATACCGCCTATGCTTGACCTCTAAGCGTCATAGTCAGTGTGTACACTTACCGTGTTATTTGTCAGCTAAACTCAAAGAATTAGCGGCACAATACTTAGATACAGTCGGGCGTTCTGCGGTGTTGAAATGCACTCTTTGGCATTTCCAATAAACAGCTGTTTGTCCTTTTTCGCTTGCACGTTAGGAAGCAGCAAGGTTACTTCGCCAATAACAAATAAAGTCAGGAACACATACATGTCTGAAGACAAGCGCCAACAGGCACTGGACTACCATGCTTACCCAGTGCCAGGCAAAATTTCTGTAGAACTAACAAAACCCGCGGATACCGTTGAAGATCTTGCATTGGCATATAGCCCAGGTGTGGCAGAGCCAGTGCGTGAAATTGCGCAAGATGCAGATAACGTTTACAAATACACCGCAAAAGGCAACATGGTTGCTGTTATCTCTAACGGTACGGCTATTTTGGGACTGGGTAACCTTGGTCCACTGGCCTCTAAGCCTGTCATGGAAGGCAAAGCTTTGCTGTTCAAGCGTTTTGCTGGTTTGGACTCTATCGACATCGAAGTGAAACACCGCACGATTGAAGAGTTTGTTGATACCGTCGCGAACATCTCTGACACCTTTGGTGGGATCAACCTCGAAGACATTAAAGCACCAGATTGCTTTGAAATTGAAAAGCAACTTATTGAGCGTTGCCATGTGCCTGTCTTCCACGACGACCAACACGGTACAGCGATTGTGACAGCGGCAGGTATGCTAAATGCGTTGGAGCTGCAAGGTAAGGCCATTAACGAGGCTGTGATTGTATGCTTGGGCGCCGGCGCGGCAGCGGTTGCGTGTATGGAACTGCTGATCAAATGCGGTGCGCAGCGTGAGAAAATCTACATGCTGGATCGTAAAGGTGTGATCCATACTCGCCGTGATGACATCAACGAATATAAGCAACTGTTCGCGAACAATACCGACAAGCGTACACTTGAAGATGTGATTGAAGGGGCTGACATCTTTTTGGGTGTATCTGGCCCAGACTTGTTGCCGCCAGACGCATTGAAGTTGATGGCAGACAACCCCATTGTGTTTGCGTGTTCTAACCCAGACCCAGAAATCAAACCGGAACTTGCACACCAAGTGCGTGACGACCTGATCATGGGTACCGGCCGTTCAGATTATCCGAACCAGGTAAACAACGTGTTGTGTTTTCCGTTTATCTTCCGTGGTGCGCTGGATGTCCGAGCGAGTCGAATCAATGACGAGATGAAACTGGCAGCGGTTGAAGCAATTCGCTTATTGGCCAAAGAGCCTGTGCCCGCTGAAGTCCTGAAAGCTGCCCGAGTGGATTCACTGACGTTTGGTAAAGACTACATCATTCCAAAACCGATGGACCCGCGTCTTTTGCCACGTGTAGCAAAAGCCGTTGCGGACGCTGCTGTAGAATCTGGTGTGGCGCGGATTGAAATGCCGGAAAACTACATGGAAGGTAAGTAAACCTTCTGTTAGGCGAGATAAAGAAAAACCAGCCATTTGGCTGGTTTTTTTGTCTCTGCGCTGACGAAGTTAATATTCTTCTTCGTTAAACTCTATACCGAGTTCTTTCATAATGCGCTTCGCTTCCACAGGCACGCTGTCTGCTTTGTCCTTGCGAATATCATCATCCGTTGGCAGTGGCTGGCCGGTATATGCGTGTAAAAACGCTTCACACAGCAGTTCACTGTTGGTGGCGTGGCGCAGGTTATTTACCTGACGGCGAGTACGCTCATCGGTTAAGATTTTAAGCACTTTCAGCGGGATAGAAACGGTGATTTTCTTTACCTGCTCTTTCTTTTTTCCGTGCTCAGCGTACGGGTTAATGTATTCGCCATTCCAGTCTGCCATTGGTCACCTTCTTAGCAGGTTATTTATACAAGTTGCTGTTAAGGCGGGAAACAACTCGCCCAAGTTGGATGAAGTTCAAATTCTAGCGATATCGACCGCTATATGTAAAGACATATAGACGTCCAGAAGGATTGACGTCTCATTGTTTAATGGTTAAGGTTGGGGTTATTCTGCTCGAAATACGAACATCTAAGACAGGGAAGCACGCAATGAGTGACAAGAAGTCAGCAACCATCGCAGTACGTACAGGTATCACCACCGACTCACAACATCATGCCGTGGTTCCACCTATTTATCTATCTACAAATTACGAATTTCCTGAGTTTGGTGAAGTACCTACCTACGATTATGCCCGAGGTGGTAACCCAACGCGCAGCCTGCTTGAGAATGCACTTTCAGAACTAGAGCATGGTGCGGGTGCTGTGGTCACCAATTGTGGTATGTCTGCCATCAATCTTCTGCTGTCGTTGCTTTCACCTGACGATCTGATCATTGCGCCGCACGATTGCTACGGCGGGACTTACCGTTTGTTTGACTCTCGTGCGAAGAAAGGTGCATTTAAGGTGGAGTTTGTCGATCAGGCAGACTGTGACGCATTGGCGCTTGCGTTAGAGAAGAAACCTAAACTGGTGTGGATTGAGACGCCGTCGAATCCCCTGCTTCGTGTGGTTGATATTGCCGAAATCTGTCAGAAAGCTCACGCAGTGGGTGCCAAGGTGGGCGTGGACAATACCTTTTTGTCACCCGCACTTCAGCAGCCAATAACATTGGGTGCTGATTTTGTCGTCCATTCGACCACAAAATTTATTAATGGCCATTCAGATACGGTTGGCGGTGTTGTGGTTGCCAAAGATGCTGAGCTTGCTGATGAGCTCAAATGGTGGGGGAATTGCATTGGTGCGACCGGAAACGCGTTTGACAGCTACATGACCCTGCGTGGATTACGCACATTGAATGCCCGAATGCGCCAGCATGAAGAAAACAGCGCGGCTGTTTTGGATTACCTAAAGCAAGAGCCGTTGGTCGATGTCATTTACCATCCGGCATTGCCAACGCACCCAGGTCATGAGATAGCGAAGAAACAACAGTCAGGTTTCGGTGGAATGTTGAGCTTTGAGCTTAAAGGTGGTGAAAGAGAGCTGAAACTTTTCCTGACCTCACTTAAGCTATTCTCTTTGGCCGAATCATTGGGCGGTGTGGAGAGCTTAGTGACTCACCCAGGCTCGATGACCCATCGTGCCATGTCTGACGAAGCACAAGCGGAAGCGGGGATTGCCGCGACGCTATTGCGTTTGTCTATTGGTCTGGAGGATCATAGTGATCTGGTCGCAGACCTAAAATATGCATTTGATATAGTAAGAGAGAGCCAGCAATGAGCGCGGTTGAAGTAGTATCCCCTCAGCAGTTGCATTCCCGTCAGTTACATAAGTTCGGCGGCAGTAGCCTTGCCGATCCAGATTGTTTTCGCCGCGTGGCAAAAATTTTGGAGCAGTACAGTGGTGCGACTGACATCATTGTGGTGTCAGCAGCAGGCAAAACCACAAACAGACTGATTGAATGGCTATCTCTGCTTAGTCAGGATGGTCGCCTTGCTCATGAGAGCTTCCAGAACCTGCGTAAGTACCAGCAAGATCTGATCGAGAACTTGATTGAGGGAGATCAGAAGCAAGACTTGGTGGACTTGCTATACAACGATTTCAGTGAAATGGCCAAAGTGTCAGAGAGCCCGCTCTCTGAAGCCCAACGAGCTTGGGTTCAGGGTTTCGGAGAAATCTGGTCTGCACGTCTTTTATCTTCCCTGTTGACGCAGCTAAACCTGCCGGCCGTGAAACTGGATTCGCGTTCGTTTTTGCGTGCGGAACGTGGTGCTCAACCTGAGGTGGATCGTGCCAGTTCATGGCCACTCCTTAAAGAACAACTTATTCAGCACACGCAGCGACGTGTCGTGATCACAGGCTTCATGGCACAGAACAAAACCGGTGAAACCGTGCTGCTAGGACGCAACGGCTCTGACTATTCCGCCACTATTATAGGGGCGTTAGCAGACGTTTCACGCGTAACCATTTGGAGTGATGTCGCTGGCGTTTACAGTGCAGATCCCCGCGTAGTAATAGATTCTTGTTTGCTGCCGTTGCTGCGTCTTGATGAAGCGGCGGAGTTAGCTCGCCTTGCCGCACCTGTGCTGCACACTCGTACACTTCAGCCTGTTGCACAAAGTAATATCGACTTGAATCTCCGTTGCAGCTATGACCCTGAGTCGGGGTCGACACGCATTGAGCGTGTGCTGGCATCTGGCCGTGGCGCGAAGATCATCACGTCACTCAATGATGTTTGCGTATTGCAGTTAGATATTCCTCGCTCACATGACTTTGCCGCGGCGCAACGTGATGTAGAAAGTCTGCTAAGTAAGAAACAAATTCAGCCGCTTGCCGCGTCCTCCAGTGCAGATCAGCACCGTATTCAGTTGGCCTACACAGCAGAAGTCGTGAACAGCGTATTGGAACAAATACAAGACGCAGGGATTCCGGCAGATATTCGTTTGCGTGAAGGCTTCAGTATGGTTGCAGCCGTCGGTGCTGGCGTGACAGCGAATCCTGTGCATTGTCACGGCTTCTATCAGCAATTGCGCGGTCAACCGATGGAATTCATCTGTGAGTCATCTAATGGCCTCAGCATCGCTGCCTTGCTTCGTAAAGCCAACACCTCTTCACTGGTTGCTGATATTCACCGCCAATTGTTTCAGGCTCAACGTCGCATCGGTCTGGTATTGCTTGGGAAAGGCAATATCGGTAGTCGCTGGTTGTCGCTATTCAACGAGCAAAAGGCGGCATTGGAAAAACGCCATGGCATGAATTTTGAACTGATTTCAGTTCAGGACAGTGATGCGCAATGGGTCGATTTTTCGGGCATCGATAGCTCAGTTGTCATGGAAAAATTTGCTGAAAAAGCGACGGCATACAAAGAGTCTGAATGGATTGGGCGCCTGCTTAATCATCCGTTTGATGACATCGTGGTATTGGATGTGACGGCCAGTACGCCGCTGGCAGCGCAGTATACCGAACTGGCAGAACATGGCTTTCACCTGATCTCAGCGAATAAAGTGGCAGGTTCTGCGAGCGCGGAGTTATACCATCAAGTTCAAGATGCGTTTTCTAAAACAGGCCGTTATTGGCTTTACAACGCGACGGTCGGTGCAGGACTGCCTATTAACCATACCGTACGTGATCTTCGCGAAAGCGGTGACCAAATTATGGCATTGTCAGGCATTTTCTCTGGCACGTTGTCATGGCTGTTTCAGCAATTTAATGGTGAAGTGAAATTTAGCGAGCTTCTCGAACAGGCATGGCAGCAAGGACTGACTGAGCCTGATCCGCGTGAAGATTTGAGCGGCGCAGACGTGATGCGTAAGCTGGTCATTCTCGCTCGCGAATCGGGCCTTATTCTGGAACCTGAGCAGGTTCAAGTACAGTCATTGGTGCCTGAGGAATTATCGACCTTGTCGTTAGATGGCTTCCTCGACCAGAGCAAAAAGCTTGATGAAGTGCTTGAAGATTGGCTCGAGAGAGCGAAAAAAGAACAAGGGGTATTGCGTTACGTTGCGCGCTTGACGCGTGAAGGTAAAGCGCGGGTAGGTATTGAAGTATTGCAAGAAGAGCACCCACTCGCGAATTTGCTGCCATGTGACAATATCTTTGCCATTGAAAGCCAGTGGTACCGTGAAAATCCCTTGGTGATCCGCGGACCTGGAGCAGGACGAGATGTTACGGCGGGCGCATTGCTTTCTGATTTGAATCGCATTGCCTCACTGCTGAAATAGCAGAAATACCGAGCGAGAAAAAGCGGGACGATGAGTCCCGCTTTTTTTGTATGTGAAGAATTCACATAAAGAACATGAAGAAAATTCACGTTAACCAAGTTGACTTTGATTTGTTCGCAATTCATTATTTGGACATATAGACGGCTAGACGTGCTGTCTGAAAAAGGAATTTTTCGGCGAGGATGCCGAGGTAGGGAGACATTATGGGTTATTCACACGCGAGCCATTTGGACGCACTCAATCAAAACCTTTCAGATCTGAATGGCGACATCAACGTGTCATTCGAATTCTTCCCGCCGAGCACCGAGTCGATGGAGCAAACGTTGTGGGCGTCGGTTCAACGCTTGAAAACCCTGCAACCTAAGTTTGTGTCTGTGACCTACGGGGCGAACTCTGGCGAGCGTGATCGTACCCATTCCATCGTTAAGAGCATCAAGCAGGAAACAGGCATTGAAGCAGCCCCGCATTTGACCTGTATCGATGCCACGCGCGATGAACTGAAAGTTATTGCCCGAGACTACTGGGAAAGCGGAATACGCCATATCGTCGCGCTGCGTGGCGATTTACCTGAACAAAGCAAAAAGCCGGATATGTATGCCTCTGATCTGGTGGCACTGTTAAAAGGCGAAGCCGATTTCGACATCTCTGTGGCGGCATACCCTGAAGTGCACCCAGAAGCAAAAAGTGCTCAGGCAGATCTGATTAACTTGAAGCGAAAAGTAGACGCTGGGGCTAACCGCGCCATCACCCAGTTCTTTTTTGATGTAGAAAGCTACCTGCGCTTTCGTGACCGCTGTGTGGCGGCAGGTATTGATGTGGAAATCATTCCGGGGATTTTGCCCGTATCAAACTTCAAACAGGCATCGAAGTTCGCCAAGATGACCAATGTTCGAATCCCGCATTGGATGAATAAGCAATATGATGGGTTGGAAGAGGATCCGGTGACGCGCCAAATGGTAGGTGCAAGCAATGCCATTGATATGGTGCGCGTACTAAGCCGTGAAGGCGTAAAGGACTTTCACTTCTATACGCTAAACCGTGCTGAGTTGACGTATGCGTTGTGCCACACGCTAGGCATTCGCCCATCGCTTTAACGTTGCAGAGATAAAAGGAAAAGCCGTCATTACGACGGCTTTTTCATTATCGGGAAGCGACGCGAGGAAAGCGTTGTTCACTTTCCATCATGTTTAATTGCATCAAAACTTCTTCTGCCCATGTCAGCCAAGCTTCTTTTTGCAAGATGTTGCGTCGCAATGTCAGACGCTCAAGGCGGCCTTCACGGGTCAGAATGGCAGATTCGCTGTACTGACTTCGCTCGACATCACGATGTTGGCTCAGTTCAATGCGCGCTTCATCCATCAAGGCGTGCATGTGCTCTATCATCGGCGTAGCTTCGAAGATGCTGCATGTGAGAAGTTTTGCAGAAATCTCATCACGGTCGGTGGGGTGCTTGGCTGGCAGTAAAAACCATTCATAGAGGCTTTGTCTGCCAATCTCAGTAATGGAATAGACTTTACGGTCCGGTTTTCCATCTTGAGGTTCCAGTCGACAACTAACCGCGCCTTGATCGGCAAGCTTATTCAATTCTCGATAAACTTGTTGATGACTGGCTTTCCAAAAGTGTCCGATAGCGTTAGAAAACTCTTTGGTTATATCGTAACCCGTTGCGTCTCGGTGGCTAAGCACCGTCAAAATTACGTGTGGTAGTGACATCTCTTCTATCCAAAATCGTAAAAGGCGATCCGTTGCCCGGGGATGTCGCTCTGCGGCGAGTATTTTGTTCCACTGCTCAGGGAGGATCGACACGCCGTTACCTATTGAGCGTTAACCATGCCAACAAACACCTAATCTTAAGGTGCAAAGGGTTAACGTAATGAATAACAAAGCGATTAGTTATATTCGATGCTGTCTGCTCAAAGTGGCATAGCCAGCTTAATGTTGCAGAACAACATATTAATAACATTATCAATGCAACCACAATTGAAAAAGCATTAAAGAGACAAAAAAGGCCGCAACATGGCGACCTTTCTTATTTTTGAACCGATTTCTCACTTATCCGGTGTTACGCATACCTGCTGCAATACCCGCAATTGTCACCATCAATGCATCATCAAGCGGTGTATGCTCTTCTTCTGACGCACGAGTACGGTGAAGTAGCTCAGCTTGTAGCATGTTGAGAGGCTCAACATAGATATTACGTAGACGAATGGCTTCGGCACCCCACGGGTTTTGTTCCATCAGGTGATCGCTATTTTCGACCATTAGCACCGCTTTGATGTCCTGTGCCAGGCGTGTGCGAAGTTGCTCACCCAACGGCCATAACTCTTCGGCAACCAGTTGCTCGTCATAGTATTTAGAAATCGAGGCATTGGACTTGATGTAAACCATTTCAAGCATGCCCAGACGGGTAGAGAAGAATGGCCATTCACGGCACATCTCTTCCAATTGCTTCAGGTGACCGTGGTCAATAGAGAATTGGATTGCCTGACCTGCACCCAGCCATGCTGGCAGTAGAAGACGGTTTTGACTCCATGCGAAAATCCATGGGATAGCACGTAGGCTTTCTACGCCGCCATTTGGGTTTCGCTTCGATGGACGAGAGCCCAATGGCAGTTTACCCAGTTCCAATTCAGGGGTAGCTGAACGGAAGTACGGCACGAAGTCTTTATTGCCGCGCACAATGTCGCGGTAGGCTTCGCAAGACACTTCGCTCAACGTTTCCATCAGATCGCGCCATTCTTGTTTTGGCTCTGGTGGCGGTAACAGGTTCGCTTCCAAAATCGCACTGGCGTATAGGTTGAGGCTATTGATGGCCACATCTGGCAAGCCGAGCTTAAAGCGGATCATTTCACCTTGCTCTGTCACACGCAGGCCACCTTTCAGGCTGCGAGGTGGCTGAGAAAGTAATGCTGCGTGTGCTGGTGCACCACCGCGACCAATGGAACCGCCACGGCCATGGAACAGCACCAGATCCACACCTTGTTCTTCACAAAGACCTACCAGTGATTCCATTGCTTGATACTGTGCCCAGCCTGCTGCCATAACGCCAGCATCTTTCGCCGAGTCAGAGTAACCAATCATGACCATTTGGAAGTTCTGAATGAAGCCACGGTACCAGTCGATGTTCAGCAATTGGCGGATAACGGCTTCTGCGTTGTTCAAATCATCAAGTGTTTCGAACAGTGGACATACGTCCATGCGGAACGGACAGCCCGCTTCTTTAAGAAGCAGGTGCACTGCCAGAACATCGGACGCTGTGCGTGCCATAGAGATGACATAAGCACCGAGGGCTTCACGTGGCTGCTCTGCCACAATACGACAAGTATCCAGGACTTCCTGAACCTCATCAGACGGCTCCCAATCACGTGGCAATAGCGGACGTTTTGAGCTCAGCTCACGGATAAGGAACGCTTGCTTGTCTTGCTCACTCCATTGGCCGTAATCGCCCATGCCTAGAGTACGAGTGACTTCTGATAGCACATTCGCGTGGCGAGTGCTCTCCTGACGGATATCCAGTTTAATCAGGTTCACGCCGAAGGTGCGAATGCGTCGCAGGGTATCGAGCAGCAAGCCATCTGCGATGATGCCCATGCCGCACTCATGCAGAGATTGGTAACACGCATGCAGCGGTGTCCAGAGTTGGTCTGCATGGGTCAGAATATCTTTGTTATCTGCACGTTGGCCTTTGATTTTTTCATCGAGGTAATCCAACGTGTTGTTCAGTGTTTTACGCAGTGATTTTAATATCGCACGGTAAGGTTCGTGTTCATCACCAGCCATGGCGCGCACAACGTCATTACAGCGCGTCATTGAAAGTTCACTGATAAGCTCTTGCAGATCGCCAAGGTAGAGGTCGGCGGCTTTCCAGCGAGAAAGCAGCAGCACTTCGCGTGTAACGTCAGACGTCACGAATGGGTTACCGTCACGGTCACCACCCATCCAGCTTGAAATCTGAATTGGAGCCGCTTCAATCGGCAGACCACGGCCTAAATGGTGGTTCAGCTTTTGATCGAATTGGCGCAGGAATTCAGGGACGGCTTGCCATAAGCTGTTTTCAATAACCGCATATCCCCACTTCGCCTCATCTAATGGGCTAGGGCGCTGTTGGCGGATAACGTCTGAATGCCATGCTTGCGCGATGAGCTGCTCAAGTCGAAGCTCAGCTTTGCTTCGCTCACTTGTAGACAGGTCGCTAAGCTCCAGCTTCGACAGGCATTTGTTGATTTGAACGAGCTTATGAATGGTGGTACGACGCGCAATTTCTGTTGGGTGCGCAGTCAAAACAAGCTCGATTTTTAGATCGTTTACGGCTTTATCTGTGTCTGTCGGCGAAACATCGTTTCCTTTCAGACGCATAAACAAATCGTCTATCGAGTCAGGGTTACACACAGACTCTTCGCAGTGGCGAGATACAGAGTGGTATTGCTCGGCGATATTGGTCAGATTCAAAAACTGACTGAATGCACGTGCAACCGGTAACATCTGGTCATTTGGCAGGTTTTGCAGGACATCGATCAATTTCTCATGATCGTCTTTATTGCCTGCTGAAGCAGATTTAGAGAGCTTACGGATCTCTTCTACTTTCGCCAGTAATGCGTCACCATGGGCATCTTTAATCGTGTTACCCAGCAAGTGACCTAGCATACTGACATTACTCTTCAGAGCGTCGTACTTGTCATTCATAATGCGTCCGTTTCGTAACTTTGTTACATCCAAATTGCAATCTTAACGGCTCAATCTAGCCAATTACTGCCCCTTTGGTCAATCGTCCTTGTAGATATAGTTTTGTAATTTCGCTCGCATCCCTTGATAGCACTGGTGTAGGGCGGGATGTAACAAAATTACAATGTATCACGTTACCTTACCCCTTTTTATAAGGTGTCAGTACTGCGTCGGTTTATTTTGTCTTTGTTATTGACATTAGTCATTTATAACGTTAAAAAACACATATAAATTCATTTTATATGAATAAAAATAAAAAATAGCTCATGGAAGCAGAGAGCAGGTACGATATCAAGATGGACACGTTTTCAACATCCCTTCATCAACGACGACGCCGACGTTAATCATTAACGTTGGGTATTTCGTGCCCTCCCGCAGCTGAGCAAGCTGAATGCATCATCATTCACCATTGAACAATAAAACGGATTTTTCATGCTAAAGACAGTGATCGTCGGTGCCAGTGGCTATACAGGTGCTGAGCTGACCAAAATGGTTCATCTTCATCCTGAGCTTGTATTGAGTGGATTGTATGTGTCTGAAAACAGTGCAGATGCAAACACACCCATCAGTGATCTTCATGGCTCCCTAAAAGGACTGGTCGATCTCCCGCTTCAACCCCTTAAAGACATCGCTTCTGTTGCCAAATCAGCGGACGTGGTGTTTTTGGCAACCGCTCATGAAGTGAGCCACGATATTGCACCGACGTTTTTAGCCGAAGGTTGTAAAGTGTTTGACCTGTCAGGTGCATTCCGCGTTCAGTCTGACAGCTTCTACACCGACTACTACGGCTTTGCGCATCAACATGGCGAGTGGCTTGAAAAAGCGGTTTACGGTCTTGCAGAGTGGAATGATAAGGCGATTGCTACCGCAGACTTGATTGCGGTTCCTGGCTGTTATCCAACCGCGTCACAGTTAGCACTGAAACCTCTCATTGATGCTGGCTTGCTTGATCTTAACCAATGGCCCGTCATTAATGCAGTGAGCGGCGTATCAGGTGCTGGACGCAAAGCGTCGATGACCAACAGCTTTTGCGAAGTCAGCCTTCATGCTTACGGTGTATTCACGCATCGTCATCAACCAGAAATCGCCGCGCATTTGGGCTGCGATGTCATTTTCACCCCGCACCTTGGCAATTTCAAACGTGGCATTCTCGCGACCATTACGGCCAAGCTAGCCGATGACGTAGATGTCGATCAGGTGACAGATGTACTCACTGCAGCATACGCAGATAAGGTATTCGTCCGCCCATTAGGCGCAGGGCAAAGTGCCAAACTGCAATCGGTGCAAAACACGGGCTTTTGCGACATCGGCTGGTCTGTAAGCGGCCAGCACATCATTTTAACCTCAGCAATTGATAACCTGCTTAAAGGTGCTGCAAGCCAAGCGATGCAGTGCGTGAACATCCGTTTCGGTTTCCCTGTTTTAACGGCCATTGTGTAGGAGTGTGTTCATGAGTTTACGTCCTTTAGTCGTCAAGTTGGGTGGTGCAGCCCTCTCTTGCACAGAAACACTGGAAAAACTGTTCAGTGCGGTTAGCGAATATAAAGATTCGGCGCATCGAGAATTAGTGATTGTTCACGGTGGTGGCTATTTAGTTGACGACCTGATGAAAGCGTTGAACCTAAACGTCGAGAAAAAACAGGGGCTGCGCGTCACGCCAAAAGATCAAATCAATGTGGTTGCGGGCGCGTTAGCAGGTACAGCGAACAAGCTACTGCAAGGCGAAGCAATCAAAAGTGGTATCAACGCAGTCGGCCTGAGCCTTGCGGACGGTGGCCTTTGCAAGGTTGAACAGCTTGACCCTGTATTGGGCAATGTAGGTAAAGCCTCTCCGGGGGATTCTGCGGTACTGCAAGCCATATTGGCAACAGGCGCAGTGCCAATCATCAGCTCTATCGGTATCGATGGTGAAGGTGAGTTGATGAACGTGAATGCTGATCAAGCTGCCGTGGCAGTGGCAGCAGCACTAGACGCTGAGTTGGTTCTGCTCTCCGATGTGAGCGGGGTTTTAAATGGTAAAGGTAAACTGATGCCAACGCTGGATGAAAAGCTGGCGAAAGAATTGATTGAAAGCGGCGTGATCACTGACGGCATGATCGTCAAAGTGAATGCGGCGTTTGATGCGGCGAAAGCCTTAGGAAGACCGATTGAAGTGGCGACGTGGCGTTACCCTGACAAGCTCGCGGAGCTTTTTAGCGGCGGCAACATCGGCACACGTTTTACCGTTTAATTGAATTTTATAGTCGTTACCGCCTGTACTGACCGTCAGAGCGGTGAACAAGGAGAAGTGACATGAGCGATATCAAAAAGGTAGTACTTGCATACTCTGGCGGTCTGGATACGTCGGCGATCATTCCATGGCTGAAAGAAAACTATGACTGTGAAGTTGTGGCATTCGTGGCGGATGTAGGCCAGGGCGAAGAAGAGTTGGTCGGCATTGAAGAAAAAGCGATCGCATCAGGTGCGTCGGCATGTTACATCGCTGACCTGAAAGATGAGCTGGTGGCTGATTACATCTATCCAAGCCTGAAAACCGGTGCAGTGTACGAAGGCAAATACCTGTTGGGTACGTCAATGGCGCGTCCAATTATCGCAAAAGCGCAAGTGGAATGCGCGCTGGAAGTCGGTGCAGATGCGCTGTGTCACGGCTGTACCGGCAAAGGTAACGACCAAGTGCGTTTCGAAAGCGCGTTCGCAGCATTGGCACCGCAACTGAAAGTGATTGCACCTTGGCGTGAGTGGGATCTTCGCTCTCGTGAAGCACTGCTGGACTACTTGGCGGAGCGCAACATTCCATGTACGGCAAGCCTTGAGAAAATCTACAGCCGTGATGCAAACGCTTGGCATATTTCTACTGAAGGCGGTGTACTGGAAGATACATGGAACGCACCAAACGACTTGTGTTGGGTGTGGACGGTCGATCCTGAGCAAGCACCTGACCAATCAGAAACCGTTTCTTTACTGGTTGAGAAAGGCGAAGTCGTTGCTGTTGACGGCGAGCGCATGACGCCGTACCAAGTGCTGACCACGCTGAATGAAAAAGGCGCGCGTCACGGTGTTGGCCGTATCGATATCGTTGAAAACCGTCTGGTGGGCATGAAATCTCGTGGCTGTTATGAAACGCCAGGGGGCACCATCATGATGGAAGCTTTGCGCGGTGTTGAGCAGCTTGTGTTGGACAAGGATTGCTTTGAGTTCCGTGAAGAGCTGGGTCTGAAAGCGTCTCACCTTATTTATGATGGCCGTTGGTTCACGCCACTGTGTAAATCGATTCTTGCGGCTGCGGACACAATTGCAGAAGCGGTCACCGGTGAAGTAGTAGTGAAACTGTACAAAGGACACGCTACAGTAGTGCAGAAGCGCTCGATCAACAGCCTGTACTCGGAAGAGTTTGCGACATTCGGTGAAGATGAAGTGTATGACCAAAGCCATGCTGGTGGCTTCATCCGCCTCTACTCGCTGTCGAGCCGTATTCGCGCGCTGAACGAGAAAAAACAAAAATAGACAGCAGCTTGGAAGCAATAGAGTTTTAAGGAGAAGTACATATGGCGTTATGGGGCGGAAGGTTTAGTCAGGCAGCTGATACACGTTTTAAGCAGTTCAACGATTCGCTGCGTTTTGACTATCGCCTCGCGGAGCAGGACATTGTCGGTTCAATTGCATGGTCTAAAGCCCTGCGTTCCGTCGGTGTGCTGAGTGAGCAAGAGCAACAGCGTTTAGAGCTTGCGCTCAACGAAATCAAGCTGGCTGTGATGGAAGATCCAGAGCAGATCCTGCGCTCCGACGCCGAAGACATTCATAGCTGGGTGGAGCAGCAACTGATCGCCAAAGTTGGCGATTTGGGTAAAAAGCTGCACACCGGTCGTTCGCGTAACGATCAGGTCGCGACAGACCTAAAGTTGTGGTGTCGTCAGCAAGGCCAACAACTTCTCCTTGCACTCGACAAGCTGCAAAACCAAATGGTTCAGGTGGCGGCAGAAAACCAAACCACGGTGCTGCCGGGTTATACCCACCTTCAGCGTGCTCAGCCAGTGACGTTTGCGCACTGGTGCTTGGCGTACGTTGAAATGTTTGAACGTGATTATTCTCGTTTGAATGATGCACTGAGCCGACTCGATACGTGCCCGTTAGGCTCTGGTGCTTTGGCTGGTACGGCGTACCCGATTGACCGTGAAGCTCTGGCGCATAGCTTGGGTTTCCGTCGTGCAACCCGCAACAGCTTGGATTCAGTGTCCGACCGTGACCATGTGATGGAGCTGATGTCTGTTGCCTCAGTATCCATGCTGCACCTTTCTCGCATGGCAGAAGATCTGATTTTCTACAACTCAGGTGAATCAGGGTTTGTTGAGCTGGCGGATACGGTGACATCCGGCTCCTCGCTCATGCCACAAAAGAAAAACCCAGATGCACTGGAGCTTATTCGTGGTAAGACAGGCCGTGTTTACGGTGCCATGTCGGCGATGATGATGACAGTGAAAGCACTTCCTCTTGCCTATAACAAGGACATGCAGGAAGACAAAGAAGGTCTGTTCGACGCGCTGGATACCTGGTTTGACTGTATTGAAATGGCTGCACTTTGTTTTGATGGTATCAAGATAAACAAAGCGCGTACGCTGGAAGCGGCGATGCAAGGCTACTCGAATGCCACTGAACTTGCTGATTACCTTGTAGCTAAGGGTATTCCGTTCCGTGAAGCGCACCATATCGTGGGTGTTGCGGTGGTTGCTGCGATAGAAAAAGGCTGCGCGCTCGAAGAGATGTCGCTGGAAGAGATGAAGCAATTCTCTTCTGTGATAGATGAAGACGTGTATCCAATATTGACGATTGAGTCTTGTCTTGAAAAACGCTGTGCCCTCGGCGGAGTCGCCCCCAATCAGGTGGAGTACGCGATCAGTCAGGCTGAGAAGCGTCTAGAAAAACGTTACTCTCCGAGAGTGAAAGTGCGTGGTGCTCGCTTGACGGATCTCGATGCGATTGAAGGCATGGTGGTGTACTGGGCCGGTCTTGGTGAAAACCTGCCACGTGAGCGCAACGAATTGGTGCGTGATATTGGCTCATTTGCAGTAGCAGAACACCAAGGTGAAGTCACAGGTTGTGCCTCGCTATACGTATACGACTCCGGTTTAGCCGAAGTGCGTTCTCTGGGTGTGGAAGCCGGTTGGCAAGGTCAAGGGCAGGGCAGTGCAATTGTTGAGCACCTGCTGAAAAAAGCGCAGAACATGGCCATTAAGAAAGTGTTTGTGCTGACGCGTGTGCCGGAATTTTTTATGCAGCAAGGCTTTATTCCGACCTCTAAGTCACTGTTGCCTGAGAAGGTGATGAAAGACTGTGAGCGTTGTCCACGCTTACACGCGTGTGACGAAGTGGCGTTGGAGTTCACGTTTGATCAAGACAGATTGATTGCCAAGGTCAACGTGGCGTAAAGACAAGCCACATAAAAGACTCTCGATATTGCTAAGAACCGACCTCTGGTCGGTTTTTTTTCGTCTCAGGTAACGGCTTTCTAAACGGCATAAGCACGAGATGGAGAGATAGCAAGAGCGCGCTGGCACCGGCGGCAAAGAGCAAGGAAATGGACTCGATAGACTTAGGCGTGTCACTGAATCCGACAAACCAAAGTGGCCAAAGGATGACATTCATGACGGCAAGCTGAACCATACAGCGCTTACAACGGCCAAGCTTGGCGCGAAGGGAAAGGGAGGCATCTTTGCAAAAACGGCAGCTCATTGTTTCTCAGTCAGTTATTGAGTTACTACGATGAGCCTACAAAGAAAAAAGCCCTCCGTAAAGGAGGGCAAAGTGCAAGAGTTAAGGGGATTAACTGTTTGTGGAAAGTAATTATGGGATTAACAGCCTGGTCCACAATCCAGACAGTGTTTAATCATTTCAGGACCGAGGTGCAGTTTTGCATTCAGGTCACGCAGTGCCGTGCGGACACCTTCTTCGATAACCGGATGGTAGAACGGCATGTCCAGCATCTGTGAAATCGTCATCTGGTTTTGGTGTGCCCAAGCCAGCAGGTGCGCCAAGTGCTCAGCGTTTGGCCCCATCATTTCTGCGCCAAGGAAGCGGCCAGTGCCTTGCTCGCCATAGACGTGCAGAACACCTTTATTACGCAACATCACACGTGAGCGGCCTTGGTTTTCAAAAGACACCATGCCCGTTTCGAAACAGCCACAGGTGCCTAGGCGTGCGGTAATTTCTTTGTAGGTTTCACCGACCATCGCGATTTGTGGATCGGAGAACACGGCAGAAATCTTGCTGCGGCGAAGGCCTGCGCGGATATCTGGGAAACGACCTGCGTTATCACCTGCAATGCGACCTTGGTCCGCGGCCTCATGAAGAAGCGGGATTTGGTTGCTTGCGTCACCCGCGATAAAGATCGACGCGACAGACGTTTGCATGGTGTACGGGTCAGCCGTTGGTACGCCGCGGGCATCCAATTCCATACCTGTGTTTTCGATATCCAGTTTGTCGACGTTTGGACGACGACCAGTCGCGGCCAGCACATAATCGACTGCGATACGCTGGGTTTCACCTTGCTTGTCGAGGTAGCGGATATGGACTTTGTCGCCCTCACGCACCATCTCTTCGACTTTTGCATCCGCGTCCAGATAGAACTCTTCATTAAACGCTTTATCGGCGTAGGCCATGACAGTAGGGTCGGTGAGTGGGCCAACTTGACCACCAACACCAAACATCTTCACTTTAACGCCTAAGCGATGTAAAGATTGGCCAAGCTCAAGGCCGATAACACCTGGGCCGAATACAGCAACAGACTCAGGTAGGTCATCCCACTCGAACACATCATCGTTAATGATTAGTCGGTCACCCAAATCATTCCAAGGTGCTGGCCATGTAGGACGAGAACCGGTTGCGATAACAATGCGCTTTGCTTCAATACGAGTATGGTCATCAACCATCAGCGTGTTGTCATCAAGGAATTTTGCGTAGCCTGACACTTTGTCTTCTGCAGGAATTTCTTCAACGCCTTCAAGAACAAAACCAACGAAACGGTCACGTTCGCGTTTTACGCGGTCCATGACTTCACGACCGTTGATCTTGATGTCGCCTTGAGGGTAAACACCAAAGCCTGGTGCTTTCTCAATGTGGTGGACAGCTTCTGCTGCAGCAATCAATAGCTTTGATGGCATACAACCAACGCGTGCACAGGTTGTACCGTATGGGCCGCCTTCGACAATCACGACATTGTCTGCGTGAGCTTTTGCGGCACGATAGGCACCCAGACCTGCTGTACCACCACCGATTACGGCTACATCAACGTTCAAGGTTTTCATTGTTCTTCTCCAGATAAATCTCATTCCAGAAGGCGCGAAAAAGCGAAGCGAAATAAAGTGAAACGGTTTAAATGATTAGGGCAGCTTGCGCTGCCCTATTGATGATTATGCGAAGTAAGCTTCTAGCTCGTCGCTGCCACCAATGTGCTTACCGCCGATGAACACTTGAGGTACTGTTGCACGACCGCTTACAGCGCGCAGGCTAACAGTGGTTGCATCTTGGCCAAGTACAATCTCTTCAAACTGTAGCTTGTTGTCGATCAGCGTTTGTTTCGCTTTCGCACAGAACGGACAACCTGGTTTGCTGAATACCGTAATTGATTCTTGCAGTTTGTGCTCTGGTGCTACGTAAGCCAGCATGGTGTCTGCATCAGAAACTTTGAACGGGTCGCCCGGCTCGTTTGGCTCGATGAACATTTTCTCTACCACGCCGTCTTTCACCAGCATGCTGTAACGCCATGAACGTTCGCCGAAGCCCAAGTCATCTTTCGCTACTGCCATACCCATGCCACGAGTGAACTCTGCGTTACCGTCTGGGATGAAGGTGATGTTTTCAGCTTCTTGGTCGGCTTTCCACGCGTTCATTACGAAGGTGTCGTTTACCGATACACACAGAATGTCGTCAACGCCGTGCTCTTTAAATACTGAATGCAGTTCGTTGTAACGTGGCAGGTGCGTTGAGGAACACGTTGGTGTAAATGCACCTGGCAAGCTGAATACGACGACTGTTTTACCAGCAAATAGCTCATCTGTGGTCACGTTAACCCATGCATCACCCTGACGTGTTGGGAATGTAACGCTTGGTACTTTTTGACCTTCTTTAGTAATAAATTCCATGGTAATACCCCTTAAATGATTTCTTTGTTTTCAGTTCTTTAATCCGGCGTTCCCGGTTGATGTGTGTATATTAGTGCCATTCGGGTGGATAGATCTAATTGATTGGGTTTATCATTTCGATAAGCAAAACCTATCGAAGGGGTATAGTGTGAACATTCGTGATCTTGAGTATCTGGTTGCCCTCTCTGAGCACCAGCACTTTCGTAAAGCCGCAGAGGCCTGTTTTGTAAGCCAGCCAACGCTGAGTGGACAAATCCGTAAGCTGGAAGACGAGTTGGGCGTGGTGTTGCTGGAGCGTACAAGTCGCAAAGTACTATTCACGGATGCAGGGATGCAGCTTGTCAGGCAGGCGCAGAAAATCTTAATGGAAGTAAAAGTGCTGGAAGAAATGGCAAGCCAGCAAGGCGAAGAAATGTCAGGTCCTTTGCACGTCGGCTTTATTCCGACTGTTGGGCCATACTTGCTGCCCCACATAGTGCCGGCCATCAAAGAAGCGTTCCCAGAGCTTGAGCTGTTCTTGCATGAAGCGCAGACGCACCAACTGGTACAACAGTTGGAAGAGGGTAAGCTTGATTGCATGATTCTGGCGACGGTGAAAGAGACGGAGCATTTTATCGAAATGCCGCTCTACTACGAGCCGATGATCCTCGCCGTTCCAGAAAATCATCGTTGGTCCAAAGAGAAAGAAGTGTCAATGGACTCGCTTCAAGGTGAAACGTTATTAATGCTCGCGGACGGTCACTGTCTTCGCGATCAAGCCATGGGGTTCTGCTTCGCTGCTGGTGCCAATGAAGACTCTCGCTTTCGTGCAACCAGTTTAGAAACGCTGCGCAATATGGTGGCGGCAGAAACCGGAATCACCTTGCTGCCTAAACTCTCGGTGCCGAAAAGTATGCATCGAGATGGTGTGGTGTATATCAAAGCGGTTGATCCAGAGCCCCAAAGACTCATCACATTGGATTACCGACCAGGTTCGCCATTGCGTGCACGCTATGAGAAGCTGGCTGGGGTAATCGCTACGGCGATGAAAGCGACCTGTAACGCAGTGGAGTAATTGACGAATACTGCGTTCAGCGGCAATAAAAAAGGCACCTTACGGTGCCTTTTTTGTCTCAATGCGTTTTTGACTCAATGATTGAGGGTTAAAACAGCTCTTCACCTTCTGATTCATAGATGTTGCCGCCGCTTGCTGCGGCCGAGGAAACATAATCAGTCGGCTCTGTGCCTTTTTTGAAGTACTCAAACATTGAGCTGCCATCAGACTTACGGGTCAATAGACCTGTCTCGCGGTCAATGCGCACTTTCACGATATCTGATGGGATGACTTTGCTCTGAACTGGCACGTCAACCAAGGCGTCAGACATAAAGTCGATCCACGCAGGTTGTGCTGTTTTTGCCCCTGCTTCCGCACCAGAGATCTGGTCTTTGTCGAGGTTAGCGTTACGTGCTGTTCTGCCAAGTTCACGCGCGTGATCGTCAAAACCAACCCAAACGGTTGCAACGAGACCTGGTGCAAAGCCGGTGTACCATGCATCTTTTGAATCGTTGGTAGTACCGGTTTTACCACCGATATCGCGACGTTTCAGTTTCTGAGCGCGCCAGCCTGTGCCGTTCCAACCTGTGCCTTGGCGCCAATCACCGCCACCCCAGATATTCGCTTCCAGCATTTCGCGAACCAAGAAGGCATTCTGCTCAGTGATCACATGCGGTGCGAAGTTCTTGGCAGGTGCGTTTTCCATGTCAGCAGTGTTGTCTAGCAGACTTACTTCTTCTTGCATGTTGCTTGAATCAAGCTTGTCTGTATCCGAGGTGCCTTCGCAGTTATCACGACAAATTGTCTGTGGGTTGGCGACGAAAACTTCTTTGCCAAATGGATCTTCTACTTTGCTAATGTAGTAAGGCGCAAGGTAGTAACCACCATTTGCAAAGACGCTGAACCCTTGAGCCACTTCCATTGGGGTCAAGCTACCTGCTCCCAATGCCAATGTTTCAGAGCGAGGCAGGTCGTCGTGTTTGAAGCCAAAGCGGGTGAGGAAGTCGATAGTCTCATCCAGACCTACTCGGCGAAGAACTCGAACGGCCATGACGTTTTTAGATTGCGCTAAACCAATACGCGCGCGCGTTGGACCGTCATAAGTTGGTGGTGAGTTCTTTGGACGCCACGCAGTCCCTTGGCTCGAATCCCACTTATTGATCGGGGCATCGTTAATGAGTGTCGCCAGTGTCATGCCTTGTTCAAGGGCGGCCGAGTAAATAAACGGTTTGATCCCAGAACCGACCTGACGGACAGATTGCGTCGCGCGGTTAAACTTGCTGTGGACGAAGTTAAAACCACCTACCAGTGCTTTCACTGCTCCGTTTTCAGGTGACATCGCCACCATGGCAGTATTGGCATCCGGCACTTGGCTCAGGTGCCAAACATCATTCACCTTGCGCACCCAAATTTGCTCACCTACAGCCAGAATGTCTGCGGCTTGTTTTGGTGCCGTGCCTTGACGCGTATCTGTTTTGTAACGACGCGCCCATTTCATACTATCCCAAGGCAGGCTTGCTACAACCCCATCTTGCAGTTCAACGTCAGCCGTTTGGCCTTTGACCTTGACGACAACAGCAGGTTCAAGCTCACCATAAGTTGGCTGCTTTTTGAGGTGTTTTTGGATTTGTTCAGCGTCCCAAGGGGCTGCACCGTCTTTCCAAAGAGTCGCTACTGCACCGCGGTAGCCATGACGTTCGTCGTAAGATAACAGGTTGTTTACGGCAGCGGTTTGAGCGGCTTTTTGCAAGCGTGAGTCTACCGTGGTGTAGATTTTCATGCCTGACTCGTAAACGCCTTCACCATAGTGTTCTACTGCCCAAGCGCGAGCAAGCTCGGCCACATACGGGGCATTAAGCTCGATTTCAGCACCGTGGTAGCGTGAAACAATGGTTTCTGCTTTCGCTTGTTCATACTCAGAACGCGTGATGTAGCCTTCATCCAGCATACGCTTTAGAACAACGTTACGGCGGTGCGTAGCGCGTTCAACCGAGTAGATGGGATTCATGGTTGAAGGGGCTTTTGGCATGCCTGCCAGCGTAGCGAGCTCGCTCAGCGTCAGATCTTTTAGGTCTTTGCCAAAATACACGCGCGCGGCGGCACCAAAACCATACGAGCGGTAACCCAAGAAAATCTTGTTAACGTAAAGCTCCATGATTTCTTGTTTGGTCAGCAGTTGCTCAATGTGGATGGCGATAAAAATCTCTTTGATTTTACGCATGATCTTCTTCTCGTTTGAGAGGAAGAAATTACGTGCTAACTGCTGCGTGATGGTACTCGCACCTTGCTTCGCTGAGCCGGATAAGGCCACGACAATTGCTGCACGTGTAATACCAATCGGGTCAATACCCGGGTGGTCATAAAAACGGCTGTCTTCGGTCGCAATCAGCGCGTCAATGAGATCTTGTGGGATTTCATTGTAGGTGACTGGGATTCGGCGTTTTTCACCAAACTGGGAAATCAGCTTCCCATCGGCACTATAAACCTGCATCGGTGTTTGCAGTTTGACGTCTTTAAGAGTGGCAACATCTGGCAGTTCTGGCTTCAGGTAAACATAGAAACCAAAAATTGTACCCACTCCAATAAATATGCAAACAATTGCAAGAATAAGCAGTCGCTTAATGAACTTCACTTGATATTTCCTGTAACGTTTTTAGTCGCACTGTAGGGAGACTCAATGTCCGTAGTATAAAGAGAACTGAATAAAAAATAACGAATCAGCCGCCAGAACTTTAAAAAAGTTACTGAATGCTGACATTTAGCGGGACGGACCTGTAAATGTTTCGAGGCAAATGGGCCATAGGGCTCGATATTGGTAATCATTCAGTTCGCGCAGCTCTGTTGGAAAGTCGAAGCAGCGGTATTGTCGTCCGAGATTTGTGTTCAGTTAGGCTAGAACACGCATCCCTAGGCGAAGCACTTAAGAGCTTGCGAAAAAAATTCTCTGTCAGCAAAGCATCACTGCGATTTGCGACGAAATCACAAGTAATGGGTATTGCCCAAAGTTCGGTAGCCATCAAGCGCCTTCCAGCTAGTCAGAATGTGTCTGAGCAAGAGCAATACATGCAGATCGGATTGCAGCTCTCAGAAAGTCTAGGGTTGGCGATGGACGACTTGCTGTATGACTATCGAAACTTACCGTCAGGTGAAGGTATCGAAGTGTTTGCCTGCCGTAAATCTGTCCTAGAGCCAACGTTTGATGCTTTGGCAGCATCAGGCTTTCGACTCTCAGTTGTCGAGTTAGAGTCACATGCCTTGCTGCGCCTCTATGGTCGGCAGCAAGGAACGCTGTCCTCCTTCAACCATGCGCTTATGGCAGATATTAATACTGAGCGATTACAGCTGTGTTTCGGCGTGAATGAGAAAGAGCCCATCATGCGAGACCTGCCCCTGCCGATTTCAATTGGTTTAAACGGTGATGGCGGTGAGAAAGCCTATTTCACCGAGCAAATCGCCGACACTATTCGCCGTCAATGCCAACTTGTCCGAACCCAGTTTGCAGAAGACCAAGTGACGACACTATGGCTGTCAGGAGAAGGTAATAGCTTGATCGATAAAGAACAGTTAGAAGGCCTTTTGGGTTGGGATGTACAGATGCTCAATCCGATTAAAGATCTGATCTGCCAAAACAGTGTGATTAGTAAAATGCAAGAGCCAGCAAGCTATTGGTCGACTGCCGTGGGGCTAGCACTGCGAGGGATGGACGATGAGAAGTAACATCAACCTCCTGCCATGGAGAGAAAACAATCGTCTTGAAAGGCGACGCCAGTTCTACCTCGAGGGCTCGATTGTCGCGCTGTTGGTGATCGGCTTCTTAGGTATCGCCTTTTTCAATGGGCAGCGTCTTCTTTCTGCGCAAGAAGCGCGAAATGCGCGTTTAGATACTGAGATTCAAATCCTTGACCAGAAACTTGCAGAATTTTCAGAGAAAAAACTGGCCAGGGATGCCCTTGAAAAACGATTGAACTTGGTCAATAGCCTCCAGACGCAGCGAAACAACACCACAATGTTGTTCAACCTGCTGCCGGAAGTGACGCCGGATGGTGTCGTGCTGGACAGCGTTTCACTTAAAGCAGGAAAAGTGAATGTTAAAGGCAGGAGCCGCTCTAACGCGCAACTGGCTTCCTTACTTGCCTTATTAGAATCGAAACCCGGCGCAACGGATGTTCAGATCCACTCCATCATTAATAACGATAACAGACAGCAAGAAGACGGCGCGGTAAACAGCTTTATGTTGACCTTTGCGTTGACGGAGTTTGTCTCTCCTGAACTGTCCGAAGAGGTGAAAAATGGAAGCTGATTGGAGAGATTGGGAACTCGACGAAATACCTGAATGGTCAGCCACTGCACGAAGAGTGGTTCTCACTATTACCGGTCTTATTGTTCTGGTTGCAGGATTGTTTTTCGTGGTTGCTCCAAGTTACGACCAAATTACGCAAGCCGAACAACAAGAAATGTTATTGAAAAACTCGTTTCGGTTTAAAGCGCAAAAAGTGGCGGCATTACCGGATGTTGATGAGCAGGTAGAGGCGTTGAATCGTTTCTATATCAGCTTGACCCGTCAACTGCCTCAGGATGAGGAGCTCGCCCAACTTCTGGCAGGGATAAACGACATTGGCCAACAGTATGGCTTGTCGTTTGAACGGCTTGATTGGGGGTACAGAGAGCAGGTTGGTTGGTTATACAAAGTGCCTCTGGATATTGTTGTGACAGGGAATTACCAAGGGATCGGCCAGTTTTCTGAAGCCATGGCTAGGTTGCCTCGAATCGTTGCGTTGCAAGATTTCAACTTAAAGCGAGAAGGTGATCAGGGTGAGATACTGAATTTTTCAGTGGCAGCACATACCTACCGTTACGTAGACCGTTATATGGAGGGGCAATGAGAGTACCAATAATCAGTCTTGTATTGGTTTTTGCCGCAGGGTGTTCTGACAGTGGCAATAATCAGGATCTTGAGGGTTTCATTACCAAAACCTATGCCGTCGCAGAAGTGACATCAACTCCGCTTCCTCCAGCACCGAAGTTTGAACCGCTTGTGTTCGCGCCAACGGTGACGACTGACCCCTTTGTCATGCCCATTGCTCAGGAAGAAGATGAATATGCTCGCGTGGACTGCTGGCAACCTCAAAACTTACCTGCAAAAGACGCGTTAGAAGGGTTTGAGTTGTCGGCACTGCAGTTCAAAGGTGTCATTGGTACGCCAGGAAGTTACTGGGCGCTGGTGCAGTCACCAGATGCCACTATTCATAGAATTGGACCCGGACGCATGCTTGGAAATAACCGAGGTCGGGTTGAAAGTATTAGTCAGCACACGTTATCGCTGACTGAGCATTTGCCCGACGGGTTAGGATGCTGGACAAAGCGTAACGTTAAAGTGGCGATGGTTAATAAGGATTAAAGAGGTTCGAATGAAAGGACTTTGGAACGGAAGCCCAAGCATGCGCAAAGTCGTGCATTGGCTCAGTACACTGGCGATATGTCTCCCTGTAGCTCAATTGGCTTTCGCCAGTAATCAGCTGAATAACATTGAGTTGTTGGAGAAGGAAAACAATGCGTACAGCTTAGCATTGACGTTAGAGAACCCTGAAATATTGGCTAACTTTGATAAAACCAGTAGCGAACTTGCGATCGTATTGAAAGACACCATCGCATCAGAAGAGTTAGCGGTAGACCGCGCAGTCAACGCGGGTGTGCTTCAACATATTTCGCTTTATCCAAAGGACGATGGGCTCGCGATAAGGTTGCAAGCCAATAGCCATTTTGGATACGACTATTTTCAATCAGACAACATTCTGACGATCGATGTGTTTCCGTCACTAACCGTGGTGAAATCGGGTGACGATACACTGGCAAAAACGACAGATAGCGGGAATATATCCATTAACTTTCAGGACATTCCTGTTCGCTCAGTTCTACAAATTCTCGCAGACCATAATGGGTTTAACCTCGTTATTTCAGATTCAGTAGAAGGGAGTTTAACCCTCCGACTTGATAACGTTCCTTGGCAAAAAGCTTTGGATACCATTCTCACCGTTAAAGGGTTGGACAAGCGACAGAAAGGCGACATTCTTCTGATCGCGCCGAAAACAGAACTGGATGAGCAAGAACGTTTAGCGTTGGAGAAAATTCAGTTTGAGCGTGAAATGGCGTCACTGCGTTCCGAAGTCATTCAAATTCGCTACGCCAGTGCAGAAGCCTTTAAAGAAATGCTTGAAGGCGATGACGAGAGTGGCGAAGAGACCGTTGCTCTGTTGTCTGAGCGAGGTAGCGTTGCCGTTGATCCTCGAACTAACTCGCTGATTGTTACCGACCTCTCTGACAATATTGACGTTGTCACTGCACTGCTTGCGAGCCTTGATGTCCCAGTAGACCAAGTGGAAATTGAAGCGCGTATTGTGACGGTCGATGAAGGCACCTTGGATGAATTGGGCGTCCGTTGGGGTGTCGTCAATCAAAATGGCGATTTCACAACGGGTAGCTCCATAGAAGGAAACTGGCAACACACAGATCGCATTGACTGGCTGGGGGATGGCGAGCAACCCGATATGGTCAACATTGATGATTACCTTAACGTCAACCTAGGCGCTGTTAGTCCAAACGCAACCAGCATTGCATTCTCAATCGCCAATTTAGGTCGTGATCTGTTGTTGGACTTAGAGCTTTCTGCGTTGCAGTCAGAAAACCGTGCAGAAATTATTTCAAGTCCACGTCTGCTGACCACCAATAAGCGTCCTGCCTACATTGAGCAAGGTACTGAACTTCCGTATCTAGAAGCGTCGTCAAGTGGCGCGACCGCCGTGTCGTTTAAGAAAGCCGTTCTTAGTTTGTCAGTGACACCGCAAATCACGCCAGACAATATGCTGGTGTTAGATTTGGTGGTGACTCAAGACAAGCCCTCTGTGACAGTAAAAGCGGGTAATGGTGAGGCGATGGCCATCAACACCCAACGGATTGGCACGCAAGTGCTGGTGAACGACGGAGAGACCATCGTATTAGGCGGTATTTTCCAGCATGAGGTAGCGAACATTGAGGAAAAAGTGCCTTTGTTGGGTGATATTCCTGGTTTAGGTATGCTTTTCCGCCGAAATTATGAGTCGATGGGTAAGCGAGAATTACTTATTTTCGTCACGCCAAGGGTCATGGTGCAATAAAAATACTGCCAGCTTGATGCTAAGTGGCGGAAAAACCGATATTCTTCAATAGGTCTGAAAGCTGCAGTCTCTGCGGCTTTCAGCCTCTCTCTTTGCCCTACATTCTCTGAGAAGCGACTTAAACCCCAACATTGGCGTATTTTAAGTTGCCAAAGGGCTAGTTGACCTGAGATAATTTTTGGTCTGATCACGAATTATCTGTGAGGAATTTGGCGCCTCGGGCTTTCGGATAGCGAGCCTGCGGGCGGTGTTGTTTTCATTAACCGCGCGTAAACTGCTTAAAATGGCTGAAAAACGAAATATCTTTCTTGTAGGTCCAATGGGGGCTGGCAAAAGCACAATTGGTCGACACCTTGCACAACAACTACACATGGAATTTTTTGACTCGGACACCGTGATCGAAGAGCGTACTGGTGCTGATATCGCATGGGTGTTCGATGTTGAGGGTGAAGAGGGATTCCGCGCTCGTGAAGAGCACGTAATCAACGACCTTACTGAAAAACAAGGTATCGTTCTGGCAACGGGTGGTGGTTCAATTAAGAGCCGTGAAAGCCGCAACCGTCTGTCTGCTCGTGGTATTGTGGTTTACTTGGAAACCACCATTGAAAAACAATTGGCGCGTACCCAGCGTGATAAGAAGCGTCCGTTGCTTCAAACTGAACAGCCTCGTGAAGTGCTGGAAGCACTGGCTGACGAGCGTAATCCACTGTACGAAGAAATTGCTGACTACGTTGTTCGCACTGACGATCAAAGTGCAAAAGTGGTAGCAAACCAGATCATCGAACTGCTGGAAAATCACTAAGAAATAGAAAGGAATTCCATGGAAAGGATCGACGTAAACCTTGGCGACAGAAGTTACCCCATTTCGATAGGCGCAGGATTACTCGCTGATCCCGCCTTATTCTCTGACGCTAAAGGCCGTCGTGTGGTGGTAGTGACCAATGAAACCATTGCGCCGCTTTACGCCGATCTTTTATTGGAAACCTTAAGTAAAGCTGGCGGAGAGCCAGCTTTATTGTCCCTGCCGGATGGCGAGCAATACAAAACACTCGATACTTTCAATACCATCAATTCTTTCTTACTCGAGGGGAATTATGCCCGTGACGTACTTATTGTTGCGTTGGGTGGCGGTGTGATTGGCGATGTTGTGGGTTTTGCTGCTGCGTGCTACCAACGGGGCGTAGACTTTATTCAGGTACCAACCACACTGCTGTCACAAGTTGACTCATCAGTCGGTGGAAAAACAGCGGTCAATCATCCTCTTGGTAAGAATATGATTGGCGCATTTTACCAGCCGAAAGCAGTTGTGATTGATATCGACGTACTTAACACCTTACCTCAGCGAGAATTTGCTGCGGGCATGGCTGAAGTCATTAAATACGGCATCATTGCAGATAGCCCATTTTTCCATTGGCTGGAAGGCAACTTGGCTCCACTAAACCAGCTTGACGCTGGCGCGCTTGTTTATGCGATTAAGCGTTGCTGTCAGATTAAAGCTGATGTGGTGGAAGAAGATGAGAAAGAGTCGGGCGTTCGCGCTTTACTTAATCTTGGCCACACCTTCGGGCATGCTATTGAAGCGGAAATGGGGTATGGCAATTGGCTGCACGGTGAAGCTGTCGCGGCAGGTACCGTGATGGCGGCAACAACGGCACATCTTCAGCAATTGCTTTCAAAAGAAGATGTTATCCGTATCACTTCCTTGCTCGAAAATGCAAAACTTCCCGTGAAAGCACCGACCTCTATGGGCTATGATGCTTTTATTAAGCACATGAAGCGCGATAAAAAAGTGCTTTCAGGGCAACTACGTTTTGTTTTGCCTACCTCAATTGGAACGGCGGAAGTGGTTTCTAATGTATCTCCAGAAACGCTTGCAGAGGTCATTACGACACATTAAGCGGGTTTGTATATGACAGGCTCCCATGACATGATTGCGTTGGATTTGGATAGCCAAATCCAATTATTGTCGCGCATTCAATTTCTGACACGCTTTAGCTCTAACCTTGTTCAAATCACGGGGGAAGCGGGTGCTGGAAAGACTTGGCTGAGCGAGCGCTACCTCGAAAACTGGGCTAACGAGCCCACGCAATCTCTCCTCATTTGTAACACTAGCCAACAGGATGCGCAGCACCGCGCGATTATCTTGCGACAAATTGTGCGCGATGGTGTCTTCAACGAAAACGACTCTATGCTTCAAAGCTTGGAGTACATGTTGGAAGGGAACAGTGTTCACGCCCTGATTGTGATCGACAATGCGCAGCGACTCAGTGCGAATATTATCGCTGAGCTTTGGGCGTTGGTGACAGAAGCACAGCAACGAAACAATTGGCAAATCAATGTACTGCTGTTTAGCTTACGAGGTAAGCTGAACAAATGGCTCCACAAAGTCTCCTATGGCCAAGGGGTGAAACCGCTTGAGCTTGAGATCAGCCCGCTCGCCGATAACGAGCGCGAAATGTTTATTGAAGTCATGATGGTCAGTCGTCAATTAGATGCCGCACAACGGCGGGCACTGAAAGCGAAAGCAGCGTTGTTACCGTCATTACCTGGTGCGTTAAAAGGCTTAGGCCAACAGGAGATATCGTCAATGGAAGAGAAGAAGCGCCGCTCACTTATTCCTTTGGTTTTGCTCGTGCTGTTTCTTCTCGTCATTGGTGGTGGTTTGGTTTGGTGGGCAGTGAAACCACAAATGCAAACAGTCCCGGTTGAGATCGCTGAAACCGTGACAGATGGCGTGAAGTCACTGAACGAAATCCTTGATGAGCAAGAAAAAGCATTGTCAGAAGCGGGCAGTCAAGCCGATGACGAATTGGTCGCAACCGGTGAAGTCACTGACGATACCATCAATCTGCCAGATGAACCTGTGGTTGAGGGGATGACAGTAGGTCGCAGAGACCCTAGTCGTCGTATTGTCGTGCCGGATAATGTGGTGGATGCCATCATTGATGATCAAGAAACCGGCGGCGATGGTACAGCCGCAGTGCAAGAACCACTCATCCCTGAGTTAGCTGCGAATGCGCCTGTGGTTGAAGAGACGAAACCTGTTGCTGTTGCAAAGCCAGAGGTGGAATTGGTCGCTGAAGTTATCGCGCCAAAACCTGAAGCAGTTCCGGCACCAATAGCAGAGCCAGCAGCGGCACCGTTAGTTGATGTTCCGCTTGCAAATAAAGTGTTGCTCACTGTTCCAGCCTCTCGCTACGCACTGCAATTGGCTGCATTGCAATCAAAGCAGGCAGCGAATGAGTTTATGCAAGAGTACGAGCTTGGTGGAACGGCACTTGTCTACGAAACGCGCAGAAACGGTGAGCCTTGGTTTATGGTGCTTGTCGGTGACTACCCTTCAGTGGCAGATGCACGACGTGCGGAAGTGGCGTTGCCTGAGAGTGTTCGTAACCTAACGCCATGGGCAAAATCATTCACGCAAATCCATAAAGAGATTGCACTAGCAAATTAACCCCGTACTTCGGTACACAAGGCACGAATTAACGCTGATTGATGGTGAAAAATAAGATACAATCCGCCACCTTTCGTACAGCAGTGGTGGTGGATACACATTAATGAAAAAGCATCGTGCCTTTCTTAAGTGGGCCGGGGGTAAATACTCTCTGGTTGAAGATATCCGCAAGCACCTGCCTGAAGGCAAAAAGCTGATCGAGCCTTTTGTCGGGGCGGGGTCTGTGTTTTTGAACACGGACTATGAGCATTATCGCCTTGCTGACATTAACCCTGATCTCATTAATCTGTATAACCTGCTTAAGCAGGAGCCTACGCGCTATATCGATGACGTGAGAAAACTCTTCACTCAAGAGTACAACCAAAAGGGTGCGTACCTCTCTATTCGAGAAGAGTTCAATAAGACGAAAGATCCGTATCTTCGTTCTCTGTATTTCCTGTATATGAACCGCCACGGGTTTAATGGCCTTTGCCGTTACAACAAAAAAGGCGGCTTCAATGTGCCGTTTGGTTCATACAAAAAACCGTATTTCCCACAAGCTGAGCTTGAGTTTTTCTCTGAGAAATCAAAGAAAGCGACATTTGTGTGTGAAGGGTATCAGCAGAGCTTTAAAGCGGCTCGCCGTGGCAGTGTTATTTACTGCGATCCACCGTATGCGCCACTATCAACGACGGCGAATTTCACCACCTATGCCAGTGGGGGATTTAGCTTGGACGATCAAGCTCTGTTGGGTGAACACGCGCGTAAAGCCGCGACTGAAAAAAGCGTGCCTGTGCTGATTTCGAATCATGACACGCCGTTGACACGTAGCTTGTATCATGGCGCACACCTGAATGTTGTGAGAGTGAAGCGCACCATCAGCCGAAATGGCAGTGGTCGCAACAAAGTGGATGAATTACTGGCACTGTTCGCCTGTGAAAGCCCAGAGTTGCCCTAAGCGAGAGTCGCTTTCAGGTTAGGATGGCGTGATTAATGACACCACGCCAATCAAACCAAGTACAAACAGAATAACGAAGACAACACCGACGACAATGTATGGCACCATGCTGGCTTGCTGGAAATCGCGTTGTCGGTTTTTGTCTGATTGCACGCCAAACATTGCCGCAAAAACACTTTTGACTATCTCCAATATACCAACCTTGTTGTCCTTGGGTTCTTCTGTCCGTTTCACCTTCATCACTCCTTTTCTTTCCTCTGCCATCAGCTTAGCGCATCCTGTTTCTGCCGGTTGTACCAGCACTAAAACCTTCAGGTTATGGTATGAATCAAAGTATCTGATAGGACAGCGCGTTCTGGATCGGGTAGAATTGCGCCGACTTTTTAAGTGGCAAGTGAGGCTATAGGATGAAGGATTTTCTCATTGCGCCGTCGATTCTGTCGGCGGATTTCGCACGGTTAGGTGAAGATGTCGAAAAAGTGCTGGCAGCGGGTGCTGACGTGGTGCATTTTGACGTGATGGATAACCATTACGTGCCAAACCTGACATTTGGTGCACCTATCTGTAAAGCACTTCGTGACTATGGCATCACTGCGCCAATCGACGTTCACCTGATGGTGAAACCAGTCGACCGCATTATTCCGGACTTCGCGAAAGCGGGGGCCAGTATGATCACTTTCCACGTCGAAGCCAGTGAGCATGTAGATCGTACGCTGCAACTCATCAAAGAGCACGGCTGTCAGGCGGGTCTGGTGTTTAACCCTGCAACCCCGCTGCACCACCTTGACCACGTAATGGATAAAGTGGACATGATTTTGCTGATGTCGGTAAACCCTGGTTTCGGCGGTCAGTCTTTCATCCCTGAAACGTTGAACAAGTTGCGTGAAGTGCGTCGTCGTATCGACGAAAGCGGTCGCGACATTCGCCTAGAAATCGACGGCGGTGTGAAAGTTGACAATATTCGTGAAATTGCAGAAGCAGGTGCGGACATGTTCGTTGCAGGCTCGGCGATTTTCAGTCACCCAGACTACAAAGCGGTGATTGATGAAATGCGTGCAGAATTGAGCAAAGTAGGACAATAAACAGTGACGGTAAATTTCGACACAATCAAATATGTGGCGTTTGACCTTGATGGTACGTTAGTAGATAGCGTACCCGATCTGGCTGAAGGCATTCGTATGGCACTGGCAGATGTGGAACTCCACACAGTGACTGATGACGATGTCCGCAACTGGATTGGCAACGGTGCTGAAATCATGTTGAAGCGCGCTTTGAGCCAAAGTGTCACCATTCGTGCAGATATCGACGAAGCACTTTATACCCAAGTCCGTGAGCGTTTTGACTTTCACTATGCCAATAACGGCCACGGTAAAACCATTGTTTACCCTGGTGTAAAAGAAACGCTGACCGAACTGAAAGACGCCGGTTACACCTTAGGTATTGTGACCAACAAACCGTATCAGTTTGTGCCGGAAATCTTAGCGGATCTGGATTTGGCGCAGTACTTTACCGATGTGATCGGTGGTGATTCTCTGCCAACCAACAAGCCAGAGCCAGAAGGTCTTTTCAGTCTTCGTGATAAGCATGGCCTGAGCAATGAAAACATGCTGATGGTCGGCGATTCGAAAAACGATATTCTTGCCGCAAAAAATGCCGGTTTTGCCTCTGTTGGCCTGACTTACGGGTACAACTATGGAGAGCCGATCAGCGACAGCACACCTGAGTTTGTTGCTGAGCACTTCAATCAGCTATTAACGGTTCTCAGCACCGAAAAAACAGCGTAAATTAAACACAAATAAATCACAGCCGATGCGTGGTCGCGTCGGCTGATTCTACTGATAGGAACAAAAAGACCATGAGCAATCCTTCGACCAAACCCATTGTACTTAGCGGTGTTCAGCCTTCAGGTGAACTCAGTATCGGCAACTACATTGGTGCTTTGCGTCAGTGGGAACAAATGCAAGATGATTACGATTGCCAATATTGCATCGTAGACTTGCATGCGATCACCGTTCGTCAAGATGCAGAAAAACTGCGTCAGGCGACACTGGACTCGCTGGCTCTGTGTCTAGCAGTGGGCGTGACTCCAGAAAAAAGTAACCTGTTTATCCAGTCTCACGTGCCTGAGCACGCGCAACTGGGTTGGGTGCTGAACTGCTACGCGCAGATGGGTGAACTGAACCGTATGACCCAGTTCAAAGACAAGTCTGCTCGCCACGCTGAAAACATCAACGCAGGCCTATTTGGTTATCCAGTGCTGATGGCAGCGGACATCCTGCTGTATCAAGCAAACCAAGTGCCTGTGGGTAACGATCAGAAGCAACACCTCGAATTGGCACGCGACATCGCGACCCGCTTCAATAATCTGTATGGCGATGTATTCACTGTTCCAGAACCTTACATCCCACAAGTGGGCGCGCGCGTAATGAGCTTGCAAGATCCGACCAAGAAAATGTCGAAGTCGGACGACAATCGCAACAACGTGATTGGTCTTTTGGAAGACCCGAAAGCCATTGCTAAGAAAATCAAACGTGCTGTGACGGACTCTGAAGAGCCACCTCGCGTTGCGTTTGATATTGAGAACAAGCCGGGCGTAGCAAACCTGATGGGACTGTTGTCAGTCGCGACAGGAAAATCATTTGCAGACATCGAAGCAGAGTACGTCGACAAAATGTACGGCCACTTGAAAACGGATACTGCAGACGCCGTTGTTGCAATGCTCGAGCCAGTGCAGACACGCTACAAACAGTACCGTGAAGACCGCGCTTACTTGGATTCAGTGATGAAAGCAGGTGCCGAAAACGCGTCTGCGCGTGCGGCAGAAACGCTGAAGAAAGTGTATGACGCAGTGGGTTTTGTGGCGCGTCCATAACCACTCACTGACCGAGAAAAAGCAGCGATACGTCGCTGCTTTTTTTATGCCTGCATGTTAACTACGCCCAAACTCATGTTCCCTTAACGTGTTGAAAGCGTAAGCCCCTCCTCAAATTCCTTAGACACTCCATGTCTTGATACAAAGACTTGAGAGATTCATCACTTAAATGACATCTATGGCTGATAAACCATTTGCTGTGTTTATGACTTCACACGCAAAAAAGGACAGCTAATGAAGATCTCAACATGGAGCCCTCTGGCTCTGGCGTTAAGTACTGCGTTTCCGGCAAGCGCGGATATTCTCATCACGGAGTACGTTGAAGGCTCCTCCAACAATAAGGCGATAGAGCTGACCAATACGGGGGGAGCAGACGCTTCGTTAGACGGGCTATTTATTAAAGTTGCTTCCAACGGCAACACCTCGTTCAATGGCTCGGTGAGCCTCTCGGGAACATTGCCAGCGGGTGACAGCTATGTGGTTGCCAACTCAAGTGCTGCCAGTGACATTCTGGATGTTGCCCAACAAACCTCTGGATCTGTCAATTTTAACGGTAACGATGTGGTGGCTCTGGTCGATGCCAGTGACAACGTGCTCGATGGACTAGGGCAGTTAGGGAATAGTGATTCTTTTGGAGCGAATGTCACGCTTCGCCGCACAGAGGGTAGTGGTGCTCGAACGGACCTCTCGTCTGCGTTCAATGCATCAGAACAATGGCAGTCTTTTGCTTCAGATACCTTTGATGGCCTAGGATGCAGCGGTATTGGTGCGTGTGATGGCGGTGGCGGAGGAAACACTTTCAGTTGTGAAGGCGAAACCCTAACCCCCACATATGCCATTCAGGGAAGTGGTGACCGTAGCCCATTAGTGCCTGATGGCAGCTTTGAGGCTGAGGGAACTTACTACGTAGAAGGTATCGTTACTGCGGTAACCACAAGCCTCTACAAAGGTTTTTGGCTCCAAGATGCTATCGGTGATGGCGATGGTGCCACGTCAGATGGTTTGTTTATCTTTACTGGCAATGCGCCTGATGGCATTGCGCCCGGTATGCAGGTGTGTGTCGCCGGGACAGTGAAAGAGTTCTTTAACCTGACAGAACTGGATGCGTCAGATAAAAAATGGGAAGTGATTGATACCGTTGATCTGCTACCTGTAACAGACATCGAGGTCGGTGAAAACGAGACGCTCGATCAGGCACTTGAACGCTATGAAGGCATGAAGGTTCGTTTGACGCAGGAGAGTGAGCTGGTTGTCACCCGAAACTTCGGTTTTGATTTTGATGCCTTCCGCAATAACATGGTGTTGTCGCATGCCGCACCAAATTTCAAACCGACACAGCGTTATATTGCAGGCTCAGACGAAGCGGCGTCATTGGCGGCCGCCAACGATGCCAACCAACTCTTTATAGAAACGGATCAAAAAGCCCCTAACGGTGTCATTCCTTATTTCCCTGGTTTGGATGCGGATCAGGGCTACATCCGGATTGGTGATACCGTGACCAATCTAGAAGGCGTGTTGGGTTACAGCTTCAGCGATTATCGTCTGGTGGTGACCAATGAGTTGGTTGCCAGTGATTTTGTGCGTGATGGCGACCGAACCGCAGCACCTGAGAACGTTGCAGAAGCCAATATCAAGGTCGCAAGTTTTAACGTGCTGAACTACTTCACCAGTGCCAGCGCCATTGGCGGTGACCTCAACGTGACCTGTGATGACCAAGCAGACGCGGATGCATCTCGTGGTTGTAACCGAGGCACAAAAGACGCCGCAGAGTTCACGTTGCAACAGGCAAAAATCGTTAATGCATTGACTGCCATGGATGCCGATATCGTTGGCTTAATGGAAATTGAGAACAATGGTTTTGGCGAAAACGGTGCGCTGGCAAATTTGGTGACAGAGCTTAACGCCCAGTTCCCAGACGAAGCACAACACTATGCCTATGTGGTACCCGCCAATAGTGATTTGACCGAAGGTGCCTACCTTGGCAGTGATGCGATTCAAGTAGCTTTGATTTACCGCCCAGCCGTTGTCACGCTTGAGAGCGATGCGGTTGTTGTGCGTATGCCAGAGCAACACATCTCCGGTGAAAATCCGGATGGCGAGACCCGCCAGTTGGATAAATTCCAGCGCGATAGCCTGCTTCAGAGCTTTTGGGTTATGGGTGACCAAAAGCTCTCAGTAGCTGTCAGTCACTTCAAATCGAAGGGCTCGGGTTGCTACGAAGACTGGGTTGCAGGCGAGTTTGAGGACGATCCGGCTGACCTCCAAGGTCGATGCAATGAGTTCCGTGTCTCTGCTGCAGAAACACTGGGTAAGGCATTGGAAAACCTTGATGGCGACATCATCGCGCTAGGTGACTTCAATGCGTATGGAAAAGAAGACCCCATGCGTGTCATGACGGATTACGACACCGATACCGCGGTGCGTAAAATTGTCACGGCAGCGGGTACTTCGATAGCCGGTGTTACGCTGGATGAGACGGCACGTGAAGTCGGTGATGGCTTTGGCTATGTGAACTTAGCGAGCTATGCGCTTGGCGACGAGGCGTTTTCTTATACCTTTGACGGTGAACTTGGCAGCCTTGATCATGCAGTGGGCAACACTAGCGTGGTAGAAAAGGTTGTTGGTGTAGAGGATTGGCACATCAACTCGGTGGAAAGCACGTTATTCCAGTACTCAGGACGCTTTACGGGCGATCTTGTTAAGTCTACCAATCCCTACTCGTCGTCTGATCATGATCCTGTGATCGTGAGCCTTCATTATGAAGAGCAAGTTCAGCACTTCAAACTTCGCTTTAAGAACAAGAGCTTCTTCTGGGTTCAGCCTGTGGTGAATGGTGAAATTGATAGCGACAAGCCTTGGCTTCGTTGGAAAAGTAACCGCAAATATACTGAGCAAAGTGTGTTCCTTCAGGATTTGGGCGTGGAATACGGAGATACGGTCAGTTTAAGCGTGCGCTTGTGGGGCATCTTTGATATTCCATGTGGCAGCGCAGAGATTGATGAGAAAACCGTTGCTGTCTATAAAGGATTCCACTGCAAGATAAAATAGCGGTCTGATGACAGATGATAGGCTCCCTCGGGAGCCTATTTTTTTGTTCCGTTTTAATGGGTTGCCCAGAGATTATTTACTACGCTTTATATATGTCTCATTAGAGGAGCGATGCTATCACTCTCGGGAATGGCCCACTCTCTAGTGTTTCTTTCGTCTCTTAGTGGGAAAGATGCATGTCGGTTATCGAATCTCTGTCGCTTTTTATATTGTCACCACCGAGCGAGCAGCCTGTCCTCGGCGGGCAGTATGATCCTTGGTTACTCTTAATGGCGGTAATTGCGGCATTTGTGGTGCTCTCTCTCTCCTTTGTACATCGTCCTTTAGAAGCCGGGAGGAAAACGGATTGGCAATACCTGCCTTTGTCGATTAATACACTGGCAATGACTTTTGGCTTTGTCGTGCTTCCTGTCGTCAATGTCTTAGCCCATGCTGCATTTCGAGACGTGGGTTTCTCTCCTGCCATTCTGATTTTGAGTGTAATCCCCGCTTTTATCGGCATTTACTTTGCGCAGAAGATGGTCGCATCCCCTGATAATTCGTTGCTTAAGACCGCTGCGGCAGCATGCCTTGTTACGCTGACACTCATCGTGCAGTCACTGATGATCTACGCGTGCATTAATGGGATTGCGGTGTCTCAGTTTGATGTCACCAATGGGCTTGTGATGGCAGTGATAGCAGGTCTTATCGTGATGCTAAGTCTGTGGATTCGCTATTCACCTAAGCTTGATGAATGCTGGGACATTAATGTATCTCGGTCATTGACGGCGGGTGCCTTGCTGACTATTGCCGTCTTGTTAGTCTCTGTGTTTTCACGCAGTGTTTTACATCTCTCAGCTTTGCCCGCCAGATTAGACGCCACGTTATTTTTAGGGCGCGATATGTTGATCGCATTGGTCTTTATTTCGCTGCTAATTACGGTCATCTGCCCTCTAGGTAATGCCTTCTACCGCATAAGAATCCGCGAACGTTATTTGCAGACCAAAGGTCAAGATCTTGAAGGTGTGATTCAGACCATTTCAGATGCCATTATCGCCATTGATCAAAATGGAACGATTACCTTCTTCAATCAATCTGCTGAGCGTATTTTTGGTTGGTACGCCACTGAAGTGATTGGCAGTAACGTACGAATCCTAGTTACTGATGAGCACCAGCATCGGCATGACTCCTACATCCACAATTTTATCCAAAAGCGCGATTCCTCCGTTGTCGGCACGGTTCGGGAAGTGACTGCAAAGCGAAAGGACGGCTCATTACTGCCAGTGAGGCTAGCTATCGGGCATCAAGCAAACCATGGAAAGCATGAGTTTGTTGCAGTGATATCCGATATTTCTGATCAACGCCACTTGGCGTGGGCATTGCGTGAAAACGCTAAACAATACCGATCATTAGTGGCCAATTTACCCTGTATGGCATTTCGTGAAATGACGGGAGCCGCGAGGCATATTGTTTACATCAGTGATGCAGCAAAATTGATTACAGGCTACAGCGCCTCAGTGCTGACAGGTGAAAATGGCGTGTCACATTTTGTTGATCGTATCAACACGAGCGATGCAGGGAATTATCGCAGAGCACGAGAACTAGCGTCACATCGAAACGGAAAGTATGACTGTGAATATCGGTTTATGACCCGTGATGAACAAGAGAAGTGCTTTTGGGAAATAGGACATAGCTACCGAGCAGACGATGGCAGCACGTGGATTGATGGCGTGATCATCGACGTCACTGATAAGCGAGAGGCAGAAGAAGAGTTCGAGGAGAAAATGCGATTGGCGGAGAAAGCATCTCAGTCGAAAGCATCGTTTTTAGCCAATATGAGCTATGAGTTTCGTTCGCCGATGAACTCCATCCTTGGTTTGACAAATGTCTTGATTGACCAAGAGCAGAATCCAGCAAATCGTCACCACCTTGAAGTTATCAGAGAGTCAGGGGAAAGCTTGATGAAGCTTATCAATGACATTCTTGACACGTCGAAGCTAGAGAGTCAGTCGTTGCCTCTGGATATGGCGGATTTTTCTTTGGCGCAATTGTGCCGGCAAATTGAGTTTATTGCCCGAGAGACTGTGAGGGCGAGAGAGCTCAATGTCACCTTGCATTACAGTGATCTTCTCGGTGAACACTATGTCGGTGATGCTAGGCGTGTAAAACAATTGCTCCAGAATATGATGCGAAGTGCGCTGACCAAAACGGAGCAGGGCAATGTTGCGCTGCACGTTTTACCCGTTAATGACATGATTCGCTTTGTGGTAGCTACCTATCCATCTTGTACACAAAAACGCGCCCAAAATGAGATGGAAAATACTGGGCAGACATTGTCGGCGACGTTGATCACCCAACTGGTGGATTTGATGCGTGGCAATCTATGGTTTGATGGAGAGACCGCGAATAACTCACTGGTGTATGCCGACCTTCCGCTCATACCCGCACAGGGGATGTCATCATCCCCGACTGCACCTATTCAGCACTATGCATTGCCACCGATAGAAGTGTTGGTGATTGATGATGTTCAGCGCAACCAGCAAGAACTTAGAGATATCTCCCTCAGGCAGGGTGTGAAAGTCCTTACTTTTACCGACATGGTATCGGCGGAAGACGTCATCAAAACGCAACCGGTCGATGTGGTAATGCTCGATGCCTATCTCAATGAAGAATTTCCCGATCCAAAAACACTGAAAGAGTGGGCGAAGCAGTGGGCAAAAGAGCCGCCCAAAGTGATCGCGTTGACGCTATCCGTTGATCCGACAACAAACAGTGAGTGGCTTGATAGGGGCTTTGATGGTGTGATTACCAAGCCTTTTGAGAATGCGCAAATCTTCGCCGTTCTCAAGCAGTGTTTGGGCGTTGATGAAGAAACCAGCAACGTGATGCCGTTTAGCTCGGCAAAAGGAGAAGCTGAGCTGGAGTACTTTGATGAGCATGCCGCGCACAAGCGTTGGCCTACTTCAGAAATATTGTTGAGCGTCGTGCGTGACTTTTTTGTCAGTTATCACCAATTACATAGCGACGCATTAACGATGCTTTCTGACTCGCCCGACGCCGCGATTGAGCATTTGGGCAAAGCGGGTGAGGCGGCTCACTACCTTGGTTTTGTCAGGCTGGAAATGGACATACAAAGAATTAGCCAAAGCTTGAAAACGGGCGACAGTTTGACAGCAGAAAATCGCTTAAAAGATTTGGGTGCCAACCTAACAGCAACCATTGAGCGAGTGTTGGCCTACCTTGGGGTACGTATTGATGACCTTGAAAATGCCACACATAGTCAAACCTTGAGTGCGGAGCAGTTTGCTCGGTCTGCAGAGATATTTGCATCGAAACTGTCAGAAGGTCAGCTCGATGAAGGCTTGTACAAGGAACTGATTCCCTCCATGACAGGGTTAGTGCCTCCCGCGTTATTGGCGAAGTTCGTTGAGTCTATTGAGAATTTTGAATTGGATGATGCGTACCAACTTTTCTCGGCGGTCATTGCACAATTTCCATCATCTGAAAATACAGGAGTAACAGGCTATGGCGTATAAAGTATTGGTGGTGGATGACGAGCCGAGCAACCTGCATGTAATGCGTACCATCCTTCAGGACCAATACACCTTGGTGTTTGCCAAAAGTGGAGAGCGAGCCATTGAGCTGACCATACAACAGCGGCCAGATTTAATACTGCTCGACATCATGATGCCTGGCATGAACGGTTATGAAGTGTGCCGCCAACTGAAACAGGAACGAACTCTCAGCCATATTCCTATTGTGATTGTGTCGGCTCTAGATGAATACCAAAGTGAAGTCGAAGGGTTAAAAGCCGGAGCGGCTGATTTCCTGATTAAGCCCGTTTCGCCAGAGTTGGTGAAAAGTCGGGTCGCAAACTTGCTCGGTGAGGCCCGTGCTGCAACCATGCGGGAAAACTATCAATTGGTCATGAATCAAATCGCTGCGGTGGCAGCACTCCACAACAATGACGTTGAGATTTCCGCTCCGCGCATTGCCAAGCTGTGTGAGTGGCTATCGATCAAATACGGCCTGACAAAAGCCAAATCTGAGGATATTAGCTTGGCCTATCCACTCTGCTTCTTAGGGGACTTATGGAATGACGAGGGAAACAACACGACGGCAGAAAGTCGCAGTCTGTTGCTTTTATCCGAAGCCACGAAGGGTTTTGCTTGTGTAGCGGCAACCTTGCTCACATACAAAAACACACGTTGGGATGGTTCAGGTTTTCCTGAAGTTGAAGGGGATAAGATCCCGGAAGAATGTCGAGTTGTCACCGTTTGTGAGCGACTAGACAGTGAGATCGAGCACTTGGCGGGCAGTTGTGAAACCCGCGTGCAAAAAGCGATTCAGACCATAGCAACGGATGCAGGTACCCTCATTGACCCGCGACTTATTTATTTGTTGGATGAGAACAGTGAAGAGTTGTGCGCTCTTTATGCAACCTGGTTATCAGAGCCATGGCCGACACCCATATTGCCAATAAATGCATTCTGACTGTTAGGGGTCGTGCAGCCAAGTTTGGGCTGTGATAGCATTTGCGCCCAGCCTCGCTGATGTAATGCGAGCAGGACGTGATGGGATCCATTTGTGCTGTTAATTATTGATAACTACGACTCTTTTACTTACAACCTGTACCAGTATTTCTGCCAGTTAGGGGTAACGGTAGAAGTTCATCGTAATGATGCGATCTCGCTGGCTGATATTGAAATGATGGCCCCAAGCCATCTGGTCATTTCTCCGGGGCCGTGTACACCGGATGATGCGGGTATTTCCCTTGAAGCCATTCAGCACTTTGCAGGCAAGTTGCCCATTTTAGGTGTTTGCTTGGGGCACCAAGCCATGGCTCAGGTTTTTGGTGCGAATGTTGTGCGTGCGCAGCAGGTCATGCACGGTAAGACAAGTCCGGTTACGCATACTGACACGGGTGTTTTTAACGGATTAAACAACCCGCTGACAGTTACTCGCTATCACTCATTAGTGGTGGAAGCGTCTTCTCTGCCTTCCTGTTTTGAAGTCACTGCTTGGACAGAAAAGGACGGAGAGTTTGATGAGATAATGGGGATTCGTCACCGAACATTGCCACTTGAAGGCGTGCAGTTTCATCCGGAAAGTATTTTGACCGAACAGGGTCACCAACTACTCGCCAACTTCCTTTCTTTGTAACCCCTCGTTTCGGTCGCCATTCTCCCACCATGAATCACCTTTGGTGGGCGATCTGTATCACTAATTTTACATTTTAGTTTCACCGTTTTCTGCGGGGGAACAGTGAAACCTTATTCACTTCTGATCTGACAGACTTCCTTTATTTCCCAATAGGAAAGACACTATTACCTGTTGCTGTATTACTTACTTGGGCCAAATTGCGCATAACTATGGCATCAGGGTGAATTTCCCAACGTTTACAGTTTAGGGTTATAAAATTATCTGCTATTGATGTGGTTAAGAAATTGTAAATACTATGCTTATAGCAGAATCGACAGAAGGATATGAGCGATGACGGCTAATTTTAAAGTAGAACGTAAGCTGTTTGATGAAGTGATGGTGCCTTGCTATGCACCGATGGAGATGATTCCTGAAAAGGGAAAAGGGTCTCGCATCTGGGATCAAAACGGCCAAGAATATATTGATTTCGCAGGTGGGATAGCCGTGAGTTGTCTCGGTCATTGCCATCCAGTGATGGTCAATGCACTGAAAGAGCAGGCGGATAAACTCTGGCATCTCAGCAATGTGATGACCAATGCTCCGGCTCTGCGTTTAGCAAAAAAACTGACCGAAGTGAGCTTTGCCGAGCGAGTATTTTTCGCGAACTCAGGTGCAGAAGCTAACGAAGCGGCGTTAAAGCTGGCTCGTCGCTGGGCGGTTGATACGCATGGTCCAGAAAAGAGCGAGATCATTGCTTTTACTCAAGGCTTCCACGGCAGAACCTTCTTTACGGTTACCGTTGGTGGTCAAGCGGCCTACTCGGATGGCTTCGGGCCTAAACCGGGTGACGTTACACACCTGCCTTATAACGACCTCGATGCTCTGGCAGCCGCTATGTCTGACAAAACGTGCGCGATCATGATGGAACCACTGCAAGGTGAAGGTGGCGTGGTATCGCCGGACGCCTCATTCCTACAAGGGGTCAGAGAGTTGTGTGATAAACACAATGCCCTTTTGATTTTTGATGAAGTGCAAACGGGCAATGGCCGTACTGGCACTTTCTACGCCTATCAACAAACCAGCGTCACTCCAGATATTCTGAGCACCGCGAAATCACTAGGCGGCGGCTTCCCTATTGGTGCCATGCTGACGACGGAAAAGCTGGCAGCGCACATGAAAGTAGGGACGCATGGTTCCACCTATGGCGGTAATCCACTGGCGTGTGCAGTGGCAGAAGCTGTGGTGGGAGAAATCAGCAAGCCAGACGTGCTTGCGGGTGTCAAAGAGCGAGAAGGCTGGTTCCGTGAAGGGCTGGACGCACTGAATGCAAAATACAATCTGTTCGCGGATATTCGTGGTCAGGGTTTGTTGATCGGTGCCGAGCTTAACGATGCATGGAAAGGTCGTGCTCGTGATGTGCTGGTGGCAGCGGGTGAAGAAGGGTTGCTCGTTCTAGTAGCCGGAGCCAACGTGGTCAGAATGACCCCATCGCTGGTCATTACCAAAGATGAAGTACAAGAAGGGCTGGCGCGTTTAGATCGCGCACTGTCCAAGCTGGTGGCCTAATTTAATAAACCACCCGTGAAGCAACGCATCAGGAGGGAGTAAGATGCTGGTAATTCGCCCAATCAAGGAAACTGATTTCGATGCATTGATGCTATGTGCTGAAGAATCAGGGCACGGTTTTACATCGCTGCCGGTCGACGAAACACTAATTCGTGGCCGCATTGACCATTCATTGGTGAGCTTTGACCGTGACGCGCAATCCCCTGGAACCGAAGGCTACCTGATGGTAGCCGAAGACACGGAAACCGGTGAGATTGCGGGGACAACAGGCATTGAGGCCGCTATTGGGCTCGATAATCCCTTCTACAGCTACCACATCAGCAAAGTGGTCCACCATTCGCGCCGCCTTAACGTACACAACGTGGTTGAAGTGCTGACGTTTGGTAACAACTACACAGGGGCAACTGAAATTTGCACCTTGTTCCTTCGTCCTGAGTTTCGCGGGGGGCTAAACGGCAAGTTGTTGTCAAAATGCCGCTTCTTGATGCTGGCGCAGTTTCCTGAGAAATTCGATGATGTGATTTTTGCCGAAATGCGCGGTGTGTCTGATGACGACGGGAATTCTCCGTTCTGGGCGTGGCTGAAAGAACACTTCTTTTCTATTGATTTCACACTCGCAGACTACTTGACCGGCACGGGGCAAAAGGGCTTCATCGCCGATCTGATGCCGAAGCTGCCAATCTATGTGAGTCTGCTGAGTGACGAAGCAAAAGCGGTAATCGGGCAGGTACATGAAAAAACGCGTCCTGCACTGCGCATGCTCGAGAAAGAGGGTTTCTCATGTCGGGGCTATGTCGATATTTTCGATGCGGGCCCTACCGTTGAGTGTCTTCGTCAGAACATAGATTCAATCCGTCGCTCATTCACTGCACGCGTGAAAATCGTGGAGCACACCAGCGCGCAGGACTATCTGATTTGCAATAGCGACTTCCAAAACTTTCGCGCAACGGCTGCAAAGATTGGCGTAGATGAAGAGCGCAACAAGGCGTTGATCAGTCAGGAAGTTGCAGACGCACTGAATGTAGCGAACGGCGACACAGTCCGATTAGTTTCCCTTTAAGAGGTAGGAAGATGACGCAATGGATTAATAACCTTCCTTTGGAAGGCGACGGTGGCGCGTTTGATTCACTCAACCCGTTCAACAGCCAAGTGATTTGGCAAGGTAAGGCTGCAACCCCTGCGCAGGTCGAAAGCGCAGTTGCGGGCGCGAGAGAAGCGTTCTTCCACTGGAAGCACACCACGTTTGAAGAACGCAAGGCGCTAGTCGAACGTTTCGCTGAAAAAGTGAAGGAAAACAGCGAGAAAATTGCGACCGTAATAGCGGAAGAAACCGGAAAACCGCTTTGGGAAACGCGCACAGAGGCCGCTGCCATGGTAGGGAAAATCGGTCTTTCTCTGCGTGCTTATGAGGAGCGTACTGGCGAACGAAGCAAAGATGTCGCAGGTACCCAAGCCGTGCTTCGTCACCGTCCCCTAGGGGTTATGGCTGTATTCGGTCCCTACAACTTCCCGGGGCACTTGCCAAATGGTCACATTGTTCCCGCACTGTTGGCCGGAAACACCGTGGTGTTCAAACCCTCAGACTTAACGCCGAAAACGGCGGAAGAAAGCTTGAAGCTTTGGATTGAAGCTGGTTTACCTGCGGGTGTGATTAATCTCGTTCAAGGCGGTCGAGAAACTGGAGAGGCGTTGGCGCAATCTAAAGGGATTGATGGTTTGCTTTTTACTGGCAGTGCAAACACTGGGCATATTCTGCATCGCCAATTTGCCGGACAGCCAGGGAAGATGTTAGCACTGGAGATGGGCGGCAATAACCCCATGGTCATTTCCGAGCAATACGGAGAGCTGGATGCCACGGCCTATACCATTATCCAATCTGCCTTTATCAGTGCGGGTCAACGTTGTACTTGCGCCCGACGCTTGTATATCCCAAAGGGAGAACGTGGAGATGCGCTGTTAACGCGATTGGTTGAGATGACACAGAGCATTCGCGTCGGTGGACAGTTTGATGATCCCGCTCCGTTTATGGGCGCACAAATCTCTGTACGAGCCGCTGAAGGGATTATCGCTGCACAGGCTAACCTTGAGTCATTGGGTGGTAAAACGCTGTTAAAAGCGGAACTGCTGCACGATGCGGTGGTTTCACCTGGCATCATTGAAGTCACTTCGATTACGGCGCTTCCTGACGAAGAATACTTTGGACCGTTGCTACAAGTATGTCGCTACGACTCACTCAAGCAAGCCGTAGAGCTTGCAAACGACACACGCTACGGGCTTTCAGCGGGTCTCGTGTCGACCGACGACAAAGAATGGGCATATTTCCTTGATCATATCCGCGCGGGCATTGTGAATCGAAATCGACAGCTGACAGGTGCAAGCGGTGATGCGCCCTTCGGCGGGCCGGGAGCGTCAGGCAACTTACGCCCAAGTGCATACTACGCAGCAGATTACTGCGCATATCCTATGGCATCAATGGAAGGGAGTGATGTCACCTTGCCAGCGCAGATTAGCCCTGGTCTATCCTTGTAAGCACGACGATATGGGAGGATGTAATGGAACGAGTACACGCACTATTTGATGCACTATGGCAGGATTACACTGTACGACTTTGCCCGTCAGCGGCGAAAGTGCACGCGCTATTGGAAGAAGGGTCTCCGCTGATCAATGATCATATTGCGCTAAGAACATTTGCATTACCCAAGGTGGGGCTTGATAGGTTGGCAGCACCATTTATTGCCATTGGTTACGAGCCGAAGGGGCAGTATCACTTCGAAGCAAAGAAGCTCAACGCACATCACTATGAGCATCCAGATCCCAATGCGCCGAAAGTTTTCATTAGCGAATTGATGGTCGGGCAATGTTCGACAGCACTGCAAATGGCCGTCCGAAAGCTGGTCGATCAGGTGGACGATGCGTCGATGCAAGGCTCGGCGTTTCTATACAGCGGCCGACCATGGGAGCTTGATGGTGACACGTATCGTACCTTAGCAGCAGAAAGCGAATACGCGGGGTGGTTGGCTGCACATGGGTTTGGTGCAAATCATTTTACCGTGAGTGTAAACCAGCTAAGTACGGTTACTGATGTCTCAGAAGTAAACGAGGTTTTGCGACAAGCTGGATTCGCAATTAATGAATCTGGTGGAGAGGTGAAAGGGAATCCTGAGGTCATGCTAGAGCAGTCGTCAACCATGGCTGACAAGGTAAGTGTGAAGTTTAGCGACGGGGAAGCAACCATTCCTGGTGGATTCTATGAATTTGCAAAACGCTATCCGTTACCGGATGGGAGCCTGTATCAAGGGTTCGTTGAGGCCTCAGCAGATAAAATCTTTGAAAGCACGGATAAAGCGAGTTAACTGCGTTCGTTGATCAGGCTTTGTGGCCATTCATCAGCGTCAGACTTACGCTTTTCTTCCCCAAGCAGTTTTTGCAAATGGTAGTGGGAAGGTCCATTAAATCCTGTGAGTTCAACACTGGTTCGAGACCATGTCGAAGGCGTAGATAGACTTGCTGAGCTGCTAAAGAGGCCGTGTTCCATATCCATATGACGTCACCTTTTAAATATGCATGCAAATTCATACATGCTTCGAATTGAAAGGTAGCACCGAATATTGGAATTGGCCGATTTTTTGGCGAGATAAAGATCACGCAATAACAAAAAAGCCACCGTTTACGCGGTGGCTTTTTTAATTGTCACATCGAGCTGTATTAGCGAGTGCCGTATACCACGATGGTTTTACCGTGTGCAGAAATTAGGTTCTGCTCTTCCAGCATCTTCAAGATGCGGCCTACGGTTTCACGAGAACAGCCAACGATTTGACCAATTTCCTGACGAGTGATCTTAATCTGCATACCGTCTGGGTGAGTCATCGCATCCGGTTGTTTCGCCAAATTCAGTAGCGTTTGCGCGATACGACCTGTTACGTCTAGGAACGCCAAGTCACCAACTTTTTGGCTGGTTACTTGTAGACGGCGAGCCATCTGAGAAGAAAGACGCATCAGAATATCAGGGTTTACTTGAATTAGTTGGCGGAATTTCTTGAATGAGATTTCAGCCACTTCACAAGGAGATTTCGCGCGAACCCAAGCGGTACGCTCCTGATCTTCCTCAAATAGGCCCAGTTCGCCAATGAAGTCGCCCTGGTTGAGGTAAGAAAGGATCATCTCTTTGCCTTCTTCATCCTTGATCAGCACTGCCACTGAACCCTTAACGATGTAGTACAAAGTCTCTGCTTTTTCGCCAGCATGGATCAGCGTACTTTTCGATGGGTACTTGTGAATATGACAGTGTGAAAGGAACCACTCTAGTGTTGGGTCTGTCTGAGGTTTTCCTGGAACCATATATCTCATTTCCTCTGCATTTGTTGCCTGATGAGTCTTCCTTAGCCCATCGTCCTGCGGCACCTGTCCGTTGGATAGCATAAAGTTTCAGCAGTCAGGCTACAAGCTCTCTGTTTGAGTCATTGAGTTTATCCTTTTTCACGCACGATTTCTTGATTTTGATATGGACTTCGTCCCCTATTAAAGGCTAAAAACGTGGACAAGATCACGACCCTGAAAGTAAGTGGAGGAAAGCGATGCAAGCAAGCGTCAAGTGGTGCGGAAATAAGACGTTCTTGGGACTGTCAAATTCGGGTCACAACATTGTAATGGATGGCAATGGTGGAGAGCATGCACCTAGCCCAATGGAAATGGTTTTGATGGGAGCGGGTGGTTGCAGCTCTGTGGATGTTGTTGCAGCACTCGAAGAAGCCAATCAAAACGTACTGGGGTGTGAGGCGCAATTGTCAGCTGAAAGGCGTGAACAAGCCCCACGCTTATTTACGCATATCAATATTCACTTTGTTGTGAAAGGTGACAAAATTGATGAATCGATCGTCGCTGCGGCAGTGAAAGACAGTTTAGAGAAATACTGTTCAGTTTGTTTGATGCTTGGCGCGGGTGTTGAAATGACCCACTCGTACGAGATTCAACAGTTAGCGTGAAGACAGTTTTTCAGTAACTAAAGAAGGAGGAATGCCCCTCCTTCTTTTTTCCTGTCGATATTTTAAGGCAGAGTGCCGACGGCAGGCCGTCGCGTCTCGAAGCGCAAATTGGCGTGTGAGTGCGCGTTAGCTGATTTTCCCCGTTTCAATAAGCTGCTGAATGAGTGGGCGAATAATGAGTTCCATGGCAAAGCTCATTTTCCCGCCAGGTACCACAAGGGTATTATGACGAGACATAAATGCACCTTGGATCATCGTAAGCAGATAAGGGAAGTCGACGTTTTTGATACCGCGGAAACGAATAACGACAAAGCTTTCATCAAGGCTTGGGATCGCTTTGGCATTAAGTGGGTTGGACGTGTCTACGGTGGGTACACGCTGGAAGTTAATGTGCGTGCGACTGAACTGTGGCGTGATGTAATTTAGATAATCATCCATCGAGCGAACAATGGAATCCATCACCGCTTCGCGTGAATGGCCTCTGTCGCGCGTATCGCGCACGAATTTTTGAATCCATTCCAAGTTAACGATTGGCACCATGCCTATCAGTAAATCGACGTGTTGCGCCACGTTGATGTCGCCGTCGACCATACCGCCATGCAATCCTTCGTAAAACAGCAAATCTGTGTTTTTAGGTAGGTCTTGCCATGCGGTGAATGTCCCTGGCATTTGATTATAGGGAACGGCTTCATCAAACGTATGAAGATAGCGACGGAATTGGCCGGTGCCTTGCTCCCCGTACTCTTTAAAGAACGACTCTAGTCTCGGGAAATCATTGGCTGTCGGGCCAAAGTAACTGATATGGCGTCCTTGATCTTTTGCTTTTCGAATTTCAACGTCCATTTCTGGACGGGTAAATCGATGGAAACTGTCACCTTCTACCCATGACGCACTAATGTTCATCATGTTGAAAATTTTCCGAAACGCATCGGACGTTGTTGTTGTTCCTGCGCCGGATGAACCGGTGACTGCAATGATCGGATGTTTTGCAGACATGACAAACCCTGTCAAAAAAAACGAATGACAAAGAATTAACAGGGAGTCAGAGTTTGGTCAAGTTGGGGGCATACCCAAACGCTGTGAAGATCCTGAATATCAGAGATCATCGGCAACTTCATGTCGCTTGGGTACAGATTTTATCCAAGTGAACGTGTCAGTTTGATATCGATCGTTTCGTGTAATTCAGAGTAAACAACGACCGCTTCTCGGTTCTTTATCAAGAGCAGTACCTGCTCGACTTTTTGTTCAAAACTGATTTCTTGCTCGCCGTAATCGGTGCCTTCACGTAATACAAAGTGCTCGACCAAACTTTTCAGGTTTTCTTCAGGAATTTCCTGCCAGGGGACAATCATCTCGCTACCTACAACGTTAAGCGGTGTCTGAACGTGGCCGAAAACACGATATCAGTACTGTTATCGTGATTGAACATGTTCTCTAAGGCCATCAATTCTATCGCACTGTCGTCAAAAAGGTAGCGATAGCCTAAGGCAAATTCATGCACGAGAGACGTTAACTCTCCAAGATTATCGTTATCACCTTTTCCCTGTGAGATGAGGTATTCAGCGATAAGTTCATGATGTTTTAGCAGGGCATATTGATAACTCACTCCGGCGTTAATGCCCCAAGGTTTTACGTCGACAAAATGTTGTGGTTTATCAGGGCGATGTGTAAGGCCCAGTGACGCGGTCAATTTGTGTTTGTCTCGCTGGTAGCCGTAATTTACCTGCATAGCTTGTTCAAACGTGGTGTTGGTAAATACACCGTGACTGACGCGGTTAAAAAAGAGTGTCGCTCCAACACTGATGGCATGATGTTCATCATGATAAAGCGTCTTCTCCCCGTAGAGACTGAAGGCACTAAGCAGCGGATCGCCACCAAACCCTTCAATGGGCTCTGCCATGTCGTTGGGAATATGAATATAGAACCTATCTTCGTCGACCTCGGTACGCCCATTCTGATCGATTCCAAAAATGCTATGAAACTTTTCTGTTAAGCCATCAAGACGATTATTTGCCGCATAGCGGTATTGATACCAAACGCCAATTTTTGTGGTCTCTGACGGGGCATTCATAAAGCCGGCCATGATTTGATTGTGGTAATAATCAAACAGGTAATCCGGCGTATTCGCCCAGACACTTGCAATAGTGAGTGATGCAAAAACTTCGGTTTCGTCTGTGGCGAGTGACATTGGGTCATGCATCATGGGAGCCAGCCCCGTGACTTGAAGGGGAGCCTGACTTTGCGCAATCAAAGGGCCGAAGCGCACGGTATCAGCGTTGGTTGGGTAGGAAAAACCAAGCAGTGTGAACAAACAAACTAAGGCAGTGCGAGATAATGCCATGTTTCACCTCTCTCGCCCTGCGTCGTGTTAATTGTCCATATGCAGGGCTAACCATCGAGGAACTTCCTGTTCCAACCAGAATTCAGGTTTTTTCAATGTGCCGGAAATGAATCCAACATGACCGCCGTATTCGGTGAGGTGATAGTGAATGTTCTTGGGTAGTGGTTCGGTTGGGATCACCGCTTCAGTCATAAAAGGATCATCTTTAGCATGGACCACTTTTAGAGGAGTCGCAATGTCATGCAATACGCCTAACCCACTGCATTGTTTGTAATAATCCTCAGCATTGAGAAAGCCGTGAAGTGGAGCGGTAACCGTCTGGTCAAACTGGAGGAGCGTCGAAATATTGACCTTGTCATGGCTTCTCCAGTGCCCGATTTCGGGGTGACGAGCGAGCTTATTATTGAGTGAGCGATTCATGGAGCGAAGCAGGTAGGCTTGGTAGACCTTGGAAAAGCCTTGATTGATTCGACTAGAACAGGCTGCGAGGTTTAACGGAGGGCTGATCACGCATCCTGCGTTGATAAGCGGGTCGTGATTAAACTCTGCAAGGTAGCGAACCAGCATATTCCCACCAAGTGAGACACCGGTTGCCACGCGGGGTACGTCAGGAAATTGTTCGCTGAGGTAGGACAGGAAGAAACGCGCATCGCTCGTTTCGCCGGAATGATAGGTTCTTGGCAATCGATTCAGTGAACCACTGCATCCGCGAAAGTGCATGATGACACCGAGCCAGCCTTGCTCGCGAAATGCATTCAAAAGGCCATTAGCGTAAGGACTGTAAAAACACCCAGCCAGACCATGAAAGAGCACGGCGACCGGCTTGCCTTTTGCCTGCTCAGGTGGCTCTGTCCAGCCGATATCCAAAAAGTCACCATCGGGTGTATTTAGTCGTTGCCACACGGGTTCAAACAAAGGGTTTCGGCGTAAAAAGCGCGGAAGTAATGTTTGAATGTGGGGGTTGGTTGCCCCTTTTAAAGGTGTAAATGTTGATGTCATGGTTAGGCTCATAATGCAAATTCACTGATTGGCGGATTGGCTAGCAACTGCGCCAACTTCTTACAGCCAAGCTCTAATTCACCCATTGTTGGTGGTGCGCTCACTGCAATGCGAATATAAGGTGGCGCGCCATAGCCTGGTGGAACGAAGAGCTCTGCCGATTTTACCTCTAAGCCATTCTCTTTACATGCAGCAAGAAAATCACTCAACGCCCAGTCATCGGGTAGCTTTAACCAGCCGTGAAATCCGTTAGGTTGATAACGAAGTTCGACATCGTGCAGATAATGCGCCACGCATTGCCACCGTTTTTCCATTTCAGCCCGAATGGTATCCAGTACTTGGTTTGCGGCACCATTTTCTAAAAGGATTGCCGCCATCGCCGTTAATAAAGGGCTAATCATCCAACTGTGATTTTGTAGCGCATTGACGAAATGCGGGTAGTACCGCTCTGGCAGATGTAAGAATCCCAACCTCAAACCTGGTGCTAATGTCTTTGCGAGGCCGCCGATATAAATCACCAGATCGGGTGCTAAATTTATTATCGGCTCCGGACGTTCTGTTGGCAGAAGCCCATTAATGTCGTCTTCAAGGATAACCAGTTGCTGCTCGCGACAGATCTCAATGATCGCCTTGCGCCTCGTTTCACTCATGGTCGCTGTGGTGGGGTTTTGCAGTGTCGGCGTGAGGTACACCAAACGTGGTTGATACTGCTGACAAGCAGCGCACAGAGCGTCAGGTATCATGCCCTCGTCATCCATCTCGACAGGTTTAATGGTTAATTGAAGCTGCTTAGCAAGGCTCATTAAGCCTGGATAAGTAAATTTGTCTGCCAGGATAGTATCGCCCGCGCGACATAGGGTAAGTAAACAAAGCTGCATGGCATTTTGTGCGCCAGAGCAGAACAACAACTGTGAGGGAGAGGTGGTCACGCCATGTTGTGCGAGCCACTGCGACAGGATTTCACGGTGACGGACAATGCCTGAAGGGGGTTGATACAGCATCAAGCTGTTTAATTCATTCGGGTGAGCGGCCAATTGCTGGAGTGCATCAGAGAAGACATCGGCACGGTTGAGTGATGGCGGTACATTGTAGCCAAAGCTTGTGATCCCCGGACGCTCTGGAGCTGAAAACGTCCACAGCGGCTTGTCTGCCTGAGTGATGTAAGTACCTGCACCGACCCTAGCTTCAACAATGCCTCTCCGCTCGGCTTCCGCATAAGCACGGGTGATGGTACCGACAGTGACAGACAGCGCATCGGCCAGCGCGCGATGGGTTGGCAGCTTCTCCCCCGGTGCCAGCTCTTTAGTGCTCACCTTTTCCCCAATCGCATCGGCAATTTGTCGATACATAGGGGCACCTGATTTATCTAGCGTGATATTGATGATTGTCATGGTGACAATAAACCTTTTGATCCGAAAAATGATCCCTGTTAGCGTGATTTTTAACCATTAAAGGCGAATTAATCAACAATTACTCATAATTGTATCGATACAATGTGAGCGGGGAGACAGAAGATGATGGAAATATCTTTTATCGCAGCACTGGCGATATTCGCGGCGACCATGACGGGCACGCCCGGCCCTAACAATATGATGCTGACAGCGTCAGGGGCTAATTTTGGCTACAAACGTACCATTCCGCACCTGTTAGGGATCTCTGCGGGGGTTGCTCTTCTCATCGCATTGGTTGCTGGCGGGTTGGGCGCAATATTTAAAATGTACCCATGGGTTCAAGAAGGGCTCAAATATATTGCCAGTGCCTATCTTTTATACCTTGCTTGGCGTATTGCGGGATCGGGAGCACCGTCAAGATCTGACAGTACCAACAGAAGGCCCATGACGTTTGTGGAGGGGGCTCTGTTTCAATTCGTGAATCCAAAAGCGTGGGCGATGGCAGTGAGTGCTGTCGGTACGTTTACCCTTACTGGAGGAGAGTATTGGTGGTCAGCAATGGTAATTGTGCTGACTTTTGTCGCGGTAGGTTTACCCCTGACATCACTTTGGGCGGCATTTGGCGTTTGGGTAGGCAAGGTGCTCTCTACGGAAAAAAGCTGGGTGGCGTTTAATCGGTCAATGGGGTTTCTGACCGCGGGGTGCTTGATCTTTATTTGGGCATAAGGAGTGACAGATGACTGTACTGAATTTTTCCTACGCCACCATTAAAGATGCCGGCAAGTTTCGAGAGTATGTCGTGGCAGCGAAAGTACTGTTGGATGAGGCAGGTGTAGACGTGGTGGTGAGAGGTGATTTCTTTGACGTTATGCGGGGAGACAATATGAATCCACATGTTGTGGCCGTTTTCCGCTATCACGACAAAGAGGCGGCAAAACGATTTTATGCATCCCCGTCTTATCTAAAATTGGTGCCACTTCGTGATGCAGCATGTGACATGCAAATTGTGCTTTACGATGAGATGGTGTGAAGGCCTTTCATCAGAGTTGGGTAAAGATAGCGAGCACCGCTATCAAGGTGTGCACAATAATTCTCAAGGGCTGATGGGCCGTATTCTTCCCACTCAAGTTGATTCACACAGGTGAGCAGCTCCTGTTGTTGGAATTTTTCGAGTGTCAGTTCGTAATTGAGCATTTTCTGATAAGCACCACGAGAGAGCTGAGGCTTGAGTTCACGGCGCATAAGTCGGTATCGGCTCAGTAGCGTTTCTGAGTGCGACATGGCTTTACGAAGTGCGGATTGAGATGGGAGAGAAAGGGTGAAACCTGCATCTTCAATCCATGCGAAAAGCAATGCGAGGTTCACGTTCCCTTTGAACTGGTCTTGAAGTTTCAGGCAGGCATGCTTCACTTCCTGCTGACCATAGTGCTGCAGGCAAAACTGCCACAACCCATCGGCTGTGGCATTGTTCTTTATCGGCCTTGGAACTCGGCTTCCATGACTTCCAGTTGTTCCTGCAGATCCATCCATTCCAGTTCGACCTCTTCGAGCGATGATTTCGCTTCGGCCTGTCGACGAAGCAATTCTGTCAGCTTGTCTTTGTTTGACGCTTCATAAATAGAAGGTTCCGCCAATGCTGATTCTACCTCGGCAATTGTCGCAGAAAATTTCTCTAACTTTGTGTCCAGATTGTCAATTTTCTTTCTGATCGGTGCCGTTAGACGGCGAAATTCTGCTTCCATACGTTTTTGTTCTTTACGGGCAGCTTGTGTGTTGGCACCTGCAGGCTTGGCATTTTCAGCCTGTTCTTGTCGACGCTCAGAACGTTGTTGCTCGGTCAGCCATTGATGATAATCATGCAGATCGCCATTGAACTGGGACACTTGGCGGTCATGAACAAGGTAAAGATCATCGGTGGTCGCGCGGAGTAAGAAACGGTCGTGACTGACGATTACCATTGCCCCTTCGAATGATTGCAAAGCCAGTGTCAGTGCCGAGCGCATGTCGAGATCCAAGTGGTTTGTTGGTTCATCGAGCAGCAAGAGGTTTGGTTTTTGCCAAACGATCAGTGCCAGTACCAATCGGGCTTTTTCACCGCCTGAAAAAGGGGCAATCACATCCAGTGCTTTTTCACCATGAAAACCAAAGCTACCCAAGTAATCACGAAGTTGCTGTTCGGTGGCTTCAGGGGCCAAACGCATTAGGTGTTGCAGTGCTGTTTCGTCAGTACGCAGTGTTTCTAACTGGTGCTGAGCAAAATAGCCGATTTTCACGCCCTGCGAGTAGCGAAGCTCACCCGCTTGTGCAGGAATGCTGCCAGAGAGTAACTTTATGAGCGTAGATTTACCTGCACCGTTGCGCCCCAAAAGGCCAATACGGCTGCCCGGTACTAAGTTCAGGTGAATTTTCTCTAGAATAAGGTTGTCACCGTAACCCGCAGCAACGTTTTCCATCATCAAGATAGGATTTGGCAGCGCGGCTGGTTCGCGAAACTCGAAGCTAAATGGGTTATCGAACTGTGCAGGCAGCACTTTTTCCATTCTCTCCAGAGCCTTGATGCGGCTCTGCGCTTGACGTGCTTTGCTTGCTTTATATCGGAAACGGTCGATATACGACTGCATATGCGACATTTGCTTTTGCTGCTTCTGAAACTGAGCTTGTTGCAAAATCAGTTTTTCGGCGCGCATGGTCTCAAAGCTTGAGTAGTTGCCGGTGTACTCATTCAACAGTTGGTTTTCGATGTGGATGATGCGATTAACAACAGGGTCAAGAAAATCACGGTCATGAGAAATCAGTACCATGGTGCCACGGTAATTCTGCAGCCATTTTTCAAGCCACATCACTGCATCCAAATCCAAGTGGTTGGTTGGCTCATCGAGTAGCAGTAAATCAGAACGGCAAAGCAGTGCCTGTGCAAGGTTAAGACGCATCCGCCAACCACCAGAAAACTGAGTCAGGTTCCAGTTCATTTGTTCTTGGCTAAAGCCAAGACCATCCAGCAGCTCGGCGGCACGTGCACGAATGCTGTAACCACCAACCGCATCAATCTTGTCGTGAAGCACGGCAACCTGATGACCGTCATCGGCAATTTCTGCCGCGCGAAGCGCAGTTTCCAGTTCGCGGTATTCGCGGTCGCCATCGATGACATACTCAATGGCTGCGCGTTCTAGTGCAGGTGTCTCCTGAGCAACCCACGCTAATTGCCAGCCGCCAGGGACGTTGTAGTTACCGGCATCCAGTGACAGTTCATCTTTTAAAAGGGCAAAAAGGGTCGATTTACCACAGCCATTTTTACCGACCAGGCCGACTTTATCACCAGGGTGTATGGTTGCTGAAGCTTTGTCGAGAAGCGGTTTGCCGCCACGAAGAAGCTGAATATCTGAAATTGTAATCATGACTACTGGCGGCCTTGCCGCATGCAAAGGAGTAGAAAATTCAGGCGCATTTATACCACAGGCTGGCGGTTTACATAAGGCGCGTGACGATAGTTGGGGGTGTTCTTAAACTTGAACGCGTGCGATCCGTGAAATCTGCGTTTGTTTACCGTATGGTGGAAAGATGACACCCGAGTCATCAAAAGTGGGCGTTTTGTGTCATGATAAAAAGACCATAAAAAATACTGTGTTATCACGACTCAAGCGTGAATAAGAAGTCTCTCAGTGATAAAGGAATTTGCTGCGAAATGGAAAACACGAAAACATCGCTTTTTCGGTCAAGAGTACTGGTGCTTTTTGCGCACCCTGATCCGCACGAGTCGGTGGCCAACAAATCCATGATTGATGCGGCAAAGCAATTGCAGCATGTCACTGTGCACGACCTCTATGCAGCGTACCCTGACTTCATCATTGATGTGCATTATGAGCGTGAGCTGCTGCTCGAGCATGATGTCATCGTCTTTCAACACCCCCTCCAAATGTACTCTTGTCCTTCTTTGTTAAAAGAATGGATTGATGTCGTTCTAGGAAAAGGCTTTGCCCATGGTGGTGGCAACGCGCTCGCAGGAAAAACCTGCCGCTTTGTGATCACCACAGGAGGGGCTGCGGAAGCCTTTAGTCAAACGGGGTACAACAAATACAGCATGGAAGAGTTGCTTCAACCTTTTGAGCTGACAGCGTTGCTTTGTCAAATGCGTTGGGTAGATCCGTTGATTCTACACTGGGCGCGTCGAGTGACTGACGATGACAGAAGTGCGCATGCTGAATTGTATTCAGACTGGCTTTGTAACCCTGTGTCGGAGGTGGTTTGATGGAGCATAACTACCTATTAGATGCGCTGATCTTTCTTGCCGCCGCTGTGGTGGCCGTTCCTCTAGCGCAGCGTTTAGGGATTGGCTCTGTTTTAGGGTATCTCATTGCAGGTGTCGTCATTGGCCCATGGGGATTGGGACTTATCAGTGATGTCGAAGCCATATTGCATTTCGCTGAACTGGGTGTGGTACTTCTGCTGTTTTTGATAGGCCTTGAGTTGAACCCCAAGAAGCTCATTCAAATGCGAAAACCTATCTTAGGGTTAGGCGGTAGCCAAGTGCTTATCAGCAGTGTTGTTATTGCCGGTTCCATGCTGATGTTTAACGTGGGGTACGTTGATGCCATTGTGGTCGGTATGGGTCTGGCTCTGTCATCTACCGCGATTGCAATGCGAATTATTGAAGAGCAGCGGATGATGCGAAGCGAAGCGGGGCAGTCTGCTTTTGCGGTTTTGCTGTTTCAGGATATTGCGGTGATACCGATGCTGGCCATTCTGCCCGCTCTGGCCGGCGGCGCAGGGGGAAGTTGGGCGGATGTCGGCATGATGTTTGGGGCTATCATTTTGCTGCTTGTTGGTGGTCACTACCTATTGCGGCCATTACTTCGTTGGATTGTTCTTAGTCGCGTCAAAGAAATGTTTACGGTCACGGCATTGTTATTGGTCATTGGTATTGCATTGGGGATGCAAGCACTGGGGCTATCAATGGCACTTGGGACGTTTCTTGCTGGTGTGCTGCTTGCCGAAAGCGAGTTTCGCCATGAGCTCGAGATTGCTATCGAACCGTTTAAAGGCTTGTTGCTGGGGCTGTTCTTTATTGCCGTTGGTATGGCAGTTGACCTTGGACTATTGGTTGAATACCCCGTTGAAATCATCGCTGCGGTGGTTGCCTTAATTAGCGTAAAAGCGGCCATTATCTATGGATTAGTCCGCGTGTTTGGCGGGAGTGAACGCTCACGCAGTCAAGTGGCTATTTTGCTAAGCCAAGGTGGAGAGTTTGCGTTTGTGCTGTTCACCGCTGCACGAGGTGAGCAACTACTGGACCCGCAATTAAATGCCTTCTTGCTGGTGGTGGTGAGCATTTCAATGATGACGACGCCGTTGCTACTGATGTTGCAGTCCCGTTGGTTTGCGAGAACCATCAACGCCAATGTCACCGAACCGTCGAACGATCAATTTGAGGACGCGGGTGGCCGGGTCATCATCACTGGGTTTGGTCGATTTGGTCAGGTAGTTGGGCGATTACTGTTTGCCAACAAAATCAAAGTGACTATTTTGGAGCGTGACCCTTCTCAAATCGCGTTTCTTAGAAAGTTTGGTTACAAGGTGTATTATGGCGATGCAACGCAGTTGGATTTATTAAGAGCGGCTGGGGCGGCGTCAGCCGAAGCGATTGTGGTGTGTGCTGATTCACCTGAAGAGGTGATGGAAATTGTAGAGCTTTGCCAGCAACACTTCCCCAACCTGAAAATTTTAGCGCGAGCGCGCAGCAGAGTTGAAGCCAACGAACTGCTCGGTCACAACGTTCAGGGTTTTTCGAGGGAAACCTTCCTTAGTGCGTTGGACTTAGGTAAGCAGGCACTAATTGCACTGGGTATGCATCCGTATAAAGCCAAGCGTGCAGAGGCTTTTTTCCGTAAATTGGATGAAATGCGTCTTCATGAGTTGCAACCACATCACAGTGAAGATGTATTGGCAGCGTCAAGAACTAAAGAAGCCAGACTGGAGCTTGAAGAGCTATTCGACCTTGAAATGAAAGGGGACAGCGAGCGGCATCAGAGCTGGAACAGAGAATAATGCAGTACAAGGAATGTCATGAGTAAGAAACGATTTATCGCGGGAGCGACCTGTCCAGCATGCCAATCGGCAGACACATTGCGCTGGTGGCAGGAGCATCACGTCGAAGTGGTCGAGTGTGTGAGTTGTGGTCATTCTGACCGCCGTTCTCCGGTTGCTTCAGATACCTCTACTTCAGAACCCACTGAGCAAGACGCACAAGTGATCGGGATATTTAAACCACAGTGATGGTCGCAGGCTCAAGTTTTCGGTATTATCGGCGCCGAATAAGCCGGTGACGATAATGCGAACACATTTCGGCGACACCGAGCCTTAAATAACCGCTTCCGGAGTAAAGATGAAAATCACTAAAGACGTGGTAGTAAGCATTGCTTACCAAGTGAAAAACGAAGATGGCATTGTGGTTGATGAATCAACCAAAGACATGCCTTTGCAATACCTGCAAGGCCATAACAACCTGATCGTTGGTCTGGAAAATGCGCTGGAAGGCCGTGAGGCTGGCGACGCGTTTGAAGTGACTGTTGCGCCGGAAGACGCGTACGGTGATTACATGGACGCAATGGTTCAGCGTGTACCTGCTGACGTATTCCAAGGCGTTGACGAGATCATGGTTGGCATGCGCTTCTTGGCGGATACCGATCAAGGTCCAATCCCAGTTGAAGTGACTGAAGTTGACGGCGACGAAGTTGTTGTTGATGGTAACCACATGCTGGCGGGTCAAACACTGACGTTCAACGTTGAAGTTGTAGAACTTCGTGCGGCGACCGAAGAAGAAATCGAGCACGGCCATATCCACCAAGCGGGTGGTTGCTGTGGCGGCCACGATCATGACCACGAAGGTGGTTGTTGTGGTGGCGAAGACAAAGGTGACGATCACGAGTGCTGCGGTGGCGGCGGTTGTGGTTCACACTAATCGCTATTAGAGTCGTAGTACTCTGATTGTTGAAGACGCTGTTCGAGAAATCGGGCAGCGTTTTTTTATAAGGATTATTCATGCATTCTCCCTTCTCGATTGCGATTCACGGCGGGGCTGGCACCATTGAACGCCGACTGATGACAGCAGAACTCGAAGCGGCTTACCGCAGCACGCTTGCCCAGTCCGTGTTGGCAGGCCACGCTGTACTCGCTAACGGTGGCACTGCCATTGATGCCACAGTTGCGGCAGTGACCGTGATGGAAGACAGCGAGCTGTTTAACGCAGGTAGAGGCTCCGTACTGACTCATAACGAAACCGTGGAGATGGATGCCAGTGTCATGGATGGTCAAAATCTCGACCTCGGTTCGGTCACTTTAATTAGCCATGTTAAAAACCCTATCCAACTGGCGAGAGACGTAATGTTAAAAAGCCCCCACGCCATGTTGGCGGGAGAGGGCGCAGAACATTTTGCCTTTAAAGAGTGTGGGCACGAGTATGTCGAACAGGATTACTTCTTTACGGACCGCCGTTACAACGAACTGTTAGCCATGAAAAAGACGGGGGACGTTGCCCTTTCTGAAGCCCGCTATCCGGATGAGAAAAAATTTGGCACTGTGGGCGCGGTTGCACTGGATGCAGAAGGTAACCTTGCGGCAGCGACTAGCACGGGCGGGATGACCAACAAACGTTGGGGACGCGTGGGTGATACGCCGATCATTGGTGGTGGCACCTATGCGAGAAACGGCAATGTCGCCGTGTCTTCCACTGGCATGGGAGAGCTGTTGATGCGTTGTACAGTGGCCGGTGATATCGCTGCACGCATGCGTTATGCGGGAGCGTCTATTCATGATGCCTGCTACGACGTAATCCACGGAGATTTTAGGGAGCTTGGCGGGCAAGGCGGTGTCGTGGCCGTTGATGCCGAGGGCAAGGTGAATTTTGCGTTAAACTGTGCCGGCATGTACCGCGCGACGGTGGACGAGGATGGCATTGCGTTGGTGGCGATATTTGCCGATGAGCCCCTATCGCCCGTCACGGAATAACGGAAAAGAAAAAGGTCAGCACATGCTGACCTTTTTCTTTTAATGACCACGGAGCCGACAAGGCGCGGGGCACTTAGTAATGCGGAGGTGGTGTCTCTTCGCTCATGCTGGCGATGTTGGCTGGCTCCATGGCTTTCAGTTTTGTCACCAGAAACGCAATTTGCGTAGTCATCTTATCGATGTTCATTTGCTGTTGGGTGATCGCATCGTTCAGCTCTTCAATCGTATGCTCTTGAAAAGCTTGCTTGATTTCCAAATCATCAATTTGTTTCTGCAGACGCAGTTCGTTGTCGGTCATGATGTTTTCTCAGTTAGTCTGCTATCCACGCTTGTGCGATACCGGCAGAAGTGCCGGAAATTACGCGTCCAGTTGGATCAATGGCGACATCATACACTACTGCGCTAGGTGGACGGGTATTTTGTTGCTCCTGAGCCAGCCAGCGTCCTAGGTTATCGCCCGTCGCTGTATCCCAAGATTCAACGCGTCTTCCTGGTGTGCCTGTCACGAGTGTTGAGCCGTCATCTGAAAAGCGAGCGGTGGAAAAGTTGGGATGGCGATGGAACATCTGCAATTCACTTTTAGGCTCTCCTGTCGACAAGTCCCAGATGATCGCGGTGTCATCCCCGTCAGCGGAAAAGGCAAATTTACCTGAACGATGAAGCTCTACGCGGGTGATTCGGTGATCGTGAGGAAACTCATTAAGCACTTGACCGGTTTCTGTGCTCCAGAAGAACGCGTTGTGATCATTTCCGCCCGACATAGCAAACTTGCCATTAGGTGCCAAAGATACGCTATTTACTTTTTCTCGGTGCGCAAGGAACTCTAGTCGTCTCCCTGTGCCTAAGTCCACAAAGAGAGCTTTACCATTTGATAGTGCAAGCAGCACTTTCTGACCATTGTTGCTGATATCGACATCGCGAATGATGCCATCGGAGATAGACCACAACCCTTCGGCCTGTCCCCATGCCAAATCCCATACGGCGAAATTTTGCGATGTAGCGGTAATGGCGTATCGGTTGTTGTCTGAAATTTGACTGGCGATCACAGTATTCTTATCTGGGTCTTGATATCCAAACTCTGCCAATTGTTTGTTTTGCATAAGATCCCAGAGCACGATACCTTGTGCTGTAGAAGTCATAAGCGCAAATCGGCCGTCTCGGCTAAGACTAAAACTGGTTACGCCCGTCGGCTCCAACGTCCAACGTTGTGCCTCGTGTGTCGAGTGAAAGCATCCAGAAAGTGCTAACAGTGTCAGAATTAAGCAAATTGTGCCGACGAATTGTCGCATCATGCTTGAGTTCCTTATCTTAGGCCCCTATAACGTCGAGTATATTGATCGTTTCGGGCTTTCGCATCGTTATCGCGTAAGCGAATTAGAGAAATGTGGTTTTATACCAACGGAGTAACGAATGAAATCTGTTTTTAAAGTGTCACTGCTGGCAGCGACTGTTGCATTTGCAGTTGGTTGTCAGGAAGAAGCAAAAGAAGAAACAGTAAAAGTTGAAGCCCCTGTTGCCGTAGAGCAGACAGTCACTTTTGCAACTGAAGACGACAAAGCTGCTTATGCGATTGGTGCCTCTTTGGCGCAATACCTAAAAGCAAACCTAGAGCAGCAAGAGCAAATTGGTTTGGCATTGGACGCTGATCTGGTTCTGCAAGGTGTACAAGATGCATTTGCAGACAAGTCAAAACTGACTGATGAAGAAGCGCAAGTGACTCTGCAAGCACTGGACAAGCGAGTGGCAGAAATGGCACAAGCTCAAGCGTCTGAAAAAGCAGCCGCAGCTGTTCAAGCGGGTGAAGATTTCCGCGCTGACTTTGCAAAACAAGACGGTGTGAAAACCACGGATTCTGGCTTGATGTATCAAGTGGAAAAAATGGGTGACGGTGAGAAGCCAGCTGCAGAAGACACAGTGGTTGTTCACTACAAAGGCACCCTGACCGACGGCACGCAGTTCGACAGCTCATACGATCGTAACCAGCCAGCAACCTTCCCACTAAACCGTGTGATCCCAGGTTGGACTGAAGGCGTTCAATTAATGCCTGTTGGTTCTAAGTTTAAGTTTGTTATCCCACCTGAGCTTGCGTACGGTTCACAAGATACGCCTGCTATCCCTGCAAACTCTACGTTGGTATTTGACGTTGAGTTGCTGGAAATCAAAGGTAAACCAGCGAAAGCAGACGCAAATAACGGCTAATCTACATTCGAGATAGATAAGTCTGATGAATAAAAAAGCCCCGACCTAGGTCGGGGTTTTTGCGTTTTCTTGAACTAACTCTGTTAAACTTATCGCCAGATTTTAAAATTTGCAGCATTCGTTTATCGTCTGCTGAAGATAAAAAGCCAAGCAAAGGAAGAGTAAGCCTGTGGTATCGACAGACAGCTTTGGTGCGGATGTGATCGTCGAGAGTGATTTAATCGAAAGCAATCCGTTCACAGAACAAGACCGCGTAATCCTTAAATCCTATGAGGCAGTGGTTGATGGTTTGGCAGCGTTGATTGGCCAACACTGTGAAATCGTCTTGCACTCTCTGGAAGATCTGAATCGTTCGGCAATAAAAATTGCCAATGGCGAAAATACTGGACGCCAAGTCGGCTCACCCATCACGGATCTAGCATTGCGTATGCTACGAGACATCGAAGGGTCAGAGCGTAATTTCTCTCGTGCTTATTTTACGCGAGCGAAAGGTAACACCTTGATGAAATCCATTACGGTGGCGATTCGTAATAGCGATACACGTATCGTTGGCCTGCTATGTATCAATATCAACCTTGATGCGCCATTTTCTCAGGTACTACAGGCCTTTATGCCAACTGATGAGGCGCGCCAAGCTGCGTCTTCGGTCAACTTCGCAAGCGATGTCGACGAGCTTGTGGATCAAACGGTTGAGCGCACCATCGAAGAAATTAACGCCGATAAATCGGTATCGAACAATACCAAAAACCGTCAAATCGTGATGGAACTGTTCGATAAGGGCATCTTCGATATCAAAGATGCTATCAACCGTGTTGCCGATCGCCTAAATATCTCTAAACACACCGTTTATCTTTACATTCGTCAACGTAAAGGCGAGGACGGCGAGAAATGAGCCTGACTTATGTGTTGGTGGTGAATGGTCCCGTATATGGTCGCCAGTCATCACTTACCGCGTATCGTTTTGCTAATGCAGTGATAGAAAAAGGACACACGTTAACACGTGTGTTTTTCTATCAAGATGGCGTGTCAAATGCGTCGTCGCTAACGGTGCCAGCCAATGATGAGTTTGATTTGGTGGCTGCGTGGCAGGCATTAGGCAAAGAAAATGGTGTTGAGCTCGAAACGTGTGTTGCAGCAGCACTTCGCCGTGGTCAAGTCAGCGAAGACGAAGCCAAACAGCATGCGTTACCCTCATCTAACATGGCCGCGGGTTTTACCCAAGCAGGGTTAGGGTCTCTCTCTGAAGCACTTCTTACCGCTGACCGCGTTATACAGTTTTAGGTGATTCATGGAAAAACTGGGATTTGTCTTCTCTTCCGCACCGCATGGTTCAGCCAGTGGTCGAGAGGGACTTGATGCCGTCTTGGCGACGTCAAACTACAGCGAAAATTTAGTACTGATGTTTTTGGGTGATGGCGTAATGCAGCTGGTTGCAAATCAGTCACCCGATGCCATTTTATGCCGTGACTACATATCGACGTTTAAAATGTTGTCGCTGTGTGATGTTGAGGAAATCTATGTGTGTAAAGATTCCTTGACTGAGCGGGGGCTCGGCGAGGTGCCTTTGATTATCGATGCACAAAAGCTGTCGGCTGAAGAAATCAGAGGGCATTTGCTTGGCTGCACCAAAGTGCTTAATTTTTAAGGGAAGAAAATGCTTCACACCATCAATTCCTCTCCCTTTTCTACTTCATCGCTAAGCAATTGTCTGCGTTATGCCGAGCCTAATTGCGCGATCTTGCTGATCGAAGATGCCGTAATTGCGGCAATCAGTGGGGGAGAGTGGCAACAAAAGCTGGCTGCGTCAGGTCATCGAATTTACATATTAAAAGACGATGTTATTGCACGTGGCATTCTGGATAAAGTTGCGTTGACGTTTGAACTCATTGAAATGAAAGACTTTGTTGGGCTTACTGAACAGCATGTCACGCAAATGAAATGGTGATTTGCGTATCGATAAGCTAGCGTAAAAGCTTGGGATTACAGTGTTTATAAAGTGATCTAAGTAAAGATCGTTGTATAAATCTTGACACCCTAAAAGACGACATCTAAAATTTCGCGTCCCTACTTCTGTGGGGCATAGATTTTTCACACTTATATACGTAAGTAATATCAGGAGCTATTTAATGGCAACTATCAACCAGCTGGTACGCAAACCACGCATCAAGCAAGTTGCGAAAAGCAACGTGCCTGCGCTGGAAGCGTGTCCGCAAAAACGTGGTGTTTGTACTCGTGTTTACACCACTACTCCTAAAAAACCTAACTCGGCACTGCGTAAAGTTTGTCGTGTTCGCCTGACCAACGGTTTTGAAGTTACTTCATACATCGGTGGTGAAGGTCACAACCTGCAAGAGCACAGCGTTGTTCTTATCCGCGGTGGTCGTGTTAAAGACCTTCCAGGTGTGCGTTACCACACCGTTCGTGGTGCACTTGACTGTGCAGGCGTTAACGACCGTAAACAAGGTCGTTCTAAGTACGGTGTGAAGCGTCCTAAGTCTTAATGGAATCCGTTAAGTAAGGCCAAACACTAATTAATTTGTAATTTTGAAAAAACTGAAAAGTTTTGGATAAAACCTGAAGAAGACAACGGAGAATTTCCATGCCACGTCGTCGCGTAATTGGTCAGCGTAAAATCCTGCCGGATCCTAAGTTCGGATCAGAGCTGCTGGCAAAATTTGTAAACATCGTAATGGTTGACGGTAAAAAGTCGACTGCAGAAAAAATCGTTTATGGTGCACTGGACATCATGGCTGAGCGTTCTGGTAAAGAACAACTGGCTGTGTTTGAACAAGCTCTTGAAAACGTACGTCCAGCGGTAGAAGTTAAATCTCGCCGCGTGGGTGGTTCAACTTACCAAGTTCCAGTAGAAGTACGTCCAGTGCGTCGTAATGCTCTGGCAATGCGTTGGTTGGTTGAAGCTGCGCGTAAGCGTGGTGAAAAATCTATGGCTCAGCGTCTGGCTAACGAAATGTTGGATGCATCTGAGAACAAAGGTACTGCTGTTAAGAAACGTGAAGACGTTCACCGTATGGCAGAAGCGAACAAAGCGTTTGCTCATTACCGCTGGTAATACCTTTTTAGGCGCGGCAATTGCCGCGCCTAAACCACATTCTAAGGTTGACCTTAGTAAGAGGATACTACTGTGGCTCGTAAGACCCCTATTGAGCGCTACCGTAACATCGGTATTTGTGCGCACGTAGACGCAGGTAAAACTACAACAACAGAGCGTATCCTGTTTTATACCGGTCTTTCTCATAAAATTGGTGAAGTGCACGATGGTGCCGCAACCATGGACTGGATGGAGCAGGAGCAGGAGCGTGGTATCACAATCACCTCAGCTGCAACTACAACTTTCTGGCGTGGTATGGATGCGCAATTCGCAGAGCATCGTATCAACATCATCGATACCCCAGGACACGTTGACTTTACCATTGAAGTAGAGCGTTCTTTGCGCGTACTGGATGGTGCTGTAGTTGTATTCTGTGGCTCTTCCGGCGTAGAACCTCAGTCTGAGACCGTTTGGCGTCAAGCAGACAAATATCAAGTTCCTCGTATGGTTTTCGTCAATAAGATGGACCGTGCAGGCGCAGATTTTCTGCGCGTAGTTGAACAAATTAAAGTTCGACTGGGCGCAACCCCAGTGCCAATTCATCTGAATATTGGTGCTGAAGACGAGTTTTCCGGTGTTATCGACCTTATCAAAATGAAGGCGATTAACTGGAGCGAAGCTGACCAGGGTATGAGCTTCACATACGAAGACATCCCGGCAGATATGCAAGACTTGGCAGACGAGTGGCACCAGAATCTGGTAGAAGCCGCAGCAGAAGCCAATGAAGAGCTGATGGACAAGTACCTCGAAGAAGGCGAATTGTCTGAAGCCGAGATCAAGCATGGTCTGCGTGAACGTACACTTAACAACGAAATCGTACTGGCTACCTGTGGTTCTGCATTCAAGAACAAAGGCGTTCAAGCAGTATTGGATGCGGTTGTTGAGTTCCTTCCTTCACCGGTTGACGTGAAAGCGATCAAAGGTGAAGACGAAGATGGCAACGAGATCGAGCGTCACGCTGACGACAACGAACCGTTTGCAGCACTAGCATTTAAAATTGCTACCGACCCATTCGTGGGTACGTTGACCTTCCTGCGTGTTTACTCAGGTGTGGTTAACTCAGGCGACACAGTTTATAACTCAGTCAAAGAGAAACGTGAGCGTTTTGGCCGTATCGTTCAAATGCACTCAAACAAGCGTGAAGAAATCAAAGAAATTCGCGCGGGTGACATTGCAGCGGCTATCGGTCTGAAAGATGTAACAACCGGTGATACCCTTTGTGCGCAAGACTCTAAAGTAGTGCTTGAGCGCATGGATTTCCCAGAGCCTGTTATTCAGATCGCTGTTGAGCCACGTTCAAAAGCTGACCAAGAAAAAATGGGTATTGCGCTAGGTAAGCTAGCAGCAGAAGACCCGTCGTTCCGCGTTGAAACCGATGATGAATCAGGGCAAACCCTGATCTCAGGTATGGGTGAGCTGCACCTGGATATCATCGTAGACCGCATGCGTCGCGAGTTCAGCGTAGAATGTAACGTAGGTAAGCCACAGGTGGCATACCGTGAAACCATCCGTGGTAAAGCTGAAGTCGAAGGTAAATTCGTCAAGCAGTCCGGTGGACGCGGTCAGTACGGCCACGTATGGCTGAAACTGGAGCCATCTGAGCCTGGCGAAGGCTTTGTCTTCGTTGATGAAGTCGTTGGTGGTAGCGTACCGAAAGAATACATCGGTGCTGTTGGTAAGGGTGTTGAAGAACAGATGAGTAGTGGCGTTCTCGCTGGCTACCCAGTGCTTGACGTAAAAGCAACTCTGTTCGATGGTTCTTACCACGATGTTGACTCCAACGAAATGGCGTTTAAGATCGCTGCATCGATGGCATTCAAGAAAGGGGCGCTTGAAGCGCAACCTGTCATTCTTGAACCAATGATGAAAGTGGAAATCACCACTCCAGAAGACTGGATGGGTGATGTAGTGGGTGACTTGAACCGTCGTCGTGGTCTGATTTCGGGTATGGACGAAGGTCCAGCTGGTTTGAAGATCATTCGCGCACAAGTACCACTGGCTGAGATGTTTGGTTACGCAACTGACTTGCGTTCAGCGACTCAGGGCCGCGCATCTTACTCTATGGAATTCAGCGAATACGCTGACGTTCCAAAGAATGTTGCTGAATCAATCATCGCACAACGTTGTTGATTAGTAGCTTTAATGCTGGCATTGTTCGCCCGCATTGATAAAAACTTCTGATCGCACTCACGACGGTGAGTGTGACTCATAACTAGGAAGGAACACGATCGTGTCTAAAGAAAAATTTGAACGTACGAAACCGCACGTTAACGTTGGTACTATCGGCCACGTTGACCACGGTAAAACCACTCTGACTGCTGCTATCTGTACTGTACTGTCTAAAGTATACGGCGGTT
>NZ_JAJUBB010000080.1 GCF_028683135.1 Enterovibrio qingdaonensis
AGAAGGTGGCAATGGCAACGACAAGCTCTACGGGCAAGATGGCCATGATGTTCTTGTCGGCGGTCACGGTAACGACCATCTTGATGGCGGCGCCGATGACGACAAACTCTATGGCCAGTGGGGTAATGATTACCTCTACGGCTTCAGCGGTAACGATTTACTTTATGGTGAAGACGGTAACGACACGCTGAACGGAGCTGGCGGTAATGACTTTCTCTCAGGCGGTAACGGCGACGATGCTCTGCATGGTGAGTACGGCGACGACCGCCTAGAAGGTAACGACGGTAACGACAAGTTATATGGTCATATTGGTAATGACGTCCTTCTTGGTGGCACAGGTAATGACTACCTTGATGGCCAGTGGAACAATGATCACTTATATGGTGAGAAT
>NZ_JAJUBB010000081.1 GCF_028683135.1 Enterovibrio qingdaonensis
CAGGGACTGATGATGCGGCTGTCATCACGGGTGACACCACTGGAGGTCTCACCGAAGATGCGGGCGCACAAACTGCGACAGGTATCCTCACCATTACCGATGCGGACACAGGTGAAACGCCAACCATTCCAAACGGTACGCTGGCGGGTGACTACGGCTCTTTAACGCTCGTTGATGGTGCATGGACCTACACCGCTGACAGCGCATCCATTCAATCGTTGGCTGATGGCGACACCGCGACCGACACCATCACAGTCACCGCCTCTGACGGCACGACCCAAGACATCGTGATCACCATTACGGGTACTGACGATGCGGCTGTCATCACGGGTGACACCACTGGAGGTCTCACCGAAGATGCGGGCGC
>NZ_JAJUBB010000082.1 GCF_028683135.1 Enterovibrio qingdaonensis
AGCGTCTGACGGCACGACCCAAGACATCGTGATCACCATTACAGGGACTGATGATGCGGCTGTCATCACGGGTGACACCACTGGAGGTCTCACCGAAGATGCGGGCGCACAAACTGCGTCAGGTACCATCACGATAACCGATGTCGACACTGGTGATACACCAACCATTCCAAACGGTACGCTGGCGGGTGACTACGGGTCATTGACCTTGGTCGATGGCGCATGGACCTACACCGCTGACAGCGCATCCATCCAATCACTGGCTGACGGCGACACCGCCACAGACACCATCACCGTCACGGCCTCTGACGGCACGACCCAAGACATCGTGATCACCATTT
>NZ_JAJUBB010000083.1 GCF_028683135.1 Enterovibrio qingdaonensis
TAAGCCATCGCAGCGGCTAAGGCTTTTTCATCCAGCAATGCCTGGCTCTTAAAACGCCCTTCCCAAAAGTGTCCCGTACATTTGTCTTCTCGATTCGCTTCGGTGGCAATGTGTTGATTAAGCAATCGCATAAACCAACTGATGGACGTTAAACGTGCTCGCCAACTTTCGATGATTTCCAAACAATGTTCAGTTTCTGATGTGGAGAGCTTGTCGCCCTGCAACCACCGTTGAACGAGCAAAGGGCCTAGATGAAATGCCAGCCAGCGTTCTGCTATCTCTACTGGAGACAGTGATTTTGCATGCTCTGTGTTGATATGCAGTACCACATGG
>NZ_JAJUBB010000084.1 GCF_028683135.1 Enterovibrio qingdaonensis
ATAAGTTGTTAGGTGTCACATAACTTCAATTGGATTAATCAAATATGAATATTGAAAAGATCAAAGATGTTCTATCCGAAAATCTGGGGGAAGGCTTCAAGATCGTTGATGAAAATGGCGAAATGACTGCTGCAATTGAATGGGTCGATTGGGTTCAATTGTCAGATGACGAAAATGATATTCAAATAGAAGTCTATTTCGAAGATGACAGTAAAAAGATCTTTCCTAAAGGTCTGAAACTTCGTCAAATATGGCATGAAGACTCATAGCAAAGTTTGTTGATGTAACTAATGATCTTTGTTCAAAGTAAGTCGGGAATTTTCACC
>NZ_JAJUBB010000085.1 GCF_028683135.1 Enterovibrio qingdaonensis
GTAAAGACACTTAGTTGGGTCTGTAGCTCAGGTGGTTAGAGCGCACCCCTGATAAGGGTGAGGTCGGTGGTTCGAGTCCACTCAGACCCACCAACTTCTCGTGGTTGGAATACTAAGTACTGATATGGGGCTATAGCTCAGCTGGGAGAGCGCTTGCATGGCATGCAAGAGGTCGACGGTTCGATCCCGTCTAGCTCCACCACTCTTTAAGTGTTTTCGAAAGAGAATATTTAGAAAGTGGACATCTCTTCATAGAGAAATATCACTTTGTTCTTTAAAAATCTGGAAAGCTGACTAGTAACTTAATCGAAAGATTAAGTGAATG
>NZ_JAJUBB010000086.1 GCF_028683135.1 Enterovibrio qingdaonensis
GAGATTTTATAACACTCAACACGACTATTACTGCGGTATCGATCTGCATGCGCGCATTCTTTATGTCTGTATCCTCGACTCTGCGGGCAACAAGGTGGTTCACAAGAAAATCGATGCCAACCCCGATGCACTCTTAGACATTCTCGCCCCCTTTCAAGATCAGATTGTTGTCGGTGTCGAATGCATGCATTGCTGGTATTGGGTCAGTGACCTTTGCCTCGATTACGCCTTTGATTTTGTGCTCGGCCATGCGCTGTATATGAAAGCTATTCACGGGGGCAAAACAAAAAAC
>NZ_JAJUBB010000087.1 GCF_028683135.1 Enterovibrio qingdaonensis
GCCTTGTCTGACCCTCTTTCGAGCAAGGTATTTGGTGCGAAGGGAGAGACTTGAACTCTCACGTCCGTTAGGACACTAACACCTGAAGCTAGCGCGTCTACCAATTCCGCCACCATCGCAAAGTTTTTTACAGACTGAAAGCCTTGGCTTTCTGAGATTTGGTAGTTTCTCTTATCTGTTTGAAAGTATAAATACTTTCGGTATAAGTGGTGGCTACGACGGGATTCGAACCTGTGACCCCATCATTATGAGTGATGTGCTCTAACCAACTGAGCTACGTAGCCAAGCCAA
>NZ_JAJUBB010000088.1 GCF_028683135.1 Enterovibrio qingdaonensis
TAACAACTTATTAGCGGGCAACTTGCCCGTTTAGTACAAAACCGGGACGCCCGATTAGTCCGCGTACACTTGTGCCAATTTACCATATAAGTTATTTAAATCAGTGCATTAACTTTTATAACTTTGACCTAAACTGGAGAAAACGGGCGTCCCTTACTAAAAAAGGCTCATTTTTACTATACACATTGAGCTGTGCATTTATACAGTGAAAATGCTTAAGAAAAATTTAGACTTTGTGGGGTGGTTCGAGCCCTCAGATGGTCGAAATGCTAACTCACTTTGGGGCA
>NZ_JAJUBB010000089.1 GCF_028683135.1 Enterovibrio qingdaonensis
CTTCGACCTCGCTGAACAAGGTGTCGAGCGCGGTGATATTACAGGCCTTACCATCAACAACAAGGTGCTGACTGACGAGGAGATCGATGCAGTCTTTGCCGGCACGTATACGCAATCTATCAGTGGTGGTAACACGGCATTTGAGGTCATCTTCGAAACCCGTGATGACAAACGCTTTGAAGGCAACGAAAGCTTTACCCTTAATGTGTCAGCGGACACTGGCATTGTCGTCGATGGCACCGACGCGTCTTTGACCCTGACGGATAGCAAAGATGCAACCA
>NZ_JAJUBB010000009.1 GCF_028683135.1 Enterovibrio qingdaonensis
CAAATTTTCTTTCACTTTTTTAAAAAGTGAAGACTAAATAAAGCAGCTAGCGTAAGACTTTATTTGGATACAAATTCGCTGATATAGCTCAGTTGGTAGAGTGCACCCTTGGTAAGGGTGAGGTCCCCAGTTCGAATCTGGGTATCAGCACCAGTTTTAAAAATTTTTTCTGGCGACCATAGCGCAATGGTACCACCTGATTCCATGCCGAACTCAGTAGTGAAACGTTGCAGCGCCGATGGTAGTGTGGGGTCTCCCCATGTGAGAGTAGGACATTGCCAGATACCTCTTCAAACCCGTAGCGGAAACGCTGCGGGTTTCTTCGTTTTATCTCCCCTAAAATAACGTATTAGCCCCTCGAAAAGTTAACGTAAAAAGATCGATCTCACATTTGGGCTTGAACACGCTTTAGCCTTGGTATAGTGTTATTGGAATTCTAGACGTCTATACATCTTAAAAAGGGAGCCATTTAAGATGCCTATTAAAATTCCTGATCAGTTACCCGCCGCGAGCACTTTGCGTCAGGAAAACATCTTCGTCATGTCTGCTTCTCGAGCGGAAAGTCAAAATATTCGCCCATTGAAAGTGCTGTTACTAAACTTGATGCCTAAGAAAATTGAGACGGAAACTCAATTCATGCGTCTTCTTTCTAACAGTCCGTTGCAAGTAGATGTCGAGCTTCTGCGCATTGATGACAGACCAACCCGCAATACACCTACAGAGCACTTAGATACTTTCTATAGACAGTTTCAGGCAATTAGAGAACGTAACTTCGATGGGCTGATTGTTACTGGTGCGCCATTGGGATTGGTTCAGTTTGAAGATGTAATTTACTGGGATCACTTAAAAGACATCATGAGCTGGGCGAAAGAGCATGTAACTTCCACGCTTTATGTTTGTTGGGCGGCGCAGGCAGGTTTGAAGTTACTGTATGATTTACCCAAAAAGACACGTAAAGAAAAGCTCTCAGGGGTCTATCATCACCGCACGAATAAAGATCATAGTCATAACCCTATATTAAGGGGATTCGACGACACCTTCTTGGCGCCGCACTCCCGCTACGCAGATTTTTCTCCAGCGTATCTCGCTGAGCATACCGACCTTGATATTCTCGCAACGTCAGATAAAGCAGGAACGTATTTAGCAGCGACTAAAGATATGCGAAATGTGTTTGTGACGGGACACCCGGAATATGACTCTCACACGCTACACAATGAATATGTGCGTGATGTCGGTGAGGGAATGGAGCCAGCGGTACCATCAAATTACTACCCGGATGATGACCCGACGCAAGAGCCTTATGTGAGTTGGCGTAGCCATGGCCATCTTCTTTTTCTGAATTGGCTAAACTACTGCGTATACCAGCAAACACCGTACGATCTCGACCACTTTGCCGAGTCAGCGTTTACCAAAGACGAATAATAAAAAAGCCAGCGAAAGCTGGCTTTTTTGTACGTATGCGTTTGTTTTCTAATTACCTTGAGGCTCTGACTCAGTCTTATTGGTAGCGGTTACCTGAGGGCTTAATGTCATGTCCCTTTCTGCGACCTTGGCTTTTTCTATCATCTTCGTGATTGTCGACCCTTGGACAAGAATAGAAAATACGACGACGGCGTAAGTCATGACTAGGATGATTTCTCGGACATCAATGTTCTTTTCTGGAAGAACCATGTAACCCGCTGGCACAGCCATCGCCATTGCTATAGCCAAGCCTCCGCGCAGCCCACCCCAAGTCAGAATTTTCACTGAGTACGGGTTGTAATGACGGTAGCGGTTAAAGCCAAGGTAGCACAGACGAACGCTGAGGTAGCGGCCAAGAAGAACGAGAGGAATCGCAAAGGCCATCATGATCCAGTCTTCTTTGTGGAAGGTGAATGTCAGCATACTGAGGCCAATCAGCAAGAATAAAATGCCATTTAGGAACTCATCGACTAGTTCCCAAAAGTGGTCAAGGTGCTCTTCACTTTCTGCAGAGAAGCCAATATAGCGAGTCCAATTGCCAATCATAATACCCGCAACTACCATCGCCAGAGGCCCTGATACACCAATGAGACTGGCAAACACATATCCCGCTGTCGGAATACCAAGCGTCAGCAGCAGTTCCATTGAGTGGTCGTCTGTGTGGCAAATTAAATAATGGAACAGCAGCCCCAAGAAGAAACCGTAAATTATGCCGCCAATAGCTTCGTGCAAAAATAGTTCTGCTACGCCTAGCACTGTTGGTGTTTCACCGCTAAAAGCGACGGTGAATAAGGTCATAAAGATAACCAAACCAAAGCCATCATTGAATAATGACTCACCTTCTATCTGTGTTGAAATGCGCTTAGGCGCATTTAGCTTCTTGACGATAGCGAGAACAGCAATCGGGTCGGTTGGAGAAATCAGCGCACCAAATAACATGCAGTAAATAAAGGCGAAAGGAATCCCGATCAGCTGGAAGAATAACCAAGCGGCTCCGCCGATAAAAAAGGTTGAGACCAAGGTCGCACCCATTGCGAGAACGGCTATCTCCCACTTCTGATCTTTCAGGTTTGGTAATTTAATGCCTAAGCCGCCAGCGAACAGCAGGAAGCCCAAGACGCCCTTCAAAAGGAAATCATCAAAATGGATTTCGTTGAGCGTATTGGCAGCGAAGCCTTTTAAATCGAACCAGTCATTGTGACCTGAAATAACGATACCGAGGGAAAGGATCAATGCCCCCGCAGTAATCGCAATAGTGGTTTGCATTTGTCCGATTTTGCTATTGATAAAAGCGATCAGCATGGCTGCTGCGGCGAGAAAACAAAGCGTTGTATAGACGGTCATGAAAGACCCCGTTGTGATCAGATAACGTACGAAAAGTGTAAAAGAATATAAATCTATGTATTGCAGAAAACCACATCAAATCTCGGATATTTATGCAAATTAAATAACAGGGTCATGGATTGGACGTCTAGATTTCCATTTGGTGTGTGATACTATGGAAAAAGCATGCAATACAAGAAGGATCTGTGGCTGTGAGTAGTAAGGAAACACTAAAAAAATTATTAGCTGAGCGTATCCTGATCATCGATGGTGGTATGGGTACCATGATCCAGGGGTACAAGCTCGAAGAGCACGACTACCGAGGTGAGCGTTTTGCCAAATGGCACAGCGACTTGAAAGGAAATAATGACCTTTTAGTGCTCACCCAGCCGCAGCTTATCAAAGATATCCACGCAGAGTATTTGGAAGCGGGGGCAGACATCCTCGAAACCAATACTTTCAATGCGACGACTATCGCAATGGCTGACTACGACATGGAAAGCCTAAGCGAAGAAATCAACGTCGAAGCGGCGAGACTTGCCCGCGAAGTGGCGGATGAGTGGACGGCAAAGAACCCGGATAAGCCGCGCTTTGTCGCGGGCGTGCTTGGCCCAACAAACCGTACCTGTTCTATCTCTCCCGATGTAAACGACCCTGGCTATCGTAACGTGAGTTTTGATGAGCTCGTTACTGCATATTCAGAATCAACGCGCGCACTTATTAAAGGTGGGGCGGATCTGATTTTGATCGAAACCATATTCGATACCTTGAATGCCAAAGCCTGTGCCTTTGCTGTTGATTCAGTCTTTGAAGAGCTGGGTTTTGACTTGCCTGTGATGATCTCCGGTACGATCACCGACGCCTCTGGGCGAACACTTTCAGGCCAGACGACCGAAGCATTTTACAACTCCTTGCGACATGTTAAGCCAATCTCTTTTGGTCTGAACTGTGCTTTGGGGCCTGATGAGCTTCGCCCTTACGTTGAAGAGTTATCTCGCATTTCTGAAACGTTCGTCTCTGCGCACCCCAATGCCGGTCTGCCGAATGCGTTTGGCGAATACGATCTCTCACCAGAAGATATGGCAGAGCATGTCAAAGAGTGGGCAGAAAGCGGCTTTTTAAACTTGATTGGTGGCTGTTGCGGCACGACGCCGGAGCATATTCGTCACATGTACGAAGTGACCAAAACGGTGACGCCGCGTGCACTGCCAGATATCAACGTAGCCTGTCGTCTCTCTGGCCTTGAGCCGCTGACCATTGAAAAAGAAACCCTGTTTATCAATGTCGGTGAACGCACCAACGTAACGGGTTCGGCGAGATTTAAGCGTCTTATAAAAGAAGAGCTTTATGACGAAGCGTTAGATGTTGCGCGTCAGCAGGTTGAAAACGGCGCACAGATCATCGATATCAACATGGATGAAGGCATGCTGGATGCAGAAGCGTGCATGGTGCGCTTTCTGAATCTGTGTGCTTCGGAGCCTGAAATCTCCAAAGTACCAATCATGGTCGACTCGTCAAAATGGGAGGTCATTGAAGCTGGCCTCAAGTGTATTCAGGGCAAAGGTATTGTTAACTCTATCTCGTTAAAAGAAGGGAAAGAGAAATTTATCGAGCAGGCGAAACTTATTCGTCGCTATGGTGCTGCTGTTATTGTGATGGCGTTTGATGAAGTTGGGCAGGCCGACACCCGCGAACGCAAAACTGAAATTTGTACGGAAGCCTACCGCGTACTTGTTGATGAAGTTGGCTTCCCGCCAGAAGACATCATTTTTGACCCGAATATCTTTGCTGTCGCGACGGGTATTGATGAGCACAATAACTATGCCGTCGATTTCATTGAAGCCGTCGCAGACATTAAGCGCGACTTGCCGCATGCGATGATCTCGGGTGGCGTATCGAATGTTTCCTTCTCTTTCCGCGGAAACAATTACGTTCGCGAAGCGATTCATGCTGTGTTTTTGTATCACTGTTTTAAAAACGGCATGGACATGGGCATCGTTAACGCCGGCCAGTTGGAAGTCTACGACAACGTACCGGATAAACTGCGTGAGGCAGTAGAAGATGTCGTTCTCAATCGACGTGATGACGCGACGGAACGATTACTTGAGCTTGCCGAAGAATACCGTGAGAACGCAGTCGGAAAAGAAGAAGATGCATCTGCGCAAGAATGGCGTACATGGGCAGTAGAAAAACGCCTTGAGCATGCGCTGGTTAAAGGCATCACCGAATTCATCGTTGAAGATACGGAAGAAGCTCGCGTAAATGCGTCGAAGCCGCTTGAGGTCATCGAAGGACCATTGATGGATGGCATGAACGTCGTCGGTGACTTGTTTGGCGAAGGAAAAATGTTCCTGCCGCAGGTTGTTAAATCGGCGCGTGTGATGAAACAAGCCGTTGCGCACCTAGAGCCTTACATCAATGCTGAAAAACAAGCGGGCAGTTCTAACGGTAAAATTTTGCTCGCGACCGTGAAAGGCGATGTGCATGACATCGGCAAGAACATAGTTGGTGTGGTTCTTCAATGTAATAACTACGAAATCATCGACCTCGGGGTGATGGTGCCTTGCGATAAAATCCTTAAAGTCGCCAAGGAAGAAAATGTCGACATCATTGGTCTGTCGGGCCTTATAACGCCATCACTGGATGAAATGGTACACGTTGCCAAGGAGATGGAGCGTCTTGGCTTTGATCTTCCATTGTTAATTGGCGGTGCGACAACATCTAAAGCACACACGGCAGTGAAGATAGAGCAGAATTACAATCAGCCAGTGGTGTACGTCAACAATGCATCCCGTGCGGTTGGTGTGTGTTCTTCTCTATTATCCGAGAAGCTCAAGCCTGCATTCGTCGAGAAACTTCAGGCGGATTATGACGTGGTTCGCGAGCAACACGCGCGTAAGCGTCCTCGGACCAAGCCAGTTACGCTTGAAAAAGCGCGCGCGAATAAAGTGGCGATTGATTGGGACAACTACACGCCGCCAGCTCCTGCTAAGCCGGGTGTACATGTGTTTGAAGACTTCGATGTGGCAACACTTCGCAATTATATCGACTGGACGCCGTTCTTTATGACGTGGTCGCTTGTCGGTAAATACCCGACCATTTTCGATCATGAAGAAGTGGGTGAAGAAGCGAAACGTTTGTTTAAAGACGCCAATGACCTTCTCGATCGTGTTGAGAAAGAAGGGATGATGAAAGCTGCGGGCATGTGTGCCATGTTCCCTGCGGCGAGTGTCGGTGATGACATCGAAGTCTATACCGATGAGTCGCGCACGGAAGTGGCGAAAGTGCTGCATAACCTGCGCCAGCAAACTGAGAAGCCTAAAGGGTTCAACTACTGCTTGTCAGACTATATCGCACCGAAAGAAAGCGGTAAGAAAGACTGGATTGGCGCGTTTGCTGTGACTGGTGGTATTGGGGAGCGTGAGCTTGCTGATGCGTATAAAGCGCAAGGTGACGACTACAACGCTATCATGATCCAAGCCGTCGCTGACCGCTTAGCTGAAGCGTTTGCAGAATACCTACACGAGCGTGTCCGAAAAGAGATCTGGGGATATGCATCTGATGAGAACTTGTCTAATGACGACCTTATCCGAGAGAAGTATCAAGGTATCCGTCCTGCACCGGGTTACCCTGCGTGTCCTGAACACACGGAGAAAGGCAGCTTGTGGGAGCTTCTTGAGGTCGAAGAGAACATTGGGATGTCACTGACGACAAGCTATGCGATGTGGCCCGGCGCGTCGGTATCTGGCTGGTATTTCTCGCACCCTGACTCTCGCTACTTTGCGGTGGCGCAGATCCAAGAAGATCAGCGTGACAGCTATGCCGATCGTAAAGGCTGGGATCTGATCGAGGCGGAGAAGTGGCTAGGGCCTAATCTTAACGGCTAAGTCTGACAAAAAAAGGGCGCATACAGCGCCCTTTTCTTTTGGCTAAGAGGTTATTCAAACAGCTCTTTATGAAGGGCTTTGACCACGTCTTTAGACTCGTCAGTGTTGGTTAGAAAACACAGATTATGGTTACTTGCACCGTAGCAAATCATTCGCAGATTAAAATCTTTCAACGCACCGAAGATCTTCGCTGCCGACCCGCGAGATTCTCCCATGTGATTTCCGATCAGAGCGACCAGACACATGTCTTGCTCTACGGTGACACGACACAGTTCAGAAAGCTCTTTCTCGGCTGCTTTCGGTAGGTTAGGTGCACCACCTTTGGTATTGGTTTGATCCAACGTTAATGACACACTGACTTCAGAGGTGGTAATGAGATCTACTGACACCTTGTGTTTCGCGAGGATGTTAAATACTTCAGCCAAGAAGCCATATGCATGGAACATGTTAAGGCTGGTCAAGGTCACCATGGTTTGGTTGCAACGCAGTGCTAAAGCGCGGAAAAGAGGCGACTGTTGAGCTTCACGACGTATCCACGTACCACCTTTCTCTGGGGCTTTTGATGACCCAACAAAAACGGGAATGTCTTGGCGCATGGCTGGGATCAAGGTGGCGGGGTGCAAAATCTTGGCACCAAAATTTGCCATTTCTGATGCTTCACTAAAGCTAATTTCATCAATCGGCTTTGCCGCAGGTGCGACGCGAGGATCAGTGCTATAGATACCCGGAACATCCGTCCAAATTTCCAGTGTTGTCGCTTGAACCGCTTCAGCCAATAAGGCCGCACTGTAGTCACTGCCACCACGCCCTAACGTCGTGGTGTTGCCTTTTACATCGGAACCAATAAACCCTTGAATCACCACAACTTGCTTGTCACATAGTGGACGTAAAACGGTTTGTGCATGATGTGATGTTTCGATTAGATCTGGTGCTGCTTTACCGAAAACGTCGTCGGTTTTGAGCACTTCACGCACGTCAAAACGCACGGCTTCGATGCCTTGGGTATTGAGAAGGTGGGTAAAAATGTAGGTAGACATCAATTCACCGCAGGCGACGAGGCTGTCGGTGATTTTATCCGATGGTGCTTCGTCTGCAGCCGCAGCGAAAGTTGCTACGTCATCGAGAATTTGGTTCACCGCGGATGCGACGGATGGAGCGTCAGGCAGTTGCTTCAAAATGCTGAAATGTATTTCAGCCAATTGTGTTAGCAGGGCTTCTTTTCGCTGCGGGTCGGCAACACCATTGGCTAACTCTACCAATAGATTCGTGACACCAGAACAAGCACTGATAACGACCAGACGAGTATCTGGATTCCCTTTGATTACCGATGTGCAGTTTGTCATGGCTGCGTAATCGGCGACACTTGTACCGCCAAATTTAGCGACAGTTAATGCGTTCACTTCCTTTTGTCTCCCATAATCGCGAATGGAATAGTCCTTAAAAACGTCAATGAGTAGACAGAAGAGGAAGGTGAGCTAGTCAGAAGAAAGGTTATTTCTCCAGAAGCACTCCATCTCGAATGAGATGACAGTCCGAAGGATTCAACCTTCCAGACCGACATATCAGCCCCCAAGGCTGGATATTGTCTCGGCGTCTTACCCCCTGATCAGACTGCATTGGAGTTGGGGCTCCGCAATCCGACTACCTGGTAGACGCGCCTCTTCTGTCACTGCGCAGTAAAGCACTGCACAAAATTTGCCCTCTATTGATAAATGTTTGTAACCGCATTGTCAATTCTCCGATGCACCAAATTTCATCATATTTACAGTGCATCTCTCAAAAGAAGCTTGATAGGGATAGTGTTTCTCATGCTTGACGGTTTTCGATGGGCCGCTGGGGGTGTTAGGGTAACAGTAAATATTGAAAGCATATGGAGTGCTGACCATGACGATTTCACGTTTTATTCCGCCGCGCCGAACCTTGATGGGGCCGGGGCCTTCTGATGTTTCGCCGAGAGTGTTACAGGCTCTTGCGCAGCCTACAATCGGACATTTGGACCCATTATTTGTCGGTATGATGGATGAAGTTAAATCGCTGCTTCAGTATGCATTCCAAACGGAAAATGCTTTTACCATCGCGGTGTCAGCCCCCGGTAGTGCAGGGATGGAAACATGCTTTGTGAACTTGGTTGAGCCAGGTGAGACAGTGATTGTATGCCGAAATGGCGTGTTTGGTGATCGTATGCGTGAAAACGTTGAACGCTGCGGGGCCAAAGCGGTAATGGTGGATGATGATTGGGGCAAGCCTGTTGATCCGGCAAAAGTTGAACAAGCGTTGCTTGATAACCCTGAGGCATCCATCGTGGCTTTTGTTCACGCTGAAACCTCTACGGGGGCGTTGTCTGATGCAAAGACATTGTCTGAGTTAGCGAGAAAGCATGGCTGCTTGACCATCGTTGATGCTGTGACGTCACTCGGTGGTGTTCCGTTGCTGGTGGATGAATGGCAACTTGATGCGGTCTATTCTGGCAGCCAGAAATGCCTCTCCTGTGTACCGGGTTTGTCTCCGGTAACCTTCTCTCCTCGTTCGGTAGAGAAGATGCAAAAGCGCAGTGGGAAAGTACAAAGCTGGTTTTTGGATCAGAGTCTGGTGCTGGGGTATTGGAGTGGCGAAGGTAAGCGAAGCTATCACCATACCGCGCCAGTAAACAGCCTTTATGCATTGCATGAGTCGTTGTTGATGCTTAAAGAGGAAGGGATTGAGAATGCTTGGCAGCGTCATCGCGATATGCATGAACTATTGAAAGCAGAGCTTGAATCGCTTGGCATTCAGTTCTTGGTTGAAGCAGAACATCGTTTGCCACAACTTAATGCTGTTGCCGTTCCTGAAGGTATTGATGAGGCTGCTGTGCGCTCAACGTTGCTTAATGACTACAACCTTGAAATCGGAGCGGGACTCGGTGCACTTGCGGGCAAAGCGTGGCGTATTGGCTTAATGGGCTACGCAGCAAAGCGTGAAAACGTGGCACTGTGCGCCAAAGCCTTAAAAGACGTTCTTAGCTAGCTAATTAGGTTTTGTTAAAAAAGGCCCAGGTATTTTATTACCTGGGCCTTTTTTTATTCAAAGCGTTTAGGCTGGAATGTATGGTGAGGAAACAACTGGCTCGCCTCTTCTTTAATTTGATGAGCAATTGCCATGTTGTTTGTCAGCACAGCTACATCAATCAAGTTCTGGTAGCCCTTCACCGATGGACTGGATGATACCTTTTGGGTAAGGCGTGCGAGATAGTGTCTTTGAGCACGAAGATCATTACTCTCAACATTTTTCAGAAATACTCGCGTTGCCACCTCATCTTCAAAATGGGTCTTCCACCACGGGTGGAACTGATATTGGGTCAGTTTATACGTGCTGAGGCCATGAGCTTGGGCCGCCTGCTGACCGAGATATACGGAGCTGACTACGGTGATCGTCGAGAGGGTAAGCAAGGTTGACGCTATTACCTTTATTGCCAGTGAAGGTCGCGTAATATGGCGCGAGTATCTTGCAGTCAGGTTGTCCACCCAGTAGAGCAACACGATAAACAAGACAAGCAAAATCGGATTGCTTTGCGCAAATGCAGTCGCGGTCATACCGAGTAATGCTGGCAATAAAATCGCAAACAACATTAAGCGAGTACCATTCGGCGCGTCTAATAGTCGTCTAAACGTCATGGTGATGACCACGCCAAGTGACAACCAAACGGCAATCCCACCTTCAGCCGCCATCATCATTAACCAACTTGGTGTAAATGCGTAAGGGGCTAGATGTTCTTGTGCGTTCAGATTAAGTATCAGCAGAGACGTTTGGCTTTGTCCTAACCCTAAGCCTTGAAATTGTGCAGAGGAGAGCAAGGTGAAAATCTGACCGAGCAGTGATGCTTCAGATTCTGCAAACAGCGGGGAGAATAATGCTGCGTGCGGTAAGGCACCGATAATACCTGCGGTCAAAAAGCCTAATAATACTGCGAGGTTCCAAATTCCATGATGTAGGCGTGGGCTGAACTTAAACAAAAATGGCTGGGGGAGTATCACGCACAACAAGGTGATAGTAATGAGCCATGGCTGCTTCAGTGTCATTAACGCGATGATGGTGATGAGAGGTGTCGCGAACAACAGAAAATGCAACGGAACTAGGTTGCGTTTATAGGCTTTCGTTCTTGCCAACAAATAAGCAGACAGTGCTAGAGATGTCAGCAGAGTAACACTGAGCGTATCTTTATCCAGCCATGTTGGGTGAGTGTATACCTCTTGAAGTTCAACCAAAGACAGTATGTTTGGGACAACATAAGGGATAGAAACAATCCAACCAGAAAGTAGGGGAAGCCACAGCAGATATTGTCTTTGTACATGGTTAAAGCTGAATTGTTGCAGGGTACTGAAAAGGGCAAAAGCTAACACAATGCCTGTTACATGCCATATTGCAGCCGAAGGTGCTGAGTGAGCATAAAATGCGGGTATGACTCCCAATACACTGGCAACGGCTAACCAGAACGTAATGCTTGTGGTACTAAAACGCTTTTGTCTGGCAACTTCAAACAGGCCAAAACAGATAACGGTGATCACCAACAGAAACGTTAACGCAACCGAAGGGTGCTGTATTCCTTCAACGTTTAACGGTACTTGATTGAGTGGTAAGCACAATAAAAACAGTGCTGCCATGGAAAACAGCACAGGTTTAAGTAGCGGTTTACTGGCCACTTTAGATGGCCAGTGGAGATGAAAACGAGTTGTTTGCATGCTGATATTCATTCGATAGCGAGCTGTCGCTATCGGCCTATGATGCCTTTTGCTTTAGCAAAGGTTTAAGGAACCTTGCTGTGTGAGACCCTTCAACATTCGCGACATCTTCAGGCGAACCTTGTGCGATGATCATGCCACCGCCACTGCCGCCTTCCGGGCCCAAGTCCACAATCCAGTCTGCAGTTTTTATGACATCCAGATTGTGTTCAATCACGACAATGGTATTGCCATGGTCTCGAAGACGATGAAGTACGGTCAACAATTGCTGGATATCGTGGAAATGAAGGCCGGTAGTGGGTTCGTCCAAGATATACAGCGTTTTACCCGTATCGCGTTTGGACAACTCTCGTGCCAATTTTACGCGTTGCGCTTCACCACCTGATAAGGTGGTCGCTGCTTGACCTAGTCGGATATAGGATAAACCAACATCCATCAGTGTTTGCAGTTTTCTGGCGATGGCGGGAACTGCGTCAAAGAACTGCCTCGCATCCTCGACGGTCATTTCAAGCACTTCGTCGATGGTTTTTCCTTTATAGCGGATCTCGAGGGTTTCACGGTTGTAGCGTTTTCCTTTACAGGCGTCACACGGCACATAGACGTCAGGCAAGAAGTGCATCTCAACCTTAATCATGCCATCCCCCTGACACGCTTCGCAGCGTCCACCTTTGACATTGAAGCTAAACCTGCCCACTTTGTAGCCGCGAGAGCGCGCTTCTTGTGTGCCTGCAAACAGCTCACGTATTGGGGTGAAAATACCCGTATAAGTGGCGGGATTCGAGCGCGGCGTGCGACCGATCGGGCTTTGGTCAATATCGATAACTTTGTCGAAATGTTCTATCCCTTCGATATCTTTAAACGGCGCGGGTTCACCTGTGGTCGCACCGTTCAAGCGATGATGTGCGATTTTAAAGAAAGTATCGTTGATGAGTGTCGACTTGCCGGAGCCTGATACGCCTGTTACACAGGTAAATAACCCGACAGGTAACGTCAGGTCGACATTTTGCAGGTTGTTACCGCTTGCACCTTTCAGTTTTACGACGCGTTTTTTGTCGTAAGGAATGCGTTTGATTGGCACTTCTATGGCTTTTTTGCCACTCAAGTACTGACCCGTTAAGGAGTTTTCATTTTTAATGATGTCTTCATAGGTCCCTTCAGCAACGACATAGCCACCGTGAACCCCTGCCCCTGGACCGATATCAATGATGTGGTCTGCAGCGCGAATCGCATCTTCGTCATGCTCAACAACCAATACGGTATTGCCAAGATTTCGCAGGTGATCAAGGGTGGCAAGCAGACGTTCATTATCGCGCTGGTGGAGACCAATTGAGGGCTCGTCTAGAACATACATGACACCAACCAAGCCTGCTCCAATCTGACTTGCTAAACGAATACGCTGTGCCTCACCTCCCGACAGCGTATCCGCGCTGCGCGACAGGTTGAGGTAGTTGAGACCTACGTTAACGAGGAAATTGAGACGGTCATGAATTTCTTTCAATACCTTATCTGCAATTTTTGCGCGTTGTCCTTCGAGGGCAAGATTGGCAAAAAATGACAATGCTTCGTGAATGCTCATTTCACAGATAGCGGGCAGGTTAGTATCGCCAATGAACACGTGACGTGCTTCTTCACGAAGACGAGAACCACCGCAGCTTGCACACGGTTTGTTGGCAATGTATTTCGACAATTCTTCACGCACGGCCATCGATTCAGTATCACGGTAGCGGCGATTAAGGTTGTTCAGGATGCCTTCAAACGGATGCTTGCGAACGGTGATATCACCGCGGTCGTTTACATATTTAAATGCGATGTCCACCGCTCCAGAGCCATTTAGCACCACTCCCTGAATATTACTTGGGAGATCCTGCCACGGTGTTTCAATATCAAATTCATAGTGCTCTGCCAACGAGGTGAGCATTTGAAAATAATAGAAGTTACGGCGATCCCAGCCACGAATCGCACCGCCAGCAAGGCTTACCGCTTCGTTCTGCACGACACGATTTTCATCGAAATATTGCTGTACACCTAAGCCATCACAGGTAGGGCAGGCACCTGCTGGATTGTTAAATGAGAACAGGCGAGGTTCCAGTTCTTGCATGCTGTACCCACAATGTGGGCAGGCAAAGCTTGCGGAGAAAATCAACTCGTCGCCATCACCATCCATATAGCTGACAACGGCAGTTCCCCCCGTTAATTCAATGGCGGTTTCGAAAGATTCAGCCAGACGCTGCTGAAGATCGTCTCGGACTTTAAAGCGATCAACCACGACCTCGATGGTGTGCTTCTTGTGGAGCTCCAGCTTTGGAGGATCAGACAGGTCGCATACCTCGCCATCAATACGGGCGCGGATAAAGCCGTGTGCCACCAGATTTTCAATGGTCTTTACGTGTTCACCCTTACGTTCTTTCACGATAGGGGCGAGCAGCATCAATTTTGTGCCTTCTTCGAGTTCTAAGACCTTGTCCACCATTTGACTGATGGTTTGCGCTTGAAGCGTCACATTGTGTGTTGGACAGCGCGGGTCACCGACGCGTGCGTAAAGCAGGCGGAGGTAATCATAGACTTCCGTAATTGTGCCAACCGTTGAGCGCGGGTTATGTGAGGTGGATTTTTGCTCAATTGAAATTGCAGGAGATAAACCGTCGATATGGTCGACATCCGGTTTTTCCATCAGTGACAAAAACTGACGGGCATAGGCAGACAGCGACTCTACATAGCGGCGTTGCCCCTCTGCATAGAGGGTATCGAACGCGAGTGAAGACTTACCTGAGCCTGAAAGGCCAGTAATCACAATCAACTTATCGCGCGGGATCGTCAGGTTTATGTTTTTTAAGTTATGGGTGCGAGCCCCTCTGACGTCAATCGTATCCATGTCTACCTTGCCTTCTAGTCAGAATTGCATCTGAGAATGATTGGAGAGTGAAGTATCACATATTATGGCGGAATGAAAAAGAAGAAAGCTGTATAAATATACAGCTTTCTTGATTTTGCAATGTGTCAGTTTTTACGGCGTTTGACGACGAGTCGATCAGCCGCACTTCACTGTTTTTTGAGGCTTGTTAGGCGCGTCAGACTTGAGATAGATATTCTGGTAGCAGTAGTTAGTTGCTTCGATGAAGCCTTCAACGCTACCACAGTCAAAACGCTCGCCTTTGAATTTGTAGGCAAGAACACAGCCGCTTTGCGCTTGTTTTAGCAGGGCGTCAGTGATTTGAATTTCGCCATTTTTACCCGGTTCGGTATTCTCCAGAATTTCGAAAATATCTGGCGTCAGGATATAACGACCAATGATGGCCAAATTACTTGGCGCAGTGCCGGGTTCTGGTTTCTCAACCATGTTGTCAACGCGGAACAGGTCGTCCTTAATTTCCTGACCAGAAATGACACCATATTTATGGGTTTCATCTTCTGGCACTTCTTCAACGGCAACAATGGAACAACGGAATTGTTTGTATAGTGCGACCATTTGCGAGAGAACGCCATCGTTCTTATTAACACAAAGGTCATCCGCAAGCACAACGGCAAACGCTTCGTCACCGACCAGTTCACGTCCGGTTAGGATGGCATGACCCAAGCCTTTCATTTCTTTCTGGCGAATGTAAGTGAACGACGCTGCATCAATGGTTGCGCGGATGTCTTCTAGTAACTCTTCCTTGTTGGTACCGCTGATTTGATGTTCCAATTCGTAGTTTTTATCGAAGTGATCCATCAAGGTGTTCTTACCACGGCCTGTTACAATGCACATGCCGTTAATGCCAGCTTCCAATGCTTCGTCAACGCCGTACTCAATGAGAGGCTTGTTTACGATCGGCATCATTTCCTTCGGCATAGATTTGGTCGCGGGTAAAAAACGCGTACCGTAGCCTGCTGCGGGGAACAAACACTTTTTAATCATCAGGTATCCTTAACTATTACATCCAACTAACTGGAATGGGTGTAAAAAACCTTAGGCAAGCGCATGATATCATTATCTGTTTACTTTTTGTCTAATTATCTCAGTACGGGCATATCTAACCTTTCGTTAAACGTCTGGCGATTGAAGAGATATGCAATACCTTGCCTTTTCTTATTATCCCACAGGAATAAACCCAAGTCGTCGTTTGACGGCATAGAGCGCACACAAATTTTGAGCCGAAACCCCAATACTGACTGCAATCGCGGCCCCTAGAATTCCCATTTTGAGTGTCAGTAAACACAATAGAGACAGTGTAAACAGCCCAGAAAGCACAGTGATGTTTCGCATGTCCTGCTCATGCCCGCACATGGTCAATAGAAAGCCGACGGAACCTGTTGTGACATTGATAGCTTGTCCGATAGCTAAAATAACCAAAAGCACGCCTGCTTGTTCGAACTGCTCACCAAACAAAGACATGATGGTTTGTGGCCAGAGTAAGATCACCGCCAATATTGGCAGTGATATGAAAATCATTAGGCGCGTGGAAAATTGTGCGAGCTTTCTCAATTGGTCAATTTTCCCAGAGTGATAAAGGGCAGAGAATCGGGGCGCGACGACAAAATTAACCACCATGAGCATAAAGCTTATCAGTAGTGAAGTGCGTTGCGCTGCTGAAAACAAGGCGATGTCTTCTGTCGAGCTAAAAAGCCCAACAACAACGATAGATGCCCATGGCAGGGCTTGCCCGGTCGCTGAAATGAGCCACAAGCTAGGTAAAGAAAACCAAAGCTCAGGCATGGCGCGAGGGCGGACATCAAATCGGTGTTGTGGCATGCGAAGCCATAGCCCAAGACCAACAATGACAGTAATAGCAGACCCAACCAGATAGATCAGTGCTGCGGTGTCAGCAGTGGCATCATCGTTAGGTAACATCAGAAGCACTGGCAAAGTGAGAACAGTGACCCCTAATTGCATTGAACAGACCGCAGCGATCACTTTCCGCGCAGCCTGTAACGCGTAGCCGTTTAGTAGGTACAAAGTGATAAAGGGGATGGCCAGCGCGAAGCATCGCAATGTTGGGGCAACGTCTGGCTTATCAAAAACAGATTGGGCCAACCAAGGTGTCGCAAGGTAAACCGCAATGCCAGTGGCAAATGAAACGGGAACAGCGGAGAGATAGGCATAGGAAAACACATGATTGGTCGTGTCCATGTCTTTTTCCGCATAAGCATGGCCGATAAAACGCAGTAGGGCATTGTCCAAGCCTAACAAGCAGAGAGTCCCCAGCATGGTTGCCAATCCGAGCCCCAGAAAAAAATAACCGGACTCAGTCGGGCCAAGGATTCTGGCCACTGCAACACTGAGAAAAAATGCCGCACTGGCAGATAGCACACGGAAGATGCCAGCCAATCCAGTATGAACCAACAATTGTTTACGTTCTGAGGAGAGAGATTGAAAGCGGTTAATGAATGCTGATAACACGAGATGACCTACCAAGGGAACATAACGGGGACTAACGCAATCACGCCAAGTCCATAACAAATAGAGAGTGGTAACCCTGCTTTAAAGTAATCTCGCGGCTTGTAGCGACCTGCGGAGTACACCATAAGGTTGGTTTGGTAACCGAAAGGTGAAAGAAAGCTCGCACTCGCTGCAAATGCTACCGTCATGATAAAGGGCAAGGGATCAACATTGAACTGGTTTGCGATGGCAAGCCCGATGGGAAATGAGATAGCGGCAGCGGCATTGTTAGTAATAAGCTCGGTCATTAACCACGTTGCGATATACAAGATTACCATCGCTCCGAATGGGCTGCTATGTTGGCCTAATTCAAGGATGTGCGACGCGACATTGTCAGCGAGCCCCGTGAGGCTTATTGCTTGAGCTAGCCCTAGTGCTGAGCCAATCACCAATACCAACTCAAAAGGAAAGCGACGACGAAGCTCATGGATGGAAGTGAGTTTTGTCGCAATTGCGATAGCGAGCAAAACAATAAGGCCTTTATAAAGTGGCAGTAAACTTGCCAGACTGGCTGCCAGTGCCGTCAGCGCAGCGCAACAAAATAGAAGTGACTCAGTGTGGCTTAGCGAAGACGTGGTCTGATTTCGATTCCCCACGACAACAAAATTTTGACTGACGCTGCCGCGTGAAAAAAAGTCATCACCCACTGCCAGAATTAACAAATCTCCGCCGCGCAAACGAATTTGACCTAACCCGCCGTTCAGTTGGTGATCACCGCGTTTGATAGCGACGACAGCCGCACCGAACTGACGTCTAAAGTTTAGTGACTTAATGGTCTTACCCGACACCATGGCATTGGGAGCCACCACAACATCGACAAGATTACTGTCGCGCGCAGAGGCGTGTTCTGTATACAAGGAGAGGCCAGAAAAACGTGAGAGCAAGCTGGTGGCATTGATATCACCAGAGAAAACCAGAGTGTCACCGCCTTGCAGTGGCTCTGATGGAGACACAGGTGAAATACACCTGTGATGCCTGACTATCTCCACCAGAAACAGCTGTTCGAGATGCCGGAGACCGATGGCTTCGATAGTTTGCCCAACGAGAGGAGAGTCTACGGCGACTTGGGCTTCTAAAAAGTAGTTTTCAGCGTTACCTTCCGTCGCTGCTTTTTTGCCAGGAAGCAGGTGAAGTGAAACCAACACAATGATAGCCAATCCCATCAAAAACAAAGGCACCCCGACAAGACTGAAATCGAAAAAGCCTAATTCAGGTAAGTCAGCATTTAAGGTAAAGCCGTTGACCAAGAGGTTCGTTGACGTACCGATAAGGGTCATCGTGCCACCCAATATGGCAGCATACGATAAGGGGATCAATAGCTTACTTGTCGAGTGTTGGCTATTGGCGATGCGTTGCATCAGTGCGGCAACTACCGCCGTATTATTGATAAACGCAGACAGTAACCCCGCAGAAAGGGTAGTGCGTAGCGTTACACCTCGAAGGTTTCCTTTCGTGCACCACGCGCCTAACTGAGAAACGAGAGTCGTGCGCTCCAATACCACGGACATTAAGACCAAGAGCACTAACACGATAAGCGCCGGGTTGACGAAATTGGAGAACAGTTGCTCGGCAGGCACGATATCTAGCAATAACAAGGCAATGAATACCATGCCAAATACTAAAGCGGGGCGAAGCTCCGTGAGTAGCAGTGTTACCAGCAAAAACAGGATCAGTAGTCCTACAGCCCATGCCATACCCTAGTTACCGTAAATTGTGTTTAGAGCCGCCCGTTGTTTTTCCGCACTGAAAGTGGCGTTGATGGCTTCAAGTGACTGTTGATAGTCAGGATGGTCGGGACGACGACAAAAATTGACGATTTGTTTGGCCATCGCTTCTGGCGTGCTAACCATAAACGGGTAATGCAAATTTTGGGTGGCACCAATGATGCGCAATACCATCGGAACATTCAGTTTGGCGGCCTCCAATAGCGTCAGCGGCATACCTTCCCATGCTGCGGTGTGCAGGTACAAATCTGCGTCATTGAGGCGTTGCATCAGCTGCGTATGCGGGATCATACCGGAGACCTTAATACCTGCATCTAATAGCGGCTTCTCCATTTCTGGGGGGCCGCCCCCGAGCCAATGTAAAGTGACGTGTCTTCCTTCAGGGTACAGCTGAAGGTTGATGAGCGTGTCCAGTAAAAAGGCGGGGTCTTTTTGTGGTGAGATACGACCGACCACCACAACGTTAAATGGGCCATGTGTGTTTGGTTTTGGTGCCGTACCCGAGGTAAAAGATATCGAATCAATTTCGGCGTAGTTGTTGAGATGGATAGCTTTTTTGGCACCCAACTCCAAAGCCAGTTCACACTCTCTTTTACTGCATCCGGCGACAAGATCAATACGAGAGAGGCCCAAGGTTTCGAGCGTCATATAAATTCTTTGTATGGACGGAGAAATGTCACGGCGTTCGAAGGCATAGCAATGCGGGGTATAGACGATTTTTGCGTTTCCTTTAGGCAGGTATCGTCCGAGAAAGCCTGCGAAGCTTGAATGCAAGTGGATGATGTCAGGCTGAGTTTGCAGTACCGCTTTTCTCGCGTTTTTGAAAAAGGTGAGCAGACTGCCGTCCACAGTTTGGACTTCGCTGAATAATTCTTCAAACGCCAGATCAATGTCATCTTGTTTACGTTTTCGAGCGAAGAGAAGATGCCGAATGGGATCTTCTGCGGTAGAGCGAACGTAACTGCAAAGCGCAGTTTGAATGCCTCCGCCGAATGCTTCGGTGATATGGAGTACGGTTTTCATCACTGCCCCCATTTATTTTTAAACGCATTTCTTTCATTTTCACTGTAGACGGCCTGATACAAAGGCGCATCGTACAAATGGAACAATTTTTCAAAACGATAGGTGCTTTTGAACTGGCGATAGAGTTCGGAATACCACTTGTTCGCGGAGTCATTGCTGGTGGTCAGAACAAAATCGGGTGCAGCCAAGAAAGCTGACAACGCGGCGGCTGAATCATTGATGGCCTCACACTTCATAAGAAGTATTTCGCGGCCTCCTTCTTCAATAGTCCAATGAGCTTGGGTCGAGTCATGCACATGCTGCAAAATGTCGACACCAAAGTGGCGTTTTAGCTCTCTGTCGAACCAATTAGTGAAGTAATCCAACCGAACGTGTTGTTCAAACGCGTGAACGAGATGGGTCAAGGTTTTATCCATGTCACCATGAATGGCTTCGTTTTTCTTTCCTGCGACAAATTGAATATGAAGGTCTTGAAAGAAGCGGGATACCACAGTCGCGACGGGGTCGCGCACCAAGGTAATGATCTTTAAAGACGGCCTTTTTTGCAGGATACGCCTGCGATGCGCCAACGCTAGTTTGTACCCAGCCCGAACGTGCCAATCAAAAAAGCAAGCCACGTCGGCCGTGTTTCGGTACATCTGAAACTCTTCATTGTCATCAAAAGTATGAATATGCCAGCTTGGGATGCTGGCTTGTTCAAGCGACGCCTCAATGGATGATGAGCCAACCTTTCCCATTTGATAGACCAATACAAATCGCGGATCTTTCAATCGCTGGTCGAAGGCTTTTTGACGGGAAAGACTAGCTATCATGGCTTCTCCTTGGCTTGATATGAGGACGATGAACAGTAACGGTTGTTTTGATGAATGCAGCTTTCGGAGGAACCGGAGACAGCGTTTCAACGCGAGTGTTGACGAAAAAAGGCAACAGAAACATAAGCATAATGGTGCTATTTACAGCAACGAACAGCACCATGGCGAGAATGTAGACTGCCAGTAAGAAGGCGACGGGGTTTTGGGCTCGCTGTCGATAAAGACGACGCGCTCCACGTAAGAAGCCCCCGATTAAAATGACGAGTCCGACGGTGCCATATTCGATGGCGACATCTAACACAAAGTTGTGGGTATAGATGGCGAGGTTAGGGTTTAGGAAGAACGGTGCTAAGTAATCGGGCAGCATTTTCGGCCCGACCCCAATCCACGGATGAGACAAGAAAAGCTCAAAGCCATTGGCGAGCAAGAGTTTCCGCCACAGTTCAGAATTCCACTGCGCTTCGTTTTGATCGGCAAAAAGCACGTCGTAGCGATTGAACTCGATAGCATCAAGAAACGGCTGGATTCCCCATATATACCAAGATGAAAACGCAGCTAATGCGACGCCTGCTAAGAAAAACATAAGCATTGCTTGAAGATTGTCTTGCTGCTGAGCAGGGATTGGGCGGCAGAATAGGTAGTCGGCCAGCAAAATGGCTGCCACACCAAACATGGCTTTGCGTTCACCCGACATCAGCAGCAAAACCAAAGCGATAAATAAAAAAAGGTGGCTAAATCGGATTTGGTGTCGCATGACATAAAGCATTGCGAAGCAGAAACCAAAAAAGTACTTGGTGTTTTCTAGGTGCTTAAAGTCATTAAATTCAGGATGGCTAAGGTGCCAAGCCGCAGTGTAGCAAGCACCGCCAAATGCATAGAGGGCGACCAAAGACAGAAATCGCGGTGACGCGAGAAGGTTCTCTTGGTGTAGAACGCCGAGAAAAGCCGCAATAGAGAGCCATTGCACCATTTCAATGAGAATGAGTTTGGCTGGAACGTTGTTGTACAAACCGCTAAGAAAAATATAAAGAACAAACACAATGATGAAGGTGGATGCGGTGATGGTACTGCGTAGCAGTCGTCCTCGCAGGGTAGTGATAGCGAGTAAGCCAATCGAGGCAATCCCCAACAGGTCCGCGAGATACAAATCAACATTTGCGATGGATACTCGCCATGGAATAAAGAAAAGTATCACGGCAAATGCGGCCAGATGCTCAATAGACCTAGCCATTAAACAGCCTCTGGTATGTCTCGTAGTACTGCGAGCGGAAAGACTGCAGCGTAAAGTGCTGACAACGAGAAACGGCATACTCGGCGGCATTGTGATAGGCGTCTGGTTGGGTGCACAGTGCGTGGATATTTTCAGCTAGCTCAGTGTCGTTCCCCACGTTAAATAGGTACGCGTCGTTGCCTATGACTTCTTTCATTCCATCAACACGAGTCGCAATAACAGGGACGCCTGCGGCCATAGCTTCAACCGCTGCCAGACCAAACCCTTCAACGGTTGAACTCTGAACATAGAGATTGAGTGTTTCCAAAAAGGCAGGAATGTCCTTTTGGACACCATGAAACACCACGCGATCCTCAAGCTCTAACGTCTTGACGAGTTGCTGGTATTCTTTTTTTCGGTCTCCATCCCCCGCAAAGTGAAGCTCGTAGTGTAGTGGAAGTTGACGTAATGCTCGAATAAGGGTTGGGTGATCTTTATAAGCATGAAAACGCCCAACCATGCCAATCTTTATCTTTGCGTTTTTTGGGGGTAATTGTTTGGGGCGTAGTGGAAATTTCGTCAGATCCACGCCATTGAAAATCACTTCGTAGTGGCTTTTACAGCAAGGTACAAAAGACTCAAGTGCCTGTTTAACTTGGTCAGTAATGCATACTGTGACGTTATATCGCCAGTAGAGGAAAACCTCGAAGGGTTTGAGCCATACATGGTCTCGCCGTCTATTATGCGTAGCGTGTTCGGTTTGAATACGTTTTTTTCCAAACGCAGCCAATGCGATATAAATGGACGGAAAAAGATGGCCATGAACTAAATCCGGCCATCTCAATAACTGCCACTTTTCTTTCAGCGACAGAGAATCCCACACGAAACAGACAATGCCTTGCGACTCTAGCTCTTGCTTGAAGTCGTTGTCATCGTCCAGTGTGATCACGCGAATTTCATAGCCCGCAGGTGGTGGTAATACCAAGTCAATGACAAAGCGTTGGGCACCACCATTACGAGAAAGGTCGTTAATAATATGCAGGACCTTTACGGTTCTCAGGGCCACTTTTTCGTTATCGGTTCGTAGCGTCACGGTATTCACATTTAGCCCCGAATTAGTCGATGGGTTTCGTTTCCCACTCGGGATAGTGCTCGCGAATAAATCGGTTTAACGCAATTTCGGCGGCAGAGTATTGTCGCTTGGTGCCTTCATCTTGTGGGGCATGTATCGCTTCTACCATTCCTGCAGCGACAGTAATGTTGGTGAGCCTATCAATAACAATAAAGGCTCCTGTTTTTCTGATATCTGCATATTTGTCAGCCGCAACGTTTGCATTCACATGGAGCTCGACTAAACCAATCTCGTTAAGGGCAAGTGCGGTTGCAGGTTGTGTTTCAAAGCTATTGATATCTATTTTGTGCGAGATGCTGCTAATACGCCCAGTGACACAGTGTGTCGCGAATTTGAAGTCGTAATCATGCTGCACCTTTAGTGGGTCTTGTGACATCCAAACCAATGATGCCGCAAACCGATCAGACAGCTCTGGCGCGGTATCAGGATGCGCAAGCATGTCACCGCGAGAGATATCTATTTCATCTTCCAGAGTGACGGTAATGGCATTGTTAGGTGCCACGCTATTGAGGTCTCCCTCGTACGTAACAATTCGGCTGACTTTACTTTGCTGGCCTGAAGGCAGTGCGACGATGGTATCGCCTTGGCGCAAGATACCTGAAGCCAGTGTGCCGCAGTAACCACGAAATCCGTCATTGGGGCGGTTTACAAACTGAACGGGAAAGCGCATGTGTTCAAGGTTCTGATCGCAGCTGATCGCAACGCCTTCTAGTAAAGACATCAATGACTCGCCTTGATACCAATCCATTTTCTCACTGACGGATACCACATTATCGCCTTCAAGTGCGGAGATGGGCACATAGTGGACATCGGTGATCCCTAAGTGCTCCGCCATGGTTTGGTATTCTGCTTTAATGGAGGTGAAAACGGACTCGTCATAATCGACGAGATCCATTTTATTAATGGCCACTACCACATGACGGATGCCGAGTTTGCTGACGATATAGCTGTGTCTTCGCGTTTGCGTGAGCAGCCCCTTGCGCGCATCGACCATCACAATGGCCAACTCACAGTTGGAGGCTCCGGTAGCCATGTTGCGGGTGTACTGCTCATGTCCGGGGCAATCGGCGATGATGAACTTACGTTTTTCTGTGGAGAAATAGCGGTAGGCGACATCAATGGTAATGCCTTGCTCTCGCTCTGATTGCAAACCGTCTACCAATAGCGCGAGATCGAGAGCATCCCCAGCGTTTCCAACGCGCGCATTGTCTTTATGCAGCGATGATAGGTGATCTTCGAAGATCAACTTTGTGTCGTAAAGCAGGCGGCCGATCAGTGTCGATTTTCCATCGTCGACACTGCCGCAGGTGAGAAGCCTCAGCAGATCTTTATTTTCATGCTGATGGAGATAAGCTTCAATGTCCGTCGCGATAAGCGCAGAACTATGGCTCATGAGTCACTCCTTTGGGCAGACAAGCAAATTCCATATATTTCTAAATGAGGCCTTTTAGAAGTAGCCTTCTCGTTTCTTTTGTTCCATCGAACCGGCCTGATCGTGGTCTATGACACGGCCTTGTCGTTCGGAGGTTTTGGTCAGCAACATTTCCTGAATAATTTCAGGGAGTGTTGCCGCGGTGGACTCTACGGCCCCTGTTAAGGGGTAGCATCCTAGCGTTCGAAAGCGCACCGACTTCATTTGTGGTACTTCGCCTTTTTCTAACGGCATTCGGTCGTCATCGACCATGATTAACGTGCCATCTCGTTCTACAACGGGACGTTCTTTTGCATAGTAAAGAGGAACGATGTCGATGTTTTCTAGGTAGATGTATTGCCAGATATCTAACTCGGTCCAGTTGGAGAGCGGGAAGACGCGAATGCTCTCGCCCTTATTCACGCGACCGTTGTAGGTATCCCAAAGCTCTGGGCGCTGGTTTTTCGGATCCCAGCGATGATGCTTATCGCGAAACGAGTAGACCCGCTCTTTGGCGCGACTTTTTTCTTCGTCACGCCGAGCTCCACCAAAGGCCGCATCAAACTCGTATTTGTCGAGAGCCTGTTTTAGGGCTTGGGTTTTCATTATGTCGGTATGTTTCGCACTGCCGTGCTCAAAGGGACCGATCCCCATATCGACACCGTCTTGGTTAATATGAACCAGCAACTCCAGTCCCAGTTTTTTGGTCAAGGCATCGCGAAACGTGATCATTTCGCGAAACTTCCAAGTGGTATCAACATGCAGCAAAGGAAACGGCGGCTTGCCGGGCGCAAAGGCTTTCATGGCAAGGTGCAACATTACCGCGGAGTCTTTGCCAATCGAGTAGAGCATGACAGGGTTATCAAACTCAGCGGCAACTTCACGAATGATATGAATAGATTCGTTCTCTAGTTGTTTGAGATGGGTTTGGTTAAGCGCAATCATGTCCGCCATGACAAGTCCTTTTAAGTATCCAGCGGATAGCGCTGGTGGAATGCTTCGATAAATTCACTCAGCAATTCAGCGGGGAGGGCATTGATCCCTGCTGCGGCTTTTCGGCCACCGCCGGTTGGGAAAGAGGATGCGAGTTCGTCTGCACCCACACGATTTTTCAGTGGTGCTCGAATGCTGACGAGGTAGTTTCCATCTGCTTTTGCCGTAATGACGGCATTTGCGACGTGAGGGTCGCGATTGGTCATGTCATTGGAAAACACGCCACTAATGCGTCTCGCCCAGGCTTCATCGGGGAACATAAATACGCGAGAGCCAATACGTTCTGAATATGGAATGATCGCGGCGGCTTTTTCACTGTCGCCAATAAAGCCATTCTCCAGTGTGGCGTATACGTCAGGGCGCTCTGCAATAAAGTTAAATGGCGACGGATAAGACGCCATGAGTTTGTATATTTCTGCGGGTGAAAACAGCAGATCGGACAGAGAAGCACCGTAACCGTTGTAGTTAAGGTAGGTGCCAAACTGCTTCAATTTCTGGCGGTCTTGCTCACTCAGGCCGGATTTTTTACCCAAGGTGTCAGCAACAGCAATCATGTTGTCGCCATAAGCACCAACGAGCGCCCATTCGCGGTAACGTCCATCAAGTAGCTTGTCGATGATGAGGCTTGTGCACGTATTTGCCGCCGTATTGATGTGGCTTGTCAGTGAAGGGTGATCGGGAATTTCATCCGGATTATGGTGATCGGCATAAAATACCCTTACCCCTTCAGAGAGCAGATTATCGAGAGCACAACGGTTTTTCCCCATCGCCACATCAAGGACTGTCACGTCTTGAGCAATGGCAGGGTCGACCTGTTTTAGAAGGGCAATATCGCGCTTCACCCCAGTAATCAAAGCACTGTCTTTGGGGGTAGCGAGGCGGAGCTGGATGAGTGCGCAAATCCCATCTGCATCGCCATTAAATACATCAAAGCTGGTTTTCATTATTATCTATTTATCCTTGTTATATCAGCGTCCTAGCTGGCTTCTAACGTTTCGTCATCGTGCTTGTTGTTATTGTAATAACCATAGTGCAGCTTGTACTTTTCCTCCGCATATTTGCTGGAGAGTTGATTGAGGACGACCCCATCAATGGCAATGTCGTGCCTGACCAACTGCCCTACGGTTTGGCTGATTTGTTTTTCCGTTGTTGATTCGGCTTTCACCACCAAAATCATCCCGCCAGCTAGTTTGCCGAGGATCAAGCTGTCACTGACAATCTGGACGGGCGGCGTGTCCAATACGATCCGATCGTAGCTTTGCTTGAGCTGGTTTAATAAGGCGGCAAATTTGGGTGAGCTCAACAACTCTTGTGGGTTTGGAGGTAACAGACCTGCGGGCAAAATATCCAGCGACGATGCATCATCGTGATAAATACAATCGCTAGCGGAAGCCCCCATCACCAGTATGTTTGTCAGACCTGTTTGATTTCGCGGTAGCCCATAACGCTGACCGATCGCGGGAACGCGCAAATCACAGTCAATGAGCAAAGTACGTTCCATGGTCGCGAGAGATTGTGCGAGATTCAGTGCAACCGTTGTTTTTCCTTCCGATGGAAGTGATGACGTTACAGACAGAACTTTTCGATTGCTGTTAGTCAAGGTTAAAAGAATCGAGGTGCGGATAGTTCGCACTGACTCACTGAATAAGGCTGCATCTGGGTCAAGATACAGTGTGTGGTCTATGGGGGTATGTTTGAATCGCTTCACCTTTACCCGAGGTAAAAATCCTAGGTGCTGCAAGCCGAGCTTCCCTTCAATATCATCTGGTTTTTCAATGGTATTGCGGTATGCGTCTGCAAGGAAAGCACCCATGATGGCAATCAGTAGGGCGAATGCGGCACTGATCACGATTAATTTGGTGGTTTGTGGCCGAAATGGGTCTTGAGGGGCTTTTGCCCTGTCAGTAAATCGAGCATTGAGCGATTCAAAGTCACTGGTTGCCGTGGTTTCTTTTTGCCGGTTTAAGAACATTTCGTACAGTTGGCGGTTTGAATCTACATCTCGCTTCAATGCGTCATATTGTGCCCGCTTGCTTGCGATGTGCTGATAATCGCCTTTTTTACTATTTAACTCAGCGAGTAAGGCGGCTTCTTGTTTGATGGCGTTATCCAAATCTTTTTGTATACCGATGCCTAACTCTCGAATGACGGCACGCGAACGGGCTCTTACCGCATCAAGTTGTGCACGGGCTTGAATCATCTTGTCGTGTTTTGGACCGTACCGCTTTGCCAGTTCAGAGACTTTTCGCTCTGCATCAATCTCTGCGCTTTTCACATCTCGTACTTGAGGGTGATTGGATATCTCAGGGACGGACAGCAAGCTGGCGGCACTGTTGCCGCTAGATTGAAGTAAGGAGTAAATTGATTCTGCAGCGACACGGCGCTCTTTCGCTTCAGATACGCGGATGGTGAGGTTCGTGAGTTCAGTCCCTGCCAGTTCATCGATATCATCAAGTTCAATGAGCCCTTCTTGTTTAAGGAAGTCTGTCAGTGCGAATTCGGCTGTTTTAAGGCTGTTTTCCAGTATCGCAAGACGCTCAGTAAGCCAGGTCGACGCGGTTTGTGTAGCAAGTAGCCTTGCTTCGAGATTGGACTCGATATAGGCATTACCTACGGCATTTGCCACTTTCGCGGCCAATGCTGGATTGGCTGAATCAAAATGAATTCGGACTAACTGCGTATACCTTATGGGTTCAATGGCGAAGTGCGACTTGAATTTTTTCAGCACCGCTCGCTTTGCTGCATCACTGTTTGGGTCAGTGGACGGGGGAAGGGGTTTAGGTAGAAAACCTTCCAATCCATCGATTTGGCGCAGCAGTGAGAGCATCCGATCGCGTGCGGAGGGTTTGCCGACAAGGCTGTTGAACTCAGATAACTGCGCCAGCCCCAATTCGTCGATGACGCTTTCAGCGATATGATCCGAACGGAGAATCTCAAATTGTGTTTGGTAATACTCTTTCTTGTTGGTATCGATCGCGTAAACCTCTTCAATGGAAACGGCTTTGTTCGCACTGGATTCAATTAACAAGGTGGCAGTGGCGCGATAGACCGGCTGAATAGACAAAATAAACAGCGTGGCAGCGGCAGTGACAATGGTGACAAAGAGAACAATGGGGAACCAGTAACGACCAAGCACACCCACAAATCGTTTAAAGTCGACTCGCGGTGTTTCGGCAACCGGATTTGGCTCAATGATTTTCATCTTTGCTTTGTCCTTGTAAAAAGCGCAAATAAATTAGAAAAAGCTTTGTTCGACCACAATGATGTCACCCGGGCTTACCGCCTGAGATAAGCCAACGTTTTTCTCTGTATTTCCGTTTTTGGCTTCTGTTTTTTGTATTTTGTTTCTAGAGGCGCGGTCGGTAAAACCACCCGCGATGGCAATGGCTTTGCCTACAGTCAGCCCCGGTTGAAAATCGTACCCGCCGGGATGATTCACTTCGCCATTTACGTAAAACTTACGAAACTGAATCACATTCACCGTAACCTTAGGGTCAATGAGGTAATCACCTCTCAATCCTGTTTCAATGAGACGCTGGAGATCACCCACCGACTTTCCAGCTGCCTGGATTCTGCCCAAGTACGGGTAGTCAAACCGCCCTCTGGCAGTAAGGAGTAGGTCCATAGACAGATCGTCTTCACCATAAACTTTGATTGAGATCCGATCGCCATCGTCGAGCAGGTACCTTTCTTCACCAGCAGCTAGCACGAATAAAGGAATGAACAGTAATAAAATGGCAACGAGTTTTCGTATCAAAGGCTTATCTCCGTCCCGATAAAGTAAAGCGTCTGGTCGTAGCTATAACCGTTAAACGTCGAATCACGATCAAAGTGAGACGCACCGAAAGAAATGTCCCACCAACGTTGTAAACTGTAGACGAACGTCAACCCTAGCGTGGTGTCCTTGTCTTTACGGATACCGGGGTAATCATTGACCCCATAGCGCGTTGTCATTACAGAGCCAAAGCGCGGTGTCCACTTATGATCCCACTCAAGGCGTATTGATTGGTCTTCGACATAGTCACCTTGAATGTCTGGGTCTCGGGCATAATCTCTGCCCTCTAAACGAAATTCACTGAAGTCCGTGGGGGCCCAGCTCAGATTGAGACGCCAACTGAAGCCGTTAAAGTCACTTCGGTGATGATCTTCAAAATCTTTGTCTTGCCAGCCAACCAGCACAGTACCTTTTGTTTTACCTGTTACTTCCCATTCTAAACCGCCGTAAAGAAACGTGTTTTTGCTGTCGCGGGTATAACCAGGATCGGGGTCAACGTATTGGTAACTGCGGTCTTCAAATCGTGCGATTGTGACGGCATGAAAATAGTTCGATAAGGCGTAGTAAAACTCGCCTGAGAGATAGGGTTGCTCCCAGTCATAGTATCGGGTTTGTTCTACCTGACTGTTGCGTACGTAGGTTGCGTCTTTGTATTTTTTGTCTTCATACCCGATGATGCCAACCAATCGGCCTTTCGCCCCTGCGGCTCCATAAGTATAGCGGGCATTGAGATCTTGATGATTGAACCGCAGTGGTTCGTTAACCGCGAGGCTTATCCCTTCGGTAAGCCCTGTGCCTCTTGGTTCATGCGTAATTCGAAAAACGTAATCTAGGCGCAGTCGATTTCGAATATCGAACATCCAATACGCAGCTGCATGGGCGCGATGATCGATGAAATCGTCGTCACTGCTGTTGCTATATTGGAATGCGTCAAATCTGTAGTCGAATTGATACGCACCTCTGTCCGTTTCTAGCTGCGCAATCACTTTGGGGGAAATGACAAATCGTGGTGAGCTGACGGTGTCATTCTCAGTTCGACGAACATTGTCGTTATGACCAACGCTCATCTCGATGGTGGGGATAATATCTATGCCGCTGTCGGTTTGGTAAGGCAACGGCTCCACCGCAATCGCAGAGAAAGGAAGAAACAGCATTGGACAAACAACTGCATGGTTTCGATTCACTTAATTCTCCTTAGTACGCTGCCTTACTGACAAACCCTTTAAAGACAGTCGCAAAGACAATCTTTATGTCCATCCACAATGACCAATTTTGGATATATTCCAGATCGAACTGGATACGTTTTTCCATCTTGTCCAATGTGTCGGTTTCACCGCGGTACCCATTAATCTGGGCCCATCCCGTGATGCCCGGTTTTACTTTGTGTCGCAGCATGTAGCGATCAACAATGGCGCGGTATTGTTCGTTGTGCGCGACGGCATGAGGGCGTGGGCCGACAATCGACATTGACCCTTGTAATACATTAAAAAACTGCGGTAATTCATCGAGCGATGTACGTCGAATAAACGCCCCGAAAGACGTGACACGGGGGTCATTCTTGGTGGCTTGTTTGACGTCATCACCGTTGTCCATCACAGACATAGAGCGGAACTTCCACACTTCAATCTTCCTACCATCCAGACCATAACGATATTGTTTAAAGATGATGGGACCGGGGGAAGACAGCTTCACGCCAAGCGCGACGCCAACCATGGCGGGGGAGATTAGGATGAGAATTAGCACAGACAGGACAATGTCTTCGAGACGCTTGGCCCAAGCGGAAACACCACTGAACGGCGTGTCATACACACTGAGAGTGTGGACGTGACCAATGGTTTGCCATCGGCTGTGAAGCAGGTTGTAAGTGAAAAAATCAGGAACCAAGTAGGTCGTTGCGGTGGTGTCGGCAAACTGGTTGAGGTAACGCGCAATCCGGTCTTTTGCGTGCATTGGCATGGCAATATAGACATGTTGAAGGTTGCCTTGTTTGGCCTGCTCAAGGGCGTCTTTAACCTTACCCAGCATGGGAGAAGGAAGGCCTCCTTCTATACGGTCGGCACATCTATCTTCATAAAAACCCTGCAATTCAATGCCTAGTGCATGGTTACGTTTGAATTCTTTCGCGAGCTCTATGCCATTGGCTGTGGTACCGATAATCGCTGCTCGACGTGTGTTAAAGCCGTAATTACGCAGTTTACTCAGGCCTGAGCGCGCAACGTAGCGCCATAAAATGAGCCCTGAACCACCAATGACAAACCACAAAAACATAACGATACGAGAAAACTCTTCGCCTGTTTTTGAAAAAAAGAAAAAAGCAACGAGCAACGCGCATGCACCAAACCAAGGCAATAAGGTCGCCATCATTTGGCCTTGAAAATTACTGACGCGCCACGACCGATAAAGATGTGCACTTTCTGCAAATAGCAGATAACAAACGGAAATCAGCGTAACGATGAGCAGCCAATTATGAATAACGTTTCCGAGGTGAAGGTAGCTTGCAGCCGCCAGCGAAAAACCTATGACGGTTAAATCACAGAGTCGATAAAGTATGGCGAATTCCGCGCCATGTGTTCGAATCTTTCGGTTGTTCATACACAAGCTCTCAAACTGTGATGCTCGCAAAGGACGTCGGCTTTTTATTTAATTTCATATATTAAAAAGTAAACCACACATCCCAAGCTGGCTAGTTGGGTTCCATTTCAGACTGAGTGCGAGTGTGCCCCAGAAATGCAGTCAGTAAACCAGCCTCTTTACGGTTAGAGAAGATGAACTTTGTCCCATTTTTCACGATGGTGAGGTCAATTCATGGTTGAGCGGGAAAATATGGGATCTGCTAATTTTTCTATACACACGCCCATCAAAGGTGACCTTGGTCACGAAAAAACACGCCTATCGCTTCATTTTTGAGACAAAATGAAATTGCCAACGTCGTTTCTTTATTTGCACATCCGTATTCATGAATATGCATCTCATGCTTTGGTGTTAATTTTGACTGAAAAATGATGGTGGGCATCATTCCTCTCGAAACGCACGATTGAGACTTTCTGTTAGTGGTTTTGTCAGATATTCAATCGGGGTTCTCGGTTCGGTGAGCAGCATCACCTCAGCTTGCATTCCTGGGTATAAATCGATGCCATCTAAGACAGCACTCACATCGTCAGTCAGTTGCACTCTGGCTAGGTAATAGGCCTCGCCGGATTGGTCGTCCACCAATCGGTCAGCGGAAACCGTTAGCAGCTCTCCGTTCAGAGGTTTCACCGCACGCATGCTTAATGCCGTCAAACGTATTTGTGCCTTCATTCCGTGGTCAACTTGGTCAATGTCAGCCGGATTAACCCGCGCTTCAATGACCATCTTTTCATCAATTGGAACGATGTCTAACAAGGGCTGACCAGGCGTGATCACGCCTTCTTCAGAGTAAACCTGTAAGTTGAGTACCGTGCCGCTCAATGGCGCGACGATGATGGTTCGCTCTAAAACATGTTGGGCGGAGGCCAATTGCTCATCCAGCTCGTAGTGTTCTTCTCGGCTCTCACGCAATGCTTCAACTATTTCTTTAATTCGCTCCAATTCTTGCTCTTTTAGCTGCGCTTGGTTCTCTGCAATATTTTGGGCGAGGCGGCTGGCATTGGCTTGTAGTTGGCTGATAGTACTCAGTATTTGGGCTTCTTCTCGTTCCAAGCGAAGTACTTGTGTCTTGCTGACGTATCCTTTTTCAGCCAATTGGCGGTTTCCCGCTATCTCTTCGCCTATGATGGACAAACGTCGCTTTTCTATTTCGAGTCGTTTTTCCTGCCCTTCAAATTCGGCGCGGTTCTGTGCGAGTTGTTTGTCGATGATTTCTTGTTGAGAAGTGAAGAAACCACGTCGAGCTTCAAAAATACGCTGTTGGTTCGTGAGCAACTCTTCGACACGAGGATCAGTGGTTCGTTGATCCAGAAGAGACTGATCAAATACGATGGCGTCTTGGTTATCTCGCTCTGCGATTAATCGTGCTTCGCGGGCAATGGCGTTCCGTTGTTTGCTGATCAATTGTGTTAGTTGAGCGCGAGCCTGCGTGTCGTCAAGAATGATCAGTGGTTGACCTTTTTCGATGGTCGCTCCCTCTGACACCTGAATTTTATCGATAATACCGCCTTCTAAATGCTGTACCGTTTTTCGCTGGGAATCGACGATTACAACACCAGGTGCAATGGATGCACCCTCTAACGGGCTGAAAACAGACCAGACACCAAATGTGCCAAAAAACAATGCAATAAAACCAAATCCAATAAGGCTTAAACGACGAACTGCGGGTATTTCTGTCACTTGCTGCCTCCTTTCGCTGCAATGGCTGCACTTTGTTCTAGCAGGGGTTTAAGAACCTCGTCGCGTTCGCCAAAGGCGCGAATTTGGCTGTCTTGTAATACCATGAGTTTGTCCATTGATTGCATCATGCTCGGACGGTGACCGACCAGAATGACCGTTGCGTTGCGGGATTTAAGATAAGCAATGGCGCGTTGCAGGGCGACCTCACCGACACCATCTAAATTGGCATTGGCCTCATCTAGAATGATCAGGCTCGGATCACCATAGAGTGCGCGGGCTAGCGCGATTCGCTGACGCTCACCACCAGAAAGGCCAAGCCCTCGCTCACCGACAACTGTGTCGTATCCTTGCGGCTGACGAAGGATAAGCTCATGGCAGCCTGCCAGCTTCGCAGCATGTATGACGGCATCAGGCTCGCCTTCAGCCATACGTGCAATATTGTGGCGAATACTGCCGGGGAATAGCTCTACATCTTGCGGTAAGTAGCCGCAGTGCGGACCAAGATCGTCAGGATCCCATTTAGAGACATCCATATTATCCAGCCTGACTGTCCCTGCATTGGGGATGAGATTTCCCAATAGCAGACGAGCCAGCGTAGATTTTCCTGTGCCAGAAGGGCCGATGATCCCAAGTGCTTCACCAGCATTAAGCTTAAATGTAATGCCATGAAGTACGGGCTCAGACTGACCAGTATGGAAGTAGGTCATCCTTTCTACCGATACGTTGCCTTTTGGCTTAGGTAACGGCATCGATTTAGCGCGTTCAGGAAAGAGGGGGATTTGTTCTTTCAGCCTCTCATAGCTCTGTTTAGCACCTATAGCCGTTCCCCATGCACTGATCGATTGTTCAACGGGAGCGAGCGCGCGAGCCATCAAAATGGAGCCTGCAATCATGGCTCCTGGCGTGAGTTGATTTTCGATAACTAACCAAGCACCGACACCCAACATAGCAATTTGCAGCAGCATTCTCAGAAACTTAGAGGTTGCAGTGAGCAGTGCCCCTTTTGAATTGGCCGTGATCTGCCCAGTAATGCTTTGATTGTTTAACTCGGTCCAGTTACGAATAAAGTTTCGCATGATACCCATGGCTTCCATGGCATCGGCGTTTCTCGCGGCGGACTCTGCTTGCTGCATCGCATGAATTGCCGCTTCGTTGGCTTCTTTGTGCGCTTTCTTGGTGACTTTGTCATTAATAATGGCGATAGCGAAAAGCAGCAATGCACCGGCTGTCGCAATAAAGCCCAATATAGGATGGAGGAGAAAAACAAAGCCAAGAAAAACGGGTGTCCAAGGGGCATCGAGAGCAGGAATAACTGCGTTCCCGCCAATGAATGCGCGTATACCCGCAATATCTCGCAAGCTTTGCACGGAGGCCGAAACGCCTCGTCGCAACTGCATCGCAATACTGCCAGCGAGCACTTCAGGTGACAGGCTTTGGTCGAACCATGCGCCGATCCTTACCATGACACGGGTGCGTATGTTCTCTAATGCCGCCATCGTAAAGAGCGCAAAGACGGTAATCACCGTCAGAAGGAGCAGCGTGTCGATGGACCGTGAGCTGATCACACGATCATAAATTTGCAGCATATAAAGCGGCACAGACAAAACGAGCAAATTAAGCACAAAACTGAAAGCAACGACGAGCAGCAGCGCTTTTTTGCATTGAGTAAGCGTTGTCTTTAGTTGGTTTTCTGTTGTCAGAGACATGGCATACCTGAGTGCAAGCCTCACGCAGCATCACATCCTTGCTGTGCGTAAGGGACAATTTCACTAATGAAAAAAGGCAACCTGCACGGAGACAGATTGCCTTGAGTATAGACCGCTTAATTCAGACAATTAGGAAGTCTGAGGCGGAAAGATCTGTTGCCACAGTGTTGTTTAGCGTAATAACACCGCCATCAGCCAGTGTGATAACGGTCGTTACGCCTTGCTGAGCAATATCTAGGTCTGCAAAATTGGTGTCGCCAGTGCCTCTGATCAGAATGCTGTCTGTGCCGATTTCAAAATCGACAATACGGTCATTACCCGTACCTGCACCCAAAATGCTTTCAAAGTGGAAAATGTCTTGGCCTTCACCACCAATCAGGAAGTCGTTGCCTGTGCCGCTGATTAAGCGGTCATTTCCGTCACCGCCATACAACTTATCATTGCCTGAGTTAGCGTAGAGAACGTCGTCACCATCACCACCAAGCAGGGTGTCGTTGCCGGATCCGCCATACAGCGTGTCGTTATCAAAACCGCCACCTAAAAAGTCATCACCCGAGCCGCCAGAGAGTATGTCATTACCTCGACCACCAATGAGAAAATCGTTTCCAGCACCACCATTGATTTGATCGTCACCACCAAACCCAATGATGCGGTCGTCGCCACCTAGACCATTTACGACATCTGCATCGGCTGTGCCGTTCAGCGTGTCGTCGTTAGGAGTTCCATTTATCGTTGCCATAATACCTTCGTCCTTTGCTAGCCTTACGCTACGTCTAATGCGAGCCAACTGTGCGCGCTGCGGAACATTCACGATGTACCACAGTGTCCATTAGTCGTGATTTAGTGCTGATCCTTGTGGGTCTGGACTAAATCATTCTTGTTTTTGTATAGACATTCTTTCTCAGAAAAGATGAGAAAACTGTCTTAAAGGTGAGTGAAACGATGATGAGACAGTCAAGAGCGGGGTTAGTCGTCGTTTTTGAGGATCTCGACGACAGACATCTTAATTAACATGATGTTGAAAACGATAGGAAGGGTAGGCCGCCCCTGAATTGAGGGCCTAGCCTTGGTAATCCAACCCAATAACGGAGAGGTTGTTTTTTGCCCAGAACACCGCCTGTACACGGTTTTTAACGTTGATTTTTTTGAAGATATTATAAAGATGCGATTTGACCGTGTGCTCAGACACAAAGAGGCTATCTGCAATTTCGCTGTTTGACGCGCCTGTTACCAGTTTCCGCAGGATTTGCTGTTCACGATTGGTCAGGCAAATATCGGAATAGTCTATGGCGTTACTGTTGTTCTGCTGATAGTAGTGGATCAGCTCTGCAAGCTTTTGTCTAGGAAGCCAATATTCCCCAGAAAGCATTTTTTCAATGCCGTGGCAAAGGTGCTCAAGGTCATCTTCTTTTTTAAACACACCTTTGATAAACGGCCAACTGGCAAGTTCTTTCGCTGACAAATCGTGGGCATTAAACAAGGCGAAAACATGCTGATCACTAAACGGCGAAAGGCTCTGTTTTACAAAATTCACTGTGTCGCCTTCAAAGGCACTTAAATCAATTAAAACCAACCCTGAAGAAGTGGCGAGTTTGTCACCAATCTCCTGTTTCTCAACCAATATCACACTACTGTCGATTTCCTTTTCCAAGCATGAAATCAGCGCAGTGATTGTCATGCTGGGCTCAGAAACGAGCAAAATTGTGTATCTATCAGATGTGGTTTCAATGGTTTGCATGTGTATCCCTAAATGCTTGATGTAAATGTTGCGAATTACCTTTCCTGTTCGCTTGTGCAGGCAACAAGCGCAATCATGAAAATATGACTCGCTGCATTTTAAAGCGCATTGAACCTGACGTTCGTATCATTTTTATAACTTTCCAACTAAGTTATTGATGCGAGGCAGTCCTAAGTTTCACTTCTAGTCTAATACAAATTGCACAGCATCGCTGTCATCTCCACCCCAGATTATGATTTTATGCATGGGTTACACGCTAAGCGGAGTGACACTAAAGTTTCGTGTGAAAGCCTATGACGGATATACTGGCTTCTGGTATCATCGCCGTTTAATTGTTCGATGCGCACCTCAATGGATGGCGCGCTCAAAATGGTTTGGGAGCAAAATATGGCCAGCCGTGGTGTAAACAAAGTAATTCTGATTGGCAACCTGGGTAACGATCCTGAGGTTCGCTATCTGCCAAATGGCGGTGCGGTGGCCAATCTTACTATTGCGACCTCTGAAACGTGGCGCGATAAGAACACTGGTGAAAATAAAGAGATGACTGAATGGCACCGTGTTGTCATGTACCGTCGTCTTGCTGAAATCGCTGGTGAGTACCTGAAAAAGGGCTCAAAAGTGTACTTGGAAGGTCGCCTGCAAACACGTAAGTGGCAGGGTCAAGACGGTCAAGATCGTTACACAACAGAAATCGTTGCTAACGAAATGCAAATGCTGGATAGCCGTGCCGGTGGTGGTATGGGCCAAGGTCAGCCAATGCAACAGCAAAATAACCAGCAGCAACAAGGTGGATGGGGTCAGCCTCAACAACCATCTTACCAGCAGCAAGCTCCTCAGCAGCAACAAGCTCCGCAGCAGCCGCCGCAACAGCAATACAACGATATGCCAGATTTCGACGACGATATCCCGTTCTGATCATCGATTGTCCAAACAGCGTCCAAGCCCCGCATTATGCGGGGCTTTGTTTTTTTTAGGGCAATAGCAGCAGACATGAGTATGCGGTGGCTAGGGAGTGACTTTTTGTTTGATGAAATCAATAAACAGTCGCGTCTTCGTGTGGTTGTACTCAAGCTTGGGATAATAAGCATACGCGGCACTTTTCGGCTGTCGTACTTCTGTCAAAACAGGCACCAGTAACCCTTGGTCGAGCTCTTTTCTGATGGTCACGTCACCAACCAGAATGATACCGAGTCCCGCTACCGCGGCATTGACCAGAGCTTCAGGGTTCGGTGACACAAAGTTACCTTTCAGCCTCAATCTCACGCCATGTTCAAAATCGTGCTCTTGCGGATGACTGCTAGAACCAAATAGCAGACAGTTATGTTGCTGCAATTGCTCAGGGTTCAAAATCGGTGGATGTTGTGCAAGGTATGTAGGTGACGCAAAAAAGCGGGGCTGAAAATCGAACAGCTTGGTCGCAATAAAGCTGGCTGAGTTGAAGTCTGCTAGCTCACGCGTGATAACAATGTCTAAATTCGGGTCGGGCAATTGGCCGGGTGCCAACGTATGCAGTTCGACCTGAATATTTGGGTACGCCGCCAGAAACTCACCGATATTATTGACCAGTAAGCGACTACCTGTCGCAAGAGGCGCACCGATTCTCAGTACGCCACTGACTTCCCCGTACGTTGAGGTGGTTTCTGATACCAACTGATTCCAGTCATCAATTAACAGCTTACCGCGTTGGTAAAACAGTTTACCTGCATCCGTCATGGTTAGCTGGCGTGTTGTTCGCTTCAGGAGTTGAACACCTAATTGGTTTTCTAACCATGCCAAGCGTTTAGAGAGTGCTGAACTTGATGTGTTCAGCTTGGTGGCTGCCTGAGCAAGAGAGCCCATGTCGACAACGGTGATGTAACTTTTTGCGCAGGTGATCCAATCCATCTAATGATTCATTCCAACGAGTATCGACTTTGCATTCACTTTCCATTCTGGAAGCACGATAATATAGCTAAATGCATGAATAAAGCAGTAATACCCAAATTGCTTCATGGTGCCCGCTGAATATGATGCCGTCAGCAAGCGGTTCATTTATTGTCACCTTATTAATTACTATCAACATATTAAAGTGCCCATTGCTTTTGCTGCTTTGTGTGAAATGACGCAAGATGACGATGTATGCGGCCTGAAAGTGGAAGTTGAATGAGAAAAGTTGCAGGGATGAAGCTGACCAACCGACTGGTCGCTTTCGTTACATTGATTGTCGTATGCGCCATGTTTGTGCTTTTCATTGGTGGTGCAGTCAGCTTCCGTAAATTAGGTGCCGATTTTCTCGAGCATTATCTGAATAATGTGGTCACCGAAATTGATGATGCTATCTCCAATCCCAAGCCAGATGAAACGATAGGCCATTGGCTTCCTCGGGTATTAAAAGCCAGCGATGTGGTTGAAATGGAAATCCGAAGTAAGACGGGTTTGCTGTTTCGCTATGAGCAGATACAAACGGCTGGTCGCCCCCTTGACCTGATTGAACATCGGTATGTTCTACCGAATAACCCGGGTTTCTTTGTCACCATAAAGTCTGTGCCACCGTACGCCAATTTTGCCTATTCCATAGGGGCAATGTCCTCTCTGTCTTTAGCTGTGTTGGTGATTGTACTGGCACTGTCTTGGGGTATCCGATGGTTGCGTCAACAATTGCTCGGCGCGGAGCTTTTAGAAGACAGAGGTAGGCTCATCCTCGCTGGACGCGCAGAAGAGGTGAAAACGGGGGATGATCGTGAATGGCCAGCGACAGCGAGTATTGCACTTGACCAAATGATTGCTGAATTGAAGGATGCGCGACAGGAGCGCAGTCGCTTTGATACCTTCCTTCGTTCGAATACCTTCTTGGATAAACTGACGGGGGCGGCAAACCGTGTCATGTTCGACAATCGCCTGCAAACCGTTTTACAGGACAAAGGCGCGCAAGGTGCGGTACTCATGTTGCAAATCGCCGATTGGGATGGGCTCGTTCAGGAGCAAGGTAAATCTGGTGCCGATGAATGGGTCAAAGAAGTTGGCGCAATTCTGTCTAACGCCATCTTACGCTTTCCTGACGCTATTCTTGCGCGTTATTACGATGCGGATTTTGCGATTTTGCTTACTCACCAGTCCGCAAAAGATGCGCGCTTATTTGCATCTCAATTGATGAAAGCCTTGGAACGCTTGTCTGCGCCAGCACCACTTGAAAAAGAGGACTGGGCGTATCTTGGTATGACGTTCTTTTCTGCAGGGGAGCGACGTGGTCGCTTGATGGAAGAGGCGGAAATGGCGAAACGCAGTGCGGTATTGCAAGGCAGTAGCTCGTGGTTCGCGTTTAAGAAAGATGTGGTCGCTGAAGATGCCAGAGGCAGTGTTCGTTGGCGCACCTTGCTCTCGCGCGTGCTTGAATCAGGCGGTCCAGATCTATACCGACAAGTGGTTAAAGATGTTCAGGGCGAAGAACTACATACAGAGCTTCTGGCGCGTATTCGCGATGAGAATGGCCTGATCATTAAAGCCTCTCGTTTTATGAACGGTGTCGACCTTGTTGGAATGAATACCGCCCTCGATCGGGCTGTTATTAAAAAAGCGATGAATCAGCTGCGAAATGGTGATGGGCGGGAAACGCTGTCGGTCAATGTTTGCGCTGAATCGCTTCGTCAACGAAAGTTCCAGTATTGGCTACGTGATACATTACTGCAAACGCCTCGAAGCATGCTCAATCGATTACAGATAGAAATATCAGAAGCACCACTGGTTCAACACTTAGACGCAGTAAGACCAACATTAAAAATGGTACGCGCTCTAGGGTGTCCTGTGGTGGTTGACCAAGCCGGGCGTTCTGTTGTTAGTACTTACTACCTTAAAGACATTCAACCTAAGTATGTGAAATTCCACAGAAGTTTAATGAGGGATATCCATCAGCGTCCTGAAAATCAGCTTTATGTTAGAAGTATGCTGGGGGCATGCGAGCCAACAAAAACAGAAGTGTTGGCAGTGGGTGTTGAAACCGCGCAAGAGTGGCAAACGTTGATTCAACTGGGTATTCAAGGGGGGCAAGGACGTCTGTTCGGTGCGGAATTATCTGCTAACCCGGCCGCAAAAAAACGGCAACGTTGGCTGAAAAAATGACAACTATCAATTAGTGCTCAAATAACACTCGACCGCGCCAAGAATCTGTCGCATAACGATTTAATCCTTGGCGTATTTTCTGTTAGAATATGCTGTATTTCAAACATCCTATTAACAAGTTTGAGCATTATTTAGACATTAATGGCAGTCTCGACCTTTCTTGCACGAATCACCCCTTCTCGGCAGCAGAATGTTGTTAGCCTTTATGTATCTGCGCAACGGGTTGTAGTTAGCTCTGAAGCCTCAGATTTATTCCACGCAGAGACGCTTTCTCCTGGCACCGAGCCTTGGGGGGCTGCACTCAAACTGTTAAATGCGCAAAATATTGACCATGTCAGTATTAACCTGATTTTGGGTCATGGCCTTTATCAAACCTTGTTGATTGATGATCCGGGGTTGAGCGATGAAGACAAACGCGCTGCACTGCCATTTCAGATCAAAGATTTTATCGCCGAATCACCAGCCGATGTATTGGCTGATGGTTACGCCTCACCGATCACGGGGCGCTTTCATGTCTTTGTGTGTAACAGAAACGCCCTTGTCCAATTTTATACGCAGCTGAAGAAGATTCACTGCGTGCCGAGTCTGGTTACCGTTGAGGACGTTGTACTTCGACAGTGGACCAAGCTAGATAAGACAGAAATGGTCCTGAGTAGGGACAACCAAGGGGCAATTCAACTGGCGGTTTTTGACAAGGGTAAGCTTTGTTTTCAACGCCAAATCCGAGGACTTATTCTCGATGGTGGCACGTTACAACCGCTGCTCATTGACGACTTGGCATTAGAAATTCAGCGTTCGTTGGATTATTTACGTCCTCAGCTTAAATCTTCACAAGTCAGTGGGCTGGTTGTCAGCGTAGAAGGCGTTGATGACACGGAACTCGCGTTCCAGCTTTCGTCACGCTTAATGGTATCTGTCCGTCCTCAATCATTATTTGAAGAAGGTGCCCATTACCAGCATATCGTTCGCGCAGGTCATCACACGTCATGCTCGCCAGACATCAATTTGTTCAGCAAGGATCTTATCCCGAAAACGCCTTGGCTAACGTTTGAAAAAATGCTCTTTTGCTGGGGAGCGACCGCGTTTATGTTGGTGTTAGTGTCTGCTTACCAGCAAATTCAGCTGTCTCAGACTAACGAGATGCTTGCGCTTTCAGAGATTGAGTTGGAGACCGCTCAGACCTTATCTTCACAACTGGATGAGCAGCTTAAATTACATGTACCGTCATTAGCGATAAAGCGTGAAATTACGGATGCTGAAAAACAACTCGCTGCGAAAAAGAGTGTCCTTGAAGCGGTCAAACAGCACGACATTGCATCTCAGGAAGGGTATTCAAAGGCATTTAATGCTTTGGCATCACTTTCTCGAAATGATGTATCCGTTTCTCAAATCTATATGGCGCAAGACACGCTTGATGTTAAAGGGCTAGTCGCGACCCCGGAATCAGTCCCTGCTTGGTTAAAAACCTTCCAAACTCAGAATGCTCTCGCACATTTTGACTTCAAAGAAATGTCGTTGGGGCGGAATGAACAAGACCAACTCACATTCAGCTTGCTCTCCAAACGTACCGCTGAGGAGGCAAGAAAGTGAAAGACGTGCTTGAGCGACTTAAAGAAAAATTCGATGCCTTAACCTTGCGGGAAAAATGGTTGATTGCGTTGGCAGGTTGGATTGCGATCGCAGGGGCGGGCATGTTGGTTTTTATCGAGCCAGCAACCAAAGCTGTGCATGATCTTCAGGCGCAATTTTCCAGCAATGAACAAAACACTAAGCAGATTTTGGCGTTAAACACGCTAAAGCAAAAAAAGTTAGGGACGTCTCCTAATGCTGAATTAGACGCGCATTTGTCGGCACTCAATGCTGAGATTTCCGCATTGGATGAAAAAGTCGATTCGAAGGTCGCGGGGTTAGTGCCGGCCCCCCAAATGCCGCGTTTAGTAGAGAAGGTATTGGCGCAGTCAGAGCAATTGAGCTTGGTTTCAATGTCGTCGTTGCCTGCAAAGCAGATCACCGACTCAAAAGATGCTGGGTATTTTGTTCACCCTGTGGAGCTCACGCTGAAAGGACGTTACTTCGATATTGTGAAATATCTGTCTGATTTAGAATCACTACCTGAGAAATACTATTGGCGTAGTGTGGACTATAAAGTGACGGAATACCCGTTAGCTGAGGTGGTTATTCAAGTCTATACCTTGGGTGAAAGTGACATGTTTATTGGAGGCAGCGATGAAGGCAGCTTCTAAATATGTCGGCGCACTGGTGTTAATGATGATGCCTGCGCTTTGCTTTGCCATAGATGATCCTACGGCACCTCTTGGCTATCGCGCGCCTGCAACAGTGAAAAAACAAACCACTTTCCGTCTGCCAAAACTCGATGCAATTATGTGTTCGTCAGAACAGTATTGTTCTGCGATTTTGGATGGAGAGTCAGTGCAGCAGGGGCAGACAATAAAGGGATTTTCCGTCAGTGCCATCCGTGAAAACCGCGTTGTGCTCAATCGTGGAAATAAGCGTTGGTCGTTGACCATATTCAATGAGCAGGTCGTACAGTGAAGATAAAGATGTTAAGTAGGCTCGTTTTTAGCCTCACCGCGGTACTGTTGCTGTCAGCATGCCAAAGTGTCGGTCACCAGAAACCCACGGAAGTGCAGGCTGCGCTAAATGAAGCGTACGCAACCAGCAGTGGCCAGCCTTTGTCAGATTTGCCGGACGCTGTCACGCAGGATTTGATGGGCGATTTCTCGGAGGTGTCTGGTTCAGGCATCCTGTCAGAAAAACGCTTGCGCATTAATGCGAAGAACGTAGATGCAAAAGCCTTCTTCGGCAGCCTTGTTCAGGGAACGGACTTCAATCTGGTCATGCACCCTGATGTCGATGGAAAAATCACGGTGTCGTTGAAAGACGTCACAGTGCCAGAAGCGTTGAATGTTGTTGCTGATATTTACGGATTTAATGTTGAAACTCATGGCCGACTGATCCAAATTTTCCCAGCTGCGCTGAGAACCGAAACCTTTACAGTCGACTATTTGCAGCTTCAACGTGCTGGTGTGTCGTTAACGTCGGTGAGTACGGGAGCCATTGCAACCGAATCTTCCAGTTCAAATGGCGGAGAGGAAACGACTGATCGTACATCTGCCTCAACGGGCGGAACCGTGATTGAAACGCGTGCACAAAGCAGCTTCTGGGAACAACTAGAGCGCGCTGTCGCAGCGATGATCGGCCAAGGAGACGGCCGCAGCATTGTCGTGTCTCCGCAAGCGAGCTTGATCACCGTAAAAGCGTATCCGAATGAATTGCGTGAAGTGCGCAACTTCCTTGAAGCATCGCAAAAACGCCTGACGCGTCAGGTGATCCTTGAAGCGAAAATTTTGGAAGTCACGCTTAGCGATGGTTATCAGCAAGGGATCAGTTGGGCCAACATTGCACAGAGCATCGGCAGTGGTGGCGTGTCGATTTCCCGTCCTGAAACTGACCTAGTGGGCGATTTGATTTCCAATGTCATTGGCGGACAAACCAATGTGAAGATCACCGATGGTGATTTCTCTGCGGTATTGAGCTTCCTCGACACACAAGGGGATGTGAATGTGCTTTCGAGCCCACGCGTGACTGCGGCGAATAATCAAAAAGCCGTGATTAAAGTGGGTGGTGATGAGTACTTTGTTACTGACATCTCTTCCAGCGACACGTCTGGGGATAACTCTGACTCGGGTCCAAATATCGAATTGACGCCATTCTTTTCAGGCATCTCGTTAGACGTGACACCACAAATTGACGACGAAAATGGCGTGCTGCTTCATGTCCATCCTGCCGTTATCGATGTGGTGACGGAAAACAAAGAAATCCAGCTTGGTAACTCGTCCACGCCTTATATCTTGCCGCTGGCAAAGACCTCTATTCGTGAATCAGACTCGATTATTCACGCCCGTTCCGGTGATGTCGTGGTGATTGGTGGCTTGATGAAATCGAGCTATGACGAGCAAGTCTCTAAAGTGCCGCTTTTGGGCGATATTCCAGGGCTTGGGCATCTATTCCGTAACGTGAATCGATTGAAACAGAAAACCGAACTCGTCATTTTGCTTCAGCCTTCTGTAGTGGGCGAGCAAACCTGGCAACAGGAAATTGACCGATCTCGACAGCTTCTGAATGAATGGTTTCCAGAGAGTTAAGCAGTAAAAACCGATGTATCTGACCCATTTTAATCTGCGTGAAGCGCCGTTTAGCTTAACCCCTGATACCCGATGCTTTTTCGGGTTACGTTCGCATGTTGAAGCGATTAATACCTGTGTCACCGCCGCGAAAATGGGTGAAGGACTGGTAAAAGTGACCGGAGAGGTAGGCACGGGAAAAACGCTGGTTTGCCGATACTTGCTGAAGACCTTTGCGCGCGATTTTACCTTGGTGTATTTGCCAAACCCTGCGAATACCGTCGCCAGCCTTTATCGCATGATTGCTGACGAACTCAGTATTGATAGCAATACGGATCAAGATATGTTGCTTGGTGCTATTCAGCGTGCTGCCATCGAAGCGATGCGTCAGGAAAAACCGGTTCTTATCCTTAGCGACGAAGCGCAAGCTTTGCCTGATGAAGTGCTCGAAGCCATTCGATTGCTAGGGAACCTTGAAACTGAGCAGCGAAAATTGATCCAACAGATTTTGTTTGGCCAACCTGAGCTTGATGAGCGCTTGCACCAACGCAATATGCGACAACTGCTGCAACGCATCAGCTTTAGTGCCGAGTTGTTCCCAATGACATTTGTGGAAGCCTCCGCCTATATCGATCATCGCCTCGAAGAGCAGGGGGCTGATGTGAGTGTTTTCAGCCTTTGGGCAAAACGCCGTATTTGGGTCGCCAGCCAAGGCATTCCGCGCATTGCGCATCAACTTTGTCATAAAGCCTTATTGGTGAGCTTTGGTAAGGGCCAGAAAAAAGTCTCTGGCAGTGCTGTTCGACTCGCGATCAAAGATACGCCAATGGCCAAGCAGCATACATCGCTGCGCGCGCTTTGGGGTTAGGACTATCTCATGAGTGAATTGAATAAAATGCTGAGCGACCTTGCGTCGCCAAATCACAATGAGAGCACATTGAGCGTGGCTCCAACGCCGTCTGCTTGGCGTTTTCGGATTGCTAAAATCGCGCTAATTCTGAGCATCGGTGTACTTTGTGTGTCCGGTGTTGTTTGGGGTGTTACGTCCCATTTATCGGAAGATAACCAAGCTCCAACGCTGACCTCGTCGGGTAGCAACACATCGCAGACCCTGCCAGTCATCCAGGCTGTTGAACCTGTTGCGCCAGTTACCGTCGCTTCATCAATGTCGCCCACTCAAAAAGTCGTCAGTCATGATAACGACTACGTGGAACTTACTCAGGTAAGTGCGCCAAAGCCAAAGGTAAGTACACCAAAGCCAAAGGTGAGAGCACTCGACGAGGTTGATGCTAAAGCCTCGCAGGTTGAGCCTGCGGCGGCACCAGTGGTGCCCGTGTCAGAGCCTAAGCCAAAAGCCACAGCCAAGGTGGACACTGTGGTTCCCGTGTCTACATCAACGCCTCAGAGTGCGGTCACGGTTGTTTCAGACCACGCCCCAGCATCGTCGCTGACGGTAGAGACCGTGGAACTGTCAGGGAAAGAGCTCGCTGCCATTGCCTATGAGAAGGCACAAAAACGTACACAGGTGGGTGACAGTAAACAGGCCATTGCCTTACTTAAAGACGCGGTGAATTACCACCCAAACCATATTGCTGCCATCAATCAACTTGCGGGCTTGCTCTATGGACGCAATCAGGTACGTGACGCTGAAAATGTGCTTCGTAAAGGGATAAACGCGAACCCGACGTCGTCATCGCTAAAGCTGACGTTGGCGAAAATCTACCAACAGAGTAACCGAGACGAATCTGCGCTCAATGTGCTCTTGCCGCCTGTTAACGGTCAAAGCATGGATGACATTCGTTTAGTGTCAATACGAGCAGGTCTAGCGCAAAAGCTCGGTCACCACCTCGATGCGCAAAACAGCTATGAGTGGCTTACGCAGATTGAGCCAGAGCAAGGCCGTTGGTGGTTAGGTTTTGCGGTTTCTGCTGAACGAAATGCAGACTTTGAACGAGCAAAACAAAGCTACCAAGAAGCGATAAACGCAGGTGGATTGAGTAACCAATCCATGCAGTTTGCGCGTCAGCGCCTGGTGTACCTCAACAGCACGAAAGGAGCAACGAATGGCCATTAAGTTACGTAAAAGGCTGGGTGATCTTCTCGTTGAAGAGTGCATCATTTCGGACGCTGATTTAGGCGCTGCACTGAATCGTCAGTCTGAAACCGGCCGTAAGCTTGGTGACACCCTGATTGATATGGGCATTTTGAGCGAAAGCCAGATGCTTAACTTCCTTGCTCGTCAGCTTGGTGTACCCCTTATCGATCTCAGTCTGACCCAAGTCGATCCAACTGCTGTTAACTTGCTGCCGGAAGTGCATGCCCGTCGTCTTCGTGCCTTAGTCATTGGGCGCATTGGTGAAACAGTGCGCGTTGCCATGTCGGATCCTGCCGATCTGACTGCGCAGGAGAGCGTTCTGAACCTGCTTAACCAATATCAGGTTGAGTTGATGGTCGTGGCAGAGCAACCCCTTCTTGATGCGTTTGATCGCTACTACCGTCGTACCAGTGAAATTGCGTCGTTTGCCGAAAGGCTTCAGGCCGAGCATGGTGTGAAGCTAGATCAGAAATTTGGCGCAGAAGACGACCAGTCTGAAGAAGTCACCGTTGTTAAGCTGATCAACTCGTTGTTTGAAGATGCGGTGCAAGTCAATGCCTCGGATATCCATATCGAACCGGATGCAGACACACTGCGCATTCGTCAGCGCATCGATGGTGTGCTCCACGAAACATTGCTTAAAGAGCAGGCCATCGCTTCTGCGCTGGTGCTTCGCCTTAAGCTCATGAGCGGCATGGACATTTCTGAAAAACGGTTACCGCAAGACGGCAGGTTCAACATCAACGTTCGCGGGTGTGCTATTGATGTACGTGTCTCGACGCTGCCAGTGCAATACGGTGAATCCGTGGTAATGCGTTTGCTGAATCAATCAGCAGGGATCTTACAGCTTGAAGACGTGGGCATGGATCCAAACATGCTGGCGCGTTTTCGCAGTCAGCTAAAACGTCCGCATGGCATGATTTTGGTAACCGGCCCGACGGGCTCGGGAAAAACCACCACGTTGTATGGCGCGCTGAATGAATTGAACGTACCGGGTAAGAAGATCTTAACCGCAGAAGATCCGGTGGAATACCGTTTGCCGAGGATCAGCCAAGTGCAGATCGCCAGCAAAATCGGCCTGACATTCTCATCGGCACTGCGCACATTTCTTCGTCAGGATCCCGATATCATTCTCGTGGGCGAGATGCGTGATCTTGAGACGGTAGAGATCGGTCTTCGCGCCTCATTAACGGGTCACTTGGTGCTATCGACCTTGCACACCAACAACGCCATCGACAGTACTTTGCGTCTTCTGGATATGGAAGCCCCTGGCTACCTCGTTGCCAGCTCGGTCAGAGCCGTACTGGCGCAGCGTCTTATCCGAAAAATCTGCCCAGATTGTAAAGTGCCGCATCCGGTTGAGCCGGATGAGCAGGTGTGGCTAAGCACACTTGGTGCCGATGCACTGAGCGCGGGATTTTACAAAGGGCGAGGTTGCCAGCGTTGCAACTTTACCGGCTATAAAGGCCGTATCGGTGTGTTTGAGCTACTAGAGATTACGCCGGAATTAATGGATGCGCTGCGTGGCAATGACACGCGTGCATTTGCACAACTGGCCGAGCAACAGCCAGGGTACTTACCGTTAGTGCATTCGGCATTGGCGTTTGCCAGCCAAGGCCAAACCTCGTTAGAAGAAGCGATGAAACTCTCTGAAGGTGCTTCGTTGTCAATGGCGACAGTCTAATGGCGCGTTATCGCTATACCGCCCGCACGGCACAAGGTAAACGGGTGACCGAAGTCTTGGAGGCCGCCAGTGAGCGCGAAGCCATGGCGACGATTGCCAGCTCAGGCAAGATTTTGTTGTCGTTGGAGCAGACGACTGCGCGGGTTAACAAAGCCAATCCTTCTGTTGGCTTGTTTCAGCGCAAAGTCAAACTGGATGCGATTGTCATCTTGTGCCGACAAATGTACAGCCTGACCAAAGCGGGCGTGCCTTTGCTGCGGGCGATTAAAGGGCTGGCGGACAGCTCCGACGATCCCGTATTGAAAGGCGCATTGCATTCTGTCGGTAGCGAGCTTTCTAATGGCCGGCCGTTATCATCGGCGATGCGCGATCATCCACGTGTGTTTAGTGACCTTTTCGTGTCGCTGATCCAAGTCGGTGAAAACACGGGTCGCCTTGATGATGCCATGCTGCAATTGGCGGAGTACTACGAGCAAGAAATTGAAACCCGACGCCGCATCAAATCCGCGCTGCGCTACCCAAGCTTTGTGTTGATCGTGATCTTTGGTGCTGTCGCGTTTTTGAATGTCAAAGTGGTGCCGCAGTTTGTCGGGATGTTTGAAAAGTTCGGCTCAGATCTTCCGTTGCCCACCAAGATCTTGATGGCCACATCGAGCTTCTTTGTTAATTACTGGTGGCTACTCATTATTTCAATGGGTTGCTCATTCGCAGGGTGGCATGTGTGGAAGAACACGGAGCAGGGAAGAGTCAGCTGGGATCGGTTTAAGATCCGATTGCCCATCGTCGGCACCTTGCTCAACCGCGCTTTGATGAGCCGTTTTTCTCGTACGTTTGCGTTGATGCTACGCGCTGGCGTACCGCTTAATTCGGCATTGCAAATGTCCGGTGACGCGTTAGATAACCATTTCCTTGCTGGCGAAGTCGACAAGATGAAAGGGGCAATTGAGTCGGGCATGAACCTTAGTTCGGTAACCGCTGACAGCAAGCTCTTCACGCCGCTGGTGCACCAAATGATTCAAGTGGGTGAAGAGACGGGCCAAATCGACACCTTATTGCTGGAAGCGAGTGACTTTTACGATCGCGAAGTCGATTACGACTTAAAAACCCTTTCAGCACGCATCGAGCCAATTTTGCTGATGGTTGTGGCGGGCATGGTACTGATTCTGGCATTGGGTATTTTCCTGCCGATGTGGAACATGCTTGATTTGATGCGCGGCGGGTAAATGCGCTGGCTCTTAAGATTCAGAGACAGCAGTGCCGTGCAATGGGCATTACTGACGCTGATTATCGGTACGTTAGTCATCACCGCGATCCCCGCGTTTGAGCGGGTTATGCGCCATGCCGATGAGGTTGAGTTCCGCTATTTAGCAAATGCCTTTGCAGGTGGCGTGAAAAACGTGCAAATGCGAGCCACCTTGCAACCTATTGATAGGCAACACGATATGGTGTCAGTGGACGGTTTTTCTTTTCGTCTGACGCCCCAGAAAAACAAGCATGCTGGGCATCCCTTCGCGTTAACCGGAGGAGCTTTGGTTTTAGCAAACTTGTCATCGCAAGATTGTGGTGCGCTATTCAACGCACTGACAGGCCAGTCTTACTGGTTAGATAACGATTTACGGGCGAAGGCGTTAACACGCCCTCAGCCGATGGTTCGAGCGATAGTGGCCAAGGACAAAGGTATCAGTGCCAGCCCCTATTGTCGATTTGAAAGACCGGTGCGCGCCGGTTTTTGGGGAGATGATTCGTCAGCCAATCTGGCGCGTCATGTTTTTGCTTTCTATCCCGCTACTGGGCGGGTAGAGGTATTGAGTAAGACAGGAGAAGTAAAATGAAACGTCAAGGCGGTTTTACACTGATCGAAATGATCGTGGTAATTGTGATTCTGGGTATTTTGGCTGTATCAGCTGCACCTAAGTTCTTGAGCTTTACATCAGAAGCCAAAGTAGCAACGCTTCAGGGTGTGAATGGAGCACTTTTAAGCGCAGCTTCAATTACCAATGCAGCAGCTCAACTTGAAGGTAAAGCTGATGGCACCCTTACCAATGGTGGGGTAAAAGTGGCGAATTATTTCCCTACAGCTGATGCTGACGGTATTTTAAAAGCCGTAGATATTAGCGGAGATCTTAAAGAGCTGACGACTGCTCCGACTGGTACAGACATTGCGTGGGGTTTTGATGCTGCCGACACAACTTGTTATGTTGGATATAAAGCTGCGGCTAGTGGCGGTGTAGCGACAACTAAAGTTGAAGATACTTGTAGCTAATATTTGCAGTGAATTTTAGAGTAAATGGCTTCACTTTAATCGAGCTGATCACCGTTTTGGTGATCCTCGGTATCATTAGTGTGTTTGCCGCACCGCGCCTGTCGGGAGCTGAATCCTTTTCAGTAACCAGTGCGCGGGATACGGGCTTGTCTGTTGTCAGGCAAGTCCAACTCAGGGCCATGCAGCAAGAGACACCCTCTAATGCTTGTTTTGCCCTAAACGTCACTGCCACCCGCTTGGGCGGCAGTGTCGCTTCTGATTCCTGCCCATTGGGAGAAGAAGATAACCGCAGTGATGTGGTTGATTTATCAAGCTCAGAAGTAAAAGTAGCCGGCCCTGCCATAATTTCTTTTGATTTGCTGGGTAGGCCAACCTGCACAGCAAATACATGCAAAATTACCTTTTCTCAAGGCAATGCTTCAGCCAGTATCTGCGCCAACAGCGAGGGCTATTTCTATGCCTGTCGCTGAGCAATCTCATCAGAATTATTACTATCAGCGTGGCTATACGCTGGTGGAACTTGTCATCGGTATTGTCGTATTCGGTGTGGCTTTGGTGTTAATGAGCACCACCTTGTTTCCCATGTTCGCGAAATCGGCTGACCCGCATTACGAAGCACGTGCCGCTGCGCTGGGACAGGCTGTGATGACAGACGTGCTTGCCAGGCAGTTTGATAAGCATTCCGATCCGAACGGAAGCCGATGGCGTTGTGATGAAAATGCCGCCGCGGTGCGAAACAACAATATTTTGTCGCCCGACCCGATACCCCAGTGCTCACGCAATCTCGCGGGTGTTTCACATAATAACTTCGTCGCCGTGGAAGACTATATCGGCTGCTGGGGCGTAAAAGCTGCGTGCACGCAAGATTATCGTGGCACCTTAGACGGCCTTGTCGGCGGGCTCGCGTCCGATTTTCTCGGATTTAGTGTGGATATTAATGTGGTGTATGACACCAGCACGTTTACTGACGCCACTAACAATGATTATCTCTACAAGCGTGTTGATTTAACCGTGAATACGGGCAGCTTCGGCAGTTATGATTTTTCTGCGTATAGAGGCAACTTCTGATGTCTCGTCAACGTGGATTCACCCTGATTGAAATCATTGTTACCTTGACGATTCTGGCGATTGTTTCCATTGGCATCTCTGGCTTTCTGGAGTCTGGTGCTCAAGGTTATGTGGAAGCCAAAAATCGCGAAGCACTGCAGTCTCAGGCGCGATTTGTGGTGGAGCGTTTAGGGCGCGAAATTCGCCACGCTGTACCGGGTAGTTTGCTTATATCAAATAACGATCGCTGCGTGCGTTACACACCTACCCAATACACGGGTTTTTACAGCGAACGCTTACCAAACAATGCCACCCTTTCCATCACCATGTCTAAGACAAGGACAAACTGGATTGATGCAATAAATGGCGGTGGATATCGCATTGCATTTCTGCCAATGAAATCCAGTGACCTCAATAATGGCAGTGTGCAAAGCTATGCCATTTCCTCTGTCAATGCAGCAGGTAATGAGCTGACACTTGCACGAGATACATCCAAAGAGTGGCCAGCAGAAAGCCCGTCTAAACGTTTCTATATCTATAAAGATTCCGTCAGTTTTTGTTTTGATATCACAAGCGGTGCCTTAATGCGTCAAGAAGGCAGTGAAGATGCCGCGGTATTAGCGGAAGGGCTGCTCGATGGCAGTGCTTTTACGTTAGACACTGAGTCACTCTATCGCTCGAACCTGTTAAGCGTGCATTATCGCTTTGGTCAGGCTGGCGAAACCTCCGTTTACAATCAGCTAATTCAGGTGATGAATGCGCCATAACCATCATCCTTCATTTCATGCCCAGCGCGGTAGCATGCTTGTTATTGCCGTGTTTGCGATGACTGCAATGGCAGCCCTTGGTGCCGCGTTAATGCAGATCAATTGGTCGCAAAAAGACACCACTACACGTGAAGTGCTTGGCACACGCGCATGGTTTGCAGCTAACAGTGGTACAGAGTACGCCATGGTGCGGCTATTTCCTTTAGAAAAGAATCCAAATCTTCCGAGTGCAGGCGCGTGTGAAACGGCAAACGCGGTTATCCCTTTTACCTCGAAGGGGTTATTAGGGTGTTCGGCTAAGGTTACATGCGAAACGCTAGGAACCGCTCCGTCTGTGCAATATCGCATTGAAAGCCGCGGAGAATGCGGGAGTGGCAGTCACAAAGTTGTACGCGTTCAGGAAAGCTGGGCTAGGGGGATCGCTCCGTGATTAGAATAATTATATTGATGTTTGTTTTTCCTTCTTTCTTTGTAATGTCTGCAACGCTATTTCCTGGTCCAGCGCAATCGCCAGAAGGTATGACGCAAACACTTTTTGATTTTCGATCCAATAGTGGCTTTGTTGAGTGGTACGGCAATAGAGACATTAGAATTGGATTTGAAACGTTTGATTTTCAATCAGATGGATTTGGGCAGTATTGTTCCGATGGGCGAATGTTATTTGCTTGTAATCACGATCCTAACTTTCGTGCACTAAACCTCAATTTGGACTATTTAAAAGCCTCGGATTACGGCTCTAAAATCAAAGACTGTGGTTCGGAGAATATATGTACCTTGGGGCCATCGGATAACCGCTATCAAGAATACAAAGTGGGTTGGAAGGGAACACTAACAATATCTGAAGGTGTTTATTATTTCGATACTTTCACGATGAGTAGCGGATCAAAGCTGCTCATTAACGGTAAAGTAGAAATTCACGTTAATAAGTTTTCCTCGTATGGGGCAACAAGTATCAATGCTGAGGGTAAACCAAGAGATTTGATCTTCTATCATCACAGCCAAAAACTGGATATTGATGATGTTGTTGAGACTTTCTCTATAAACTACCCAACAGATTCTAAAGCGTATATATATTCGTCAGGTTTGGTTTTCTTCCAAGCTCATGCTGAGTTACATGGCTCTGTGACAGCAAGACAGATCCACATGAACGACAATGCAAAAATTTTCTACACGGGAGAATATTACAACTACGAATTACAGATAGAACCGTTACAGGCAAAAACCAATACCTGCTCCCGAATTCCAATTACTTTTAAGGTAACTAACGATAAAGGTGAACAACAAACAGATATTTCTGGTGATTTAACGGTTGAAGCGACCAACTATATAGATACAGCCTGCTGGGCAACCAGTGAATACGGTGCTTGTTCTGCGGGCCCTCAAAAAACGGTCAAATTGCTGAATGGCAGTAAGAAGCTTTGGCTTCAAAACAAAGCAATTGGGACCGTCAATGCTGAAGCAACGTTTAACTCGAGCGACACGGGTGAACTTATCTCGGAGGAAGGTAACTACACTTTCCATGCTGGTGGCTATCGCTTCTCCCCATCGCCACTAAAAATGGTGGCAGGAAAACCCGAAAAACTGTCCATTGAAGCTGTCTATGGCGATTGTGACCCTACTCCGATACCTGATTATGACGGTAATAAAAAGCTTAAGTTTGGTGATGTATCCTATCTACAGCCTTTGTATATGGGTGGTAATGCACCCAAAAAGCCCACAATCAACGGTAAGATTGGCGAGCAAACACTGGATATCAAGTTTGTTGATGGACGAGCCAACAATGCGGTGACGGTGAGATATGCTGATTCAGGTGCTATTAGTATTCCTGTTGAGGAAGTCTCGATGGCAAAAAATGGTGATGAGACAGACGCACTTCACAAATCAGAAATCATAGCTCAATCAGAAAAGCTTCGAGGTGATGCCATCTTGAATGTTCGTCCATATACCATGGCAATCTGTAAAATTTCAGGCTCGCAAAATCCAGACGTAGACAGTGGTCGTTTAAGCAAAGTGGGAGAATTTTTTTCGGCTTCTCTAAAACCTATTATATGGAAAAGCGGTGACAGAAATGATGGCGTCGTTACGCTAGACGATTCATATTGCAGTCGTCCCATAACACAGAGTTTTAAAGTGGTAGATGCGCCAGCAGCGGAGGTTATGTTTGATAGCGTGGCGCGAATTGTCGCACCTACGTCAGGTACCGATGCAATCCTTGATGGTTTCGCAAAAACAAACAACACAAACTCTAATAGCAGTGGCTTATATCCATTTACCACGTTAAAAGTCAGCGATGTTGGAACCTTCAAATTGCAGTCCCAGTTGGCATCAAAATACCTTGACATGAGGGTGAACCCTGGGCAACGCGAAATCGGCCGTTTCTATCCCTCCCACTTTGACGTCGCGTCAAATTTCACGCGCGGTGTTGAGGCCGCCTACGATGACGGTGGCAATGGTTTTACCTATCTTGGCCAACCCTTTACTGGCGAGTTCACCATTCACGCCATGGACATCAATGACAAGCCCGTCAAAAACTATCACCTCTACCAAGGCGCGACAGACAAGGCCGCCTTTAAAGACTGGGTGATTGATTCAGGGGGCGACTATCCCTATGACGGTCCCGATTTAAGCGCACGTTGGGATGGTGCTCGCCTTAGCAACACGCAATGGGCGGCGGGCGCGGGCGGAGTGAGCGAAGTGAAAGTCTCCGGGAATATGACAATTCGCAAAGCAAATACTGAAGACGGGCCTTTTGAGCCGCTTCGTTTTGCGGTGGGAGTTTCGGTGACTGATAGAGACAACACACAATTTGAACTTTGCGGCAACGAATCAGATTTGGGCTGCTCAAAATCAGTGAAAAGCCCTTCTGGTGGTGCAGATGGCGCACAAATTGCCGAAGGCCCATATTTCTTCGGTAGGATGCGAATTGGCGGATTTACCGAAACGCAGGACTTTTCTGGGGAACAAACGCTTCCTGTTATCGTCGAATACTGGAACGGCAGCCATTTTGAGACGAATACGAGAGACAATGCATCGATTGTTCATCTTGCAGGTAGCCTCAGAGATCAATTGGTCAATAACAGCCACAATATTGAAACCCAGATACAGTGGCAAAATGGCACAACCGCGGAAGGCGCAGAGCCTGTTGTCAAGGGGGTATACAATTTCAACGTTGTTCCCCAGCAGGGCAATACGGTAACGCCATTTCGAGAGCAGTTCCGTTTTTGGCAGTGTTTGGCTTCGGGGTGTGAGGTTGGTGAAACCCCAATTGTCGGTTTTACCGAACAACCGTGGCTGCAATATGGGTGGGAAAGTGCCACCGAACAGAAAAAAACCTCTGGCTTGGTAACGTACGGGCATTACCGAGGAAGTGATCGAGTTATCTATAAAGGTGAAAAAAGCATCACTTTGACAGGGGAATGAAAAAAAAGACTGATCTCATTCAGGTTTGTAGATCATCACCTTGCCGCGCCCCGTCTGCGTTGGTACATTTAGCGGAATTTGAAGAATTTTATAGCTTGCAGGATTAACCGAAGACTATGTTCAAGAAACTTCGTGGCATGTTCTCTAACGATCTTTCCATCGATCTAGGAACAGCAAACACTCTTATCTATGTTAAAGGGCAAGGGATCGTTCTGGACGAACCGTCTGTTGTCGCAATTCGTCAAGATCGTGCAGGCTCACCAAAAAGCGTTGCGGCAGTCGGTCATGAAGCAAAACAAATGCTGGGCCGTACGCCAGGTAACATTGCTGCCATTCGTCCAATGAAAGACGGCGTTATCGCTGACTTCTACGTGACTGAAAAAATGCTGCAGCACTTTATCAAAACCGTTCACGACCACAGTTTTATGCGTCCAAGCCCACGTGTTCTGGTTGCAGTTCCTTGCGGTTCTACGCAAGTAGAGCGTCGTGCAATTCGTGAATCTGCACTTGGTGCAGGTGCACGTGAAGTGTATTTGATTGATGAGCCAATGGCCGCAGCAATCGGTGCGGGTCTGCCTGTATCAGAAGCAACCGGTTCAATGGTGGTTGATATCGGTGGTGGTACCACAGAAGTTGCGGTTATCTCGCTGAACGGCGTGGTTTACTCTTCATCTGTGCGTATCGGTGGTGACCGTTTTGACGAGTCCATCATCAACTACGTGCGCCGTAACTACGGCAGCCTGATTGGTGAAGCAACGGCTGAGCGTATCAAGCACGAAATCGGTTCTGCATACCCAGGTGATGAAGTACGTGAAATTGAAGTACGTGGCCGTAACCTGGCAGAAGGTGTACCACGTAGCTTTACGCTGAATTCAAATGAAATCCTGGAAGCGCTGCAAGAGCCGCTGACAGGTATCGTGTCAGCAGTCATGGTTGCCCTTGAGCAATGTCCGCCAGAGTTGGCGTCAGACATTTCTGAGCGTGGTATGGTTCTGACCGGCGGTGGTGCACTGTTGCGTGATTTGGACCGTCTGCTGACTGAAGAAACAGGCATTCCAGTTGTTGTTGCAGAAGAGCCGCTGACGTGTGTTGCACGTGGTGGTGGTAAAGCGTTGGAAATGATCGACATGCATGGTGGCGATCTGTTCAGCGAAGATTAATATCTTCTTGCAAGGTGTCTTGGCACTCGCCATTAACAGTGGGGTGCCAACTCACCCATTTACAGGTTGTAACTGAATGAAACCAATATTTGGCCGTGGGCCATCTCTACAATTACGCCTGTTGTTTGCTCTTTTGGTATCAGCCAGCTTAATGCTGGCTGATAGCCGTCTTGGTGCATTTACAAACTTCCGCTATCTGCTGAACTCTGTGGTCGCACCGTTGCAATACGCATCGAACGTACCGCGAGACATGTTGGACAACCTGTTCCGACAATTCACGTCACATCAGCAACTTCTTATCGATAACGCCAAACTGAAAGAAGAAGTGTTAACGCTTCGCTCAGGCCAATTGTTGTTTGACCAAATGGAACAGGAAAATCAGCGCTTGAGAGAATTGCTGGGCTCCCCATTTGTGCGCGATGAACGCAAAATGGTGGCGGAAGTGATGGCGGTGGATTCCGATCCTTACAAACACCAAGTCATGATCGATAAAGGCCGAACAAACGGCGTTTATGAAGGTCAACCCGTGATTAATGAACGCGGGATCGTGGGACAAGTTTCTTACGTTGGTGCACACAACAGTCGCGTTTTATTGATCACCGACCCGACACATGCAATCCCTGTACAGGTGGTCAGAAATGATGTGCGCGTGATCGCCGCAGGGCGTGGTCAAACCGATAATATTCAATTAGAAAATATTCCAAGCAGTGCGGACATAGAGCCCGGTGATATGTTGGTGACGTCTGGACTAGGGGGCGTTTTTCCTGAAGGGTATCCCGTTGCCAAGGTCACGTCATTTTCATTTGATAACAAGCGTCCGTTTGCACAAGTAGATGCGAAACCAGAAGTGCAGTTTGACCGTTTACGTTATCTGTTGCTGGTTTGGCCGACTAACGTTGATAAACACGAAGCACCGGCACCAGACGCGATTGAGACTGACGCTCCTAAGGCGGAAGTACCATCGAAAGCGACGCCGGCAAGTGAAGCACCTGTAGAACAACAAGAGAAGACGGATGGCTAATTCAACTTTGCGTGGCCACGCACTTATTTGGCTGTCATTTATTGTCGCTCTTATATTGCAGGCGGCACCTTGGCCAGGGGAACTTGCGCCATTTAGGCCATCATGGGTTTTGCTTGTCGCATTTTACTGGGTGTTAGCACTTCCTCACCGCGTCAATGTCGGTACCGCACTGGTACTGGGCTTGTTGTGGGATTTGATGCTGGGATCGACGCTGGGTGTACGCGGACTGATGATGTCTGTGGTGGTGTATATTGTGGCATTAAACTTCCAAATGCTGCGCAATATGTCACTGTGGCAGCAGGCGGCAATCCTGTCCTTGCTGACACTTGCCGGTAAAGTCCTCGAGTTTTGGGCGGAATATTTAGTCTCAGATGTGAAGTTTGACCCGACACTTCTTTGGTCCGGTGTGCTTAACTTCTTACTGTGGCCTTGGTTATTTTTGCTGTTACGACGGGTTCGTCGTCAGTTTTCGATTAAATAAAGTGGTGAGCCAATGGCAGATCTTCAACTTTATCTCGCATCTGCCTCTCCCCGCAGGAAGGCACTGCTTGAACAATTGAACCTTCGTTTCGACGTATTGCGCGTCGATGTTGAAGAACAACGCCAAGCTCAAGAAGAAGCGGTGGACTATGTCCGCCGTTTGTCCTTTGATAAGGCCATGGCAGGTGTACAAGTCGCACCACAATCTCTTCCCGTTCTGGGCTCTGACACCATCGTTGTTTGCGATGGACAGGTCATGGAAAAACCAGAAAACATTGAACATTCCCGTCAAATGCTTTCGCTATTGTCCGGACGCCAACATCAGGTAATGACCGCAGTTACACTGGCTGACAGGAACCAATCCCTGACGACGCTTGTCACAACAGATGTATGGTTTAAGTCGCTGTCTTTAGACGAGATAGATGCTTATTGGGAAAGCGGTGAACCTTGTGACAAGGCCGGAAGCTACGCTATCCAAGGTCTCGGAGGCCGTTTCGTTACTCGCATTGAAGGTAGTTACCATGCTGTGGTTGGCTTACCTCTTTATGAAACAGACGCTCTGTTTAACGAATTTAAAAAATTAAGCGGTGAAAACCTATGAATACAGAGTTGCTAATTAATGTAACGCCGACGGAAACGCGCGTCGCCATGATTGAAGGTGGAAACCTTCAAGAAGTGCACATTGAACGAGAAGCCAAACGTGGGATCGTGGGCAATATTTACAAAGGTAAGGTCAGCCGAGTCCTACCGGGTATGCAAGCGGCGTTTGTTGATATCGGCTTGGACAAAGCCGCATTTTTGCATGCGTCTGATATCGTTCCGCACACTGAGTGTGTGGCGGAAAACGAAAAACAGCAGTTCCAAGTTCGTGATATTTCCGAGCTCGTTCGCCAAGGCCAAGATATCGTCGTTCAAGTTGTTAAGGATCCTCTGGGTACCAAAGGTGCGCGCCTAACGACAGATATTACGTTGCCATCACGCTATTTGGTCTTTATGCCGGGGGCATCTCATGTTGGGGTGTCTCAGCGTATTGAAAGCGAAAAGGAGCGTGATCGTCTGAAGAAAATTGTGGGTGATTATTGCGATGACTTAGGCGGGTTTATTATCCGTACGGCGGCGGAAGGCGCGTCGGATGAAGAGATGGCACATGATGCCGCGTTTCTTAAACGCCTTTGGAATAAGGTGATTGAGCGCCGCTCTAAGCGCCCATCAAAGTCCATGCTCTATGGTGAATTGGGTTTGGCGCAGCGCATTCTGCGTGATTTTGTGGGTACAGAGCTCAATATCATTCGTATTGATTCAAGAACCGGAATGGAAGCACTGCGCGAATTTACCGAAGAGTTCGTGCCAGAGTTAAGCGACCGCATTGAGCTCTACACGGGTGAGCAGCCGATTTTTGATATGTACGACACCGAGAACGAAATTCAGCGTTCATTGGATCGTAAAGTGGAATTGAAATCAGGTGGTTATCTCATCATCGACCAAACTGAGGCGATGACGACGATCGATATCAACACGGGGGCATTCGTTGGCCGTCGTAACCTCGAAGAAACGATTTTCAATACCAACATCGAAGCGACACGCGCTATTGCTCGCCAGCTTCGCCTGCGTAACCTTGGCGGCATTATCATTATCGACTTTATAGATATGAGTGCAGATGAGCACCGCCAGCGTGTTATTCAGTCTCTAGAATTGGCGTTGGCGCGCGATCGCGTTAAGACCAACATCAACGGCTTCACGCAGTTAGGTCTGGTAGAAATGACGCGCAAGCGCACCAGAGAGAGCATCGAGCATGTGCTTTGTGGTCAATGCCCAAGTTGTGAAGGCCGAGGTACGGTGAAAACCATTGAGACCGTGTGCTACGAAATTCTGCGTGAAATCACCCGAGTTAACCGCGCCTATGATGCCGACAAGTTTGTGGTATACGCATCGCCTGCGGTTGGTGAGGCTCTGGAAGGCGAAGAGTCTCATGCTGTTGCAGAGCTTGAAGTGTTTATCGGCAAGCAAGTGAAAGTGCATGTTGAGCCGCTCTACACGCAAGAGCAGTTCGACGTTGTCATGATGTAATGAGTAGCTGCTGTTGATAGTGAGATTTACGCGTCGAGTAGCGACAATTATTAAATGGACGCTGGTAAGCCTGTTATTGCTTACTGCAGTTGTAACAGGCGCAATGCGCCTGTTACTGCCTAACTTAGATACGGCCAAAGCTCCCATGCAAAAGTGGGCGAATGAGGTCAGCGGTTTCTCTGTAGACTTTGGCTCATTCAAAGGCCACTGGCGTAATCTGGTTCCTTCCTTAACACTTCACGACTTGTCGTTGTCGACAGCGTCTCGTCATCACACGGTATTAACGGCTGACAGCATCGATATTCAGATCGATCTCTGGCGTACGTTAACCACGTGGGAGCCGACATTCTCAAACGTCAGCATTGATGGTTTGCGTCTTGATTTAACGCAACTACCTGCTCGAAACGACAAGGAAGAAACCGGGCTTAAGAAACAGTTGGAGCAACTGTTTTTAGTCGGCTTGGGTCACTTCTCTGTTCATGATGCCAAGCTGGTGGTGATGTCAGCGTCTGACGAACGAAAAACGATCGCTATTGAGTCGCTGATTTGGGATAACCAGGCTGGTCAACATCATGTTCAAGGTGTTGTAAGTGTTGAAGGTACGTCGCTTAGCCAAGTCGATATACGAGGTGTATTTACCGAAAGTCGCGGTTTAACGTCTCTTGATGGTGAATTTTATGTCAAGGCGGATGACGTCTCTCTCCAAGAGTGGGTGAGCAGCTACGTTAACCCCGAGTTTAAGCTTTTTAGCGCGACAGTGGGGGGAGAAGCTTGGCTGACGGTAGAACAAGGTTTACCGAGAAAAGCCCTGCTTAATATCTCTGATACCGCCGTTGCGTGGGGACCTAAATCTGCAGCGATTGAATCTCAAGGGCGGACACGAAGCGTATCCATCCCTCAAGGACAGGTGTTTCTTACGCGTGACAGCAAAGACGAATGGCACCTTGCTACTAACGGTTTTGCCATTAAAACCGGTGAAAAGCACTGGCCTGAACCGCATGTAAAGCTGAGTGTTACGGGTGATGACTGGAAATTGAATGTCGATGAGCTGGACATCAAGCTTCTGACACCGTTGACAGAAATAGTGGCACTGCCGGATGGTGTAGAAAATGCACTCCAACAATTAGCACCTGCAGGCACTGTGCGTGATCTTCGTGTTGCGAAAAAACAAGGAGAAGAGGTTGCTTACTCGGCATCTGTTCGCCATTTAGCGTTTAACCATTGGACCTACCTGCCTGAAGTTCACAAGTTAAATGCGCAGATTTTGGGTGTGGGCACCCAAGGTAAGGCCGTGTTATCGATGAAAGATGACATCTTGCCTTATGGAAATTTCTTCCAAGCACCGCTGAATATCAAACGCGGTGATGTCTCGATTTACTGGGACTACAACGATACACGTACCGTGATTTGGTCGGATCATGTAGCTGTCGCTGCGCCGCATATCAATGTCATCGGTGAGTTCCGATTGGACCTTCCTCATGATGGTGAGCCATGGCTGGCATTCTATGCGGAAGCCAACGCGAACGACGCAGGCGAAACGTGGCGGTATTTACCGACATTGGCACTTGGCTTTGAACTGACGGATTACCTTTCCTCTGCGATTCGTGGCGGGCAAGCTGAACATGCCAAATTGGTCTGGTTTGGCGACTTTGATACGTTCCCTTACCTGAAAAATGAAGGTGTATTCCAAGCGTATGTCCCTCTGAAAAATGGTCAGTTTAGTTTCGACACACAGTGGCCGACACTGACCGATCTTCGCTTAGATCTACTTTTCCAGAATGATTCAATGTTCTTGGATGCCTCCAACGTCCGCTTGATGAAAGCGCGTGGATATAATGTGAAAGGGCAAATACCTTCATTCAGCGAAGATTACTCAAAACTGCTTATTAACGCTGATATTCAGGCAACAGGTGATGAGCTGCATGAGTACATGCTGGCGACGCCGCTTGTTGACTCTGTAGGGGCGGCATTAACGCATGTTCAGGTCGACGGCAAAGTCACGGGCAGTATTGACCTCAATATTCCGCTTAATGGTGATGATGTCGACGCGAAAGGATCCGTGCGCTTAAAAGACAATGTCGTTTCGATTGTGAGCCCTGAAATGACCTTGAACAAGGTGGGTGGCACCATTGAATTTCACAACGACATTGTGTGGTCAAAGGGCTTTGATGCGGTTGTTTTAGAGCAGCCTATCAGTGTGGGTTTCAACGGGGAGACGGAGTCTGACAATTATCTGGTTGATATTGATATCAAAGGTAACTGGCAGGCTGATAAGTTGAAAGCGGCACTTGACCTTTCAGACTTAGATTTGGTGGAAGGTGAATCTCGATGGGATTTGGACGTGGGAATCGCACTCAAAGACATCGGCTTTACCTATGACGTTAAGTTGGACGCCGATTTGGCGAACATGCGCGTTCACCTGCCTGCACCGCTCGATAATCTGGTTTTACAGAAAAGCAAAGGCACCTTGAGGGCATCAGGAAATGGTGAGCGTTTGGTCGGTCAGGTCACATTGCCAAATGTGAAGTATCAAGCGGATGTCGATATTCAAGGAGAGTTGCCTGAAGTGCTTCGCAGCCGTTTGGTTGTGGGAGAGGGAGAGCTTTCGTTGCACCCGTTGCTGGGTAACGCCGTCAGTATTGATGTATCAACACTGGATATGGCTGCTTGGAAAGGCGTTATCGATCGGCTGTTAGAAGCTGATAGCAAACACGACAAACCGTTTCCTGTCATTGTCCCAGAGCCATCTCGCGTTAATGTGAAAGCCAAGAAAATGCTCGCTGGTGAGCTGACCTTTAATAACTTCTCTATGGCAGCGAGACAGAAGAGCGACGGTTTCCATATCTTGGTGGGAAGTGAAGAGCTGGCCGGTGATGCTTGGTGGGATGGACACAAGCGGCTTACAGTTTCTATCGAACACCTTTTCCTTAACGTCGATCTTGAAGACGATGCGGACGGTGATGTGGAACCAACGCGAGACACCAGCTTTGCCAGCAAGGCAGACAAAGGTGTAATGGCGAATATCCCGTCGACCGATCTCGTGATTAATGAATTGTGGGTTCAGGGATACCGTTTAGGGCGAGTCGAAGCCCAATTACTTAAATCAAACAACACATTGACGCTTTCAAAAATGTCGATAGGTAGCGGTGATACGCGATTTACGGCGAACGGAAAGTGGGCGATTACAGAAAAAGGGTTGAACGAGAGTCGGATTAAATTCGATATTCAAGGGAACAACAGCAGCGACTTGATGGGACGCTTTGCTGTCTCAGGCGGGATTCAAGATGCGAAATTTATGACGAAGGCTGACCTTAATTTTAACGGTACGCCTTGGTCGATCAACCTTGCGACGTTAAATGGTAGCGTTGATACCAAGCTGAAAGATGGTTATGTCAGTGGTGTTGGCGGCGCAGGACGTTTGCTCGGCTTGTTTAGTCTTGATTCGATTTTGAGAAAAATGCAGCTTGATTTCACTGGGGTATTTGAAGACGGTCTTGCTTTTGATGAGATAAGTGGAAGTGCAGCAATCACGAACGGGGTCGTCGTCACTGATAATATTCAGATGAATGCGCTGGCAGGTGATATGTTTATTAAAGGGATAGCAAATTTGGTGGAAAATCAGGTAAATGCTGATGTCCGCTTTGTCCCGGATTTAACATCTGGCATTCCTGTGTTCACCGCTTTTGCTGTTACGCCACAAACCGCACTCTATGTACTCGCTGTCACCACGGTGATTTCGCCAGTTGTAGATGCGTTTACCCAAGTCAGGTATCAGGTAACCGGGGCGATTGATGATCCCGTTGTCAGGGAACTCTCACGTATAACAGGAGAGGTGACGTTACCTGAGCAGGCTACCGAGCGTCTGCGGACCGAACAGCAAGGGAGCAAACCACAATGACAAAATTTGGTGTCGTACAAATGAATTCAGGTGCAATCGCGGAAGACAACCTCGATGTACTTGAAGGACAGTTAAAGCAATTACGTGCACAAGGTGCACGTCTTGTTGTCACACCTGAAAACACATTGGTATTCGGGAAAAAGGAAGATTACGAAAGATACGCGGAAGATCTTGGGCATGGCCCGCTCCAAAAGAAGCTTTCTCAGCTCGCGTTTGAACTCGGCATCTGGCTAGTGATCGGATCTTTTCCTATCCGCAATAATGACGGAACGCTCAGCACTACGTGCTTGGTTTATGACGCAGCGGGCAACTTGCGCGCCTCTTATGAAAAGTTGCACATGTTCGATGTGGATATCGCTGATAACCACCGCAGCTATCGCGAGTCTGATACCTTCAAAGCGGGCGAGAACATGGCCTTGGTGGATACACCATTTGGTACTTTGGGCTTGTCTATCTGCTATGACATTCGTTTTCCGCAACTGTATGCAGCTTTGCGTCAACGCGGAGCGGATATTATTGTTGTCCCTGCTGCCTTTACCAAGGTGACGGGCAGTGCGCACTGGGAAGTGCTGCTTCGTGCTCGTGCTATTGAAACGCAGTGCTGGGTGTTGGCATCAGCACAGTGTGGCGCACATGAGGGTGGACGCGAAACCTATGGGCATTCGATGATTATCGACCCGTGGGGTCAAGTAGCTTGCACGCTAAACGACCATATCGGTACCGCGTGGGCCGACATTGACCTTGCAACTAACAGTGCGATACGCAGCAAAATGCCTGTATTGCAACATGCTAGGTTGCAATGCGCGATGAAATAGCGCAGTCTCAAATCATCAATGACCCTGCCACGTTATTCGTTGCGGGGCTATCTATTTTCAGTGCTAAAGAGCAGTTTATTCATGAGTCTGGAACACGTCGAAGAAACGATGCTGCACCTATCTGGGATCAGCAAAAGTCAAATTAGCCAAACGCTGGAGCATTTGGCGGCAAGAAATATCGATTACGGTGATGTGTATTTCCAGTCATGCTGGCACGAGTCGCTTGTCTTGGAAGACAGCATCATCAAGGATGGCTCATTTAATATTGACCGCGGTGTTGGTGTTCGTGCGATCACGGGCGAGAAAACTGGCTTTGCATATTCTGATCAAATCAATGCTGAGGCATTGATGCAAAGTGCCACCGCGGCGCGTGGTATCGCGGATAAAGGTGGCAAGCTCAAGGTTTCTGCGTTCTCTACCTCCGCGTACCCAATGATTTATCAGGCGACTGATCCGCTACATAGCATGTCTAAGCAGGAAAAAATCGCCCTATTGCAAGAAGTTGATGCGTATATCCGTGCGAAAGAGCCATTGATCCAAGAAGTATCTGCGAGCATAAGTGGTGTTTACGAGCAGGTATTAATCGCTGCGACTGATGGCACATATGCAGCGGATGTCCGCCCACTGGTGCGCTTGTCTGTGAGCGTGCTTGTTGAGAAAGATGGCAAGCGTGAACGCGGTGCGGCAGGTGGCGGTGGCCGCTTTGGCTATGAGTATTTTGTTTCTGACGAAGACGGTAAAACCGTGGCCATGCATTATGCCGATGAAGCGGTTCGCCAAGCGTTAGTGAACCTTCACGCGAAAGGGGCTCCAGCGGGCACCATGCCCGTAGTATTAGGAGCGGGTTGGCCGGGAGTATTGCTGCATGAAGCAGTAGGGCATGGGCTTGAAGGTGACTTTAACCGAAAAGAATCTTCCGTGTTTACTGGCCAGCTAGGTGAGCAAGTGACCTCACCACTTTGTACCATTGTGGATGACGGTACGCTGCAAGATCGCCGCGGCTCGTTAAATATCGATGATGAAGGTGTGCCTGGCCAATATAACGTACTCATTGAGAACGGTATCTTAAAAGGCTACATGCAAGACAAGCACAATGCACACCTTATGGGTGTTGCGCCAACGGGTAATGGCCGTCGTGAATCTTATGCGCACTTGCCAATGCCACGTATGACTAACACCTATATGTTGGCCGGTGAAAGTACGCCGGAAGATATCATCAGCAGTGTTGAGTATGGCCTGTATGCGCCAAACTTTGGTGGCGGTCAGGTAGACATTACCTCTGGGAAATTTGTGTTTTCAACCAGTGAAGCGTACCTGATTGAAAACGGTAAAGTGACGACGCCAGTGAAAGGCGCAACGCTTATCGGAAGTGGTATCGAAGCCATGCAGCAAGTTTCAATGGTGGGTAACGATCTGAAGCTAGATCGTGGCGTTGGTGTTTGTGGTAAAGCAGGTCAGAGCGTCGCGGTAGGTGTGGGTCAGCCAACACTTAAACTGGATGCGATGACCGTTGGTGGTACCGAGTAGTAAAGCGATAAGCTGCCAGATAAACACAAAAAAGCCGGAACTCAGTTCCGGCTTTTTTTATTCCGCGTCTTCTGCTTTAAGGGCTTTCAGAATCTGGAAAATTTCGCGAGATGCTTTAGGCGGCTTGTTGCTTTCTAGCTCTTTTTTCGCCTGGCGCGCCAGTTGGCGCAGCTTTTGGCGATCGGCACTAGGATGTGCAGCAACAACGTCGTTGATAGCCTTGTCGCCATCAGCAACAACACGATCACGCATTTTCTCGATTTTTTTCAACTCAATGGACTGTTGACTGTGTTTGTTATTTAACAGGTCAAGTGCCGCTTGAATTGGCTCTGGATCGCGAGATCGCATCATCTTGCCAATCAGCTGAAGCTGACGGCGACGGGCTTCTTTTTCAAAGCGCTGTGCATCAATGATTGCGTCGTGAAGACTTTCGTCCAGAGGAAACTTAGCCAAAACACCCGGTTTAAGAGCAACCAGCTCTTCACCCAGCTTTTGCAGTGCTTCCATGTCACGCTTCATCTCGGATCGGCTAACCCAGATGATTTCTTCTTCCTCTTCCCAAGGCTCTCTTTTGTTCTTGCGGCCCATATTCTATCCCGAGGTTATCGCTTACTTTAACGGCGTAGTGTATACCGAAATCGAAAGATCACGAAATAGTGCGCGATCCAAGCACATGCGATGCGATTTCAAGTGAACATATGCGCCGCCTATCAAAAGGGGGGATTTCTCCCAGCAAATATCGTGTTTGCCTGAGTTTTTTACGTCAGCGGCGTGATGAGAGTGGTATGCTTAGAATCAACATACATGATGTGATGAGTTTATGGACGTGAAACAACAAGTTGCTCAGCAGCGTGCCGAGCTCGAAGTCGCAGTCAAGCGCGCACTGGAGATGGCAAGTAAAAAAGCCGATGCTGCGGAAGTCGCGATTACGAAAACGACAGGTATTAGTGTCGCAACGCGCATGTGCGAAGTTGAAAGCGTTGAATTCAATAGCGATGGTGCCCTAGGCATTACCGTTTATCGCGGCCAGCGCAAAGGCAGTGCATCAACGTCAGATCTGTCAGAGAAAGCGATTGCCGAGACGGTTGAAGCGGCACTGGATATCGCTAATTACACCTCAGAAGACCCGTTTTCCGGTCCCGCTCCCGCAGAGCTAATGGCGTATGACTACCCTGATTTAGATCTGTTCTATCCCGATGAGCCAGAGCCTGACCATGCCGCCGAAAAGGCAATTGCAGCAGAGCGAGCAGCGTTGGAATACGATGAGCGCATTAAATTTAGTGATGGTGCAAGCTACGACAGCCACTACGGTGTCAGGGTATACGGAAACAGCCATGGCATGCTGGGAAGTTACGCATCTAGTCGTCACAGCATCAGTTGTAGTGTGATTGCCGAAGACAGCAAAGGCATGGAGCGTGACTACAGCTACACCGTAGCCCGTGATAAGAAAGAGCTTTGGACACCAGAACAAGTTGGTATTGAAGCGGCGAAGCGCACCATTATGCGTATCGAACCGCAGCGCATGAAAACCTGCCAAGTACCGGTCATGTTTGCTGCAGATGTCGCGACAGGCCTACTTGGTCATTTGGTGATGGGGATCAGCGGCTCTAACTTGTATCGCAAGTCATCCTTTTTGCTAGACAAGCTAGGTGATCAGATTTTGCCTGAGTGGTTCTCTGTTTATGAGCGTCCACACCTTCTAAAAGGCATGGCAAGTGCTCCCTTTGATAGCGAAGGCGTGGTCACCAAAGATCTTGATATCATCAAAGACGGTGTTTTGCAGACTTACTTAGCAACCAGCTATGCCGCGCGTAAACTGGGTATGCAGCCAACAGGACATGCTGGTGGAATTCATAACTGGTTTGTAGGCAATACCGGCCAATCTTTCGAGCAAATGCTAAAAGAGCTGGGAACTGGTGTTCTGGTTACAGAGCTAATGGGACAAGGCGTGAATATCGTCACAGGCGACTACTCACGTGGTGCAGCCGGTTTCTGGGTAGAAAACGGCGAAATCAAATACCCAGTTAGCGAATTCACCATTGCTGGTAATCTTGCAGAAATGTATAAGCAAATCGTCGCAGTAGGTGCAGACACGGAATACCGTAGTCAGATCCAGATGGGATCGGTGCTTATTGAATCAATGAAGGTTGGCGGCGAGTAAATCGCGTCGCCCTTTGCACCCTGGCGTCGTTTACTGCATATTTTTGCCCTAGTCACTTAGCCTACTAAGCTCCCAGGGACAAAAATACTTGCTGCCTCGCCAGGGCACAAATGGCTTAGCGATTGCAGCCATATACTTCATGGGTTCAAAAGCTTGAGGCCTAGCTACAACAAAATTGGCTTAGCAAAAATAGGCGAGTAGATGACCTGCTCCAAATAGAAAAAGGCTTTCGAGAGAAAGCCTTTTTTCGTTATACGAGGAAGAGGGTAGCCAGTCCGAGGAAGACGGAGAGACCAACCATGTCGGTGATGGTGGTCAGTGCCATACCGCCTGCAAGAGCAGGATCGACTTTCATCTTTTTCAGCAATATTGGCACGGTTACACCCGCGACACCTGCGACAAAAAGATTTGTCAGCATGGCTGCGGCGATAATGCCGCCTAGCATGAAGTCGCCTTTCCAAAGCACCACAATACCACCAATGATACTCGCCCAAACTACACCGTTGAGTAGGCCGACTAGGGCCTCTTTACTGAGTAGCCAGCGAGTGTTCGAGTCACCGATATGGCCCACGGCAAGGCCGCGGATAACCAGTGCGACGGTTTGGTTACCTGCAACACCACCCATGGAGGGGACGATGGTCATCAAAACGGCGATGGCTGCCATTTGTTGAAGCGTCGCTTCAAACAAGTTTGAAACCGAGGCAGCGGCGAGTGCGGCAAGCACATTACAGCCCAGCCATATGCTACGGCTACGCGCTGATTTTAGTACGGGTGCGAAGGTGTCTTCTTCGTCATCCAGACCCGCCATACTCATCATCGAGTGTTCAGCATCTTCACGGATAATATCGACCACGTCATCGATGGTGATACGACCTACAAGGTGATGCTCCTCATCGACAACAGGGGCAGATACCCAGTTACGACGTTCAAAGATACTGGCGACATCGCTGTCTTCCATATCGACGGGAATTGCATCATCCACGTCTTCCATGATTTCCAATACTTCAGTATCGGGTTGGGTGGTCAATAGCACGGTGATAGGGAGCTCACCGATGAGGCGGCTGTTTTCATCAACCACGTACAGGGCATCGGTTGCTTCAGGTAGCTCACCTTTCATACGTAGGTAGCGCAGAACCACGTCGACAGTAACGTCTGAGCGTATGGTCACCACGTCGGTATTCATCATACCGCCGGCAGTATCTTCTGGGTATGCCAGTGCCTGTTCTACGCGTGCACGATCCTGCGCATCCATCTGGGACAGGACGTCTTGCGAGACTTGTTCTGGCAAGCTTCGCAGCAGGTAAGCAACGTCATCGGTGTCCATGCCTTCCGTTGCAGCTGCAAGCTGATCCGGCTGCATGTGAACCATGATCCCGTCTTTAACGTCTTCTGACAGTTCTTCGAGGATCTCGCCCTGTTCTTCAGGATCGGTTAACTGCCAGAGAACCAAACGGCTCTTTGGGGGGGAAGCCTCGAGAAGGTGGGCAATGTCTTCCGGTTCCATGTCCTCGAGCATGCGGCGGACATGGACGAACATACCGTTTTCAAGGGCGCGACTAACTTCCTGCAACGTTTGGTGCGTTTGGCTAGGCTGTTCTACTTCGTAATTCTCTGCCATGGAATTGTCCGTTTGACGACGGGTAACGCAATGACATGAATATTAACGTAATCTGCGGGCACTGTCTTTGGACAATTACCCGCAGAAGAAAGATGAATAAGGGTGATGAGAATATGCGCGAGGGGCTTAGCTTTCTTCGTCGAATCCCGCTTCTATCAAGGAGGTGACTGCATGGAGTGCCTGCTCTGCCTGCTCTCCATTTGCGGTTATCTGAATTTGCTCACCTTGGCTAGAGTCCAGCAGCAAAATAGCCATGACACTATCTGCGGTAACAGTTTGATCATCCTTGGAAATTGTCACTTCCGCGTCAAAGCTTTGTGCCAGTTCAACCAATTTAATAGCAGCACGAGCATGCAAACCTAATCGATTTCGGATCAGGACGTCTTTGCTAAGTTGGCTCATATGTTCCCTTCAAGTGTGCGATGGCGGATCTGAACCTGTTGCCCATTGGCCGCAAAATAGTCTGCCAAAAATTGCGCAATATATACGGAGCGATGCTGACCACCCGTGCAACCAATCGCGACGGTTAGATAGCTGCGATTGTTTTTTTCCAAAGCAGGAAGCCAAGATTCAAGAAAGCTTTTTATTTGAGCGATGAGCATCGCGACATCTTGTTCTGAGGCAAGAAACATTTTAACGGGCTCATCCAGTCCTGTGAGAGGACGAAGTGCAGGTTCCCAATGTGGGTTTGGCAAAAAGCGCACATCAAAAACGTAGTCCGCGTCTGAGGGCAAGCCATGTTTAAAACCAAAGGATTCAAACACCATCACCAAATCCCGATTACTGCGGCCCAGCACCAAAGAGCGCACGGCTTCACTAAGATCGTGAACGGAATGATTGGATGTATTGATAACTTTATCTGCGCGCTCTTTAAGCGGCGTCAAAAGGTGTTTTTCCTGCTCGATCGCTTGTTCAAGCGTCAGATTGTTACGAGAAAGGGGATGCAAGCGACGTGTTTCACTGAAGCGTTTAACTAACTCTTTGTCATCGGCATCGAGAAAGAACAGGTCAATATCCAGATCTTTCGGAAGTTTTGCCAATGTGTGTGATATCTCGTCAGGGTCATCGGGCATGTTGCGAATATCAATGCTGACAGCGATCTGCGAATCATCACCAATTTGTTCGGCGACAAACTGGGGCAGCAAAGTAACAGGAAGATTGTCGACACAGTAGTAGCCCATGTCTTCCAAAACACGGAGTGCAACGGACTTCCCTGAGCCTGAGCGTCCGCTGACGATTTTCAATTGCATGAATGCGATTCTCTATCCGGTAATAATGTCATAAAGCTCTTGGTCTGAGCTGGCATTACGCAATTGACGACAGACATGCTTGTCACCGAGTTTTTGTGCAATGAGAGACAAGGTGGTGAGGTGCTCTTTGCATTGCTCATCAGGGACGAACAGGGCAAATAGCAAGTCGACAGGTTGATTATCGATAGCATCGAATTCAACGGGTTCAGCGCATTGAATCAGAACCCCAACAGCGTGATCGCTATTGAAAATGCGACCGTGAGGAATGGCAATACCATTGCCAATACCGGTACTGCCCATTTTTTCCCTGCCAAGCATGCACTCGAACAGTTTCTGGGGGTTTTGATCTAACTCGTTGGCAGCGAGCTCGCTGATCAATTCAAGTGCACGTTTCTTACTTGAACAAAGGACTGCACTTTTCGTGCAGTCCAACTTAAGTACGTCTTTAAGTTCCATGATTAATGGTGGTTCATCTTTTCTTTGTGTTTAGTTAATTGCTTTATCAGCTTATCAGTGAGTGCGTCTATCGCCGCATACATGTTTTCTGAATCGGCTTTCGCGTGAATTTCGCCATTATTGACATGCAATGTCGCCTCGGCGATTTGCTGCAACTTTTCGACATTAAGCACAACGTAAACGTTATTGATGTGATCAAAGAAACGCTCAAGTTTATCAAACTTCGTCATCACATATTCACGGAGAGAGTCTGTAACTTCGACGTGGTGACCGGTCAGATTGATTTGCATAAACATCTTCCTTCTGGTTAAGACGCCTAGATAAGGCGCTTGCGCTGATTTGACGGTGCGATCCCCAGAGACTCACGATATTTTGCAATCGTCCTGCGAGCTACCTGGATCCCTTGCTCCGCCAGCAATGTGGCAATCTTACTGTCGCTGAGAGGTTTCGCCGGGTTTTCTGCGGCGACCAACTTTTTCACCAGCGCCCGGATTGCCGTAGAGCTGCATTCGCCACCATTGTCGGTACTGACATGGCTAGAGAAGAAGTATTTCAATTCAAAGATACCCCGCGGGGTATGCATATATTTTTGTGTCGTTACGCGTGAGATGGTGGATTCGTGCATGTCCACAGCAAGTGCGATGTCATTAAGTACCATTGGCTTCATCGCTTCTTCACCATACTCGAAGAAGTCTTGTTGATGCTCAACGATACAACGCGCGACTTTCAAAAGCGTTTCGTTGCGGCTTTCTAGGCTTTTGATTAACCACTTAGCATCTTGTAGATGGCTGCGGATAAATTGACTGTCCGCAGCACTACACCCGTTTTTAGTGAGTGCAGCATATTGCTGATTTACTTTTAAACGCGGCACGCTGTCAGGGTTAATTTGTACGACCCATTTTCCACGATCTTTGAAGACGGATACGTCAGGAATGACATACTCTGCTTCATTGGTGACAATGAGGTTGCCTGGCCGAGGTTCCAAGCCATGAATCAGGCGCATGACTTCTTTAAGGTCAGGCTCTCTGAGTTTGGTTTCTTTCATGATTTGGCGGAAGTCGCGGTTTGCCAGCGAGTTCATATGATCGCGAAGTACCATGCGAGCTTCAGAGAGCCACGGCGTGTCTTCTGCAAATGCGGCTAACTGGAGAAGTAAACACTCTTGCAGAGAACGGGAGGCAACGCCGAGAGGATCGAATTGCTGAACCCGCTTGAGTACAGCTTCGACTTCATCCAATTCCACTTCTTCGTCTTCTGCGCCCAAGCTTTCAAGGATATCTTCGCAAGAAACCGTGAGATAGCCTTTGTCATCGACCGCATCAATGATGGCTGTCGCGATGGCCAAATCCACTTCGGTAAACGGGGTAAGTTGAACCTGCCACACTAAATAGTCATGCAGTGTTTCAGTGGTTTCACCTTGGTAGACTGGGATGTCATCACCAAGAGCAATACCTGTGCTGCCAGTGTTGGCACTGTAGACATCATCCCACGTGGTATCAACGGGAAGGTCATCAGGCATTTCTTGTTGGCCCAATGCGTCTGAACTATCGAGTGAATCAGAGCTTTCAGCAGAGACGGTGAGGCCGTCGCCGTTTTCAAACTCTTGTGCGCTATCACCGTCGATATTGTTGTCGGATGAGTCATCCTGCTCGAGAAGAGGATTAGCTTCGAGTGCTTCCTGAATTTCCTGCTGCAAATCCAGCGTCGACAACTGTAGCAGGCGAATAGCCTGTTGCAGTTGCGGCGTCATGGCAAGTTGTTGGCCAAGCTTAAGCTGGAGCGAGGGTTTCATAGTTATTGTGGCACCTTTATTTCTTTTGTCAGTGCATGATCTGAAAGTAAATACGCCAACCGTATTCCTTAACTATAGCCTGAACTGGTCCCCGAGATAGACTCGTTTTACATGCTCATCGTTTAGCACTTCATCAGGAGTGCCATGTGCGATCAAGTGTCCCTGGCTAACAATATAGGCGTGCTCACAAACACTAAGTGTCTCACGTACGTTGTGATCGGTAATTAACACACCTAAACCTCTGTCTCGCAGATGCTCGATAATTTTCTTGATATCGATAACAGAGATTGGGTCAACACCCGCGAACGGTTCATCAAGAAGGATGAATTTCGGATTCGCTGCCAGCGCACGCGCAATTTCAACACGGCGACGTTCGCCACCTGACAATGCCATACCCATACTATTACGGATATGTTGGATGTTGAACTCGTCGAGCAAGTCCTCAGCTTTGTCTTGCCTCTCCGCTTTTGACAGTTCTTTGCGTGTTTGCAATACGGCCATCAAATTGTCATAGACACTGAGCTTACGAAAAATGGATGCTTCCTGCGGTAGGTAGCCAATACCCATACGAGAGCGGTTGTGCATGGGTTGAATACTGATGTCGGTATCATCAATGTGAATGGTGCCTTCATCACGGGCAACCAAGCCGACGATCATGTAGAAAGAGGTGGTTTTTCCTGCACCGTTGGGACCAAGAAGCCCCACGATTTCTCCAGACTTAACTTCCAAGCTCACGTCGGTAACGACTTTGCGTCCGTTGTAGCTTTTTGCAAGGTTTTTAGCGGTCAGTATGGCCATGAGGCGTTAGTTCTTTTCTTGTTTTGTTTGTGGCTGCAAAATCGTTGTTACGCGACTGCTATTATCGCTTTCGGCGTTCAGCAACTGCTTGTCGATGTTGTAGGTGATCTTCTGACCTTCAATCTGGTTACCGCCTTCTTGCATTAAGACTGCGTCTTTCGTCATGGTCAGGAAACTCTTACCGACTTCATAACGCAAATCGAAAGCTTTACCGTCAATTTTCTTGCCATCATCCATCGTTTGTTGGAACGTCGCGGGCTTTCCATAGGCATCAATAATTTCAGAGCCTTCAGTGCCAGTCGGACGGGTCACAACCACTTTTTCCGCTTTCAGGCGAATAGAGCCTTGGCGGAGGAAAACATTGCCAGTGAAAATCACCGTATTGGTTTTCATGTCTAAATTTTGTGAGTCTGAGTCAATATAAATTGGCTGCTCGGAGTCTGAAGACAGAGCGAGGGCACTGCCGGACAGCAACATCATTACGATGGCAAAGATGCTATTTCTTTTCTGGTTCATACCTGCTCTTCACTTGTTCTATCAGTTCCATCTGATGGGTGCCAAAGTTCCCTTTAACGCGCTCGCCGCGTGTTTGAAGACCGACGCCGGTAATTTCGGTTTCTTTATCAGACCAAAAATCACGCGTTTTTAAGTCCAGCGTCAATTCGTCAGTGGTGACGACTTTGATTTGTGCATCAGGTAACAGGTTAAAGATCCTGACGCGACCTGTCATCACTAGAATTTGCTTACTGTCTAAAACCGCAAAGTCTGAGCTGACTCGCCATTCTTCATCTATGCCGTCTTTGTATGTCCACAATACAGGCTCATTGAAGTGGGTTTCATCCAGCTTTTGATAATGTTCCAGGTAAGCCGATTTCAGCAAATAGTCGCGAATGCCATCCTGATTGTAATTGGTTGACGATACATTCTCCGATGTAAACAATGGTTTTTCTGCATCCGGTGCAACCTGAATGTCTTCCTGCCAATAGTGCTGGCTAAGCAGGTAATATCCTACATAGCCGCATATCACGAGCAGAAGAACGACACCGAGATGTCGGAATATCATATACTCAGCCCCTTGTGTGCATCGAGTTCACCACGAGCTTCTAGGATCAAATCACAAATTTCGCGTACTGCACCATACCCACCCGGCGTGCGGGTGACAAGATCTGCACGTTGTGCCAGCAGCGGATGCCCATCATTGACACAAACGGACAACCCGACATGTGCCATGACCGCCCAATCGATAAGATCGTCACCAATATACGCGGTTTGCTCAGCCGGAATCGCGAGCTTTTTCACTAAATCTTGGTAAGCAGAGGCTTTGTCATCTTGCCCCTGATAAATATGTGTGATGCCCAATGCTGACATTCGACGCTCAACAATGGCCGACTTTCTGCCGGTGATAATGGCGATTTCAACGCCCGCATTCATCAACGACTTTACGCCATAACCATCACGGGTATGAAACGCTTTCAGTTCTTCGCCATCATTGCCCATGTAGATGCGTCCATCGGAGAAGACGCCATCGACATCGCAGATCAGCAGCTTAATATTGGCTGCGCGTTCAAATAAAACAGTCTCGACAGGACCGTAGAGGGTTTCTGTTGTTGATGTCATTACATGACCCCAGCTTTCAGTAAATCGTGCATATTCAATGCGCCAATGAGTTTGCCATTCTCTGCAACAAGCAGCCCATTGATTTTTTTCTCTTCGAGGGTTTTTAGGCCTTCAGCTGCAAGCAATTCAGCACTGACCGTCGTTGGGTTTTTCCCCATCACATCACCGATTGGCGTGCTATGAAGGTCGATGCGTTGGTCAAGCAAGCGGCGCAGGTCTCCGTCTGTGAAGATGCCTTTCAGGGTGTCATCGCTTTCCACCACGGCGGTCATGCCTAGCCCCTTGGCTGACATTTCAAGTAATGCGTCGCGGATTGTGTTTGTCGGAGACACTTTTGGCAGCGCATCACCAGAGTGCATGATGTCGGCTATGCGTAGCAGTAGCTTGCGGCCGAGTGCTCCGCCTGGGTGAGAAAGGGCAAAGTCATCAGCCGTAAAGCCTTTTGCCTGCATCAGAGCCACAGCAAGTGCATCACCCATCACCAGTGTCGCTGTGGTGCTAGAGGTTGGTGCAAGTCCAATCGGACAGGCTTCTTTAGGCACTTTAATGCAAAGGTTAACCTGTGCCAGACGCGCCATGGTGGAGGCTGCATTGCTGGTCATGGTGATCAATGTAATGCCGCGACGCTTTACAACAGGCAACAGAGTAATGATCTCTGACGCCTCACCTGAGTTTGAAATCGCTAAAACGACGTCGCCTTTTTCAATCATCCCCAAGTCGCCGTGACTGGCTTCTCCAGGGTGAACAAAAAAGGCGGGAGTGCCTGTGCTTGCCAGCGTTGCAGCAATTTTATTCCCGATATGGCCAGACTTGCCCATTCCCATCACAACGACTTTGCCTTTCGCATTAAGGATTAATCGGCATGCTTCAGAGAAGTCGTCATTGATGTATTGCTCTAGCTGCGCAATGGCATCAAGCTCAGTGCGCAGTGTAGTAATGCCAGCTTGGCGAAAATCAAACTCAGTCATAATGTATCCGTTTTAAGCGGCCACGTGAGATAGCAAATAGCCTTGATAGCCGACAAAGCACGTGAGCAGTGCAATACCTTCCCAGCGATTAATGGTGCGAGCTTTGCCAACAGCAAAGAGGAACAGTAACACTGACATGGCTAGCATGACATAGAAGTCACGATCCATTGCCAGTGGGTTTAGTTCTGAAGGTGCAAGCAGGCCTGGTAGGCCCATAACCGCAAGAATGTTAAAAATGTTAGAGCCAATGATGTTACCAACGGCCAGATCATCCTCACCTTTCATTACACCAGCGACTGAGGCCGCGAGTTCAGGAAGGCTGGTACCAACAGCAACGATTGTCAAACCAATAACCAGATCGCTCATGCCGAAGGCTTTTGCAATGACAATGGCAGAGTCAACAACCATGTCAGCACTGAAAATGAGTAGCACCAGGCCGACAACCACCCAGATTGCAGCGGACATGTTACTGACGCCTTTTGGAATTTCGGCCTCTTGCTCAACAAGCATTGGGTCTTCTTCGCCACTCTCTCTACCGAATTTCATCATCAGAAGCAGGAAGGCAGCAAACATCACTGCAAGTGCAATACCTTCCCAAAAGCCGAGGTAGTTATCCCATAAAATCACACCCGCAACGATGGTGACGCCCATCATGAGTGGGAGTTCGCGGCGCAGAATGCCAGAACTGATAGATAGCGGTTTGATCAGTGCTGTCACACCTAATATGAGTGCGATATTGGCAATGTTTGAGCCCAGTACGTTGCCGACAGCGGTGTCGGTTTTCCCGCTCAAGGCTGCCGTTGCCGACACCACCATTTCAGGGGCAGAGCTGCCCATCGCAAGAATTGTCATTCCAATGACAAGAGGAGAGATACCTACATTGCGGGCAATTGCGGCTGCACCGTAAACCAACCTGTCGGCACTCCATACCAACAAACATAGGCCTACTACTAGTATGGCGGTCGCTTCAAACATTTAAATACCTTCTGAAATCGATAGGGCGAAATCGTTAAAAGGGCAATTTTGACCGCTATTGGGGTAAATGTGAAGAAAAACGGCGTTATCTCTTGATGTTAAGACGTGACATTCCTTAAACACGCACAATCTAACCCAAAGAGAATTGGCAGAATTATCAGAAACACCAAAAATAAGACTGGGTTAGTGCTGCATTCTAAAGAGATAAGGGTTGAAATATGCGTTAGTAGGGACTGTATTTAATAAAAGACAATGCATGCTGGAATTCTGAACGTATCTTAACCGAAACTTTGCAAATGAATACCGTGCAATTACTTGTTTTGGCCTGTTAGTCGCTCTATGATCAGTCACTTAATATTCAAGAAAATCAACGCTAAAGGCATTCGATGAGCAATGGTAACCTGGTTGAGGTAAACCAACTGACTTTCTCTCGAGAAGAAAGGATGATCTTTGACAACGTCAGTCTCACCGTGCCTGTTGGTAAAGTGACGGCCATTATGGGCCCCTCGGGTATTGGTAAAACGACCTTGCTCCGTCTAATAGGGGGGCAATTGCAACCAGACTCCGGTGAAGTACTTTTTGGTGGACAGAATATTCCCACGCTGTCCCGTGCTCGACTTTATGATGTGCGCAAGCGCATGAGTATGCTTTTCCAGTCAGGTGCACTGTTCACGGATATGACTGTGTTTGACAACGTTGCGTTTCCTCTTCGCGAGCATACCGAACTTTCTGAATCATTGATCAAAACCGTCGTTCTACTCAAACTGGAAGCGGTAGGGCTGCGGGGAGCGGCGAATCTGATGCCAAGTAGCCTTTCAGGGGGAATGGCTCGACGCGCAGCACTGGCAAGGGCGATTGCGCTGGACCCAGAACTCATCATGTATGATGAGCCCTTTGTTGGACAAGACCCTATTACCATGGGTGTATTGGTTTCCCTTATCCGCAATTTGAACCAAGCACTGGGTTTAACCTCAATCGTCGTTTCTCACGATGTGCCGGAGGTCATGAGTATCGCAGACCATGTATATCTGCTGGCCGATGGGAAGATCATTGCCTCAGGGTCGCCGCAATCTTTGCGTGAAAATGCAGACCCGCGAGTTATTCAATTTCTTAAAGGTGATGCGGACGGCCCGGTGCCTTTTCGTTATCCCGCGAAGGACATTACTCAGGAGCTGTTTTCGTGATAGTGAACATGGTTCAAGCGTTAGGGGCTCGCACCATGGCGGTGTCGCGAGCGATGGGGCGAGCAACGTTTATTTTGCTCGGTGCCCTGATTGGTAAGCCACAACCTAAAAAAATGTTCCCGTTGTTTGTCACACAACTGTATTCAGTGGGTGTGCGATCGCTGGCGATTATCATGGTTTCCGGCCTATTCATCGGGATGGTACTGAGCCTGCAAGGTTACTTAGTCCTCGCCGACTTTGGGGCGGAAGGGGCCTTGGGCCAGATGGTGGCGCTATCGCTCTTGCGAGAACTTGGCCCCGTGGTAACAGCATTATTGTTCGCAGGGCGGGCAGGTTCTGCGCTTACCGCTGAAATTGGTTTGATGAAAGCCACAGAGCAAATCTCAAGTTTGGAGATGATGGCTGTCGATCCCCTTCGTCGCGTTATTGCGCCGAGGTTCTGGGCTGGCGTTATTTCGATGCCTTTGCTTGCCATGATATTTATGTTGGTCGGCATTTGGGGTGGACAGCTAGTAGGTGTCGACTGGAAAGGGATTGATTACGGCAGTTACTGGTCAGCGATGCAATCATCAGTAGAGCTTGGCTATGACATTGGCCAATCATTCGTAAAATGTCTGGTGTTCGCGATTACTGTCACCTGGATTGCTTTATTTAACGGTTACGATGCTATCCCTACCTCTGAAGGGATAAGCCGTGCCACAACGAGAACCGTCGTGCACTCTTCTTTAGCAGTGCTAGGACTGGACTTTGTCCTTACAGCACTGATGTTTGGGAGCTAACAATGCAACAAAACAAAAAAACTGAATTTTGGGTTGGTACTTTCGTCCTCGCAGGCATTGCGGCCGTTTTGTTGCTGATATTCCAAGTGGCAGATGTCAAGAGTTTTACCCGTGCTGACCATTACACGCTGGAAGCGCATTTCGATAACATCGGTGGGTTAAAAATACGATCTCCAGTCAAGATAGGGGGCGTGGTTGTGGGTCGAGTGACTGATATCTCCTTAACCGCACCCGATTACATCCCGACCGTGACAATGGAAATTGACAGCAAATATGGCTACTTTCCAGAAACCAGCTCAGCTGCCATTTTGACCTCTGGCCTGATTGGTGAGCAATTTATTGGCATCCGTCCCGGTTTTATCGATGAGGACATTATGTTGCTTAAAAATGGCGACTTACTGGAAGACACCCGCTCAGCAATGGTGCTAGAGGACCTTATTGGTCAGTTCCTGTATAGCGTGGGCGGTTCGGAGGAGTGATCAAAATGAAAAAGTGGATAGCAACCGCGATTGCGCTGTTCAGTATGCTTGTTAGCTCATTAGTATCGGCTGCCAATGTTGATGCAATGAATCCTTATAACTTGATCAATGGTGTTGCAGAGAGCGCTTTTAGCCGTCTTAAAGCGGATAAAGATGTGTATCAAGCCAACCCTGAGCTATTGCGTCAGGTTGTGATTGAAGAGTTGATGCCCCACATCAACGTGCGCCTAGCGGCACTGAAGGTATTGGGCCCACGCGCTAATAAAGCGAGCAAAGAACAGCGAGATGAGTTCACCGCCGCGTTTTATGATTACTTGGTGGCATCCTATGCGCGAATTTTGACGCAATACACTGACCAAGAAGTGACTGTTGAGCCTGAAAAAGCCATTGATGCTAAAAGGAAGGTCGTTTCAGTTCGTGTCGATATTGTCGACAGTGCCCGACCGCCTATTCGTCTCGATTTTAAATTGCGTAAAAATGGAAAAACGGGCGAATGGCAAGGCTTCGATGTTGTTGTAGAAGGTGTAAGTATGCTCGACACGACGGCAAGTGAGTGGAGTGCACAACTCCGCAAAAAGAATGGGATAGAAACCGTCGCTAAAGAGATGGTTCAGCGAGCTAAAGCACCCATCACAAAAGAAGAGAAAGCGTCGTGAGTGCGCCACTATCCATAGAGCGACACACAAATGGACATTACTGCTTGTCAGGAGAGCTTGATCGTGACACAGTGCCTCCATTTTGGATAGACCGTGCCAACTGGCTTCCCAAGGGGGAGTCTGTCACGCTGGATTTAGCTGCGTTGAAGCGCGTTGATTCAGCAGGCATGGCCATGTTGTTGCACTTGCAACAACTGCTCAATGAGAACAAGCAAACGCTGGTTCTATGTAATATCCCCGAGCAATTGAGGGTGTTGCTGCAACTGAGCAATGTAGAAAGTCTTTTCGCTGACCTTACTTTGTCAGCTCAAGAGGAATGATTGTGGAACCTACAGAAATTAAAGCAATTCTTGAAGATGCCTTATCACTGGACGAGATTCATGTGAAAGGTGATGGTAGTCATTTTGAAGTGGTTGCAGTGGGTGAATTGTTTGACGGCATGTCGCGTGTGAAAAAGCAGCAAACAATCTATGGACCTCTGATGGAGCACATCAGAACAAATGCCATACACGCCTTGAGCATCAAAGCGTTGACCCCAGCAGAGTGGGCACGCGATAAAAAACTGATGCAACCGCTATAAGTCCACGAGGAACAGCATGCAAAAATTCCGTGTCCACGGTGGTGGCCCACTGCGTGGTGATGTCACTATTTCAGGTGCAAAAAACGCCGCCCTTCCAATTCTGTTCGCTGCACTGCTCGCTGAAGAGCCAGTAGAAGTTGCGAACGTTCCAAAACTTCGTGATATCGATACCACGATGGAGCTTTTAAGCCGTCTGGGTGCAACGGTGTCGCGTAACGGCTCTGTGCATGTGGATGCCAGTGAAATCACTGAGTTTTGCGCACCTTATGATTTGGTGAAAACCATGCGTGCATCCATTTGGGCGTTGGGTCCTTTGGTAGCGCGCTTTGGTAAAGGACAGGTTTCTTTGCCTGGCGGCTGTGCGATTGGTGCACGACCTGTGGATCTTCATATCCATGGTCTGGAGCAACTTGGCGCGACAATCACACTTGATGAAGGTTACGTTAAAGCGCATGTAGATGGCCGCCTGAAAGGTGCGCACATTGTCATGGACAAAGTGAGCGTAGGTGCCACCGTGACTATCATGTGTGCAGCAACGTTGGCTGAAGGTACGACAGTCATTGAAAACGCAGCGCGTGAACCTGAAATTGTCGACTGTGCGAAATTCCTGAACATGCTGGGCGCGAAAGTGTCAGGTGCAGGTTCTGATAGCATCACCATTGAAGGTGTTGAGCGTCTTGGTGGTGGTTATCACGAAGTTGTGGCTGATCGCATTGAAACAGGAACATTTCTTGTTGCTGCAGCGGTGTCTGGCGGTAAAGTGATGTGCCGAAACACCTCTGCAAAACTGATGGAATCAGTGCTAGCGAAGCTAGAAGATGCAGGTGCGTTGGTTGAAACCGGCGAGGATTGGATTTCGTTGGATATGACAGATCGCGAGCTAAAAGCCGTCAATATCCGCACCGCTCCGCACCCTGGTTTTCCAACGGATATGCAGGCGCAGTTCACCTTGCTAAATCTTATGGCGAAAGGCACTGGCATCATCACAGAAACGATCTTCGAAAACCGCTTCATGCATGTGCCTGAGCTTCAGCGCATGGGTGCACATGCTGAGATTGAAGGTAATACTGTTGTTTGTGGTGACTGTGATGGCCTGAGCGGCGCACAAGTCATGGCGACAGACCTTCGCGCGTCAGCGAGCTTGGTGATTGCAGGTGCGATTGCGAAAGGTGAGACCATCGTTGATCGTATTTATCATATCGATCGCGGATATGAGCATATCGAAGACAAGTTAAGAGGTCTGGGTGTGCACATTGAACGCTTTAGCGAATAAGGCGATCACTCGATGAAAAAAGGTCACCTAGGTGACCTTTTTTTGTATCTGTTAGATTGTGATTTTATCGGGCGGGATCTTCACCGATAGTCACCATGACTTCGATCGGTTTGCCATCACGAATGAGCTTAAAAGGTACTTCTGTACCAGGGCGCGTATCTGCAACAATATCAAGCGCATACCTGAAACTATTGATCGGTTTTCCGTCAATCTCGACAATCAGGTCATTCACCTTAATTCCTGACTTTTCCGCTGGACCATTTGGAGCAAGACCTGCAATAAGTACCCCACGGACTTGTTCTGCATCGAGCAGTCGCGCCATGACTTGATTGACTTCTCGACCTTCAACACCAAGGTAACCACGAATAACACGCCCATCTGCAATGAGCTTCTGCATGATTTTCACGGTCAGTGAGTAAGGTATCGCAAACGATATGCCGTAAGTGTCGATGTCAGTCGCTTGTTGGAACGAGGCGGTATTGATGCCTACTAGCTCACCTCGACTATTAACCAGTGCACCGCCTGAGTTTCCTCGGTTAATGGCTGCGTCTGTTTGAAGGAAATCTTGGCGTTGATTGAAGCTCATGCCCGGACGGCCTGTTGCGGAGATTATCCCGAAGGTGGTCGTTTGACCCAAGTTGTAAGGGTTGCCTATCGCGAGAACGATGTCTCCAACCGAAGGATCATAACTGTCATTAAACGGAATAACGGGAAGATCTTCGAGCTCGACCTTCACGACGGCAAGATCGGTACGAAGATCCTTGCCAACAAGTTGAGCGGTACTGATGCGACCATCTTGCAAGGCAACGATGATTTGATCTGCACGAGCGACAACGTGATAGTTCGTCACGATGTACCCTTTATCACTCATAATGACGCCAGAGCCGAGCCCTTCCGCGTTAAGTTGAAGCCTATTTTCGTTGCTGTATCTGCGTGTGTAAATATTTACAACGGCGGGTGAGGCACGACGAACGGCATAGTTGTAAGAAAGGAGTGATTCATTCGTCTCAAATTGAACGAGCGCGACGTCAGGGAACAATTGATTGGTGCGAAGTGAGGGAACGGCAAACAACAGAATACCAGCGACAATTACGCCGTAAACTGCTGAACGCGTTAAAAGTGACAGCATGGTCATTCCCTACACCGACTAAATTCCAAGGTGCAAAGCATAGCATTGAAATTGCAACAAGAGTAGGAGAAGAAAGGGCAGATCAGGAACCCAAAAATGATTCAGGTTCCTGATGTGATCTGTGTTAAATCAACGAATAACTAAATACATCGACGAGTCATTGCGAAGGATGTTTAACGCCAGAGCACTCGGTTTGTTTTCGAGCTCTTTTCGCAGGTCGCCAAGGTTTTTTACCTTGTTTCTATTCAAACCAACGATAACGTCGCCTTGCTTCAAACCATAACGAGCAGCAATTGAGTCTTTCTCCACGCTGGAGACGCGAACCCCTTTTACTTTGCCTTCAGAATAGTTCTCTAACTCTGCGCCTTTTAGTGCTTCATGCAATGTTTCAGCGTTGGCTTTCGCCAGTGTCGCTTCTTTAAGTTTGGCGGTAACTGTTTTTTTCTTGCCATCACGGATGATGCCAAGGTTTACATCTTTACCTGCACCCAGTGTTGCAATCTTCGCACGCAGTTCGCCAAATGTGCGAATGTCTTTGCCATTCACAGAAACGATAATGTCGCCGGCTTGAATGCCAGCCGTTTCTGCCGCAGAGTCCGGAACCACTTGGCTGACAAATGCACCGTGATTGGTCTCATAGCCAAACGCCTCAGCTAGCTCATTGGTAAGTTCACCACCTTGCACACCCAGTACACCGCGCTTCACTTCACCGAACTCGAGTATCTGATCAACGAGGTTTTTCGTCATGTTGACTGGAATGGCAAAGCCGATACCAATGTTACCGCCATTTGGCCCCAAGATTGCGGTGTTAATACCGACTAATTCCCCATTGAGGTTAACGAGCGCACCACCGGAGTTACCGCTGTTAATTGCGGCATCGGTTTGAATGAAGTTTTCAAAATTTTCGAGATTCAGGCCGCTGCGACCCAGTGCTGAAATAATGCCCGATGTGACTGTTTGACCCAGGCCAAAAGGGTTGCCAATGGCAATAGCAAAATCCCCAACACGCAGGTTGTCTGAATCTGCCAGTTTTATTTCAGTTAGATTGTCGGCTTTTTCAAGTTTGAGTAAAGCGACATCGGACATGCTGTCACTGCCGATAAGCTCAGCATCGTATTCTCGTCCATCATGAAGTTGAACAAGAATTTTATCGGCACCGTCAATAACATGATGGTTCGTCACGATATAACCTTTGTCAGCATCAATAATGACGCCAGAACCTAAACCGCGAAAAGGGCGTTCTTTGACTTGCTCTGCCGGAAAATCAGGACCAAAGAAAAAGCGGAATGACTCAGGAATGCGTTGGGTAGACGTATGGCTTCCTTCAACTGCAATGCTGACCACAGCCGGACTGACGGTTTCAAGCATAGGAGCCAAGCTAGGTAGACTTTCACCGGCAATGGCACTGGGCAGTGCTGCAGTTGCCGGTAAAGCGGTAATCGTTGTGCTAACTGCAAGAGCTAGCGCACTTAGCGTAGATAAAGACGTTTTTCTCATAAACACACTCCCCACAATCGGTACGAGTTAAGAGTGGGGGTTGTGTAAAAAAGTTCAATACCTCAATGTGCTGAAAGTGTGATCCAGTTAACTTGCTTTACTTGTTTGCTCAGCATTTTTTAGCAATCCCGAAGCGCCATCTGAGTAATCTCTTGGCTGCTCTTGGGAGTTAGACTCTTCCGTTACTTCTGAGATTTTGCTGATGCGCTTAGCAAATGGATTGTCTTGTTCAGGCAGGTTTGGCATGAGCTCGGCCGACGTTGAAGCCATATGTTGATACAGCTTACTGTAGTCGCGAGAAATGTTATCGAGCAACTCGGCACTTTGGGCGAAATGGTCAACAAGCTCTTGGCGGTATTGCTCTAGCTCGTAGCGTGATTTTTCTAACTCTTTTTTTAAGTCTTTTTGTTGAGCGTTATCGCGCATTGTGAGGCGGGCGACGATGAAGCCGATAACAATGCCGATGATCACAAAAACAAGCGTGTTGATCCAAGCCATAAGTGCTCCTTAACTTTATCTAACGGTTTGGATGTATTGCAATTTTTTGCACGCAACGCGTCGAATGGAAAGAAATTGCATACTCCTGAATGCTCGGTTTTTACTATACATGGCAAAAGATACGCGTGGTACTATTGATTTTGAGAACATAGTTGCCAAGAGTAAGAGTTGGGTTCAAGGAATGACACCGATAGAGCAATATGAAAAAGATCTGCAACGTCCAGATTTTCTTGAGGATGCATCGCAAAAGCAGGCGGTGCTAGCGTTAGAAGATCTTTATCATCGACTGGTTGCACGGCAACAGAGTGCAATTAAGCCGGAAGGCTTTTTACGGTCATTGTTTAGAAAAAAAAGCAAAAGTATCAATCCTGAGAGAGGGTTGTACTTCTGGGGTGGGGTAGGACGAGGAAAAACCTACCTTGTTGATACCTTCTTTGAAAGCCTACCGTTTGATAAAAAGCTGCGGATGCATTTTCATCGATTTATGCATCGTATTCATCATGAGCTCAAGCTACTTGATGGTCAGCAGGACCCATTGCAAAAAATTGCCGATAAATTAGCTCTGGAAGCAGACATATTATGTTTTGACGAGTTTTTTGTATCGGACATTACAGACGCGATGATTTTGGGTACCTTGCTCGAAGCCTTGTTTGAGCGTGGTATTTGCCTTGTGGCTACCTCAAACATTGTGCCCGACGATCTTTACCGCAATGGTTTACAACGTGCGCGCTTCCTTCCCGCTATCGCACTCATTAACCAGCATTGTGAGATTGTTAATGTTGATGCTGGAACCGATTATCGGTTGAGAACCCTTGAGCAGGCGGAAATATTTCATTTCCCCCTCGATGAAGCAGCTGACAGCAATTTAAAAGATTACTTTTATAAGTTAGCCACCGAACCATGCTTTGAAGGGAGGGATATTGAGATCAATCATCGTACCCTCAGGGCTGAGCGTGAAGCTGAAGGCATTGTCCATTTTGATTTCACGACCTTGTGTGATGGACCAAGAAGCCAATCTGATTACATTGAAATAGCCCGGTTATACCACACTGTTTTATTGGCGAATGTTCCTCAAATGGGGGCGTCTAAAGATGATGCGGCACGCCGATTTATCGCCATGGTCGATGAATTCTACGAAAGGCACGTAAAACTCATCATTTCGGCAGAGGTTTCTCTTAGTTCTCTGTATACGGACGGACGTTTGATGTTTGAGTTCAAACGTTGCTGCTCACGGCTTAAAGAGATGCAAAGTCACGATTATCTGGCACTTGAACATCTTCCGTAGTCGATGAAGCTTATTGATAGTGTTGATATTCATCAGTCGGAGAAAAAATCGGGACTTTTTTTGAAAAAAAGGTGATTTTTTCTCCACCCTTCCTTATAATCCTGCGACCCACCGTTACTGTTGAAAGGCGTATGCCGAGGGTACACCACTCGAAGGGGTGCTGAATGAACTCTTAACAGTGGGAGCAGCAGCTCCTTAAGTGAAATCTAAATTTATCGGGTAATTATTAGCATGAAAACTTTCGTTGCTAAACCAGAAACTGTAAAACGCGACTGGTACATTGTTGACGCAGAAGGTAAAACTCTGGGTCGTATCGCGACTGAAATCGCATCTCGTCTACGTGGTAAGCATAAGCCGGAGTACACTCCGCACGTTGACACTGGTGACTACATCGTAGTTATCAATGCGGAAAAAGTTACTGTAACTGGCGCAAAAACTACTGACAAGATGTACCATCACCACTCAGGTTACATGGGCGGCATCAAGTCAATCAGCTTCGACAAGCTGATCGCGAAGAAACCAGAAATGATCATTGAATTGGCTGTTAAAGGTATGCTGCCACGCGGTCCTCTAGGTCGTGCAATGTTCCGTAAACTGAAAGTTTACGCGGGCGCACAGCACAAGCACGCGGCACAACAGCCGCAAGTACTGGACATCTAAGAGGATTTAACAATGGCAGAACAATACTACGGCACTGGTCGTCGCAAAAGCTCCGCAGCTCGCGTGTTCATCAAGCCGGGCAACGGTAACATCGTAATCAACAAGCGTTCACTGGAGCAGTACTTCGGTCGCCCAACCGCTCGCATGGTTGTTCAACAACCTCTTGAGCTGGTAGAAATGACTGAGAAACTGGACCTGTACATCACTGTTTCTGGTGGTGGCATCTCTGGTCAAGCGGGTGCAATCCGTCACGGTATCACTCGTGCGCTGATGCAATACGATGAGACTCTGCGTCCTACTCTGCGTGCAGCTGGCTTCGTCACTCGTGACGCGCGTAAAGTTGAGCGTAAGAAAGTTGGTCTTCGCAAAGCACGTCGTCGTCCACAATTCTCTAAGCGTTAATTCGCTTCCGGTTTATCCGGGAATTCTGGTCACGAAAAAGCCTGGCAATTTGCCAGGCTTTTTTATTGCCTTTTTCACCACTTTTTCTACTCATCTCACTCCTATCCCTTCCTTATCTCCGCGTAATTGGCACTTTGAAGAAATACATTCCTTTTAGGCTTTTGGTTAAAAAAAACGGTGTGTACCTCACATTTGTTACAAAAAGGTAGCTTTATCTTGTCAGAAAGTGGGGTTTTCCTTATCATTTAATCGACGTATTCGTAGGTTATTATTGGATAATCGGCGAGAGTTTTACGTAAATTAAAATTCTTTTTGAGTTAGCCGTACGCTCCAGGGACGCATAAGGACAGTTATAAAAATCCATGCGGGAGCACATGGGAGAATGTTGGATGAGCAATGCGCCAGTTAATTCCGGCCGACGTCGTTTCCTGACTTTGTCTACCGCAGTGGTAGGCGGTGTAGGTGCAGTGGCAGTCGCTGTACCGTTTGTAAAGTCATGGAACCCGAGCGCCAAAGCTAAGGCTGCCGGTGCTCCGGTCGAAGTCGATATTAGTAAAATTGAAGAAGGCCAGTTGGTTCGGGTCATATGGCAAGGTAAGCCTGTTTGGATTGTTCGCCGTGGACAGGAGTCTCTCGCGCAATTAGATGAGATTGCCGACAAACTGCGTGACCCTGAGTCTGTAGAACCGCAGCAGCCTGAATATATTAAAAATACCTATCGTTCGATTAAGCCAGAGCTTTTCGTCGCGGTTGGACTTTGTACGCATCTGGGTTGCTCTCCAACCTATCTGCCGGACAGTTTTGGTGAGCAGGTAGAAGGTGTCACATCAGGCTTTTTCTGCCCTTGTCATGGTTCCAAGTTTGATATGGCAGGTCGTGTGTTCCAAAGTGTTCCTGCGCCACTTAATCTGGTTGTCCCTCCTTATACGTATCTCAACGATAATCGTATTTTGGTGGGTGCTGATGAGGGGGCTGCGTAATGGAAAACTTGTTGAACTGGTTTGAGAAACGCCTACCTGTGATGAATGCATATAAAAAGCATTTGTCAGAATACCCAATGCCTAAAAACTTTAACTTCTGGTACCTATTTGGCTCATTAGCCATGTTGGTACTGGTAAACCAGCTTTTAACGGGTATTTGGTTAACCATGAGCTACAACCCTTCTGCAGAAGGGGCGTTTGCTTCTATTGAGTACATCATGCGTGATGTAGAGTACGGTTGGTTGCTGCGTTACATGCACTCTACCGGTGCGTCTGCATTCTTTGTGGTTGTCTACCTCCACATGTTCCGTGGCCTGATTTACGGTTCTTACCAGAAACCACGCGAGCTGCTGTGGATCTTCGGCATGCTGATTTTCCTCGTGCTGATGGCTGAAGCGTTTATGGGTTACTTGCTGCCTTGGGGACAGATGTCTTACTGGGGTGCTCAGGTAATCATTTCGTTGTTCGGTGCGATCCCGTTTATCGGTGAAGACTTGACGCTTTGGATCCGTGGTGACTACGTCCTGTCGGGTGCAACGCTGAACCGTTTCTTTGCATTGCATGTTGTTGCGCTGCCCATCGTGCTTCTTTTATTGGTTGTGCTGCACATACTGGCATTGCATGAGGTCGGGTCTAATAACCCAGATGGCATCGAGACCAAGTTGCCAAAAGGCACCAAAGGCGAAAACTATCAGACCCAATTCCCGTTCCATAAGTACTACACCAAAAAGTACGACATCATTGATTCTGTGCCATTCCATCCTTATGGGACAGTGAAGGATCTGGTGGGTGTAGGTTTATTCGGTATTTTGTTTGCCTACGTGATTTTCTTTAATCCAGAGATGGGCGGCTACTTCCTTGAGCCACCAAACTTTGAAGCAGCAAACCCGCTGAAGACGCCTGAACACATTGCACCTGTATGGTACTTCACACCGTTCTACGCCATCTTGCGTGCAGTTCCGGATAAACTCGCTGGTGTTGTCTTGATGGGCCTCGCTATCGTGGTGCTCTTCCTGTTGCCATGGCTTGATCGCTGTAAGGTGCGTTCTTACCGCTACCGTAGCAAAATTCACTTGGCGAATATTGTTCAATTCACTATCTCTTTCATTGCTCTAGGCGTGTTAGGTGCTTTGCCTGCAACCGAGCTTTACACTTGGTTTGCTCGAGTATTTAGCTTTGGTTACTTCATGTTCTTCGTATTCTTGTTCTTCTACAGCAAAAACGAAGCAACGAAACCATTACCAGAGAGGGTGAATTACAAATGAAGAAGTGGATTGTAATGCTGTTTGCCCTGCTGCCTTCTCTGGCGATGGCAGCGGGCTCAAGTGTTCCGTTGGATGCGGCAAACAATGATTTGTCAGACAAGGCATCACTACAAAACGGTGCTAAGTTGTTCATGAACTACTGTTTCGGTTGTCATGCGACCCAATATCAACGCTATGAGCGGATTTCTGAAGACTTAGAGATCCCGAAAGAATTGATGCTGGAAAATCTGGTTTTTGACAGTAATGCCAAGATCGGTGATTTGGTGAAAAATGCCATGACATCTGAAGACGGCGCGACCTTCTTTGGTGGCCCGGCACCTGACTTGACGCTGGTGGCACGTGTTCGTGGAAGCGATTGGATTTACACCTATTTGCGTTCGTTTTATCAAGACGACTCTCGTCCGTTTGGTGTGAATAACTCGGTCTTCCCAAGTGTGGGTATGCCGCATGTGTTGGAAGAGCTCCAAGGTACGCCAGTTAAACAATACAAAACGGTATTGGTTGATGGTGAATACGTTGAAGAGTTTATGGGCATCGAATCTTTAGGGAATGGCGAATTAAGTCCTGAAGAATATGATGAAGCCGTTCGAGACTTGGTTAACTTCTTGGAATATTCTGGCGAGCCTAACAAGCTTGAGCGTCAGCAAATGGGCTATTGGGTCATTGGTTTCATCGTGATTTTCTTGATTCTTGCCATTTTGCTGAAGAAAGAGTATTGGCGCGACGTTCACTGATCGGTTAATCTAGTGAGTTGCTGATCCACAATGGGGGCAGGTGCTCCCATTGTTTTTTCTATAGATGAAATATTCTGGAGGGGTTAATGGCTGTTGCTGCCAATAAACGCTCGGTGATGACGTTGTATTCAGACGCATCAGACATGTATAGCCATCAAGTGCGCATCGTTCTTGCTGAGAAAGGTGTGACTTATGAGATTGAGCTTGTTGATCCAAACAACCTGCCAGAGGATTTACTGGACCTGAATCCGTACAATTCGGTTCCTACGCTGGTTGATCGTGAGCTTGCGTTGTACAACGCGAACATCATCATGGAATACCTAGATGAGCGTTTTCCGCACCCACCGTTGATGCCAGTATACCCAGTTGCTCGTGGCAACAGCCGCCTGATGATGTATCGCATCGAGCGCAACTGGTACACGCTTGCTGAGAAAATTGAAAAAGGCAATGCGGAAGAAGCTGACTGTGCACGTCGTCAATTGCGTGAGGAGCTGCTGGCTCTGGCACCGGTATTCGCTGAATATCCGTTCTTCATGAGTGAAGAATTCAGCTTGGTAGATTGCTATCTTGCGCCTTTGCTGTGGCGTTTGCCTGTTATGGGTATTGAGCTGAGTGGCCCTGGTGCTAAAGAAGTGAAAACCTACATGGCTCGCGTATTTGAACGTGATTCATTCTTGGCTTCACTGACTGAAGCAGAACGTGAAATGCGTTTGGCTCAGTAATGGATGATATCAATCTGACGCCACGTCGCCCGTACTTGCTGCGGGCGTTTCACGACTGGTTGCTGGATAACGATTTGACGCCTCATTTGGTGGTTGATGCGATGTTGCCTAACGTGGTCGTGCCTTTTGAGTACGTTCAGGATGGTCAGATCGTATTGAACATTGCGCCACGTGCGGTGGGTAACCTTGAACTGGGTAATGACGAAGTACGCTTTAATGCGCGCTTTGGCGGTCGCCCAATGACAGTGACGGTTCCGCTTTACGCTGTTGTCGCGATTTATGCACGTGAAAATGGCGCGGGAACCATGTTCGAGTCTGAGCCTGCTTATGAAGCTGAGCTTGAGGGTATTGAGATCATTGAAGATCAGTCTGATGAGCCTGTACTAGATACAGTGGAAGAGACTGCCGAGGTTGATGATGTACCTGATGAAGCTCCGATTAGGCCTAAGGGCAGACCGACCCTTACCGTAGTGAAATAAAAAAGCAGCCTGATGGCTGCTTTTTTGTGCCCATGAAATACATCACTGAGCAGTTTCGGTTTGTTGGGGCTGATAGTACTGAAAGCCTTTAATAACTTGCTTTACACCGCGTATATTTCTAGCAATTTCAGTCGCTTCATTGGCTTGCTCGTGCGTCACATACCCCAGTAAGAAAACTTCGCTGTCTTCTGTGATCACTTTGATATTCACATTATTGAGTTTTTTACTCCCGATCAGGGCGGATTTCACTTTCGTTGTCAGCCATGTGTCGTTGCTGACTGCCCCAAGAGAAAGCGGCGGCTTAATTCGGATTTGATCGTAAATCGTTTCCACGCCGTTTACTTCTCTGATCTTTTGAACCAATGTGTTTTTCAGTGCTTCCGTTTTTGCTTGCCCAATAAGCAGTAGTTTACCGTCATAAGATACCGCATTAATTCGGGTATCTCCTTGAAATGGTGGCTTGTTGACGATACCGGCTACTTGCATACTCAGGTGTGTATCATTGAGCTCAGCCTTGGCTGTTCGAGTATCCTGTTCATAGAACGTTGAACAAGCACTCAACCCCAATACTGCAGCTAGTATAAGTGCTCTTTTCATACGCTATTCTCCGTGAGTAGGGAACAGATACTGGTCAATCAGGTCACACAAGGTGTGCAGAGTAATAAGATGCACTTCTTGTATACGCGCAGTGCGTTGAGAAGGAATTCGGATCTCAACATCTTGCTCACCCAATAGGCCAGCCATTTCACCACCATCTTTACCTGTGAAGGCAACAATGGTCATGTCTCGCGTTACGGCAGCCTCCATGGCCTTAATGATGTCTTTACTGTTACCACTGGTCGACAAAGCAAGTAAAACGTCTCCGCCTTGGCCGAATGCACGTACTTGTTTGGAAAAAACTTCGTCGTGGTGGTAATCGTTTGCAACTGCAGTCAGTGTCACGGTATCCGCGGTTAGCGCAAGCGCAGGCAGACTCGGACGTTCAGTTTCGAAGCGGTTTAGCAAACAGGAGGCAAAGTGCTGAGCATTGGCTGCTGAGCCACCGTTGCCGCAACAAAGGATCTTATTGCCATTGAGCAAACACTGAACCATCACCATAGCCGCCTTTGATATTTGTTCTGGCAGTGCCTCCGCGGCAGCGATTTGTGTTTGAATGCTTTCGGTAAAGCTCTCTTTGATGCTGTCTAGCATTGATTACCCTTCAATAAATATATTTTTGATCCAGTTTACCGAGTTTACCTCGCCTTCAAAAGCGACGACATCAAATCGAAACTCGGTTTGTGTTGCCGAAAGTCCTTTTTGTGATAACCAGAGGTAGGCGGATTTCAGCATTCTTTGTTGTTTTTTGTGATTCACGGTAATAGCGGCACCGCCAAATTTCTGGCTTTGACGAAATTTGACTTCAATAAAGACGAGGCATGTTCCGTCTCGCATGACGAGGTCAAGCTCACCCAATTTAAAGCGAACATTTTTGTCGATAAACAAAAGACCCTGCCGCTTGAGAAAGCGGCAGGCTTGTTGTTCATAGTGATCGCCAGACTGTTTCTTATTTAACAGAAACAATCCCCTGGTCTCCAAATTTCGCCCAAGATACTGTGCGGTTAACGGTACAGTAATCGCCCAGCGTCAGTTCGCCAGATTGGCCTTCAAAACGGTACTCAGGTAACACCTGCATTTGTGGCAGTGCTTCAATCAAGGCATAAGCATCCATACCCAAGGCGTACAGTCTGGTCATGCCGTTGTCTAAATCAGGCCATAGGTGGTGGAAGCGCTCAGACGCTGGGTGGTTTGGCTCAATCAATAGCGGCACATCACTAAATTCGATACCGCGTAGTTCGCCAATTTCGCCTACGCCTTTAACGCGGTTGTTGCTGCGGGAGCTGGCGTACAGTTTTGGCGGCTGCACATCAGGATTGATAGCGACTTCAATAAACGGCTTGAGTAGCGTTAACTCACCGGCATTTGCAACAAGATAAACGGCATCAACGTCTCGGCGGCTACGTTGTTCAGCTTCAAGATCTAGACCTGTCAGCTGCTTCATTTGTTGTATGCGGGCCTGACTTTCAGTAAGGCCAAAGACGCGTTGTACCGTTTTTTGCATTGCAGCGCGGTTTTTGAAGTACTCAACTTCGGCAGGCTCGCCAGTCAATGCTTCCCATTCTTTTGAAAACGCATCACTTACACGTTTACCAAAACCATTGCTTGGCGCAATTACAAGGGGGTACTTCTGTCCATTCTGTGCAATGTGAATGGCAGCTTGCTGCGCTTCTTGCTCTGGTGACAAAGTAAAGAAGCAAGCGTTAGGCTCGCCGTGCTCACCATTTGGGATGTTCAGAGCCAGCGTTGGGAAGCTATTTTGGCTGTCAGCCAAGAAGGCGTCGACTTTATCTTTTTGTAGTGGACCAATGACGAATTGAATGCCTTCTGCTTGCATTTTGGCAACGATGTCAGTCATTGAGGATGCGTTTGTATCGTAAAACGTTACTGCTGGCGCTTTTTCACCCGATGCGTCATCAAGCAAACCTTGGACAAAGCCGTTACGGATGGCTTCACCCTGCGCGGCGAATTTATCACTCAAAGGAAGCAACACGCCAATACGTTCAGGGCGAAGTATTTCCATAGCCTGCAATGTGGCTAGGTCTGTTGGCAAATAACGGTTTGCTGGATGTTCAGGGTTTGCAGCCAACCATTCATTTAATGCTTCTTGTTGACGTGCCGGGTGACCGGCATTGCGGCGTAATTGCGTGACAAGATCAATCCAACCAGTCAGCGTTTCATTTCCTGCCTTAGACAAGGCATTGAGATCAGGCAGCGGCATTTGAATTAAACTTTTCCAGACCTTGTCCCAATTTTTTTGCTTGTCATAGGTATCGGTTAGGTACGGAGACGCTTCAGCCCACGCAAAAACAGCACCCGGCTGATTGCCAAGCTGCTCGTAGAGTGCGCCTTTTAGTTGGTAGTAACGCTGGTATTGAGTGGCGGGCAGTTGCCAGGTTGGCTGAAAATTCAGGCTGTCTAACGCCGCTTGCGGCTGGCCTTTTTTCTCTAACAACACAGCACGGTTGAGTTGCCACTCAGACAATTGAAGCGGCGTTAGCGGAAGCTTGGCTAATCGACCAACCAATACATCTGCCTGCGCAAATTGGTTTTCTTCGATTAACGCTTTCAGCGCAAGCAAAAACCAGTCTGCTTTCTCTTCGCCTGTCGACGTTTCTGCCTGAAGCAGATAGTAGGTTGATGACTCTCGAGCAGGTGCGGTGATGTCATACTGAGGACCTTGCTCCGCTGGAGGCGTTGTCTGACATGCAGAAAGCACCAAAGCCAGCGCGATTGGTGAGAGAAGTCGTGATACACTTTTGCACTTATGGGTTATTTTACGCATGAACATCTTCTGTCCGTAACTTGTTGCCCTCTATATTAATCGCCGAAGGGTTGTGAAACAAATGACTGATGAAACTTCAACCATGGTTGACGTCTCAACTTTATATATCGTACCGACACCGATCGGAAACCTTGGTGATATCACTCAACGTGCGCTAGAGATTTTGCAGCATGTTGACATCATCGCTGCCGAGGATACCCGTCATACGGGTAGACTGTTGTCCCATTTTGGCATCACGACCCGAACTTTTGCTTTGCACGACCATAACGAGCAACAAAAAGCGGATATGTTGATCGAAAAATTGGTCAGTGGGCAGACTATTGCGTTGGTTTCTGATGCGGGCACGCCGTTGATATCGGATCCAGGGTACCACCTTGTGACGCGTTGTCGTCAGGCGGGTGTAAAAGTTGTACCACTTCCAGGGCCTTGCGCCGTTATTACAGCATTGAGTGCCTCGGGGCTTCCCTCCGATCGTTTCAGTTTTGAAGGGTTTCTTCCGCCAAAAAGCAAAGGTCGCCGTGATAAGTTCATGGAAGTTGCCAGCGACCCGCGCACCATGATTTTTTATGAATCACCGCACCGCATACTCGATACACTGGAAGATATGCTGGCAGTGCTAGGCGAAGACCGCCAAGTTGTACTGGCGCGTGAGTTAACGAAAACCTATGAGACTATTCATGGTGCTCCACTGGGAGAGTTGATCCCTTGGCTTAACGAAGACAGCAACCGTGTTCGTGGTGAAATGGTGCTGCTGATTGCTGGGCATCGTGCTGAAAAAGACGATCTGCCACCTGAAGCGACAAAAGCTGTCACGCTGCTATCAAAAGAGTTGCCGCTGAAAAAAGCAGCAGCAATTGCTGCGGAATTATACGGTGTCAAAAAAAATGCGCTGTATAAGTGGGGCTTAGAGAGTTTAGATCAATAAGATCTCGAGTTTGCGCTGGATCCCTGGCGGGGAGTTCTATATAATCCGCCGCCTGAGTTGGCCGGGTAACCGCTGCTTCGTTGATGTCCTTTGGGAGACTGACGAGGGGGAGGAAAGTCCGGGCTCCACAGGGCAGGGTGCCAGGTAACGCCTGGGGGGCGCAAGCCTACGACCAGTGCAACAGAGAGCAAACCGCCGATGGCTCTTCGGAGATCAGGTAAGGGTGAAAGGGTGCGGTAAGAGCGCACCGCGCGACTGGCAACAGTTCGTGGCACGGTAAACTCCACCCGGAGCAAGACCAAATAGGTTCCCTTTGGCGCGGCCCGCGTTGGGAACGGGTAGGTTGCTTGAGCCTGTGAGCGATTGCAGGCCTAGACGAATGGTTACCACCGTTTTACGGTACAGAACCCGGCTTATAGGCCAACTCACCAAACACCTTGAAGAAGGCGAGCATTTTGCTCGCCTTCTTTATTTGGGGCATACCACAACGACTTTTTTGGTCTCCCTCTCCGACTTTTCTAAGAAGTTTTTCTGGTATGCCGAGAGCCATTCTTAAAAAGAATGGCGTTTGGTTAAAAAAACAGCGCCGATAATTGGCGGGCAAGCCTTTGATCTAGAATGCTGTTCACGAAATTGTGAGCATTATCATCTCTTTGCCTAGCTTGACTTTCTTTTTGCCTGCTACGTACACTTCTAAGTGGGAAATAGTGGAAGAAAGTGGTTAATTTTGGGATAAAGGGGGAGTCAGTGGCATGTTGAGGGGCGTCAGCGCGATCTCACTCGACACCAAAGGTCGAGTGGCATTACCAAAGCGATATCGAGAAGAACTCGATGCGCTGTGTGATGGCGTGTTTGTATGCACCATTGATCATCAGTTACCATGCCTGCTTGTTTATCCATTGCCCGAATGGGAGCGCATTGAAGCCAAACTTTCCCGCCTATCTAGCCTCAACCCGGCAGAGCGTCGATTGCAGAGATTGCTTTTGGGTCACGCCTTTGAGTGTGAGATGGACGGACAAGGTCGACTTTTGATTTCTCCAACGTTGCGCGATTACGCGGGGCTGAGTGGGAAAGCCATGTTAGTTGGACAATTAAATAAATTTGAATTGTGGAACAGCGATAAATGGCAGCAACAGATCGATCAAGATATTCAACTTCAAGCGGAATCAGCAGAAGCATTGAGCGAACGGCTCAGTAACTTCTCGCTATAGGTACCCAAGATTATGTCAGAGCAGTTCTCACACATTTCCGTCCTTCTCCATGAATCTATCGAAGGCTTAGCCCTTAAACCCGATGGCATTTACGTTGATGGCACCTTTGGCCGTGGTGGTCACTCGCGCGAAATTTTGTCTCGATTGGGCGAAAATGGCCGTTTATACGGTATTGACCGCGACCCACAAGCAATTGCAGAAGCCGCCAAGATCAATGACCCAAGATTCAATATCATCCACGGCCCATTTTCGGGCGTCCAAGAATACATCGAAGAGCGCGGCTTAAGCGGCAAGATTGATGGCGTATTGCTTGATCTTGGTGTGTCATCCCCTCAACTTGATGACCCAGAGCGCGGTTTCAGCTTCATGCGTGACGGCCCGTTAGATATGCGTATGGATCCAACATCAGGCATTCCAGCGTCTCAATGGCTGATGGAAGCCGATGCTGATGATATCTCGTGGGTATTACGAGAGTTTGGTGAAGAGCGATTTGCGAAGCGCATCGCGCGTGCCATTGTTGCTCACCGTGAAGACGAGACCAAAGAGCCGTTGACGCGTACCTTGCAGTTGGCAAATCTTATCGCCAATGCATCCCCGTCTCGTGACAAGAAAAAACACCCAGCGACCCGCAGTTTCCAAGCGATTCGTATCTATATCAACAGTGAACTGGAAGAAATTGAAACGGCGATGCAAGGGGCACTGAATGTGTTGGCTCCTGGTGGTCGTCTTTCTATCATCAGCTTCCACTCACTGGAAGATCGTTTAGTTAAGCGTTTTATCCGCAAACAAAGCAAGGGGCCAGACGTGCCTCGTGGTGTGCCGCTGACTGAAGATCAAATTCGTGCACTTGGCAGTGCCAATATGAAGCCTGTCGGCAAAGCGTTAAAGCCAAGCGATTTGGAAGTGACTGATAATACGCGTTCTCGCAGCTCAGTACTGCGTGTTGCAGAAAAACTGGGTGACTAATGGATCAGACGCCAGGGCTAACTAAACAGATTATTCGGGATTTGACCTCCATTGGTCGAGCCCCGCTGATTTTATTGGTTCTGGTGTTGTTATCTGCCCTTGCGGTCGTTTATATCACTCAGCAAACGCGGTCTGTTATTGCATTGCAAGACAGGCTGCTTATTGAACGCGAGCGCCTTGATGTTGAGTGGCGAAACCAAATTTTGGAAGAGCATGCCCTGTCGGAGCATAGCCGCGTCGAAGAAATGGCGAGGCGGGATCAAGATATGATTCGTCCCGACAACAAACGTGAAATCATAGTGAGCCAATAGTGTTTAAGGGAAAAAACAAACCTAAAAATCCTCGGGCGATAAAGCAGGTGCCAACGTTTATCAAATGGCGCTTCGTTACGGTTTGTATCTTTATTTCTTTGGCACTTTTCGGCCTCATCGCTCGTGCTGCCTACATTCAAGTGATCGAACCTGATCGCCTTCGTTACGAAGGCGATTTGCGTTCAGTCCGAGTCAAAGCCCTCCCATCTGCCCGTGGCATGATCTCTGATCGAAATGGTGAACCCTTAGCGGTTAGCGTGCCTGTTCAAGCTGTTTACGTTGACCCCGTTACTGTGTTTAAAAACGGCGGATTGGCGGAAACAGATCGCTGGTACGCCTTGGCAGATGTACTCGGTCTCGACCGCAAAGAGATGCTGGCTCGCATAGAAAAGAACAAGAAAAAGCGCTTTATCTACCTTCAGCGACAAGTCGGCCCAGCTATGTCTGAGTACGTAAAAAGCCTAAAACTGCCGGGGATTGGCCTTAACGATGAATCTCGTCGTTTTTATCCTACCGGTGAGGTTAGTGCTCACTTAGTTGGCGTGACAGGTATCGACGGACGCGGCTTGGAAGGCATCGAGCGCGGTTACGACGGTTGGCTCAGTGGTGAGCCTGGACGACGTACTGTTCGAAAAGACCGATATGGCCGAGTTGTTGAAAATATCTCTTTGGAAGCGAAAGAAGAAGGGAAACCGCTAGAGCTGAGTATTGATCAGCGTCTGCAGGCGATTTCATACCGTGCGATAAAACAAGCTGTCGCTGATTACCGTGCTACCTCAGGCTCACTGGTCATGGTGGATGTGCGGACCGGCGAAGTGCTTGCAATGGTTAACGCGCCGTCCTACAACCCGAATAATCGCTCGGATCTTAAAAGTTTCAAAATGCGTAACCGCGCCATCACTGATGTGTTTGAACCCGGTTCTACCATTAAGCCTCTCGTTGTACTTGCTGCATTGGAAAACGGCGTCGCTGATGAACACACGATTATTGATACCGGCAACGGCATTATGTCGATTGGTGGTGCACGTGTTCGTGATGTCTCTAAGGTTGGCAAAGCAGACCTTCGGAAAATTCTCAAAAAATCCAGCAACATTGGCGTAAGTAAGTTGTCTCTATCTATGCCAGTTGATGCGTTGTTGGGGCTTTACAGCAGTTTTGGCATTGGTGATGCCACGGGTGTAAACCTGATTGGCGAGTCTTTTGGTTTATATCCCAACCGTCGACGTTGGTCTGACTTTGAGCGTGCGACGCTGGCCTTTGGTTACGGATTATCGATTACGCCTGCGCAGTTAGCGCGTGCTTACGCCACTCTGGGTAGCCTTGGGATCAACCGACCACTTTCCATTTTGAAAACAGAAGCGGTTGTACCGGGCAAGCAAGTTGCTTCACGTGAAAATACACGCAAGCTGCTCGATATGTTGGAGTCTGTGACCGAAAAAGGTGGCAGTGCCCATCGTGCTGCAGTGCCAGGATATCGAGTCGGTGCAAAGACAGGTACGGCGAAAGTCGCTGTGGCGGGTGGCTACGGTGATGAATACATTGGATACACAGCGGGAATTGCGCCTATTAGCGATCCACGTATTGCCTTGGTGGTTGTGATCAACGAACCACAAGGTGACAAATATTACGGCGGCCAAGTTGCGGCCCCCGTCTTTTCTGAAGTGATGAAAAGCGCGTTACAGATTTTGAATATTGCACCGGATGCGGAGCAGTCCCAGTTACAACTTGCTAATACAAACAGGCAGAACTGATGCCGAATACAAGTCTTAAAAATCTATTGGCACCCTGGTATCACCTTGAGCAGGATGTCGTTATCTCAGGCCTGAAATTGGACAATCGCCATATTCAGACTGGAGATGTTTTCGTGGCCATCCAAGGGCACGCATTAGATGCGCGTCGATTTATTCCTGACGCGATTGCAGCTGGTGCTGCTGCCGTTATTGCCGACGATGGCGATACCAATGGTAAGTTCGGAGTTGAAATACATGGCAATGTGCCTGTTATTGCGTTTCCGCATTTGAAATCCACGCTTTCTGAAATATCTGCGCGCTATTTTCAGCAACCGAGCCAGGCAATGACCGTGATTGGTGTGACCGGGACGAACGGTAAAACAACCATCAGCCAGCTTGTGGCGCAGTGGATTGATTTGCTTGATGGTAAAGCGGCAGTGATGGGCACCACGGGCAACGGATTTTTAGCGTCTCTTGAACCCGCTCTTAATACCACAGGGAGCGCAGTGGACATTCAAGAGCAGCTTGCGCGATTTCATGCGGCAGGTGCCTCTCATGTTGCAATGGAAGTTTCTTCCCACGGTTTAGTTCAAGATCGCGTGAAAGCGGTTGCATTCGACGCAGCCATTTTTACCAACCTTAGTCGTGACCATCTTGATTATCACGGCACCATGGAAGCCTACGCCGAAGCAAAACTGCGCCTATTTACCCATTATGGAACGCCTGTGTCCGTGATCAATGCAGACGACAGTGTTGGTGCAGAGTGGTTACGCAGCATGCCAGAAGCCATTGCGGTGTCGATGTCCGCAGCCGATGTAGCTTCACATCAGGGACGTAAGCTTTGGTTGACTCACGTTGACTATGCGACCAGTGGCGTGAGCATCGCGTTTGATTCTGATTGGGGGACAGGGCAATTTACAGCACCGCTTGTCGGTGAGTTTAATGTCATGAACCTGCTATTGAGCCTAGCAACCCTACTGGGGTTGGGGTACGACAAAGAAGCATTGATAGCTTCGGCATCACAACTTCAAGCCGTTATTGGTCGTATGGAAGTTTTTCATCACCCTGACAAACCTATGATGGTGGTGGATTATGCTCACACCCCCGATGCGCTAGAGAAGGCTCTTCTTGCATTGCGCCGCCATTGTGACTCAAAACTTTGGTGCATTTTCGGTTGTGGTGGCGATCGCGATAGCGGCAAACGCCCAATGATGGCTGAAATTGCTGAACGCCTTTCGGACAACGCTATTTTGACTGATGATAATCCGCGTTCAGAATCTCCAGTGACCATCGTTGAGGACATGCTGAAAGGAATGGCGCATCCGAATGACGCCATCGTCTTGCATGATCGCGCTGAAGCTTGCCGTTATGCCTTTGAGAATGCATCGACAAACGATGTGATATTGGTCGCAGGTAAAGGGCATGAAGATTATCAGGTTCTTGCTTCCGGCACGGTTCACTATTCAGATCGTGAAACCGTACAAGCACTGCTGGAGGGAGAGGTATGATTCCAGTTTCATTAACGACATTGCGCGACGTATTAAAGGCAGATCTTGTCGGTAAAGATGTCACGATTGATGCCGTTTCAACGGACACAAGGACGTTGGGTGACGGTGCTTTGTTTGTGGCGTTAGTTGGCGAGCGTTTTGATGCGCATGATTTCGTCGAAACAGCGAAAAACAATGGTGCATCCGCAGTGCTTATTTCTAAGCCTGTAGACATCGACTTGCCTCAATTAGTGGTGGAAAACACCACGTTCGCACTCGGACAACTCGGTGCGTGGGTAAAATCGCAGTGTAATGTGAAGACCATTGCCCTTACTGGCAGCTGTGGCAAAACCACTGTCAAAGAAATGCTAGCCGCCATTTTGTCGCGCAAAGGACAAACCCTTTATACCGCAGGCAATTTTAATAACGATATCGGTGTGCCTCTGACGCTGCTTCGTTTACAGCCATCGGATGATTTCGCTGTGATGGAGCTAGGTGCGAATCATATTGGCGAAATTGCATATACCACACAACTTGTGAAACCAGACATTGCGTTGGTAACAAACTTAGCCGCAGCGCACCTTGAAGGGTTCGGCTCTTTAGCGGGTGTGGCAAAGGCGAAAGGCGAAATATACGAAGGACTTGCTCCAGGTTCCATCGCCATTGTGAATTTGGACAGCAACGGTGGCGATGCATGGACATCGGTATTGGCGGATAAGCGTGTTCAGACCATGACGGTGAGCGACGTGCCTGCTGATTTTCATGCAAAGAATATTCAACAGCTTGAGTCTGGCTGCTATGCATTTACGCTGGTAACGCCAGATGGTGAGTTTCCTGTTTCGCTAAGTCTTCCTGGTGAACACAACGTCGCGAATGCGGTATTGGCGGCGATGACTGCGATGAATATCGACGGAATTACCGCCGATGACGTTATGGAAGGGCTGGCATCCGTGGCACCTGTTAAAGGGCGTGGTGCCATTAGTTTCCCTCGTCCAAACCTACGATTGATTGATGACAGCTATAACGCCAGTCTGGCGGCAATGAAGGCTGCAGTTGATCTACTAGACGGTTTTGACGGTGAAAAAGTGATTGTGCTTGCTGATATGGCCGAGATGGGGGAACACTCTGCCTCTGTGCATCAAGAAGTGGCAGATCACCTTGCTAATGCATCCATTCAGACTGTTATTACTCATGGACCGGCCAGCACTGTGATTAGTGCGCAGTGTGGTGGTCAACATTTCGAGCAAAAAGACGCGCTCATTGCGCATGTAGTAGAACTCATGAAAACAAAACCTGAAGTATCCGTGCTGGTCAAAGGTGCCAACGGAATGAAAATGTGGGAAGTGGTATCAGCCATCGAGGAGGCAGCAAAATGCTAGATTGGCTATCAGATCTTCTGACGCAACAGTTTTCCTTCTTCCGTCTGTTCGATTACCTGACGTTTCGTGCGATCTTGAGTGTCCTAACCGCACTTTTACTTTCCCTTTGGATGGGCCCTCGCCTTATTGCACGCCTTCAAATGCTGCAAATTGGTCAAGTTGTTCGTAACGAAGGTCCTGAATCTCATTTCAGCAAGCGCGGTACGCCTACCATGGGCGGCATTATGATCCTGACTGCGATCACTGTGACCGTATTGCTTTGGGCGGATTTATCGAACCCTTACGTTTGGGCGGTGCTATTCGTGACCTTGGGCTATGGTGCAATCGGCTTTGTCGATGATTACCGTAAAGTGGTCCGAAAGAACACGGATGGTCTCATCGCGCGCTGGAAGTACTTCTGGCAGTCAGCCATTGCGCTGATTGTGGCGTTTGCGCTGTATGCACACGGTAAAGATACCGCAGCCACGCAACTTGTCGTTCCTTTCTTTAAAGACGTGATGCCGCAACTTGGTTTGTTCTACGTCGTCTTCACTTATTTTGTCATTGTCGGTACCAGTAATGCCGTTAACCTCACGGACGGACTAGATGGCCTTGCCATTATGCCTACCGTGATGGTTGCCAGCGGTTTTGCGTTTATCGCATGGGCAACGGGTAACGTGAACTTCGCTGAGTACCTGCACATCCCGTACATCAAAGACGCGGATGAGCTGGTGGTCGTCTGTGCAGCCATTGTGGGGGCTGGTCTTGGTTTCCTCTGGTTCAATACTTATCCGGCTCAAGTCTTTATGGGCGATGTAGGCTCGCTGGCACTTGGCGGAGCACTGGGCACGATTGCTGTGCTGGTGCGTCAGGAGTTTTTGCTAGTGATCATGGGTGGTGTATTCGTAATGGAAACCCTGTCAGTGATTCTGCAGGTAGGTTCTTACAAGCTACGCGGACAACGTATTTTCCGCATGGCTCCGATACACCATCACTATGAGTTAAAAGGTTGGCCGGAGCCGCGCGTTATCGTGCGATTCTGGATCATTACGCTGATGCTGGTTCTTGCCGGACTGGCTACCTTGAAGGTGCGCTAGATGAACACGGTAGCCGCAACAAAAAACATTGTGGTAATAGGGCTCGGTATGACCGGGCTCTCCGTCGTTAAGCACCTTGTAAAAAAAGCCGACGGCGCGACCATCCGTGTGATTGATACCCGTACTAACCCGCCGGGTGCTGAACAGCTTCCTGCAAACGTTGCCCTGCATGCTGGCGGCTGGAATATGGAGTGGTTACTAACTGCTGACCAGATTGTTGCCAGTCCGGGGGTTGCGCTTGCCACTCCTGAACTTCGTGCAGCATCAGAGCAAGGTATTGAGATTGTCGGTGACATAGAACTGTTCGCTCGTGATGTCTCTAAACCCGTCATCGGTATTACTGGTTCAAACGGCAAGAGTACGGTAACGAGCCTTGTTGGTGAAATGGCAAAAGCTGACGGCGTTAATGTCGGTGTTGGTGGCAACATTGGCTTTGCTGCACTGGACATGTTAGCGAATGACCATGATCTGTATGTCCTTGAACTTTCCAGCTTCCAATTGGAAACCACCTCATCGCTGGACATGGTGGCGGCGGTATTTCTGAACCTGTCTGAAGATCACATGGATCGTTACGACGGAATGGAAGACTACCGCCAAGCAAAACTGCGTATATTCGAACAGACCCAATTGGCGGTCTGGAACCACGATGATCTGCAAACGAAAGCTCAAACTTCAGTAAAAGCGATAAGCTTTGGTTTTGCTGAAGGTGACTACACACTCACTCGCCGTGATGGTGAAGAGTGGCTGACTGCAAACGGTGAGCAAGTGATGGCAGTTTCTGAGATTGCCCTAGTTGGCCGCCATAACGTTGCAAACTGTCTCGCTGCCATGGCATTGGCTGATGCTGCTGGCATTTCTCGCAATGCACAACGTGCAGCAATGCGTGAATACACGGGCTTACCTCATCGCTGTCAGCAAGTAATTAAACACGATGGCGTGCTTTGGGTGAATGACTCGAAAGCCACCAACCCTGCAAGTACCCTAGCCGCGCTTGATGGCCTGCAACTTGCGGGTAAATTACATTTACTTGTCGGCGGTGACGGCAAAGGCGCGGAGTTTTCCTCGCTTAAGCCCGTATTGGATAAGCTTGATGTTGCACTTTATTGCTATGGTCGCGACGGACATGCGTTTACAGCGTTAGTCGCTGAACCGATTGTTGTTGAGACCATGCAGCAAGCCATGGATATCGCTGCCGAAACGTCGAAGGAAGGAGATATGGTGTTGCTTTCTCCTGCGTGTGCGAGCTTTGACCAGTTCCCCAATTTCATGGTGCGCGGCGACACCTTTGCAGGTTATGCACGAGAAATCACTGCACGTCATTCAGAGGAGAGTATCTCAGGATGATGGGAATCAAGTGGGAAGACATCAATGTCTGGCGTTGGGCGACGAAGCCTGCGCCAACCGCTTTGTATGACCGTCAACTGGTATGGCTCTCTTTTGGGTTGATGATGGTCGGCCTGATAATGGTGTCGTCAGCATCAATACCCGTGTCGACACGCTTGGTTGATCAGCCGTTCTACTTTGCAATGCGACAGGGAATTTACCTGTTTGGCGCGATCATTCTCGCGGGATTCGCGATGCAAATTCCGCTGTCACGCTGGCAGCAATTAAGCATCCCAATGCTACTTGTCTCTTTGTTTCTGTTGTTTGCCGTTCTGTTTGTGGGCCGTTCGGTGAATGGCGCGGTGCGTTGGCTACCATTGGGCGTGATTAACCTCCAGCCAGCAGAAGTGGCAAAACTCTCTCTATTCTTATTCATCTCTGGTTACTTGGTGCGTCGTCAGGGTGAAGTACGAGAAAGCTTCCGTGGCTTTTTTAAGCCGCTTGCCGTGCTGGTGGTGATAGCAGTCTTGCTTCTGGCTCAGCCGGATCTGGGGTCGGTCATTGTGATGTTTGTGACAACCGTCGGCATGCTGTTTATTGCGGGTGCTAAGTTGTGGCAATTCGGTGCGTTGCTCGCAACTGGGCTGGGGTTAGTGGGCGCACTGATTCTAGCAGAGCCATACCGCGTAGCGCGTGTGACCTCATTCTTAGACCCGTGGGATGACCCTTTTGGTAAAGGCTATCAGCTAACGCAATCTCTTATGGCATTTGGTCGTGGTGATTGGTTTGGGCAGGGGCTAGGTAATTCCATTCAGAAATTGGAATACCTGCCAGAAGCGCATACCGACTTTGTTGTTGCCGTTTTGGCCGAAGAGTTAGGTTTGATCGGCGTAACTCTGGTTCTATTAATGGTGTTTGCACTGGTATTCCGTGCGCTTTTTATCGGCAAACGATGCCTTGAGAATGATCAGCTATTTGGTGGCTATCTTGCGTTTGGTATCGGTATTTGGTTTGCGTTTCAGGCCTTGGTCAATGTCGGTGCCGCCGCAGGTATCATGCCGACGAAAGGTCTGACATTGCCGCTTGTAAGTTACGGCGGTTCAAGTTTGTTTGTTATGTCTACTGCGGTTGCGCTTCTGTTGAGAATCGATCATGAATATCGATTAGAAACCGCGCAAGCGCATCAGCGAATTGTGTCTCATGAAAAACGAAAAAGAACAAAAGAATAAAAGACTCCTTGTCATGGCTGGCGGAACCGGTGGCCATGTTTTTCCAGGGCTTGCTGTTGCACAAGAGCTACAGCAACAAGGCTGGGAAATTCGCTGGCTGGGTACTGCAGACCGTATGGAAGCGGAACTCGTGCCAAAACATGGTATTGAGATCGATTTTATTCATGTAAAAGGGCTGCGTGGTGCAGGGTTTGCGCGTAAACTGCTTGCCCCTTGGATGATATTGAACGCCGTCATTCAAGCGAGAAAATACATCAAGCAGTGGAAACCCGACGCTGTGCTCGGTATGGGTGGGTACGTCAGTGGCCCTGGTGGATTAGCTGCATGGTTATGTGGCGTCCCTGTCGTGTTGCACGAACAGAATGCCGTGGCAGGTTTGACCAACAGTTGGTTGGCAAAGATTGCCAAACGCGTGTTGCAGGCATTCCCTGGTGCATTTGCAGATAAAGAAGTGGTGGGTAACCCAGTTCGAAAAGATGTGTGTGAACTGCCACAGGCTCCCGCTTATCAAGATGGCGAGCCACTAAAGGTATTGGTGATGGGCGGAAGCCAAGGGGCGAGAATTCTGAACCATACCGTGCCGGAAGCCATTGCATTGGTAAAACGTCCGATTGTTGTCAGACACCAAGCGGGCAAAGGCGCAAAAGATGATACGCAGGCGAGATATCAATCAGCTGGTGTAGATTGCGTCGAGGTGACAGAGTTTATCGATGATGTCGCGGCTGCTTACCAATGGGCAGATATGCTGATTTGTCGTTCGGGCGCACTCACAGTTTCAGAAGTGTCTGTGGCGGGCGTTCCCGCGATCTTCGTGCCTTTCATGCACAAAGATCGTCAACAAGCACTGAATGCAGAGCACCTGGTAGATAACGGTGCCGCCGTGATGCTGGAACAGCCAGACCTGACAGCACAAAAGCTGGCAGAGATTCTAGAAAAACAAAATTCAACGTCTTTGACTGCGATGTCAGAAGCAGCACGAAAAGCGGGCATCAAAGATGCCGCAGTGCGCGTGGCAGATGTCATCAAAGAAGTCGCAAATTAAGAGAAGAGAGTGATGGGCAAGTTTGATAGTCATCAGTTAGAAAAAATTCGCACCATGGTGCCAGAAATGCGTCGTGTGAAGCGTATCCACTTTGTGGGGATCGGCGGGGCTGGTATGTGTGGTATTGCTGAAGTTCTGCTGAATGAAGGCTACGAAGTTACAGGCTCAGATTTGTCTGAGAATGCCGTCACTCAACGTTTAGAAAGCAAAGGCGCCAAGGTTTTCATTGGGCACGCTGAAGCAAACGTCGATGGCGCAAGCGTTGTTGTGGTGTCCACAGCGATAAAGCAAGACAACCCAGAGCTTGTCGCCGCTAAGTCTGCGCGCACACCTGTCGTTCGCCGTGCGGAAATGCTGGCTGAATTGATGCGCTACCGTCATGGAATCGCCGTTGCGGGAACGCATGGTAAAACCACGACAACCGCACTGGCTACATTGATTTATCAAGAAGCAGGATTAGATCCTACTTTCGTCAATGGCGGCTTGGTGAAAAGTGCAGGTACCAATGCGCGTTTGGGGTGCAGCCGTTACCTGATCGCGGAAGCTGATGAGAGCGATGCATCGTTCCTTCATCTTCAACCGATGGTAGCGATTGTGACCAACATTGAAGCTGATCATATGGATACGTATGGCGGCGACTTTGGCAAATTGAAGCAGACCTTTATCGATTTTCTACACAAACTGCCTTTCTATGGTCAGGCGGTGATGTGTATTGACGATCCTGTGGTGCGAGAGCTTATCCCCACAATCTGTCGTCAGGTAATTACCTATGGTTTTGCTGATGATGCTGATGTTCAGTTGAAAGACTACCGCCAAGAAGGCCAGAAAGGCATCTTCACTATTTTGCGTAAAGATAAGCCTGAGCTGCACATCGAACTTAATATACCTGGCCGTCATAACGCCCTGAACGCAACAGCGGCAGTTGCTGTTGCAACAGAAGATGGTGTTGAAGACGATGCCATTTTGCGTGCACTAGCAAGTTTTGAAGGTACTGGCCGTCGCTTTGACCAACTGGGCCTGTTCCCCGTTGATGATGGTGAAGTGTTGCTGGTGGATGATTACGGACATCACCCAAGTGAAGTCGACGTAACCATTCAGGCGGCTCGCGCAGGTTGGCCTGATAACCGTTTGGTTATGGTATTCCAACCGCACCGATACAGTCGTACACGTGATTTGTATGATGATTTTGCCAATGTGCTTGAGCATGTTGATGTGCTGCTGATGCTGGATGTGTATTCAGCGGGTGAAGTACCAATCGCGGGTGCGGATGGTCGCAGCTTATGTCGCACTATTCGCAGCCGTGGAAAAATTGATCCGATTTTTGTGCCTGATGTGGACGCACTACCTGCGGCACTTGAAGCCGTGATTCAACCAGGTGATTTGGTGTTGACTCAAGGTGCTGGTGACATAGGAAAAGTGGCCAGAAAACTGGCGGAATTGAAATTGGATAGAAAAGCATTGAGTGAGCAAAGCTAGAAATCAGAGTGGGCTTGCAGCACACCTTAACTGGTTGATGTCTAACTTTTAACCTGTTTTTGGTGGTTTTGCATGTATTTGATCTCAGCTTCATCACTTCTGTGTTAAGAAGGGTTGGTGACCTGTCAAACTGACCGTTATAATCGGTCGGCTTTGGAATGAGCAAAGCGGCAGGTTGCCCATCAAGAGCGAGGCAATTGCCAGATATGACGCAAATGACGGCAGAAGAATTACCGGCTCAACCTTCAATGTTGAAATCGCATTGGGGGGGGCTGGTGTTTTTGGTATTTGTCATTCTAGCTATCTTTTGGTCAATGCTCCGAGTGCTGACGTGGATGGGGGATGAGCAACAGCTCCCTCTGTCCCAGATTGTTGTACAGGGTGACTTACAACATGTGACGCCCTCAGACGTCAGAAACGCAGTATTAACTCTAGGTACGTTGAAGAGTTTTATGTTGCAGGATGTAGACACCATTCATGGTGCCGTTGCATCTCTGCCTTGGGTTGCGAACGTTGCGATTCGAAAGCAATGGCCAGATACATTGAAAGTTGATGTGACTGAATACCATCCTGAGGCGGTCTGGAATGGGTCGCGGCTTTTAGACTCCCATGGTGTTGTCTTTGGTGCCAACCCTGAGGACGTGAAAGAACAGCACTTGGTGTCGCTTCACGGCCCTGAAGGTAGTGAAGAAGAAGTATTAGAAGTTTGGCGGGAGCTTAGAGATATCTTGGCCCCGACAGAGTACAAAATCGCTGCACTCGCGCTCAATGAACGCCGATCGTGGCGAATAGTCACTCGAGATGGTGTTCGTATCGAGTTAGGGCGAGAGTCCAGAAATGAAAGATTAAAGCGGTTTGTTGGGTTGATTAAAGACATTGACGCAACAGGTCGAACAATTCAATACGTGGATTTGCGCTATGACACTGGTGCTGCGGTGGGCTGGAAAGCTCCTGATCAAGCCAGTAAAGAGTAAACCTGAGAGTAGGTGGGATGAAACAGACAACTGACAGACCTTTGATTGTAGGGTTGGACATCGGTACTTCTAAAGTGTCGGTGGTCGTCAGTGAAGTACTGCCAGACGGCGCCGTCAATATTTTGGGCGTTGGCACCACTCCATCTCAGGGGATGGATAAAGGTGGTGTGAACGATCTCGAGTCTGTCGTGAAATCGGTTCAGCGTGCGATAAATGACGCTGAATTGATGTCAGATTACAAGATACGCTCAGTATTTTTATCGCTGTCGGGCAAGCATATTCACTGCCAAACCGAACGAGGCATGGGTACCATCTCTGACGAAGAAGTCACGCAAGACGACGTAGATATGGTGATCCACACGGCGAAATCCGTGAAAATCAGTGATGAGCAACGCGTACTCCATGTAATTCCACAAGAGTACAAGATCGACTATCAAGAGGGGATCAAAAACCCTGTAGGATTGTCGGGTGTCCGAATGGAGGCCAGTGTTCACCTGATTACGTGTCACAATGATACCGCCAGAAATATAGAAAAAGCGGTTGAACGTTGTGGCCTGAAAGTTGATCAGTTGATTTTCTCTGGGCTGGCTGCTAGCCATGCAGTTATAACTGCCGATGAGAGAGAATTAGGTGTTTGTGTCGTCGATATCGGCGGCGGAACCATGGACATTGCAGTATGGACAGGAGGCGCGCTTCGTCACGCAGCGGTTATTCCTTATGCCGGCAATGTCGTTACCAGTGATATCGCGTATGCCTTTGGCACGCCATTAAGTGATGCAGAGAAGATCAAGGTCAGACATGGCTGCGCACTGAGTGAACTGGTTAACAAAGATGCAAAAGTCAATGTCCCAAGTGTAGGTGGTCGCCCTTCGCGAAGCTTACAACGACAGACGTTGGCGGAAGTTATTGAGCCGCGCTGCAGTGAATTGTTGGGGTTAGTTCAACAAGAGCTGGAGCGAGTTCAGGAACGCCTACGTGCACAAGGCGTTAAGCACCAATTAGCGGCAGGTGTTGTCCTGACTGGTGGTGCGGCACAAATGCAAGGGTTAGTGGAATGTGCTGAGCGCGTATTCCAGAACCAAGTTCGTGTGGGACTCCCAGAGGGCGTCACGGGGCTGACAGATTATGTCAATACACCTATCCATGCGACTGCGGTTGGTTTGCTGCATTATGGCAAAGATAACCTATTAAACGAAACGAGCGAGCCAGAACCTAAGCGCACTGTATCCGGAATGTTCAGTAAGCTTAGTGGCTGGATCAAGAAAGAATTTTAAACCTGATGCGAACAGGAAAGACGGAGAGAACACATGTTTGAACCGATGATGGAAATGTCCAACGATGCGGTAATTAAAGTCGTTGGTGTTGGCGGCGGCGGTGGTAATGCAGTCGAACACATGGTACGAGAGTCAATTGAAGGGGTGGAATTCATCACCGTCAACACTGACGCTCAAGCTCTGCGTAAGACGGCAGTTAGCACTGTTATTCAAATCGGTGGTGATATCACCAAAGGCCTAGGTGCGGGTGCAAACCCACAAGTAGGTCGCGAATCTGCGATGGAAGATCGCGAAGCAATTAAAGCTGAGCTCGAAGGTGCCGATATGGTATTTATCGCAGCGGGTATGGGCGGTGGTACCGGTACTGGTGCAGCTCCTGTTATCGCTGAGATTGCGAAAGAGCTGGGTATTCTTACTGTGGCGGTGGTTACCAAACCATTTAGCTTCGAAGGTAAGAAGCGCATGGTATTTGCTGAGCAGGGTATCGAAGAGCTTTCTAAGCATGTTGATTCCCTGATCACTATCCCGAACGAGAAGTTGCTGAAGGTTCTGGGTCGCGGCATTACGCTGCTAGACGCATTTGCTAAGGCGAATGACGTATTGCGTAACGCTGTTCAGGGTATTGCTGAGCTGATCACTCGCCCTGGCCTTATCAACGTCGACTTTGCGGACGTCCGTACTGTGATGTCTGAAATGGGTCACGCGATGATGGGTAGCGGTGTAGCAACTGGCGAAGATCGTGCTGAAGAAGCGGCAGAAATGGCGATCTCCAGCCCACTGTTGGAAGACATTGATCTGGCAGGTGCACGTGGTGTTCTCGTAAATATTACAGCTGGTTTCGATATGAGACTGGATGAATTCGAAACTGTGGGTAACACTATAAAAGCGTTTGCGTCTGACAATGCGACAGTTGTTATCGGAACGTCTATGGACCCAGAGATGTCTGAAGAGTTGCGAGTGACGATTGTAGCGACTGGTATTGGTAATGAGCGTAAGCCGGATATTACCCTGGTTCCTGGTTCTCAAAAGCCAGCACCAGTGGAAAATAAGGCACAACCTTTGCAAGAAGCACCTAAGGCGGCAACGAATGTGCCGGCTGGACGCCCAGCAGAACAGGTAGCTCAGCCACAGACGAACGTTGCGCCTAAGCCGAAGCAAGAACAAGACTACTTAGATATCCCAGCCTTCCTGCGTAAGCAGGCGGACTAATCTAGGCGGTGCTTGGTTTGTGAGCAGCAGCATGTTATCATGCTGCCCGTTTTGCCCTTTGTGACACCGTAATGGGTGATTTGGGGCGCAAAAAATTTTAGTTGGGAATGGCAGATGATTAGACAACGAACATTAAAAACTATTGTTCAAACGACCGGAGTCGGCTTGCACTCTGGCCGTAAGGTCACGTTGATCCTGCGCCCGGCAGCTGCTAACACTGGCGTAATCTATCGCCGTACAGACCTCAATCCGCCAGTTGACTTCCCTGCGGATCCAGCTTCTGTTCGCGATACTATGCTGTGTACTGCATTGGTAAACGACGAAGGCGTTCGTATCTCTACCGTTGAGCACTTAAATGCTGCGCTTGCGGGTATGGGTATCGACAACGTCATCGTTGAAGTTGATGCACCAGAAATTCCAATTATGGACGGCAGTGCTAGTCCATTTATTTATCTGCTGCAATCTGCGGGGATTGAGACTCTTAATGCGGCAAAACGTTTTGTTCGTATTAAGAAACCTGTTCGCATCGAAGACGGCGACAAGTGGGCTGAGTTGTTACCTTACGACGGTTTCCGCTTGGATTTCGCTATCGACTTTAATCACCCAGCGATTGAATCAGAGCAGCAGAATCTGGTGTTAGACTTCTCATCGAAGTCGTTTATCAAAGATATCAGCCGCGCACGTACTTTTGGCTTTATGCGTGATATTGAATATCTTCAATCACGTAATCTGTGCCTTGGCGGCAGCTTTGACTGTGCAATTGTGTTGGACGATTACCGCATCCTGAATGAAGAAGGCCTGCGTTACGACAATGAATTGGTGAAGCATAAAGTATTGGATGCCATTGGTGACCTATACATGTGTGGACACAACATTATTGGTGAAATGCGCGCTTATAAGTCAGGTCATGCGTTAAACAACCAGCTTCTGAGAGCAGTACTTGCAGATCAAGAAGCATGGGAGTGGGCAACGTTCGAAAACGAACAAACATTGCCAGTCACGTTTGCACAACCAGGCATGGTACTCGCCTAAAAGAAAACCGGAGTGATAACTCCGGTTTTTTTATGCCTATCACTTAAGCCTGTTAATTTTATTTCGCGTATTACTCGTTTTAGGATTTGTCAGCCAGCGCGGCAATCGCTTCGAGTTTTTTACGAATTTTTTCAGGTGCGCTTTGCGCAATAGCTTTCAAATACTCCGCAGCAACAGGGCTGACGGGGGACGACTTTTCCTTAATTTCCTTCGCTTTTATCTCTTCAACTTCACGTTTGGCAAGCTCAGGGTTTACTTTGATCTCTATCGTCATCAGTGATGGCAATGTGCTTTGACGTAAAGATGACAAGAGAACATGTCTGTCGAAATTTAATCGGTTTGCCCATGTTGATGAGCCACACTCGATGATCAAAATACCATCGCGGAAGTTGGCCACGCGGCAATGCTTCGCCGAATGCGGAGGTAGAAGGGCTTTTACTTGGTCATTAAGCTGCGAAAGTGCAAAGGCGCGTTGACGCACTTGACCCGCTAAGCCTTTTTCCAATAAATCCAATGCTGCTTGTGGACGATGATCTCTCAAAACCAATTCTCTTCAATATGCTCACTAAAGAGTACCAGTTGATCAGCGACCTCTCTATCTTTCATTAAGAAAAGTCTTCGAGAAGTTGGCAGCACACGGCACATCCCGCCCCAAAATTGAACATAAAGTGCACTAATTAGGGTCATGTAAATGAACGGGTTCTAATTTTTATTAACAAACCAAGCAGAACGTGTATTACGAGTGGGATGAGTATGAGATATGGCTTATGATAATCAGCCAAAGCGCAAAATAAGCGTGAAGAATTGATTCTCAAGCCTTGAAAACCTCCTCAGCAGGCACAAGATCATCGTTCAGTATGAATCGCTAATTCTTCCGAAAGAATTTTGGCAGAGGGATATGCTGAATTTCTCTGCTGCGCAGTATCCAGGCTTTAGCCCTTTTGCTGAAGCTAAAATTATGAGAGAAACGGCAAAGCCATGTTATCGAAGCTAATTACCAAAGTAATCGGAAGTCGCAACGACCGCACCCTGCGTCGTCTTCGCAAAGTCGTCAACGAAATTAATAATCTTGAACCACAGTTTGAAGCATATTCTGACGACGAACTGAAAGCCAAAACAGCGGAATACCGCCAGCGCATTGAGCAAGGCGAATCACTGGACGTTATTCTGCCAGAAGCATTTGCAACCGTGCGTGAAGCCTCTAAGCGTGTCTATGGCATGCGTCACTTCGACGTCCAGTTGATTGGCGGTATGGTACTGAACAACGGTCAAATCGCAGAGATGCGTACCGGTGAAGGTAAAACACTGACTGCAACTCTGCCAGCTTACCTGCATGCGTTGACAGGCAAAGGCGTTCACGTCATTACCGTGAACGACTATTTGGCAAAACGTGACGCCGAAACTAACCGCCCGTTGTTTGAATTCCTTGATATGACCGTTGGTATTAACGTACCAAACATGCACCCTCAAGAGAAAAAAGCCGCTTACCAAGCAGATATCCTTTACGGAACGAATAACGAGTTTGGCTTTGACTACCTGCGTGACAATATGGCGTTTCGCGCTGAAGATCGTGTTCAACGTGAGCGTTACTTCGCGGTCGTGGATGAGGTGGACTCCATCCTTATCGATGAAGCGCGTACCCCGCTGATTATTTCTGGTCCAGCTGAAGACAGCTCAGACATGTATACCCGTATCAATGCACTTATCCCGCAGTTGGTACGTCAGGATAAAGAAGACAGCGAAGAGTACCGCGGTGACGGTCACTTCACCGTTGATGAAAAATCTAAGCAAGCGCACCTGACCGAAACGGGCCAAGAGTTTGTTGAAGATTTGCTGAAGAAAAATGGTTTGATGGAAGAGCACGATACCCTGTACTCACCAGCAAACATCACCTTGCTTCACCACATCAATGCGGCTTTGCGCGCACATGTACTGTTTGAAAAAGATGTCGACTACATCGTTAAAGACGATGAAGTGGTTATCGTTGATGAACACACCGGCCGTACTATGCCGGGTCGTCGTTGGTCAGAAGGTCTTCACCAAGCTGTAGAAGCAAAAGAAGGCGTTAAGATCCAAAACGAAAACCAGACGCTGGCATCGATCACTTTCCAAAACTACTTCCGTTTGTATGATCTACTGTCCGGTATGACGGGTACAGCAGATACCGAAGCGTTCGAATTCCAGTCAATTTATGGCTTGGAAACTGTGGTTATCCCAACCAATAAACCAATGGTTCGTGATGACATGGCCGATCAGGTCTACATGACTGAGCGTGAGAAGTTTGAAGCCATCATCGCTGACATCAAAGAACGTAGCGAAAAAGGTCAGCCATCTCTGGTAGGTACGGTTTCTATCGAGAAATCTGAACTCTTGTCTAACGCGCTGAAAAAAGCAGGCGTGAAACACGCAGTACTGAACGCAAAATTCCACGCATCTGAAGCGGATATCGTTGCTGAAGCGGGTGCGCCGGGTTCGGTTACCATCGCAACCAACATGGCGGGCCGTGGTACAGATATCGTGTTGGGTGGCAGCTGGCAAACAGATGTCGCTAAGTTGGAAAACCCAACAGAGCAGCAAATTGCGGATATCAAAGCAACATGGCGTGAGCGTCACGACGCAGTGAAAGCGGCGGGCGGTCTTCATATTATCGGTACTGAGCGTCACGAATCTCGTCGTATCGATAACCAGTTGCGTGGTCGTTCTGGCCGTCAGGGTGATCCAGGTTCAAGCCGTTTCTACTTGTCTATGGAAGATTCACTGATGCGCATTTTCGCGTCTGAGCGTGTGTCTAACATGATGAAAAAACTGGGTATGGAAGAAGGCGAAGCGATTGAGCACCCTTGGGTGAACAAAGCGATTGAAAATGCTCAACGTAAAGTTGAAGGCCGCAACTTCGATATCCGTAAGCAGTTGCTTGAGTTTGATGACGTAGCGAACGATCAACGTAAAGTGGTTTACGAACTGCGCGATGAGTTGATGGACACGACTGATATCAGCGAGATGCTTGAGCATAACCGTGAAGATATCGTTAACGGTGTGATTGATCAGTACATCCCACCACAATCTCTGGAAGAAATGTGGGATATCGCGGGCCTAGAAGCACGCCTGAAAGCCGATTTTGACGTTGAACTGCCTTTGCAAGAGTGGTTGGATGCAGACGACAAGCTGTATGAAGAGCAGCTGCGTGAGAAAATCCTGAATCACATCATTGATGTGTACCAATCGAAAGAAGCGGCTGTCGGTGCAGAAACCCTGCGCAACTTCGAAAAAGCAGTGATGCTCCAAACGCTGGATACCTTGTGGAAAGAACACTTGGCGGCAATGGATCACTTGCGTCAGGGTATTCACCTGCGTGGTTACGCGCAGAAGAACCCGAAACAGGAATACAAGCGTGAGTCGTTCGAGCTGTTCGAAGATATGCTGGAAGCCCTGAAATCTGATGTGGTAATGACGTTGAGCAAGGTTCGCGTTCAGCAGCCTGAAGAAGTTGACCGCATGGAAGAGCAACGTCGTGCGCATGCAGAGGCTGCAGCGCGTCGTCAGCAGACAAATCATGCAGAAGCTGAAAATCAGCTAGACGACAATCAAGACCATGCGTCTGACACCGTAGTGCGTGAAGGACGTAAAGTGGGGCGTAACGAGCCTTGCCCATGTGGTTCAGGTAAGAAGTTCAAGCAATGTCACGGTAAAATTGATTAACCGAAGGCAGTGTAAAATAAGAGGCCGCAGATAGCGGCCTTTTTTATGGAAAGAGTAATTTATGACTGACGTTAAGCGCATTCACATCGCCGTTGGCATCATTTTGAATTCAACGAAAGACAAGATTTATATCACGCAGCGCGCTGCGAAAGCCCATAAAGGCGGTTTCTGGGAGTTTGCTGGTGGACAAGTAGAAGTCGGTGAAACTGCGGAAGTTGCTGTTGTCCGTGAATTGGACGAAGAAGTGGGTATTGCCGTTACTCAGACTGAGCACTTTCTGTCGCTGTCTCACGATTACCCTGAAAAATCACTGACGTTTGATTTCTTTCTTATCGCGGCCTTTAATGGTGAGCCTTTTGGTAAAGAAGGGCAGCCGGGAAGATGGGTCGCTATTGAAGCTTTGGGGGACTACGACTTCCCTGAAGCCAATGCGCCAGTACTCGCTAAGCTAACAGAGACATTCCTATAAAAAAGGGGCTGAATAGCGATATTCAGCCCCTTTTCTCAATCGTTCAGATCTTACTGATTTTCTGACCAGCCATCGCTGTCAGACATGTCAGGCGCACCTGGAATACGTTTTTCTTCATCTGCCCACTCGCCCAAATCAATCAGTTGGCACTTTTTGCTGCAAAACGGACGATAGGGACTCACGTCACCCCAAACGACAGGCATGCCACACTGCGGGCACTTAACAATGGTTGGACTTTCTTTGCTCACAGAAACCTCTGTATTCGTTGTATCTAGCAGACAGCCAGTCGAAGTGACATGGAATCTGCGATGGCGCGACTTTCATCAAACGGCATAAATCGGACGGCAAATCGCGATTTGTGCCCAGACACTAATGGATAGGCATTGTAATCGGGTGAGATTTGAATGCGAAGTAAATACGCACCATCGACGTCTTGTTGGTAAAAACCATTTTTGACGGTGCAAGCTTGCATCACAGTGCTTCCCCTGACTAAGCGTAGCCAAAACGTCAGTGCTTCATCCAAGCCTTGCAGCGAAGAAAGCCATTGTGCGGTATTAGATTGTTGATGAGCCAGCGGCAGGCTAAGCCAGTGATGGAGTACGGGTAAATCAAAGCTACAGATACCACCTGGGATCGAAAATCGCTGGCGGATGGAGGAGAGAAATTTATCCTCTTTTAGCTTTTGCCCGAGACGGGGGGATTGCAACAACCCTTGTTGGAGTTGGCGACTCTCATTGAGCAAGGCTTTTAGTTGCACCACATCGACATGTGGCACATCTAGCCAAGCTTCCAGTTTGGCACGTTGCTTTTCAAGATCCTTTACCAGATCGCCTTTCACTTGAACCTGTTCAAGGATCTCCATCAGATCAAACAAGCTTTTGAAAAATTGAGGCCATTGCGATGCGTCAGATATATCGGCTGCACTTTTTACTTGCTCTAACAAGTACTCAAGCCGCAAATACACTCGGACTTGTTCATTTAAAGGGTGCTCGTAAAGGGTGTCGGTGCTCATAGTGCTCTCAATTTACGGTGCTGCCAGTTGAAGGTACTGAGCATGTAATGCGTCGATTTGAGGGATCAGTTCCTTATCATCGCCATCATTGTTCACGATGTCGTCAGCAATTGCTAGTCGCTCAGTCCGGCTTGCCTGAGCATTGAGTATATTTTTCACCTGTTCAACGCTGCTGTTGTCGCGCAGGCCAGTGCGTTTTATCTGCGTATTTTCAGACACATCGACGACAAGAACGCGTTGGCACAAAGACTGAAGCCCGTTTTCAACCAACAATGGTACTACCAGCAGACAGTATGGCGTGGTGCTTTGCTGCGTCTGTTCGATCATGGCTTCGCGGATCTTGGGGTGCAGCAGCGCATTGAGCCACGCTTTGTCCTCAGGGTGTGAAAACACATGCGCTCGCAATGCGCTACGGTTTAGTGCGCCTTCGGAGGTAAGCATGGAGCGACCAAACTTTTTTTCAATGGCGTTTAGTCCGGGAGTGCCGGGCTCAACCACTTGGCGAGCGATAATGTCTGCATCAATGACATCAATCCCTTTTGCAGCAAACAGGTCCGCGACTGTGCTTTTCCCGCTGCCAATACCTCCCGTAACGCCAATAACCAACGACATTTAGTAACCCAGATAAGATGTTAAATACCAGTTGATGATCTTATCGCCCCAAAGCAAACCGATCCACCCCGCAATCGCGAGATACGGCCCGAAAGAGAAGGGTGTCTCTTTATCTGTATCGTTCATTTTCATCATGATAATGCCACAAATGGCACCTGCGAATGATGCGATGAGGATAACCATTGGGAGAGCTTGCCAGCCAAGCCAAGCACCGATAGCGGCAAGGAGTTTGAAATCGCCATAGCCCATGCCCTCTTTGCCGGTCAGTATCTTAAACACTTGATATACGCTCCACAGGGAGAGATAACCGGCCATTGCCCCGATAACTGCATCATTGAGGGAGACGGGAGAGATACCGATGACCGCAAGTAAAATCCCTGCCCACATGAGTGGTAAGGTCATTTGATCAGGTAACAGCATGGTATCGATGTCGATAAAGCAAAGTGCAATAAGTACAAACGTGGCAAATACGACAGCTAATGACCAATACGAACCAGGCAATGTGTAGGCGACTGTACCTGCTAATACCGCCGTTAATAGTTCGATAAGAGGGTAACGCTTGCTGATTGGCGTTTTACAGTGGCGGCATTTGCCACCCAATATAAGCCAACTTAGCACGGGGACATTGTCGATGGCGTTCACGGGTTTCTGGCATGAAGGGCAATGTGAGCGAGGTAGGCTTAAATTAAACACTGCCCCTTCAGGTGCAGAGATACTCTCAGGGAAATAGTCGTGACATTCCTGCTGCCATTGCCTTTCCATCATCTTTGGCAAGCGGTATATCACGACGTTAAGAAAACTGCCGACAATCAGACCGAAAACAGAGGCAAACACTACATAAAGACTCGGAGAGTCAAACAGCCAATTCATCACGTTATTCCATGGTTACGCTTAAACAAGGTAAAGCAAATGAACATGATAACCAGTTGCGCGCGCGCACTCTATGCGAAATCAGAACAAAAAAGAAATCTGAGACGCTGTTTGATTTTTATCCCAATACGTTGATCAAATCGAACATGGGCAAGTACATAGCAATGACCAATGACCCGATAAGTAAACCAAGCGTAATGATAATTAAGGGCTCTAGGATTTTTCCCAAATTATCGACCGTATTATCGACCTCATCCTCATAAATCCCCGCGACTTTATTGAGCATGTCATCTAGCGAACCAGACTCTTCGCCGATCATCACCATTTGCGTCATCATGTCGGGGAATTGTCCCGTCTCTTTGATTGAACGGTGAAGAGGACGCCCCCCGGATGTTTGCTGATGCACGCTCTCTATTACTTTTTGATAGTGCAGGTTATTGGCGGTTTTTCCTGCCGCAGATAAGCCATTTAACAGCGGTATCCCCGCACTGAATGTGGTAGCAAGGGTGCGGGTGAAACGCGCAAGTGTCGCCTTGGTGAGTACGCCCCCAATAATGGGAATATGGAGAGAAAAACGGCTGACCTTAAGCCGAAAAGCGGTGCTGCGTTTGTAAGAGGCGCGAAAAATCAATAAGACGATGATAAGCCCAAGGCCTGCGTATAATCCGTAATCTTGGATAAACTCAGAAAGGCCCAGCACTTTTAGCGTAAACCACGGCAAATCTGCGTTAAAAGAAGCGAAGACATCCTTAAACGTAGGAATAACAAATAACAACATGCCGATCGTCACAGCCAACGCCATAAAGGTCACAATGCTTGGGTATATCATGGCTTTGACCACTTTTGCCCGTGTGGCTTCCTCTTTTTCTCGATAAACGCTGATACGCGCGAAAATCTGTTCTAGGCGTCCAGTCTGTTCACCGGTTGAGACAAGGTCACAATAAAACTGGTCGAAAAGTGTTGAGCTACTTTTCATTGCATTTGCCAGAGATGAACCCGCTTCAACATGTCGGTAAATGTTACCAATGATCAGCTTCATTTCGGCTTTTTTGGCCCCTGTCTTGAGCAACTGCAAGGTTTCCCCTAGCGGCACGCCAGCTTCTAACATGGTCGCGATTTGACGACTGAACAAGGTGATATCTTTTGCGGTTGCTGCATTGCGTCGTTGAACAAACGATGAGGGGCTTCGACGCTTTATTTTCAGAATTTGAATGCGCTGCTCAGCCAATGAGAGTCGCGCTTCTTGCTCGCTGAAGGCCAATGTTTGGCCTTTAACTTTCGACCCTTTAGCTGTAATCCCGCGCCAATGAAAGGCGAGGAGCTTTTGCTTACTTGTCGCCATAACTTACCCTCTAGAGACTGATGACGCGCTGCAATTCTGCAAGGCTAGTGACACCTTCATTGAGCTTTTCAATGCCCGCTTCCTGAAGGGTTAATGCGCCATTTGATGTGGCGATATTTTGTAAACGCTGGGGCGTTGCCCCTTGGCCGATGGCATCCGCCAGTTCACTGTCAATGTTCATCACTTCGTAGATGCCAACGCGCCCTAAATAACCGTGATTGCAACGGTCGCACCCGTTGGGTTTGGCGACGAAAATGTGGCTAGGTTTAAGTGACGGGTAGTGATGTTTCAGTGCGGAAAGCTGTTGGTCGCCAATCGGGTGAGGCTCTTTGCAATGCACGCAAAGGCGTCTTGCTAATCGCTGTGCGATGACCAATGATAACGAGGCAGCCAGATTATACGGTGCCACCCCCATGTTCATTAGACGGTTAATACTTTCCGCCGCAGAGTTAGTGTGAAGTGTCGACAGTACCAAGTGCCCCGTTTGCGCCGCCTTAATGCCAATTTCTGCCGTTTCCAAATCTCGAATCTCGCCCACCATGACGACATCGGGATCTTGTCGCAAAAAAGCGCGCAGAGCTTTGGAAAAGTCCAACCCGATATCGTTGTTGATATTGACTTGGTTGATGCCGGGCAGGTTGATTTCAACAGGGTCTTCGGCCGTCGAAATGTTACGTTCAGCGGTATTGAGGTATTTCAGGCCTGTGTACAGCGAAACCGTTTTGCCGCTTCCTGTTGGGCCTGTCATCAAAATCATGCCTTGGGGCTTATCTAGAGCAGACAAATAATCGGCTTTTTGCTTTTCGTTATAGCCTAATTTGTCGATGTCCAGCCCGACACTGCCGCTATCCAAAATACGCAGTACCACTTTCTCGCCCCAGAGGGTTGGTAGGGTAGAAACGCGCATATCAATCGAATTGGCGTTGGATAACGTCAGCTTTATCCGTCCATCTTGAGGCAAACGACGCTCGGCTATATTGAGCTTGGCGAGAATTTTTAACCGTGTTGACAGTCTTCTAGATATGCCTGCAGGTGGGGTACTGTGGAGTTGCAACATGCCATCTAAGCGAAAGCGGATACGATAGCTGTCTTCAAAAGGCTCAAAGTGAATATCAGAGGCTTGTTTTCGAATCGCATCGAGAATGACTTGCTGAATATAGCGACTGACAGGGGCTTCATCTGTCGCTAATTCATCGACGTCTTGTGCGTTATCGAATTCCGCGAGCTCAGCGAGCTCGGAGTCAGAAACCGACAGTGAATCAGGTGTGATTGATGACAGGTTTTTTCCGTAGAGTTTCCGAAGTGCGCCTTGTAATTGTTGATGTTCAAGAATGACGGGCTTAATCATTAACCCCGTGGCAAATCGGAATTCGTCTTGCGCATTTAAATCTGTCGGGTCACTGACACCAAGGTAGAGGACAGAGTCGGTGATTTGCAAAGGCAGGGTGTTACTGGTCAGACACAGTTGCTTCTTATCGATTTGTTCGCAGGTGTGTGAGAACTGATAGTCGTTGATATCACCAATGGGTTCTTTGAAGTAGTGACTGAGGGTATTAGCCAGCTCCTCACTGGTGAAGATATTTTGGTTGATTAGCGCAGTCGCTGCTGGGATAGCGTCTTTTGCTATCGCTTTGTTTGCGCTGGTAGCCTGCTCGATGGAGATGGCAGAGGTGTGCAATAACAAGCTAACGAGTCCAGAGCCCGCATTTTCAACAATCACTGTGTATACCTCTTTTTCTGCCTTAGCGCGGTCAGCGTTATACCTTCATCAAGTTATGTTCTGACCTTGGGTGAATGTCGAACGTTTTTTTGGGGATTCTCGATAAATATCAAGCACAAATATTGCTAGAGAAAAGCAATATATGCGTTTAGACGTGTTTTACAGTGCAATAAAAAAGGGAAAGGGAGGCAAAAGCCTCCCTTTTAACAACTTAGGAAATTATTTCGGCGTGCCGGGAGCACAAGATTTGAGGTCAGTTACACCAGTGTCTTGAACACATTTCCATCCTGAGGCAGATTTCTCGAACTGAATTTTTTTGGTGTCAATCGAAGTTTTCTCGTTAAACGTCAGGGTTACGGTACCGCCGCTAACCTCTGCTGCTTCACCTTCACCCGTTGTGATTTGAGCCAGTACCAGGGTACCAAGAGATGTCATGTCAGATGCGGCACCAATAGCATCCCAATTGGTCTTGCTGTCAGTAGGAAATTCATTTTCTTGTAAGTATAAATCTAAATTCGTCAGAACAGATTTAATGGTTGCAACACCTGCTGTTGCATCAGATTTCTTGGTGTAGCTTTGATACGCAGGCACCGCAATCGCAGTCAGTGCACCAATGATCCCAACAACAATTAGCAATTCAATTAAGCTAAAACCTTTTTGCTTTCTCATTTTCTTCTCTCCTGTTTTTAATACGCAATTCATTGCGTAAGTGGTCTCAAGATAAGACTGAACGGGACGTTGTAACAGGGGCAGATAAGGGTCTTTCGAGGCGTGACAGCCTTTCATGTAACAAAAAATGAAGAGAACGTATTGAAGTGTGATTGAAAGACGATAATGCAGGCGTATTGCCTGCATTATCAATAATTTACGCCTCTTTCCGTTATTTGAAACGCATGGAGAGATCCATGGCGGAGATGTGTTTTGTTAGTGCGCCGACAGAAATGTAGTCGACACCTGTTTCGGCATAATCGCGAATTGTGTCTAGCGTCACGTTACCTGACACTTCAAGGGCAATACGGCCTCGGTTGAGTGCTACCGCTTCTCGCATCATATCGGTCGTGAAGTTGTCCAGCATGACGATGTCGGCACCTGCATCAATGGCTTGTTGTAATTCGTCCAGCGATTCAGTTTCCACTTCTACAGGTTTACCTGGGTTTAGCCTTTTCGCCGTTTCAACCGCTTGCTGAATGCCACCACAGGCAATGATGTGGTTTTCTTTAATCAAATACGCGTCATAAACGCCAATACGATGGTTACAACCGCCGCCGCAGGCTACCGCGTATTTTAGGGCATTACGCAAACCTGGAATGGTTTTGCGGGTATCGAGCAGGCGAGTTGTCGTTCCGCCCAATTTTTCTGCGTAGCGTGCCGTTTCGGTCGCGCAGCCGGAAAGCGTCTGAATAAAATTCATCGCATTGCGTTCGCCGGTAAGCAAAAGACGAGCTGGGCCTTCTAGCTCACACAGCACCTGATTGGGTTCGACCTTATCACCGTCTTCCACCATCCAGCGAATGGTCACTTCACCGCCCAGTTGACGAAAGACTTCGTCGGCAAATGCTCTGCCGCAGAACACACCGTGCTCTCGGGTAATAATGGTGGCAGATGCATAGGTGAAAGCGGGGATTAAGCTTGCGGTGATATCTTGAGTGGCATCTAAGGTGCCGCCCAAGTCTTCTTTCAAGGTATCAACAACGCAGCGAACAATGTCGTCTTTAAGCATTTCTTTCAGGTTTGCCAGCCGCGTTTGGCTGTCGTGAACGCGCTGTGCGCTCGTGAATTCTGACATGGTGGTTCCGTCACTGATAAAACAAACAATCAAACAGGGCAGTCCTGCCTACTTATGGCAGCAAGTGTACATGTGAGAACGACAGATTGCGAGATGAGCAAAGGTGTACTTTTTGTGTGGGGTTTTGGTGTAAATGCGGTAAACTGTTGTTTTCTTGATGCTCAAAGGCATTGTGCATGTTAACTATCAGTAATCATATTCTTGAATCGGCCGTTTACCTCCCTTCTCCCCACTTTAACGAACGTCCCGATCCACAAGATGTGTCTTTGCTGGTTGTGCACAATATTAGTTTGCCTCCCAGTCAGTTTGGGGGACCGTACATTGAGCAGTTCTTTCAAGGAAATCTCACCAGTAAAGACCATCCGTATTTCGACGAAATTCGTCATTTAGAGGTATCAGCCCATTGTTTGATCAAACGAGACGGCAGTGTGGTGCAGTTTGTTCCTTTTGATAAACGCGCGTGGCACGCCGGTGTTTCGTGTTTTGAAGGTCGAGAACAGTGCAATGACTACTCGATAGGCATTGAGCTGGAAGGGACAGATGATTTGCCCTACACCGATGCACAATACCGAATGCTGACCTCAGTAACAGACGCTTTGCTTCACCAGTATCCGAATTTGACAGAATCTCGTATTACAGGTCATGAGCACATTGCGCCCGGAAGAAAGACAGACCCAGGATTGTCATTTAACTGGCAACGTTATCTGCACGCATTGCACGATAAATAAAGGTGACGATTTTTTGCGGCTTATCTTGTAAACGAGCATTGCCAATTTCCGACATGAAGTGAAACGGTCTTGAGAATTTGCGCGTCTTTTCATCGAAAAGAGCAAACAAATTGGTCATACCATTGGGAGATGATTGATTATTTTACAAACGACATCTACTTGTAATTTCTATGACTTAAATCAAGTTTAGTGTGGACAATTACGACACATTCTGGTAACTTTTTATGTGTTTGGTAATTGGTCTTACCAATTTACAAGGCCGATAGAGTGGGATAAGACGCGCAGGATTTCCGGCGCCAGAAAATAAAGAAGAACGATGGCTATACAACGGATTCGTCAACCCAAACTGTCAGATGTTATTGAGAAAGAGCTTGAAAGCCTAATTCTGGAAGGCACATTGTCACCGGGGCAGAAATTGCCGCCGGAGCGCGAATTGGCGCAGCAATTTGATGTCTCCCGTCCTTCTATTCGTGAAGCAATTCAGCGATTAGAAGCAAAAAAACTACTCACTCGAAAACAAGGTGGCGGCACCTTTGTCAGCGAACGCTTGTGGCAGCGTTTTTCTGAACCTTTGATTGAGTTGTTGGCCGAGCACCCAGAATCTCAACTCGATTTATTAGAATCTCGACATGCACTGGAAGGTATTTCAGCCTATTTTGCTGCATTGCGGGGAACAGAAGAAGATTTGAACCGAGTGTGTCAGTGCCACGATCACATCCGGGAAGCTCAGCAACTTGGCGATTTAAAAGCCGAAGCCGCTGCCGTCATGCAATACCTGATTGCCGTTACTGAGGCATCACATAACGTGGTATTGCTGCATATCGTACGCAGTCTGGCTCCATTGCTAGAGCAAAACATTTTACAAAACTTTGAGTTACTGAATCGTCGTAAAGATGTCGTCGATAAGGTAACCAGACACAGAGCCAATATTGTTCAAGCGATTACTGCTGGGGAACCTGAAAAGGCCCGACAGGCATCACACGCGCATTTGGCTTTTATAGAGGAAACCCTGCTGGATCTGGGCAGAGAAGAAAGCCGACGTGAGCGCTCGCTTCGCCGGATACAGCAACGCAAGGACGAGTTGGAATAACGCTTCCTGACAGTTCAATTAAGTATTAGAGCTGTCAGGATGCGTTTTTTTCAGCTGCGACAACATTAGTTTTGTACGAGTCAATCAACGAAAGGATAGATCGCCATGTCTGAAGTCATGAAAAATGACGTGGACGCACTTGAGACCCAAGAGTGGTTAGAAGCTCTTGCATCAGTCGTTCGTGAAGAAGGTGTAGAACGTGCCCAATTCCTACTAGAACAAGTTATGGAAAAGGCGCGCCTTGATGGTGTTGATATGCCAACAGGCGTCACCACCAACTATGTGAATACCATCCCTGCGGATAAAGAACCAGCATATCCAGGTGACGTAAACCTGGAACGTCGTATTCGTTCTATCATTCGTTGGAACGCGATCATGATCGTGTTGCGCGCATCTAAGAAAGACCTAGACCTGGGTGGCCACATGGCGTCATACCAGTCTGCTTCTGCTTTCTACGAAGTGTGCTTTAACCATTTCTTCCGTGCACCTAATGAGGTGGACGGTGGTGACTTGGTTTACTACCAAGGTCACATCTCTCCAGGTATCTACTCGCGTGCGTTCGTTGAAGGCCGCCTGACAGAAGAGCAGTTGGATAACTTCCGCCAAGAAGTAGACGGTAAAGGTATCCCTTCATACCCACACCCTAAACTGATGCCTGAATTCTGGCAGTTCCCGACCGTTTCAATGGGTCTGGGTCCAATCTCTGCTATCTACCAAGCTCGCTTCCTGAAATACCTGGAAGGTCGTGGCCTGAAAGAAACCAATGCGCAGCGCGTATACGCTTTCTTGGGTGACGGTGAGATGGATGAGCCAGAATCACGCGGCGCGATCTCTTTCGCTGCTCGTGAAAAACTGGGCAACCTATGCTTCCTGATCAACTGTAACCTTCAGCGCCTAGACGGCCCAGTAATGGGTAACGGCAAGATCATCCAAGAGCTGGAAGGTCTGTTTAAAGGTGCTGGCTGGAACGTAGTGAAAGTAGTTTGGGGTAGCGGCTGGGATAAACTTCTGGCAAAAGATACCACAGGTAAACTGCTTCAACTGATGAACGAAACCATCGACGGTGACTACCAGACGTTTAAGTCGAAAGATGGTGCTTACGTTCGTGAAAACTTCTTCGGTAAATACCCAGAGACTGCAGCACTGGTTGCTGACATGACTGACGAAGAAATCTTCGCGCTGAAGCGTGGTGGTCATGAGCCATCGAAGCTATTCGCAGCATTTAAAGCGGCACAAGAAACCACAGATCGTCCAACCGTTATCCTAGCGAAAACCGTTAAAGGTTACGGCATGGGTGAAGCGGCAGAAGGCAAGAACATTGCGCACGGCGTGAAGAAAATGGACATGACCCATGTTCAACATCTTCGTGACCGCCTTGGCTTGCAAGATCTGATTTCTGACGAAGACATGAAAACTCTGCCTTACCTGAAATTGGAAGAAGGCACAGCAGAATACGAATACATGCATGCGCGTCGTAACGCGTTGCACGGTTACACGCCTAAGCGTCTGCCTAAGTTCACTCAAGAGTTCAACGTGCCTGCGCTAGATGCGTTTGAACCACTGCTGGGTGAGCAAAAGCGTGAAATCTCTACCACCATGGCTTACGTACGTGCGCTGAATATTCTTCTGAAAGATAAAGGCATCGGTAAAAACGTTGTGCCAATTATCTGTGACGAAGCGCGTACATTCGGTATGGAAGGTCTGTTCCGTCAAGTGGGTATTTACAACCCGCATGGTCAGGAATACACCCCTGAAGACCGTGGTGTTGTTTCTTACTACAAAGAAGCAACGTCAGGTCAGGTTCTGCAAGAAGGTATCAATGAACTAGGCTCAATGGCTTCTTGGGTTGCAGCTGCAACCTCATACAGCACCAACGATCTACCGATGATCCCGTTCTACATCTACTACTCAATGTTCGGTTTCCAACGTATTGGCGACATGGCATGGCTAGCAGGTGACCAACAAGCGCGTGGCTTCTTGCTGGGTGCAACAGCAGGTCGTACTACCCTGAACGGTGAAGGTCTACAGCACGAAGATGGTCACTCGCACATCATGGCGGGTACTATTCCTAACTGTGTTTCTTACGATCCAACCTTTGCGTACGAGCTTGCAGTTATCATGCAAGACGGTATTCGTCGCATGTACGGTCCAGAACAAGAAAACGTGTTCTACTACCTGACCGTTATGAACGAAAACTACGCGATGCCAGCAATGCCAGAAGGTGCTGAAGAAGGCATCCGTAAAGGTATTTACAAGCTGGAATCTTACGCAGGTGACAAGTCTAAAGTTCAGCTGATGAGCTCTGGTACTATCATGAACGAAGTACGCAAAGCAGCACAGATTCTGAGCGAAGAGTACGGCGTGGCATCTGACGTCTACTCAGTGACGTCTTTCAACGAACTGACTCGCGATGGTCAGGACGCTGAGCGTTACAACATGCTGCACCCAGAAGCAGAGCAAAAAGTGCCTTACATCACTACTCTGATGGGTTCTGAGCCTGCAATTGCTGCAACTGACTACATGAAGAACTACGCAGAGCAAGTGCGTGCATTCATGCCTTCAGAATCTTACAAAGTACTGGGTACAGATGGCTTCGGTCGTTCTGACAGCCGTGCGAACCTGCGCCGTCACTTCGAAGTGAATGCAGGCTACGTTGTTGTTGCTGCACTGAACGAGCTAGCAAATCGTGGTGATATCGAGAAATCAGTGGTTGCTCAAGCCATTGCTAAGTTCGACATCGACGCTGACAAGACAAACCCGCTATACGCGTAAGAGGCAATTAAAATGGCAATCGAAATTAACGTACCTGACATCGGTGCCGATGAGGTTGAAGTAACTGAGATCCTCGTTAGCGTTGGTGACAAAGTTGAAGAAGATCAGTCGCTGATCACCGTTGAAGGTGACAAGGCGTCGATGGAAGTACCTGCATCACAGGCTGGTATCGTAAAAGAAATCAAAATCGCGGAAGGCGACAAGGTTTCTACCGGTTCTCTGATCATGATTTTCGAAGCCGAGGGTGCAGCGCAAGCTGCACCTGCTCCTGCAGCAGAAGCAGCTCCAGTAGCAGCTCCAGCTCCAGCAGCGGCATCTGAACTGAAAGAAGTTCACGTTCCAGATATCGGTGGTGACGAAGTAGAAGTTACTGAAATCATGGTAGCGGTTGGCGACAGCATTGAAGAAGAGCAATCTCTTCTTACCGTTGAAGGCGACAAAGCATCAATGGAAGTACCAGCACCTTTCGCGGGTGTTCTGAAAGAAATCAAAGTAGCAGCAGGCGACAAAGTGTCTACTGGTTCTCTGATCATGGTATTTGAAATTGCAGGTTCTGGCGCAGCTCCAGTTGCAGCAGCTCCAGCGGCTGAAGCACCCGTTGCGGCACCAGCAGCATCTGCAATGAAAGAAGTACATGTGCCAGATATCGGCGGCGACGAAGTCGAAGTTACCGAAATCATGGTAGCGGTTGGCGACAGCATTGAAGAAGAGCAGTCACTGATCACTGTTGAAGGTGACAAGGCTTCTATGGAAGTTCCAGCACCGTTCGCAGGCGTACTGAAAGAAATCAAAGTAGCAGCAGGCGACAAAGTGTCTACTGGTTCTCTGATCATGGTGTTCGAAGTGGCGGGCGCAGCACCGGCTCCTGCAGCGGCAGCTCCAGTTGCATCTGCTCCAGCAGCGGCTCCAGCACCTGCGGCAGCTCCAGCAGCTCCAGCAGCACAAGCAGCTCCGGCGGCATCGGGTGATTTCGTTGAGAACGACGAATACTCACACGCCTCTCCAGTTGTTCGTCGTTTGGCGCGCGAGTTTGGCGTTAATCTGTCGAAGGTTAAAGGTTCGGGTCGTAAGAGCCGTATCCTGAAAGAAGACGTTCAGAACTACGTTAAAGAAGCTCTGAAGCGTCTGGAATCAGGTGCAGCAGCATCTGCTTCTGGCAAAGGCGACGGCGCAGCACTGGGTCTTCTGCCATGGCCGAAAGTTGATTTCAGCAAGTTCGGTGAAACTGAGGTTCAACCTCTTTCTCGCATCAAGAAGATTTCTGGCGCGAACCTGCACCGTAACTGGGTAATGATCCCGCATGTGACTCAGTGGGATAACGCTGACATCACTGAGCTGGAAGCATTCCGTAAAGAGCAGAACGCGATCGAAGCGAAGCGTGACACTGGCATGAAGATCACCCCATTGGTGTTCATCATGAAAGCTGTTGCTAAAGCCCTTGAAGCGTTCCCAACGTTCAACTCTTCGCTGTCAGACGACGGTGAGAGCCTGATCCTGAAGAAATTCGTTAACGTTGGTATTGCGGTAGACACGCCAAATGGTCTGGTTGTTCCTGTCTTCAAAGACGTGAACAAAAAAGGCATTTACGAGCTGTCAGCTGAGCTGATGGAAGTGTCTAAGAAAGCGCGTGGCGGTAAACTGACTGCTGCTGATATGCAGGGCGGCTGCTTTACTATCTCAAGCCTGGGTGGCATCGGTGGTACTGCATTCACACCAATCGTGAATGCACCTGAAGTTGCGATTCTGGGTGTGTCTAAGTCTGAAATGAAGCCAGTGTGGAACGGTAAAGAATTCGCTCCTCGTCTGCAGCTTCCTCTGTCACTGTCATACGATCACCGCGTGATCGACGGTGCAGATGGTGCACGCTTCATTACTTACCTGAACGAGTGTCTGTCGGACATTCGCCGTCTGGTACTGTAAGACAACACCTGATCCGCACCTGTCTGCATAAGGCGGGTGCGGATTTGATGTATAGCTCACAGGCTATGGGTTTTTATTTTTCAGCTTGTTAACACGGCTGTAAAATGTTGGCCAAATAAGTGTCGTTCACGAAAACGCACTTGTCGTGAAACAAAACGCATCCAACATAAAAAGAATCTCTTAGCCTGTCAGGGATATAAGACTACAACGAGGTCAGAATGAGTAAAGAAATTAAAACCCAAGTCGTGGTGCTGGGTTCAGGTCCTGCTGGTTATTCAGCCGCATTCCGTTGCGCGGACTTGGGTCTGGAAACTGTTCTGGTAGAAAAGTACAGCACCTTAGGTGGTGTGTGCCTGAACGTGGGTTGTATTCCATCTAAAGCCCTGCTGCACGTAGCAAAAGTTATTGAAGAAGCCAAAGCGATGGCTGAGCACGGTGTTGTTTTTGGTGAGCCAACAACAGACATCAACAAAATTCGCCTTTGGAAAGATAAAGTTGTTACCCAACTGACTGGCGGTCTTGGCGGCATGGCCAAGATGCGTAAAGTTAACGTGGTTAACGGCTACGGTAAATTTACCGGCCCTAACACTATCGTTGTTGAAGGTGCTGATGGTGCAACCACCATTAACTTTGACAACGCGATCATCGCTGCGGGTTCACGCCCAATCGAGTTGCCGTTTATCCCACATGAAGACCCACGTATTTGGGACTCAACTGACGCACTGGAACTGAAAGAAGTTCCAGAGAAGCTGTTGGTTATGGGTGGCGGCATCATCGGCCTAGAAATGGGTACCGTATACGATGCGCTGGGTTCTCAAATTGACGTGGTTGAAATGTTCGACCAAGTTATCCCAGCAGCAGACAAAGACATCGTTAAAGTCTTCACTAAGCGTATCAGCAAGAAGTTTAACTTGATGCTGGAAACCAAAGTAACTGCGGTTGAAGCGAAAGAAGACGGCATCTACGTAACAATGGAAGGCAAGAAAGCACCTGCTGAGCCTACGCGTTACGATGCAGTGCTGGTGGCTATCGGCCGTGTACCAAATGGTAAACTTCTGGATGCAGAAAAAGCGGGTATCGAAGTTGATGAGCGTGGCTTTATCAACGTTGATAAACAACTGCGTACCAATGTTGCTCACATTCATGCGATCGGTGACGTTGTTGGTCAACCGATGCTTGCGCACAAAGGTGTGCATGAAGGTCACGTAGCAGCAGAAGTTATTGCCGGTAAGAAGCACTACTTCGATCCTAAAGTTATTCCTTCAATTGCTTACACTGAGCCAGAAGTTGCTTGGGTTGGTAAGACAGAGAAAGAAGCGAAAGCGGAAGGTATCAACTACGAAGTTGCGACGTTCCCATGGGCGGCTTCTGGTCGTGCAATCGCCTCTGACTGTTCAGATGGTATGACCAAGATGATCTTCGACAAAGACACGCACCGTGTAATCGGTGGTGCAGTTGTGGGTACTAACGGTGGTGAACTGTTGGGCGAAATCGGTCTGGCTATCGAGATGGGCTGTGATGCAGAAGACATCGCATTGACCATCCACGCACACCCAACTCTGCATGAGTCTGTCGGTCTGGCTGCGGAAGTGTTTGAAGGCTCAATCACTGACCTACCAAATGCAAAAGCAGTGAAAAAGAAGAAGTAATTTCTGATTTTTGACCGAGAAAAGCACCTCTATTGAGGTGCTTTTTTTATGCCTGTCGTCTTCGCAAAACGGTGCAGGCTTTGGTTTTCTATCTTGGCTTGCGTCAAGAATTGGAATTAAGCGCAAACTTTTCATGTAACTTCTACCAAACGCTCTTCGTTTTTAATGCGAAGTCATACTTTCTCTAAATTATGTTTTTTATCAATGAGCTAGTGCATTACTATTTCGTTGCTGAGCATAGGGCTATAAGTGATTGTTTTCTTGTTGTAAGTCCTGCAACAATGCGGTTATTTGTTGCTTCCAATTTACCTACACTTACCTACCCATGACAGTTCGGTCACTTTCTTAGCCGCGAAAACCACCTTTGACTTTCTTTTTTGTTTCGCCTGCTGAGGGATTTATGCACGTTTTAAATCAACTTTCATTTCGTACGAAGCTTTTTATGCCCGTGACGTTTGTTAGTGTTGTTTTCATTGCTGTTTTGGTGATGTCTTACCAGACGTTTGGGCGTCAGGTTGCTTTAAATAACGATCTAAGTCTTAAACTTCAACCGACGTTTGAGAGCGTGGAAGATGCTTACAGAGATTTATACCAAGTATTAGGTAGCTTGGAAGGAATGTTAGCGAAAGGCATTTCTCCTGAGGTTGTCAAAGCGCAACAATTTGAGTTTGATGACAATGCCCCAAAGGCCTTGCCGCGTCTTCAAAAATTCCAAGGGTTGATTGATGAGGGATTGGTTGACTCATCGTTGCAGCAAACGCTGGATACCTTGACTGCTCGCACTCAAGCTTGGGTTTCAAGTATAGAGCCCTTGATTCGTAACCCCGACGATGCACAAGCAAACTATCGCAGTCAGCAAGACGATATTGCCGAAAATTTCGAGCACATTCGCGACGAAATCAAAGTCCTTGAAAAGGCGATTGCCAAAGCCTCGGAACAAGTATCACACGAGATTCAGTCTTCGACTCTGTTTGTAGAGCGCATTATTCTTGGTGGAACACTGGCAGCGGTATTACTTGCTGTGCTTGGTAGTGTGGCGTTGGCTCGCATGCTGCTTAAGCCTCTAAGAGAAATGGGAACGGCACTAGAGAATATTGCGTCAGGGGACGGTGACCTGACACAACGCCTGAATGTCTATAGCCAAGATGAAGTCGGTCAGTTGGGCACGTCATTCAATCTGTTTGTAGAAAAAATTCAAAAGAGTATTCAAGAAGTGGTTGATGCTTCCAACCACTTACATAAACAAACAAGTCAGATAGAAAAAGCGATCCGCAGTAGCGTGAACCAAACAGAAAGCCAACAGCGAGAAAGTGACATGATTGCGGCTGCTGTGCAGGAGATGAGCGCAAGTAGCATGCAGATCAGTCAAAATGCTACCGATGCTGCAGACGCCACGCAGACCGCGACTCAGGAGATTGTGGCTGCGCAAGACAGTGTGGCAAGCACAGTTGGCGCAATGGCAGAGCTTAGAAATACGATCGACGAGTCTCAGCAGATGATCACGGCACTGAACAATGATGTTGACCGTATTGCATCAATTATTGATGTTATTCGTGGTATCGCAGAGCAAACTAACCTACTGGCTTTAAATGCCGCTATTGAAGCAGCGCGCGCTGGCGAGCAGGGGCGTGGATTTGCTGTGGTTGCTGATGAAGTCCGCATGTTGGCAAATAAAACCCAGCAGAGCACGGAAGAAATTCGCGACATGATTGAACGATTAGAAGCGGGTACGAAGAATGCCGTTTCTTCGATGGATAAAAGCAGTGATGCGAGCAATGCGACCGTTTCTCGCGTTCAACAAACGTCAGAGTATCTCGATGCGGTGTCGCATATGGTCATGACAATCAACGACCAAAACAGCCAAGTTGCGGCTGCGTCTGCACAGCAGAAAGTTGTCTCGGAAGATGTTAACCGCAATATTCATGGCATTGTGGAAAATGGCAAGTCGGTGCACAAACATCTGAGTGATGTGGAATTGATTTGTCGCGAGTTAGCGCAGAAAAGTCGGCAGCTTGATGAGGTCGTAAGCGGATTTCGCGTTTAGGGTGCCTGAAACCTCCTACTGACAAAGCACCGTGGAAACACGGTGCTTTTTTATTGAAACAAAACCACTTCTTTCAGGTACGGGGGCCATTTCCTGACCGTAAATTTACCTCTCAATGGTAAGCTGATTATCATATTAAGGTCAGACAGCTTCCATGATTAGGATACGGATCCATGTTTTTCAGGAATTTACGCACTCTCTTTAGGTTCCAATATGTGCTTATAGCAATGCTAGCCAGCACCTTGCCAGCATATGCCCATGAGCATGCAGAGCGGCCAACAGTAGGTTTGGTCCTTGGCGGCGGCGGGGCCAAGGGTGCTGCGCATGTCGGCGTATTGCGTGCATTGGAAGAGATGAAGATTCCGGTCGACTATATCGCGGGTACCAGCATGGGGGCTTACGTTGGTGGCCTTTACGCGCTGGGTATGTCAGCACAAGAAATTGAAGTATTGATGGACCGCATCGATTGGAATGCGGGGTATGTTGATCGTGTTTATCGAGGCGATCGACGGATCCGAGACAAAGAGCATGAGGATCGATACAACCTATCAACCAACCTTGGCTTTGACCTAAAAAGCCTTAAAACACCTCAGGGGATTGTTCAGGGTCAGAATATGATTCGAATTCTCCGAGAATCTACCGGTAATCCACCAGTTTTTACGTCGTTCAATGAGCTGGTTATCCCGTTTCGTGCTGTGGCCACAGACATTGAAAAATTACAGCCTGTCGTGATTGGTGATGGGCAATTAACGGAAGCTATGTTGGCGAGTATGGCGGTGCCGGGCGCATTGCCACCTGTGGAATTGCACGGACGTTATCTTGTGGATGGCGGCCCAGTTAATAACATGCCCGTTGATGTCGCAAAAGCACTGGGTGCCGATATTGTTATCGCGGTTGATATCAGCACAGATTATGCACCTGCTGCTGAGCTTGGTTCATACCTGCAGGTGATGAATCAGCTTGTGAACTTTATGGTACGTAACAGTACCGACGTTCAGATTGGTAACATGTCAGACAGCGATATTTTGCTGACGCCTGATGTTGGCAATATGGAAACAACCGAATTTGATCGCATGCCTGAGGCCTTTGAAAAAGGGTATCAGATCGCTAAGCAAAACAAGACAAAGCTCAGTCAACTCGCATTAAGTTCTGGCGATTATCAGCAATACATTGAGGAAAAGCAGCGTCGTCGCCGTCAAATGTTACATGGCGATATGTTGTCGATTGACCAAATTGTGTTGAACAACGACACCAGCTTTTCTGATGATGTTTTAACCGAAAGGTTGGATCTAAAACTCGGACAAATGAATGCGAAAGAGCTCGAAGAGTCAGTTCGTAACCTTTACGCTCTCGACCGTTTCGAAACCGTGCGTTATCACATAGAGCAAAAGGGTAAAGACAATGTGCTCGTCGTCGATGTGAAGGAAAAAAGTTGGGGACCAAACTTTGTCGATTTCCGGTTTTCGTTGGAAGACAACTTTGAGTCTGATACTAACTTTTCAGCCGGCTTTAGTATTAACTCCACGGGGTTAACTGAAAATGGGGCGGAGCTTAGAACCACGTTTGAGATAGGCACTGACAAGCGCGCGCAAGCTGAACTGTACTTCCCGTTTACCGCAGATCAGCTCTTTTTCGCAGAAGTCTTAGGTGGGTTTGAGGTTCGAGAGCGTCAAGAGTTTTACCGTTCGCCTGAGCCGACACTGGAAGAAGTGGATTTCACCCTTTCTACGCGTTACAGCGAAGTCAGAGGGGATATTGGGATTGGGTGGCAACCAAAACTTTGGAGTGAGTTTAAGCTTGGTTATCGCTATATCAAAGGGGAGGAAGAGTTCTCGGGTGGTCTGGTAGAGCAGGACTACACGCGTGAAATTCCCTATATCAGCATGACATTAGATACGTTGGATAATCGTGTCTTCCCGAATCGCGGCGGGTATCTGCATGCCTCTTTGGGCTACGCCAACGACAAACTTAACGACGGCAGCGTCTCTTCTTCAGAGTCCATGGTTTTTAATTCGGAAGGGATTTATGCGGAGAGTTGGGGGAAACATACCCTTTATGGAAAGGCGAAATATGGCACCATCAATGAGCGTGTGGGCAATGTACTTATCGAACCTCACGAGCTCGGAGGGTTCTTGAATCTTTCTGGTATTGCCAAAGACTCGCTATGGGCAAATAACATTGCATTTGGGGCGGCAGTGTATCGCTATCGATTGTTGGACAACGACTTTGGGATTTTCACCTCCCCTGTCTATTTAGGGGCTTCGTTGGAATATGGTGGAGTGTGGAATAACCCAGATTTTTCGCTTAAAGATGTACCGTTTTACACGGCAGGCAGTATATTTGCTGGGGTAGATTCGCCATTAGGCCCAATGATCATCGCCTATGGTCGTACAGAAAATGATCTCGATTCGTTCTATTTTATAGTCGGGTCCCAATTCTAACGGACTGATTTTTGAGGAGCACAACGTGCTTTCTCAGTACTGAATTGAATGTTTCATTCCATGGCTGGAATTTAATATTTGGTTAAAAAGTGATAACATGTCAGCTTCGTTATGCAGGCGCATAAGAAAGATAGTTAGCCCTACACTTCAGCGCGCGCCTGCCAACCGAGCTTAATTCCAAGGATGTCTGACCGTGACGGCCAGACCGTAATATGAGGAAAATGTCGTGCTTGAAGCCTACCGTAAACACGTCGAAGAACGTGCAGCTCAGGGCATCGTCCCTAAACCATTAGACGCGGAGCAAACCGCGGGCTTGATCGAACTTCTTAAGAACCCACCCGCTGGCGAAGAAGCGGTACTGATCGATCTTCTTGAAAACCGTATTCCACCTGGTGTTGATGAAGCCGCCTATGTTAAAGCGGGCTTTCTGTCTGCAGTTGCAGTTGGCGAGGCAAGCTCTCCGCTGGTTAGCAAAGAAAAAGCGGTAGAACTATTGGGAACGATGCAAGGTGGTTACAACATTGAATCACTGATTGCGCTGCTGGATGATGACGCGCTAGCACCTATCGCAGCAAAAGCACTTTCTCACACACTGCTGATGTTTGATGCTTTCTACGATGTTGAAGAAAAGGCGAAAGCGGGCAACGCGCATGCGAAGCAAGTCATGCAGTCTTGGGCAGATGCAGAATGGTTCCTGTCAAAGCCTAATGTGCCAGAGAAAGTGACACTGACCGTATTTAAAGTCACGGGTGAAACCAACACCGACGACTTGTCACCAGCACCAGATGCGTGGTCGCGTCCTGATATTCCACTGCATGCTCTGGCGATGCTGAAAAACGAGCGTGACGGTATCAACCCTGATCAAGCGGGTGTTGTTGGCCCAATCAAACAAATCGAAGCTCTGCAGGAAAAAGGTCACCAACTGGTTTACGTGGGTGACGTTGTAGGTACGGGTTCTTCTCGTAAATCTGCAACCAACTCTGTGCTGTGGTTCATGGGTGATGACATCCCATTCGTACCGAACAAGCGTGCAGGCGGATTCTGTCTTGGCGGTAAGATTGCGCCTATCTTCTTCAACACGATGGAAGATGCGGGTGCACTGCCAATCGAACTGGACGTTTCCAAGCTGAATATGGGGGACGTGATCGACGTTTATCCGTTCAAAGGCGAAGTGCGCAGCAACGCGACAGACGACGTACTGTCTACCTTCAAACTGAAAACTGACGTGCTGTACGACGAAGTGCGTGCAGGCGGCCGTATCCCTCTGATCATTGGCCGTGGTCTGACTGACCGTGCGCGTGAAGCTCTGGGCCTTGATGCTTCAGATGTGTTCCGTCGCCCACAAGCGGTTGCTGACACGGGCAAAGGATTTACCCTTGGTCAGAAAATGGTAGGTAAAGCATGTGGTGTTGAAGGTATCCGTCCTGGCACTTACTGTGAGCCTAAGATGACCACTGTCGGTTCTCAGGACACCACCGGTCCTATGACCCGTGATGAACTGAAAGACCTTGCGTGTCTTGGTTTCTCTGCCGATTTGACCATGCAGTCTTTCTGTCACACCTCTGCATATCCAAAACCTGTCGATGTAAACACGCACCATACGCTGCCAGATTTCATCATGAACCGTGGCGGTGTGTCTCTGCGCCCAGGTGATGGTGTTATCCACTCATGGCTGAACCGCATGCTGCTGCCTGATACCGTAGGTACTGGTGGTGACTCGCACACCCGTTTCCCTCTGGGTATCTCGTTCCCAGCAGGTTCTGGTCTGGTTGCGTTTGCGGCGGCAACAGGTGTTATGCCTCTGGATATGCCTGAGTCAATTTTGGTTCGCTTCAAAGGTGAAATGCAGCCGGGTATCACGCTGCGTGATCTGGTGCATGCGATCCCTTACTACGCAATCAAGCAAGGTCTGCTGACCGTTGAGAAAGCAGGTAAGATCAATGCATTCTCTGGCCGAATTTTGGAAATCGAAGGTGTTGATCACCTGACAGTTGAGCAGGCGTTCGAGCTGTCTGATGCATCAGCAGAGCGTTCAGCAGCGGGTTGTACTGTGAAGCTGTCGCAAGAGTCGGTTTCTGAGTACCTGTCTTCTAACATCGTGATGTTGAAGTGGATGATCAGTGAGGGTTATGGCGACCGCCGTACCATCGAGCGTCGTATCGCAGCGATGGAAGCATGGTTGGCAAATCCAGAGTTGATGGAAGCAGACAAAGATGCAGAGTATGCAGAAGTGATCGAAATCGATCTGGCTGAGATCAACGAGCCGATTCTGTGTGCGCCGAACGACCCGGATGATGCGCGTTTGCTCTCTGACGTTGCGGGTGACAAGGTTGACGAAGTGTTTATCGGTAGCTGTATGACCAACATTGGTCACTTCCGTGCTGCAGGTAAATTGCTGGATAAGTTCGGCGGCACGCTGGAAACCCGTTTGTGGGTTGCGCCACCGACTAAGATGGACCGTGACCAACTGACCGAAGAAGGTTACTACGGTATCTACGGCCGTGCAGGTGTTCGTATTGAAACGCCAGGGTGTTCGCTGTGTATGGGTAACCAAGCGCGTGTTGCTGACAAAGCAACCGTACTGTCTACCTCAACCCGTAACTTCCCGAACCGCTTGGGTACAGGTGCAAATGTATACTTGTCGTCCGCCGAACTTGCTTCTGTGGGTGCGATTATCGGCCGTATCCCAACGGTTGAAGAGTATCTGGAGTACGCGAAGCAAATCGATGCAACTGCTGCTGATACTTACCGTTACCTGAACTTCCATCGCATGGATCAGTACACCAAGAAAGCGGATGAAGTGATCATTCAAGCCGCTGTTTAACGCTTGAATCATTGATACGAAAAAGCCTCCGAATGCGGAGGCTTTTTGTTTTTGGCTAGGTGCTACAGCTTGATGCTGAGCATTCTCGCAACATTGGCTGCGGTGTTTTCAACGTTCACTGCACCTTCGCGTAGGGCTTCTTCTAACGACACCGAACGTGGCACCACACTGAATACTGCATCGATACCGTGTTCGTGCACGATATCAACATCGTTAGACAAACAACCTGCGATGCCAATCACGGGTAAGTTGAATTGCTTGGCACAACGCGCGACACCTATCGGGGTTTTGCCATGAACAGTTTGGCTGTCCATGCGACCTTCACCTGTGATCACCAGATCGGCATCTTTCAGATGTTCAGATAAGTTCACTGCGTCCATCACGATGTTGATGCCTGGGCGAAGATCTGCATTGAAAATACCCATCAGGGCTGCACCCATACCGCCAGCAGCACCCGCACCTGCGCTGTTTTTAACATCGCGACCCAGCTGTGCACTCATCAAGTCGGCGTAGTGGGACAAGTTTGCGTCTAGCTTCAGGACCATGCTAGGTGTTGCGCCTTTCTGTGGGCCGAAAATCGCAGATGCACCTTTCTCGCCACACAGCGGGTTGTCTACGTCACATGCCACTTCCAGCTTGATGCTTTTCAGGCGTGAATCCATCTCGGAGCAGTCGATGGTGTGCAGGTTTTCCAATGCACCGCCGCCATGACCAATGTCTTTACCTTCTTTATCCAGCAGTTTCACACCCAACGCTTGTGCCATGCCTGCACCACCATCATTGGTAGAGCTGCCGCCGATTCCGACAATCAGGTGCTTCGCGCCGTGCTCGATAGCGGCTTTGATTAGCTCGCCTGTTCCGAAGCTGGTGGTGATTAGCGGGTTTCGTTGTGAAGGAGGAACCAAATGTAAGCCCGATGCCGCGGCCATTTCGATAACAGCGGTTTCGCCGTCACCTAATAGGCCAAAGAAACCTTCTACTGGTGTACCTAAAGGGCCTGTAACCACAACATCGATAATGCGGCCACCTGTTGCATCAACCAACGACTGGACTGTACCTTCGCCGCCATCGGCCATTGGCAGTTTTACGATCTCTGCATCAGGAAGAACACGACGGAAGCCATTTTCAATCGCAACGGCAACATCCATTGCTGACAAACTTTCTTTATAAGAATCTGGGGCAATAACAATTTTCATCAGCAACGTCCTTTAAACAAACAGACCAAACACACCAAAGATAAGGGTAGAAACCAGCGCAATCACAAAACCAACCGCTGATTCATAAGGGATAAGCTTCAAACGTTCTTTCATGTCCATGTGAACCGCACCGCCCGTAGCATGGAAGAAACTTCCGTGTGGCATATGGTCAAAGACCGTGGCACCTGCATGAATCATTGCTGCACCCGCAAGAGCCGGTACACCTAATTCAAGAATAGTGTTTGCAAATACGCTACTTGCAACGGCGGTGCCTGCGGTTGTTGAGGCTGTAGCCAGTGACATCAGTGCGCCAGAGAACGGTGCCAGCAGGTAAGACGGCAAGCCAGAAGAGGTCAAAATATCGATAAGACCGCTCTTCAACCCGGAATTCGCGATGATCCCTGCCAACGTACCTGTACCCAGCAACATCACAGCAACCGGAGCCATGCGATTCAAGCCTGATACCGCAAAATGGTTAGTATCTCGACCGCGACGCATTGCCAGCGCACCCAGAAGACCACCCAGAGGTAAGGCAATCAGCGGGTCAATGTTGATTCCAGCGATCGGGCGAAGAGCCAGTAAAGAGATAGCCACCATAGGGGCAACGATTGCAGCACCAAATGAAGGCAGGCGGCTCATATCGACTTTCACAACTTCATGCTCAGCAACCTTACTTCCGCGATTAACAAGCTTTAGCGCAATGAAGTAAGCGGCTACGAGTCCGAACAAACCTGGGATAACACCTGCCGCCATAACAGAAGTTAGGGGAACATTGAATGCGTCAGCAGCAGCAATGGCATTTGGGTTTGGCGACATCACGTTACCGGCTTTACCGCCGCCAACCATGGCGAGCAGGATTGCCATTTTCGAAAGGTCAGCGCGACGTGCGATAGCAAGCGCAATTGGCGCAACGGTAATAACCGCCACATCAACGAATACACCAACGGCGGTCAGGATCATGGTTGCGACTGCCAGTGCGAGAAGCGCACGGGTTTCGCCAACCTTCTTAACAATGGTTTCAGCGATGGTCGTTGCTGCGCCTGATTCAATCAGAACACCAGCAAGCACACCGGCTGCAAGAATACGAAGCACTGCAGTGACAATGCCTTGTGCACCACCAATCATCAGTGAAACTGTGTCAGTTAGGGACACGCCGCCGACGATACCACCAACAAGCGCACCAATGATCATGCCGTACGCTGGCGGCACTTTTCTTAAAATTAGGGTAATTGAAACGATTAAGGCGGCGAGGGCGCCCAGAGTGGAAACTTCGGTCATCTCATACATCTCAGCTGAAACGAAAAACTGACGGCACTTTACGCCGTCTTCCGTTGAGGAGCTTTAGACAATTGCCTGAATTTTGATGGGCATAAAGCGGGCTAATTTGTGCATGTGCACAAATTTAGTGGCTGCGTTGCCATTTTAAGAAGGATAAATAGAGGCTGGTTTTATCCTCTAACCTATTGATATCAAATGATGTAATCTCATTGATACGTTGCAGTCGATAACGAAGCGTATTTCGGTGAATATGCAGCTTTTCGCACGTATGAACTAAATCACAGTTTTGATCGAAATATACGGTGAGGGTCTTAAGTAAGGTGCCTCGACTGTCCTCTCCCTGCAATCGGAGCATAGGTTCCAGTAACTGCTTGGTACGCCAATCTTCTTCTGGCATCGCACTTAAAAGGACGGGAAGGGTATGATCTTTGTAGTAAATCACCGTGTCGTTTGGCGTACTGGCTTCAAGGGTAGCACTTGCTGTTTGGTAAGAACGCGCGAGTCCTTTTAATGTAGGGAAATAGCCACCATAGGCAATTTGTACGCTAAATGCTTTTTGCTCGGCAATTCGTTTTAGAAGCTTTAGAACCTTCTTTTCCTCGGTGTTGCGAGACCACTCGCCGTTTTCAATCGTGATGGGTTTTAGTACTACGATTTCATTACGTGACACCGACGTGATACCGACGAGGTTGTCCCGCTCGGGATACTCCAGCATATGCACCATTTTTTGCAGGTGCTCTAGAGAAAGTGCGTCAGCTTTATTGGGAATGAGTCTGAAAAGGGTCGCGACTCTGGGTTGCTCTAGGTCCAAATCCAAGCGCTGCGCGATAGAGACGAGTTGACCTGCATTGAGCTCCGATTCGCGAATGAGCTGTAAGACCAACTCCTCTCGATGACGCTTATCCCATTGCATTTGAGAGATAAATGCTGCTTGTTCAACGATCAGCTCAGCGGTCATTTTGACGAGTTCACCAAAGCTTCTTACTGTATCGGGCTTACCTGAAATACCAACAACACCAATGGCAATGCCGTTAAATATAACCGGCAAATTGATACCCGGTCTCACCCCCATAAGGAGGTTTGAGGCGGCCTCATCAATTTCGACCACTCGGTTTTTTGTCAATGCTAAAAGTGCACCTTCGTGTTTTTGATGCAAACGACTTGGATCGCCGGATCCTATAATTAGCCCTTGCTCATCCATGACGTTGACGGAATGACCAATAATTTTCATCGCCCTTTCGACGATTTGGCGCGCGATCATGGTATTGAGTTGCATTGGGTCTAAAGATCCTGAAAATGAGCTGACTTTCTAACAGTATCAGCCAGAAGTAAGCCGATACAAACCGAGGATACTACGTGGATTACGAATTTCGACGCAATACTTTAGACGACAGTTTTCATGCGGAGTTTTCCATGGGACATGAAGCACTGGGACGCTGGTTGGTTGATGAGTTGGGCACCGACCACAGTGCGATTGATGAAGTATTGGATAACCTAAAACACATTATGGAGCAGGGCGGGGAATGGAACCGTTCTGGGAAGGTATTCCACCTTCAAGTGCTTCAAGAAGAAGCTCTGATTCAAGCCAACATCACCATTGAAGGCTTTGAGGAAGAAATGCCGGATCAGGATCTTCATGCTTATGATGAGGAAAGCGTGTCACTTTGTGGGCCAGAAGACCTTCTTTTGGTGCTGGAAGCATGGCAAGACTTCATTCGCCGCTACGGAAGGTAACCTACTGATTTATATAGCGTGCGGTAAAGGAGTATCGCATGTCTGATTTTTTAACTTTTCCTGCCTAAAATTCTTATCGCCACTTCTTGGTGCACTATATTTGCTTCATCTCACGCTTGCCTTAAAACAGTGATCTTAACGCACCAATATGGTGCGAGTAATTTCTGAGTTGTCATGGGTTTTTATATAACCAATTGAAATTTATTAAAAATAAATTTTGGCACGCGATTTGTTTATTACTTGTTAAGAACATCTTTACATTTGGTTCAAGGAGACGGTGATGAAACTTATCAATGCGATAATTAAGCCATTCAAGCTCGACGATGTGCGTGAAGCACTCGCAGAAGTGGGCGTCGACGGCATGACAGTATCAGAAGTAAAAGGCTTTGGCCGCCAAAAAGGTCATACAGAACTGTACCGCGGTGCTGAATATCAAGTGGATTTCCTGCCGAAAGTAAAACTGGAAATTGCAGCGCACAGCGAAAACGTCGACGAAATTATCGAAGCCATCAGTAAGGCGGCACAGACCGGCAAAATTGGTGACGGCAAAATTTTTGTTTATGACCTCCAACAAGCCGTGCGTATTCGTACTGGTGAGATGGATGCGGAAGCTATTTAAGGTTTAGGGAGTAAGAAAGATGGAACTGACTACAACTGTGACAGAGTTGCGATACGCACTCGATACCTTTTTCTTTTTAATTTCAGGTGCACTGGTTATGTGGATGGCGGCAGGTTTTGCCATGCTTGAAGCAGGTCTGGTGCGTTCTAAAAACACCACTGAAATTCTCACCAAGAACGTTTGTTTGTATGCGATTGCATGTACGACTTACCTGCTGGTGGGCTACAACATCATGTATGTCGACAACACAGAAGGCGGCTGGCTGCCATCGTTCGGTGCCTTGATTGGCACTCAAGGCGAAGGCGCGGACCACTCTCTTGAATCAGACTTTTTCTTCCAAGTTGTCTTTGTTGCTACCGCAATGTCAGTGGTTTCAGGTGCGGTTGCTGAGCGCATGAAGCTTTGGGCTTTCCTCGTGTTTTCTGTGGTACTGACTGCGGTTATTTACCCGGTTGAAGGTTACTGGACTTGGGGCGGTGGCTTCCTGTCAGAAGCCGGTTTCAGTGATTTTGCGGGCTCAGGTATTGTTCATATGGCGGGTGCTGCAGCAGCATTGGCGGGTGTACTTCTGCTAGGGGCGCGTAAAGGTAAATACGGCAAGAACGGTCAAATTTACCCAATTCCAGGTTCAAACCTGCCATTGGCAACACTGGGTACTTTCATCCTGTGGTTCGGTTGGTTTGGTTTCAACGGTGGTTCACAGTTGATGATCTCCGACTTTGAGAACGCGACAGCGGTCGGTCAAATCTTCCTTAACACTAATGCCGCCGCAGCAGCGGGTGCCATTATTGCGCTAGCAGTATGTAAAGTGACGTGGGGCAAAGCTGACCTGACAATGATTCTGAACGGTGCGCTGGCTGGTCTGGTAGCGATTACTGCAGACCCACTGTCTCCGTCTCCAGTAGCAGCTATTACAATTGGTGGCTTGGCTGGTGCGCTGGTTGTTCTTAGCATCATTGGTTTGGATAAGTTGAAAATTGATGACCCAGTGGGTGCAATCTCTGTTCACGGTACCTGTGGTCTGTTTGGTCTGCTGGCAGTACCTTTCACCAACGCTGATGCGACGTTTGGTGCACAGCTATTTGGTGCGGCGGTCATCTTCGCTTGGGTATTCGGTGCAAGCCTGCTTGTATGGGGCGTGCTGAAAGCAACAATGGGTATCCGTGTTGGCGAGGAAGAAGAGCTTGAAGGTATGGACTTCCACGATTGTGGTGTAGATGCTTACCCTGAGTTTGTTAGCGTGAAATAACTCGAAACAAAATACGCATTAGAGAAGGCCCGCATCTAAGGATGCGGGCCTTTTTTGTTCATTTTTAATGAATTGACGTTGCGCGGGCAATGATGATGTGTATACTAATCGTATTGATAAACGTTCTCATTATTATTGTTGTTTGGAAGGCAGGGAATATGAAAAAAATGCTGTCAGCATCAGCTTTGGTGCTAGGAGTTATGGGTACGGGTGTAGCAAATGCTGCTGAAGAAGTGAATGTTTACTCTTACCGTCAGCCATTTTTAATTGAGCCAATGCTAAACGAGTTCACCAAGGAAACTGGTATCAAAGTAAACGTGAAGTTTGCTAAGAAAGGTATGGCTGAAAAAGTTGAGCAAGAAGGCGAGTACAGCCCTGCTGATGTTCTGCTGACCGTTGATATTTCCCGTCTAATGGAACTGGTTAACAAAGATTTGGTTCAATCTGTTGACAGCGAAACCATCGAAGAGAACGTTCCTTCACAATACCGCGACAGCGATGATCGCTGGTTTGCACTCACTACGCGCTCTCGTGCTGTTTATTCGTCTCGTGACCGTGTAGGCAAACTGGGCGACGATTTTGACTATATGGATTTGGCAAAACCTGAATTCAAAGGAAAAATCTGTACTCGCTCTGGCAAACACCCATACAATGTGTCACTGGTTTCAGCAATCATCGCAAATCACGGTGAAGCAGAAGCTAAAGCGTGGCTAGAGGGCGTAAAAGCTAACCTAGCGCGCAAACCACAAGGTAACGACCGTGGCCAAGTGAAGGCTATCTCTGAAGGCCTGTGTGACGTGTCTTTGGGTAACAGCTACTACTTAGGTAAAATGCTGGCAGACAAAGAGCAGCAAGCTTGGGCTGATAGCGTTTACCTGAACTATCCAGGCCAAAACGCTGATGGTACTCACGTAAACATCAGTGGTATGGCGATGGCGAAGTACGCGCCAAACAAAGAAAATGCACAAAAACTGATGGAGTTTTTGACGTCAGATAAAGCACAGCAGATGTATGCGGAAGTGAACTTTGAAGAGCCAGTGAAGCCGGGAGCAAATAGCTCTGAGCTGGTGGCATCTTGGGGTGAATACACAGCAGACAACTTGCCTCTAGAAACCATTGCAGAGAACCATGCGAAAGCAGTGAAACTTCTTGATGAAGTGAAATTCGACCTGTAATGGCAAAAAGAAAAAAGGGGGATTGATATCCTCCTTTTTTGTGATTCTGACGCCATGATGTAGTAGGCAATGTTAGAACAAAACCGCTTTTTAAAAACCAGTAGCTGGGTGTTTTCCTTGCTGCTGGTTTTGCCGATTTTGGCGATCTTCTATACCGCACTCGGTGATTCGGATGATGTCTTTGGACATTTGATGTCGACCGTGATGGGAACGTATACCCTCAATACTGCACTGCTCGTCGTAGGAACAGTATTACTCTCTATGCTGATGGGCATACCTTCCGCCTGGCTAATGGCGCGATACACCTTGCCCGGTGAACGTTGGTTACAATGGGCTCTGGTGTTACCGTTAGCGATGCCGGGTTACATCGTCGGTTATATCTATACCGATTGGTTTGATTATGCAGGCCCCATCCAAATTCTGCTCAGAGAACTGACTGGCTGGACGTCGGCGGCACAATACTGGTTCCCAGATCTTAGAACCTTGCCGGGTGCGTGTTTTGTACTGGCACTGGTGCTTTACCCTTATATCTACCTGCTTGCTCGTGCGTCGTTTATGGAGCAAAGCACAACGTTGACGCAATCTGCACGCTTGCTGGGTTGTTCACCTATGCAGGCATTCTGGCGGGTTTCTCTTCCTCTCGCGCGCCCAGCTATTGCCGTAGGGGCTTCCCTTGTTGCCATGGAAGCACTTGGCGACTTTGGGACCGTGAGTTACTTTGCGGTCAGCACCTTGACCACGGCGGTATATGACACTTGGCTTGGTTATTCCAATTTGAACGCCGCTGCAAAAATCTCCGCCATTATGCTTGTTGTGATTTTCCTTTTGATCAGCAGCGAGCGGTATAGCAGACGTAAACAAAAGCTTTTCAGCCAAAACGCCGCTGCGGATAAAATTGCCAAATTGGAATTACATGGCAAATCTAAGTGGTTAGCGGCTATTTGGTGTTGGGGGCTTTTTACTATCGCTTTCGCGGCACCCCTAGGCCAATTATTGATTTACGCATGGGGATATCACTCTGACAGCTCGGCCGGCGATTTTGCGCAATACAGCTTTAACAGCCTGTATGTTTCAGGCATTGCTGCTGTGATTGCCGTGTTTATTGCGATGCTAGTGAATTTCTATCGACGCAATATCGGTTCGGCGGCGAGTAACGTACCGCTTCGAATGGCCTCATTAGGGTATGCTGTACCCGGAACAGTTTTGGCGATCGGTGTATTAATTTTCCTCACCAGTGCAGACCACATGATCAATGACATTGCCAAAGAGATGGGGTGGGGACGTCCTGGCCTGCTCCTTTCCGGTACTATGTTTGCGCTGTTAACGGCGTTTGTTGTTCGATTTAGCGCGGTTGCAATAGGCAGTATTGAATCGAGCCTCGCAAAAGTGTCTCCTTCGCTTGATATGGCGGCACGTACCATGGGCTGTAATGTCAAAGAGATGATTAAGCGTGTTCAGTTACCGCTAATCCGCCGAGGCTGTTTGATTGCCATGTTGTTAGTGTTCATCGAATCAATGAAGGAGTTGAATGCCGCATTGCTGCTGCGTCCGTTTAACTTCGAAACATTGGCGACTTATGTGTTCAACTATGCCTCTGATGAGCACTTGGAGTATGCAGCAATGCCTGCAGTATTGTTGGTGTTAGTCGGACTCGTCCCCTTAATCATGATTAACCGTTCTTTGGAGCAAAGCCACTCATGAGTGATGCGTTAACCGTTAGTAATCTGATTTGTCGCTATAACGGCCAGGCCGTGCTCAATGATTTGACGTTCAATGTTAAGAAAGGCGAAATCGTCTGTCTGCTAGGGGCGAGTGGCTGTGGCAAGACGACATTGCTTAAAGCCATCGCAGGATTGTTGCCGCTTGATGCTGGGAAGATGAGCATCAATGGACGCACGATAGTCGACAGCAATATGAACGTGCCACCAGAGCAGCGCAAGATAGGGATGATTTTCCAAGATTACGCGTTGTTCCCGCATCTGACGGTGGCTGAAAATGTGTCATTCGGTTTAAAAGGTTGGGACAAAGCGACCATTGGTCAGCGTGTCAGCGAAATGTTGGCCTTGGTGAAATTGGATGGTCTAGAAAAACGTTATCCGCACCAACTCTCCGGAGGTCAGCAACAGCGTGTTGCCATTGCTAGAGCGTTAGCGAGCAAACCCGATCTCTTGCTTCTGGATGAGCCATTTTCGAATATTGATACGCAGGTTCGCCACAGTCTCATCAAAGAAATTCGTCGAATTTTTAAAGAGCAGGGGGTGACCGCCATTTTTGTGACGCATAGTCGTGAGGAAGCGTTCGCTTTTGCAGATAAATTGGCAGTCATGAACCAAGGTGTGATTGAGCAATATGGTGGGCCAACCGAGCTTTACTACACACCTAGTAGCCGCTTCGTTGCGGATTTTCTGGGGCATGGTTCCTACGTGCCAGTTAGGCTCAACGGTGATAAGAAAATGCATACGCCGCTGGGGGATTGGGCGGTGGATAAAGCCTCTGATGGCAGTGAACTAGAATGGCTGATCCGTCCGCAAAACCTGACAATTTTGCCGGATGAGATGGGTAATGGTACCGTGACTGACGTACAGTTTATGGGTGACAGTTGCCGCTATTTGGTGACAGTGAATGATCAAAACCTGATGGTTTACTCAAACCAACTCCTTGGGATGGGGGACAAGGTAACGCTTGATATTCGCCCTCATGAGCCGATCTTGTTCAAGCCGCAGTGACGCGACTTCACGGCGTTTAGTAAAAGAAAAAAACCGGCGAGAACGCCGGTTTTTTTGTGCTGACTTACTTCCCACAAAGCATCTCGATATAGCCATCAGCCTGTAGAGACAAGGCATCCTTGTCGGGCTGTTGGTGAGCTTGGAGGTAGAGGATGTAACAAATGCCATCAAACATTCGCGCCAATTCCATTGGCTTTTCCGCACCCTGATCTGCAAAAAGGCCGGAAATACGATTGAGAAGTTCATTGCGACCATTTACATAGTTCGGCCAGATGTCCTCACGGATAGAGGTACTCCATTCAAACCAAACTTTGAGCCACTCTTTGTCATCTAACGCCGCGTCGATGAGTGCATTAGAGATACGTAAAAGAGAGGCGCGTGCGTCCTTGTCATCACTGATATTGCTGAGAATGAGAGCCTTGAACGCTGCTTCAGCTTCACTGAGCACGACATCTACCAGTTCTTCTCTGGTTGGAAAATAGTTGAAGACAGTTGCCACTGATACATTCGCCATATCGGCGATGTCAGCATGACCTGCTCGTCCTATTCCGCGCTTTGAAAATACTTCCATGGCGAATTTGAGCAGTTGTTCTTTGCGCTGTTGTGGTGACAACCTTGTACGAGTGCGTCCACTTGAAGTAGCCATATTATTCCCTGCCAACTTTATTTAGAAATACCTATTGGTGCATTTCACTGTTTTTATTTGATGTAACTGTTTGATATATAACTGTGCAGAAAGCGTACAACAGCAACAAGTTGCAGTTCAATGTTTAACCAGTGATTAAGTGTCGAAATTTTGACATCTATCGAGAGTAGGATTGGACACAGTGCGATGATAGAATGTGCGACCTCATTTACACAGGTAGTCAGACGGGATATCCGTCGAGGTTTAGAATGAAACATACTGTCGAAGTGATGATTTCAGAGCAGGAAGTCCAGCAGCGCATCAAAGTGTTGGGTGCTGAAATCACTGAGCACTATAAAGGTTCCAATGACTTGGTCATGGTTGGCTTGCTACGTGGCTCTTTTGTATTTATGGCTGACCTAGCACGTGCGATTGAATTGCCACACTCTGTGGACTTCATGACAGCGTCTAGCTATGGCAACGCCATGGAAAGTAGCCGTGATGTTCGCATCCTGAAAGATTTGGATGATGACATCAAAGGTAAAGACGTATTGCTGGTTGAAGACATCATTGATACAGGCAATACCTTGGCGAAAGTGCGTGAGATCCTGTCTCTGCGTGAGCCTAACTCTATCCGTATTTGTACGTTGCTGGATAAACCAGAGCGTCGTGAGGTCGAAGTACCTGTGGACTGGTATGGCTTTAAGATCCCGGATGAGTTCGTGGTAGGCGTGGGTATCGACTACGCACAAAAATATCGTCACCTGCCATTTATTGGCAAAGTGGTACCACTGGAAGATTGATCTTCTGCGTGAAAAAAAAGCGACCTCAGTGGTCGCTTTTTTTGTGTCTGCATCGTTGGTTTAGCTGTCTGGAACTAACTCTGCCATTGCTGCATCATAGCCAGCTTCCAACGTTTGCGTGTTGTTTGCTGTCATACCGAGATCTTTGAGTACGCCATCGCTGATGTCATAGAACCAGCCGTGGATTTTAATATCTTGGCCTCGTTCCCATGCTGAACGCAGTATGGTTGAACTTCCTAGGTTGTACACTTGCTCGGCGACATTTATCTCACACAGTCGGTTGCCTTGTTCTTCAATACTGAGAGAGCTTAGGTAGCGTTTGTGTTTACGATAGAGATCGCGAATGTGGAGAAGCCAGTTATTGATAAGACCCAATTCAGGGTTTTCAATGGCAGCGTGGACACCACCGCAGCTATAGTGGCCGCAAATGATAATGTGTTTAACCTGAAGAACATCGACTGCATATTGCACCACGGACAGGCAATTGAGATCGGTGTGAATGACTTGGTTTGCTACGTTTCGGTGAACAAATAACTCACCGGAAACTAAACCCGTCAATCTTTCGGCGGGTACCCGGCTGTCTGCACAACCAATCCATAGATACTCAGGGTGCTGAGATTTTGCCAGCTCCGCAAAGTAAGCAGGATTGTCTTCCTTAATGGATTTAGACCACTTTTGATTGTTCGCGAGTAGCTGCTTAATTTGTGCCATGGCACCTCCCAAAATCTAGCCGCGGGACAATATACACCAACAGAAATCATATTTAGATACAATTTAACACTTTCTTCTCAATATATTAGCTCATCCTACCAGCAATAAGATTGGTATAACTGACCCTTAGTGCCTTTTATTGTCGGTATAATGGCAGCGTATATCGGTTTTATACCTAAGATACTTGAGACTGAGATCTTCAGATTGTTTAGGTATGTCCGAACAAGGAAGTAGTTATAGGGAGTAGTTTGTGCAGTTTGAACGATTCAAACATTGGAGCCTTAAAGGGGACTTATTTGGCGGTGTAACGACTGCGATAATTTCATTACCGCTTGCTCTTGCCTTTGGTGTGGCATCTGGTGCGGGAGCTGAAGCGGGTTTATGGGGAGCCATATTGGTTGGCTTATTTGCCGCACTGTTTGGTGGATCCTCTACGTTAATTTCGGAGCCGACGGGCCCGATGACCGTTATCATGACGGCGGTCCTGACATCCATGATGGCACGCTATCCTGAAACGGGCATGGCCATGGGCTTCACCGTTGTGATGATGGCAGGTGCATTCCAAGTCCTTCTCGGTACGCTAAAACTCGGTAAATATGTCACCTTGATGCCCTACAGCGTGATATCTGGGTTTATGTCGGGTATCGGTGTCATTCTCATCTTGCTTCAGTTGAGTCCTCTTTTGGGACAGCCTGCACCGTCAGGTGGCGTCCTTGGTACGTTACAAGCACTGCCAGAGACATTGGCTAATATCAGTTTTAAAGAGTTACTGCTCGGTGCTCTGACGCTGGGTATTTTGTTTTATTTCCCTAAAAAGTATCGCAAATATGTTCCGGCGCAGCTGGTGGCGTTGGTGCTGGTTACTTTGCTTTCAGTGATCTTATTTGATACCGACAGTATTCGCCGTATTGGTGAAATCCCCACAGGGCTGCCTTCCATCATATTCCCAACGTTTACGCCTGAGCTTTTCTCGACCATGCTTGTTGACGCTTTGGTTCTTGGCACCTTGGGCTGTATTGATACCTTGTTGACCGCTGTTATTGCAGACTCGCTAAGACGTGAAGAGCACAATTCTGATAAAGAGCTGCGAGGTCAAGGTATTGCGAATATGATCTCTGGTCTTTTTGGCGCATTGCCGGGTGCGGGGGCGACCATGGGAACCGTGGTTAACATTCAAGTTGGCGCGCGCTCACCGGTAGCAGGCATTGTTCGCGCACTGATCCTTGCCGCAGTCGTGCTGGTAGCGGGATTTTTGACTGAGCCGATTCCAATGGCGGTACTGGCAGGCATCGCCCTGTATGTGGGGATTAATATTCTCGATTGGAGCTTCTTGCAGCGTGCGCACAAGGTGAGCCTTCACCAAACGGCGATTATGTATGGCGTCATGGCACTGACTGTGTTTGTGGACTTGATTGTGGCAGTCGGTCTTGGCGTGTTTATTTCTAACATCGTGATCATTGAGCGTCTTAGTCGAGAGCAAGCTAAGCAGGTAAAAGCCATCAGTGATGCGTATGATGATGACGTTCCGCTCACTGAAGAAGAGCGCGAGTTATTGGACAGTTCAGAGGGGAAAGTGTTGTTTTTCTATCTCTCTGGCCCGATGATCTTCAGCGTATCTAAAGCTATCGCTCGTCAACACACACGTATCGGTGATTATCGCGTTATGATTCTCGACCTAAGTGACGTACCACTGATAGATATGACGGTGGGCTTAGCGTTAGAGAATGCGATTGCCGATGCCAGAGATTCAAACTGTACGGTGTTCCTGTTAAATCCTCATCAACAGACACAAGATCAGTTGGACCGACTCCATGTGGGAGACTGGATCAGTGAGGCGCATATGTTTGATTCCCGTCATGATGCACTGTATGCCGCGAAGCGGTTGACGGAAGTGATGCCCTAAAACAACAGCGAGACTTATGAAAGCAATCGAAATAGACAGCCTAGTCAAGGTCTACGGCAAAGATGTCAACGCACTAAAGGGTGTGTCTTTATCCGTTCAGCAGGGCGATTTCTACGCTCTGCTCGGACCGAATGGTGCGGGCAAATCCACCACCATTGGCATTATCAGTTCGCTGGTTAATAAAACCTCTGGGTCGGTAAAGATCTTTGGCTATGACATAGACACGCATCTCGTCGAAGCCAAGCGTCAACTCGGCTTGGTACCACAAGAGTTCAACTTCAATCAGTACGAGAAAGTTGAGCAGATCGTGGTTAATCAAGCGGGCTATTACGGCGTTGAACGTGCGGAAGCCAAAGTGCGTGCGAAGAAGTATCTGACCATGCTCGACCTTTGGGAGAAGCGAGACCAACCAGCACGCGCTCTGTCTGGCGGTATGAAACGACGATTGATGATTGCTCGCGCATTGATGCATGAACCTAAATTACTGATCCTCGATGAGCCGACGGCGGGTGTCGATATTGAACTACGCCGTTCTATGTGGTCATTCCTGCGTGAAATAAACCAGCAGGGGATTACCATCATTCTGACGACCCACTACCTAGAAGAAGCCGAAATGCTATGCCGAAACATTGGCATCATTAACCGAGGCGAGTTGATTGAAAACACCTCGATGAAAGCACTGCTGCAAAAGCTCGATGTAGAGACCTTTATTCTCGACCTTGCTCCAAACAGCAAAGTGACGGCCATAGACGGCGTTGCGTGGCAACAGGTAGATGACCATACATTGGAAGTGGAAGTGCATAAGTCAGTTGGTTTGAATACCGTATTTAGCCAGCTATCTGAACAAGGCATTCAGGTACTTTCGATGCGCAATAAGGCGAACCGCTTGGAAGAGTTGTTTGTCACTTTGGTGCGTGAGAATGCAGAGGTGGCACTATGAGTAAGCTTTATTGGGTAGCTTTTAAGAGTCTAATAATAAAAGAGATATCTCGCTTTGCGCGTATCTGGGTACAAACATTGGTACCTCCTGCCATTACGATGACGTTGTATTTCGTCATTTTTGGCAATCTGATTGGCAGTCGAATTGGTGAGATGGGCGGTTTTAGCTACATGGCCTATATTGTGCCTGGCCTTATCATGATGTCGGTGATTACCAATTCGTATTCCAATGTGGCATCGTCCTTTTTCAGTGCCAAGATGCAGCGCAACATTGAAGAGTTGATGGTTGCTCCTGTACCGAACTACATCATCATCGCTGGTTATATTGGTGGAGGTGTCAGCAGAGGGTTGGCCGTTGGTACATTGGTGACAGGCGTATCTTTGTTCTTCGTTGACTTACATATTGCGCATTTGGGCGTAATTGTCGCAACGGTATTTCTAACCTCGATTCTGTTCTCGCTCGGCGGCTTAATTAACGCAGTCTACGCGCGCACTTTTGACGATATCAGTATTATCCCGACCTTCGTGCTGACGCCATTGACGTACCTTGGCGGCGTGTTCTACTCACTGTCTTTGTTGCCAGAGTTTTGGCAAGGCGTGTCGAAGCTGAATCCGATTGTCTATATGGTCAATGCTTTCCGTTATGGCTTTCTCGGCGTATCGGATGTCAGTATCGTCACCTCGTTTACCGTTTTATTGGCGTTTATCGCTGTGCTCTACTCTATCGCTTGGTACCTTATTTCTAGAGGGATAGGGCTTCGCACCTAACGGTGACAGAAGAATAAAAAAAACCGCCTTTCGGCGGTTTTTTTTATTCTTCTTCTTCGCTGCTAGCAGCGGCAGGTGGTGTGATATCCACCGTCAGGTTGTCAATCAAACGTACCTGACCCAAGAAGGCTGCAGCGAGCACAACGGCTTTTGTCGTTTGCTCTGTGATTGGCTGCAGTGTGTAGGCATCACGAATAAAAATGTCGTCAGGTTCTAGACCGGCAGCACGCAACTGATCGTTGCCGTCCAGCACCAATTCGCTGTAGTCAGTACGACCGCCGCGCATTTGGCTGCTGATCCAACGCAGAGTTTTTGATAGCACAGGTGCGCGTTGGCGTTCATCTACGGTCAAACGCGTGTTACGGCTGCTCATCGCCAATCCGTCCATTTCACGCACGGTTGCAACAGGCAGTATTTCAATCGGCAGGCAAAGATCAGCGACCAACTTGTTGATCACTGCTAACTGCTGGAAGTCTTTCTCGCCAAAACAAGCAACGTCTGGCTGGACCATGTTGAACAGCTTGCTGACAACGGTGGCAACGCCTTTGAAATGGCCTGGACGAGAGCTGCCCTCTAGGATGGATGACAGACCAGGAACGTCGACACAGCTGTGCTGTTCCATACCGTTTGGATACATCACTTCCACAGTGGGAGTAAAGACAATCTCCACGCCCTCAGCGTTTAATTTCGCTAAGTCATCGTCCATCGTTCGAGGGTAAGAGGCGAGATCATCCGCTTTCTCAAACTGCATCGGGTTAACGAAAATGCTCACAACCACTACGTCTGCGGCTTCTCGTGCTTTGCGAACGAGGGTCATATGACCATCGTGTAGGTGTCCCATAGTAGGAACAAAAGCAATACGCTGCCCTTCACGACGCCATTGAAGGATCTGTTCACGGAGTGGGGCAATATCAGCGATCACTTGCATAACTTCAGCATTCCTTAATTAAACGTCTGCTCAGGGCCAGGGAACTCGCCACTTGCAACTTCGTCGATATAGCGAGAAACAGCCAAACGCATGTCGCCAGTTTCTGCCAGATAGTTTTTAGAAAAACGAGGGATATAGTTGGCGGAAATTCCAAACATGTCGTGCATGACGAGAATTTGACCGTCAGTCGCATTCCCCGCGCCAATACCAATGACAGGCACGCGCACTGAATCTGTAATTCTGGCTGCCAGAGCTTTTGGTACACACTCTAACAAGATGATTTGTGCGCCAGCTTTTTCGAGTGCAAGCGCATCTTCCACCATCTGCTCGGCTTTTTCTTCATCACGACCTTGAATTTTGAAACCACCAAAAATATTTATTGATTGTGGTGTCAGGCCAAGATGGGCACAGACTGGGACTGCGCGTTGCGTTAGCTTGGTGACGGTTTCTGCCAACCACGCACCACCTTCTAATTTGACCATGTTTGCGCCAGCTTTAATTAAAACAGCTGCGTTTTCACAGGCTTGCTCAGGTGTGGCGAACGACATAAATGGCATATCAGCCATTAACAGACAGTTTGGGCTGCCTGCGCGTACGCTACGCGTGTGGTAAGCAATGTCTTCAAGAGAAACAGAAAGCGTATCGCTTTTACCTTGAAGTACCATTCCTAGGGAATCACCGACAAGGAGAACCGGCATTTCCTGTTGTTCGAAGAGTTGGGCAAAACTGGCATCGTAGGCTGTTGCCGAGGCAAATTTACGTCCTTCTTGCTTCCATGCCATTAAGGTGTTTATCGTAATTTTTTTCATCTTGTCTCCCAAACCCTGCTTGCTTCGTAGTTCTAACCTTGGCGAGTGCACTAAGCCAGAGCCGTTAAACCGTTTTTATCCGTTACGGTAACGAGCTCTGCAACAGTGCTGCCATCAGGCAGGTGCAAGTCAGGGGCAATTTCGGCGAGAGGGTAAAGCACGAACTCACGCACTTTCATCCCGTAGTGTGGAACGGTTAACCGTTCACTTTCCAGTTGGAGGTCTCCATAAAGGAGAATGTCCAAATCTAGCGTTCTTGGGCCCCAGCGCTCATCTTTGCGCTCTCGTCCAAACTCAAGTTCAATACGCTGGGTTTGGTCTAGAAGATCTAACGGATCTAGCTCAGTGTCAATGGCGGCAACCGCATTCACATAGTCTGGCTGGTCCGAGGGGCCCATTGGCTTACTGCTATACAGCGAAGAGCAACTGACAAACGTGGATGCCGGTAGACGCTTCAATGCATCAATTGCATGGGTTGCTTTTTCTACCGGGTTACCCAGATTACTGCCAATGGCTATGTAAGCACGGATCATGATTCTTGTTTCGATTGCGGCTTCTTGCGGCGAGGCTTGCTCTTACGGCGGCGCACTTTTTTATTGTTGCTGGCCTTGTTCAGAACCTGCACCATGTTGTGTCGCGCATCGCGCTCTGACTTTTGGAAGGTATCCCACCAATTAGCCAGCTCTTTGAGTTGACCGCCTTCAATCTGGCCACGCATTTCAAGAAAATCAAATGCAGCACGGAACTTAGGTTGCTCGAGCAGCTTGTATGCTCGGTTACCTGAGCGACGGCTCAGACGAAGCTGAAGTTGCCAAATGTCGCGGATCATCGCAGTGAAACGACGCGGAATCGCGATTGATTTCACTTGCTCATCCAAGATGTCATTTGCTGCAACCATAAAGGCATCGTAGTAGCTCAAACCGCTTTCAAACGCGATCTCTTCTGCTCGCGTCTCTAATGGATACCACAACATCGCGGCATACATAAACGCAGGATTGATGCGTTGTTCTTTCTCCACGCGTGCATCTGTAGAGCGAAGCACTAGCTCTAGCATCTGTTCACATTTACTGTTGCGATCTTCGGTGAAGTGCTCTTCGAGGATCGGGAACAGTGGCGCAAACAGGTTATAGTCTCTGAGCATCTGGTAGGTAGCTAGACCATGACCAGCTTGCAGCAACTTCAAGCTTTCTTCGAACAGACGTGCAGCAGGAATATCACGAAGCAGATGTGCGAGTGCCGGCATCGGTGCGGCAGTTGCTTCATTGATTTTCATGTCGAGCTTAGCGGCAAAGCGAACAGCGCGAAGCATGCGAACGGGATCTTCACGGTAGCGAGTTTCAGGGTCACCAATCAAACGGATTACTCCGCTTTCAAGGTCATCCATGCCACCGGCATAATCGCGCACCGAAAAATCGTCGATATTGTAATAAAGCGCGTTAACCGTGAAATCGCGGCGTTCTGCATCTTCATCAATCGTGCCATAAACGTTATCGCGCAGGAGCATGCCGTCGTTAGACTGACTGGCAAACTTTGCTCCTTTATCCCCACCGTGGTGACCACGGAAGGTTGCAACTTCAATAACGTCGCGGCCGAATAGGATATGTGCAAGGCGGAAACGGCGGCCTACTAGGCGGCAGTTTCTAAACAGTTTGCGCACATCTTCTGGCGTTGCATTCGTTGCAATATCGAAATCTTTTGGCTGTTTATTAAGCAGCAAATCACGCACACCACCACCAACGAGGTATGCTTCGTAGCCAGCCTTATTCAGGCGATAGAGCACTTTCAGCGCATTTTCGCTGATATCTTTTCTTGATATACCGTGCTCTTGGCGAGGGATAACTTCTAGCTTAAGGTCATCGATATCGCGCGTTTTATTATCACGATTCAATACCTTACGGCAAAAGCTGGTAACTCGATTAAAGATAACTCACCTCGTATCTGACAGGTCGGGCCATAAAAAAAGACGGCATATGATATATCACGCAGCAGCGTTTTAGAAAGCTGTAATGACTTCCGTCTCAGAAGGCAGCTTGCTGCTTTGCCAATTTTCAACACCCCAAGCGAGTAAAGTTTCGACAGGGGCGCCGTGTAATTCTTGTGGAATGGCATGCCCTAAAAATGCCATTGCCGCTTCCATTGCCGGGCCAGGATTATTATTGTCTATAGCTGGCGCATGGTTTTGCTTAGATAGCTTATTACCGTCAGCGTTGAGTGCAAGTGGCAGATGTAAATAACTCACCGGTGTTTTCCCCAACTTCTGATAGAGGGAAACCTGCCTTCCTGTGGGTTCGATTAAGTCTGCACCGCGTACGACCTGGGTAACGTTTTGATAAATATCGTCTAATACTACCGCCAAGTTGTAAGCAAACAATCCATCTCTGCGCTTAATAATGAAATCTTCACTGGCCATGGATAGGTCTAATTTTATCAGGCCATGCTTAATATCGGTAAATTCTACGACCGGATTGTCAATTTTGACACGTACTGATGCTCCATTACTGCTCAATTGACGCTCGCGACAGGTGCCAGCATAAAGCCCGCCCGCATCTTTAATCTGACGTCGTGTGCATTGGCAATAGTACGCTTCCCCTGATTTTAGCCAATCTTCTATTTGAGCTTGATATGCGTCGTGCCGCGTGTGTTGGTAAAGAATGCCACCGTCCCAGTGCAAGCTATACGCGTCCAAGGTTCTGAGGATCGCATCGGCCGATCCTGCAACTTCTCGGGGAGGATCGATATCTTCTATACGTACTAACCATGACCCATGATTTGCCTGAGCTTGTAAATAGCTGCCGACAGCCGCAACTAAGGAACCAAAATGTAGCGGTCCGGAAGGGGATGGGGCAAAACGTCCTACGTAATGCATATCTTTATTGCCTGTTTAAAAAGGAAAAAGGGAGCATAAGCTCCCTTTTTGCCATGAATCTCGATAAAGCGGAAGGCTTAGCCAGCCATTTGCTTTTCTTTGATCTCTGCAAGCGTTTTACAGTCGATACATAGATCGGCTGTTGGACGAGCTTCCAGGCGGCGAACGCCGATTTCCACACCACAAGAGTCACAAAAACCAAAATCGTCGTCTTCCAAACGTTGGAGGGTTTTTGCAATCTTTTTGATCAGCTTACGTTCGCGATCGCGGTTGCGAAGTTCGAGGCTAAACTCTTCTTCTTGCGCAGCACGGTCAACTGGATCTGGGAAGTTTGCTGCTTCGTCTTGCATGTGGTGAACCGTACGATCAACTTCTTCTCTAAGCTGATCACGCCACGCTTGAAGGATTTTACGGAAATGATCAATTTGCTGATCATTCATGTATTCCTCGCCAGCTTTTTCCTGATAAGGTTCTAACCCGGCCATAGCCAGGATGCCCAGCGATTTTTTTACTTTGCTTTCTGGCATTAAGCGTTCTCCTAAATACACCCTGACCCGCTTGGTCAAAATAGGGCGGTACATATAACAGAAACCCTAAAGTGAGGCAACGATTGTTTCTGCCTAACGTCATCCCAGTGTGAAGGTGTCTACATTTTTTCTCACAGGTGGGAAAACGGGACCCTAGTTTTTATGCTCACCTGACGTGATGAAAGGTCGGCTTTATAGCACAGTATTTCCACACCAAGTGATTCAGCTTCAATAAGTAATTGATTATAGACTGCATCTATATGTTTTGCCGCGGAAACTCTTTCAATACCTGAGTGAAGCACGGCAAAAAACAATACGGCGCGTTTGCCTTGTTGGCTTAATGTCGCTAATTCGCGAAGATGCTTTTGTCCTCGCGTTGTCACCGCATCCGGGAAGAAGCCTTGCCCATTATCTTCCAACAAAGTGACACTTTTTATCTCGATATAGCAGTCGGTTTTGTCGGGGGACTGGAGCAAGATATCGATGCGGCTTTTCTCTTCACCATAAGGCACCTCAGCGCGAAGTGAAGCATAGCCTTCCAATTCTGCTATTCGTCCCTCATTGATCGCCTCGATCACTAATCGGTTAGCCTGAGCCGTATTTACACAGATAAAATGACCGGCGTGGGACTCCGTCAATTCCCAACTGTTCGGGTATTTACGTTTAAGGTTATCCGACGTGGAATACCATACGGTATCCCCCGTATTGGCGCAGCCTGTCATCGCCCCGGTATTGGCGCAGTGAATAGTACGCACTGTCCCATCGTCACACTCGATATCGGCGAGAAATCGTTTATAACGCTTAATCAGACGGGCTGATTGTAGCGGTGGTGAAAAATCCATGTTGCTCCTTGTTCATCTCTCAAGCGGGGAGGCCCCTGTCAGCGCCCAACGATTCAGGCAAATATACTGAACGCCTCGACCCGTAGGACTTGGCTCTGAAGCATAAAGTCCAAAGTATTTAACCTGTAAGGATGTGCGCAAGTCTACGTCATCTTTAAGTGGCTGGGCTTTCCTTAATAAAGAGATGTGCGGTAAATACGAATGCGTGTCAGATTGCCCCAGCACGGTACGACGGATGGCTTGTATCGGTGTGACTAATCGTGCGAGTGATGGTGATTGCGCGATGCCCAGCCAGAGGATCTGTGGCTTAGTGAAAAAGCCTGTTTTCGTTGTATGGATGGTAAATGAGGGAAGTTGAATCGCATCGGCGGCTTGGCAACACGCGTCGTATTGTGTTGCATCGACATTCCCTAAAAACGCGAGTGTGATGTGCAAGTTGTCATCAGGAATGGTACAGCCATGTTTTCCCATGACATGCTTGAGCGCGATGATTTCTTCACGACTAGCTGCATTCGCAGCATCTTTTAAATCGATAGCAAAAAACAAACGCCGATTCACACTCTTCTCCTCGTCAAGCAACGGTGATGGACACCGAAGTTGAACATCTTAAGGTCGCTTGGGTATATACTTGGCGGTTAATTCTGACACAAAGGTTTTTGATTTGTCACAGCTTCCCATCGACAGCGTCTTAGACAGCGTCATCTCTGCAATTCGTCACAATGCTCACGTTATTTTAAAAGCACCGCCTGGTGCGGGTAAGTCAACGCGACTGCCTCTTGCCTTGTTAGAAAAGCGCGTTGTTGAAGGTCGAATTGTGCTGCTAGAACCGCGTCGGTTGGCCGCGAGAAACATTGCGCAGTTTCTGGCAAAACAATTGGGAGAGGCCGTTGGACAAACGGTAGGACTCCGTGTGCGTGGTGAAACCCGTGTGAGTGATAAAACCCGCATAGAGATCGTCACGGAAGGCGTATTGACGCGAATGATCCAAACCGATCCTGAATTGGCTGGCGTGGATTTGGTGATCTTTGATGAGTACCACGAGCGCAGCTTACATGCTGATCTTGCATTGGCTCTGTCGTTAGATGTGCAAGCTGCATTAAGAGATGATCTGACCTTATTGGTGATGTCAGCAACGATCGATGAGGATGCTCTCGCCACATTATTACCTGATGCCGAAATTATCTGCTCAGAAGGTCGAAGCTTCCCGGTGGATGTGCGCTATCAATCCATTTCCCGTCAATATGGCTATGAGGCGGCAATTGCGTCTGCTGTAGCCGCGCTTCTTGATAAGGAAGAAGGCTCTGCGCTGGTGTTTTTACCGGGCGTGCGGGAAATTCAACGGACGGCGGAGGCATTACAGGGGAAGGTCCCTGCAAATGTGTTGATTTGCCCGTTATACGGCCAACTCTCTGCTAAAGAGCAACAAGAGGCGATTTCTCCTGCCCCCCAAGGACAACGAAAAATCGTGCTAGCAACCAACATTGCTGAGACGAGTTTGACGATTGAAGGGATTCGCTTAGTGGTTGATTCTGGTTTGGAGCGTGTCGCGCGGTTTAATCGAAAAACGGGCATTACCAAACTGGAAACCCTGCAAATTGCTAAGTCCTCAGCGATCCAGCGTATGGGGCGTGCAGGGCGACTATCTGAAGGTGTCTGCTTGCGTTTGTATGGGGAAGATATTTTCCAACGCATGCAAACCGTACCAGAGCCAGAAATTGTCTCCAGTGATTTAATACAATTAGTGCTAGAAGTGACTCAATGGGGCTGTGCCCCCGAAGATTTACAGTGGCTTGACCTACCGCCGACCAAGCACTGGCAGCAGGCTCTTGAACTGTTGAGACAATTAGGCTTGGTAGATAACCAAGGCAGCCTTACCGCGCAGGGGAAACAATTGCTCGAGTTGGGTGTTGAAGCGCGTTTAGGGGCAATGCTGCTAATGGCAAAGCATCGTGGTGCCGCGAGTATGTCTACGGCATGCTGGCTAGCGGCATGGGCGGAAGAGCCCCCGCGTGGAAAGTTGGATTGCGATCTGAGGTTGCAACTGATGCAACTCACGGCGCGCAAAGGTAGCCATCGTCAGCGCGCACAGCAACTTGCAGATAGGCTAGGGGTTAGACTTTCGAATGATCTTGAAAGTGATGAGCTGCCGCTGCTTGCGGCATCAGCTTGGCCGGATCGCATAGCTAAATGTCGTGGTAACAATGGTCGCTTTCTATTAAGTAATGGCCACGGTGCTCAGATTGATACAGACCACCCGCTTTCGACTGAAGAGGCAGTGATTGCTATCGACTTGATGAGTGTTGCGCAAGGTGACAGTAGGATATTTACTGCATGCCGTGCAGACTTCACCATCTTGCAAACCCAATTACCCTCACTGTTTTCTGAGCAGGAATGGGTAGACTGGGATGACCAAAAAGGGCGCTTAGTTGCAGAAACCCAAATTCGTTGCGGCGATATTGTTGTATCGAGAAAGCCTATTATGCAGATCAGTGACCAGATGCGCACACAGGCAGTCTTGCAACAGATCAAACGCAAGGGTATGGCCATCCTTCCACTTAATGCAAAGGCAGAAAGTCTGCTAAATCGTGCCCGTTGTGCCAGTGTATGGGGTTTGGGTCTGGCGTTGCCAGTACTTGATGAAGAGGCGGTAGTTGCAGCAACAGATGAGTGGCTATTGCCCTTCCTTAACGGTGTTAGCATGCTAAATGGCTTAAAGTCAGTAGATTTCTACGGCGCGTTGGAAGCCTGGTTTGGTTGGGATACAACGAAAGAACTTAACCGCTTGTTACCAGAAACATACCAAGTGCCAACAGGCTCGAACTACAAAATTCGCTACCAGCCTGAACTAAAGCCTGCACTCGCGGTAAAAATGCAAGAGATGTATGGGCAGGCGCAGTCACCCTCTATTGCAGACGGTAAGGTCACCTTGGTGGTTGAGTTATTGAGCCCAGCACAAAGGCCGCTCCAAATTACACAAGACTTGGCGGGTTTCTGGCAAGGTGCATACAAAGATGTGCAAAAAGAAATGAAAGGCCGATACCCAAAACATGTTTGGCCAGATGATCCGGCTAATCATCAGCCAACAACGTTAACGAAACGTCATTTCAAACCTGACGTTTGATAAGCAAGAGCTTCATGACAAAACAAACACCGAAAAAACGCCCAGCAAGTAAAAAGAAAACAGTCGCGAAAAAAACAGCGTCACGAGGGTGGGGGAAAAAGCTCATCTCTCTTGGCGTTAAGTTGACGCTGGTTGGACTTGCGGCACTTGTCATTTTAGGTATCTATCTTGATGGAAAAATCCGTGATCGCTTTGAGGGGCAGATATGGCAACTTCCGGCAGTGGTGTACGGTCGCATACTTCACCTTGCGCCCGGCAATGAAGTCACCATTAATGAACTCAAGCGCGAACTGGACTTACTCAACTACAACAAAGTGAGAACGCCCAATCGCCCCGGTGAATATTCGGCATCGTCAACGCGTGTGGAGCTAATTCGACGCCCGTTTGAATTTGAAGATGGCCCACAACCTGCCAAACACGTGATGGTTACATTCGGCAGCGAGGGTGTAGAGACAATAAAGCAACTCGATGATGGCAAGCAACGAGGCTACCTCCGTATCGAACCAAAACTGTTAGGGATGATGGAGTCCAACACGGATGAGCAACGCTTGTTCCTGCCTCGTGAGCGTTTTCCTGAATTTCTTATCGACGCACTGCTTACGACTGAAGACCGAGATTTTTATCATCACGACGGCGTTAACCCCTTCGCGATTGCGCGTGCATTGGTCGTGAATATTAAGGCGGGTAGAACGGTACAGGGCGGATCTACGCTGACACAGCAACTTGCAAAGAACCTGTTCTTAACGCGTGACCGCACCCTCTGGCGAAAAGTGCAGGAAGCGTACATCGCCATTATTCTGGATTATCGCTACAGCAAAGACCGTATTCTCGAAGCCTATCTTAACGAAGTGTATTTAGGGCAGGCCAAAGGGGAGGCGGTACACGGTTTCCCGCTTGGGGCGCGTCTATACTTCGGCAGACCAATTGAAGAATTACGTATCGATCAATTGGCCATGCTGGTGGGTATGGTTAAAGGACCTTCCTATTATAACCCTTGGCGTTACCCAGAACGCGCACGCGTCAGGCGGGATCTGGTTCTGAGAATGATGATGGAAAATGGCATCATTACGTCAGGCCAGTATGCGCAAGCCGCTGCCCGTGACTTGGATGTGCAAAAGTCTCCGAGTCTGAATAGCCGGCAGCCTGCCTATTTCGAACAGCTTACTCTGGAAATTAGAGAGCGAGTCGGCAATCAGTTTGACCCAGAGAGTGGTTTACGTGTGTTCACGACGTTGGATCCACTTTCGCAGTCGTTGATTGAAAAGAGTGTGGTTAAAAAAGTCGGCGAACTGAAAAAAGTCGCAGGTAAACAGTTAGAGGCTGCTGTGGTTATTGCCGACAGGCAAAGCGGAGAAATTCGAGCCATGGTCGGAGGAAGTCGTCCGGGGTATGCAGGATTTAACCGTGCCCTCAACGGTAGACGCCAAATAGGCTCTTTGGCTAAGCCAGCTGTGTATCTCGCAGCATTGAGTGAGCCAAATAAATACAACCTTGGGTCGCCCTTGGATGACAAGCCAGTCGTGTTAAAAGGGGACAAAGGCAGTGAATGGCGTCCACGTAACTACGACAGGAAATTCCGAGGGGAGGTGCCACTTATACGGGCGCTTGCCAATTCTTATAACATTCCCACGGTCAATCTGGGTCTAGCACTTGGGCTGGACAAGGTGATTGATACATTTGAAGAGTTAGGTGTCGATCCTAATCAAATCACACGCGTGCCCTCTCTGTTGCTTGGTGCTTTTACGCTAACACCAATGGAAGTTACCCAAATGTACCAAACCCTTGGGAGTGGTGGCAGACAGGCAGAACTAACGGCGCTTAGAGCTGTTGTGACACGAGATGGGCAAGTGCTATACCGCAATTGGCCTAAGTCGAGTCAAAGTGCGTCAGAGCAAGCGAGCTGGTTGACCTTATATGCGATGAAACAAGCAGTAAAAGACGGCACAGCGAGATACCTCAACCCGTCATTTTCTTGGGCGTCTCTCGCCGGCAAAACGGGTACCACAGATAACAACCGTGACAGTTGGTATGTAGGTATCGATGGCAGAGAAGTGGTAACGATTTGGTTGGGTCGTGATGACAACAAACCGATGAAGTTAACAGGGTCCTCTGGGGCATTGCGTGTGTATGCTGATTACATCAAAGCGAGACAGCCCGAGCGACTAACGCTCAGTTGGCCTTCACAGCTTACCAGCGTGCCTTACCGCGTTCATGACGGACAGTTTGTCACAGATTGTATTAGTGAAACGAAAATTCCGATGTGGGATCCAAAGGGGAGTTGGCGTAAACGGTGCGAGAAATCTGACCCAATAGGTTGGTTTAGCGGCTTGTTCAACTAATCAAATTTTGATTAAGAAAATTGAGGGCTTGATTGTGAATGCAATCGGGCCCTTTTTGTATGCGTGTTTATAAACGCTAGATACGAAAAAGCCTCGTCAATGACGAGGCCTTCGTAAAGATGGTGCCGGCTACCGGAGTCGAACTGGTGACCTACTGATTACAAGTCAGTTGCTCTACCAACTGAGCTAAGCCGGCACACAAACCTTGGAAACGTTGCTTGTCTTAAAACACCATTTCACGAATATGGTGCCTCGAGGCGGAATCGAACCACCGACACGGGGATTTTCAATCCCCTGCTCTACCGACTGAGCTATCGAGGCAACGAGGGCTATTAAATAGCAGAGCCGTGTTTCTGTCAAAATAAATTCGCACCCATTTGGTTCGTTTGCTGCTTTTTTGTCTCTTTTGGTGGTAATGCGTTCGGTGTGGCGTTCTATTAATCACTTTCAAATTAGTGTGATCAAATGCAGGTTGGGAATATCCACCATTTTTGGATGGTTACAACATAAATGTCTGAACGAATGCGTGGACTGTAGTGACCTGTGCTTTTTTATTGCCTCGAACCTGGGCGTATTTCTCCTATTTAAAACCATTTGACTAAAAAACTGCCATTTCTCTCATTATTGCTACACTTACAGGTACATATATTCCTTTGGCACAAGTCAATAGATTTTGGAGTGAATTCTGCGATGGGATTCTCATTGGGAGAACAGTTGGATATTACGCAGGTAATGGACATTAAAGACCGCCTGCAGGTCGAATTGGAGCAATCCGACAGCTTGCTAATCGATGGTAGTGAAGTTTCGCGAGTAGATGCGCCAGGATTGCAGTTATTGCTCACGGCGAAAACCGTTTGTCAGAACCAGTCAATTAACTGGAAGTGGCAAGGGGCTTCGAATGAGTTAGTAACAGCAGCAAAAACGCTAGGGTTGGTTGGGCCTTTGGGCTTGAACGATTTTGCTGATTAGTTTTTCACGTAGTTCAATCAAGGTGACAGTATGCGAAAAATACTAGCTGCAGATGATTCCGTTTCTATCCGTCAGATGGTCAGCCACACGCTGAAAGAAGCTGGATATCAAGTTGAAACGGCCAATGACGGTGCCGAAGCATTGTCAAAAGCCAAAACAGGGCAGTACGACGTTATCATCTCAGATGTGAACATGCCGAATATGGATGGATTGGAATTTGTGCGTCAGGTACGTGCAGTTCCTCAGTACAAGTTCACGCCAATACTGATGCTTACCACGGAAACTTCCGCAGAGAAAAAGAGTTTGGGTAAGTCAGCAGGCGCAACAGGTTGGATAGTAAAGCCGTTTAATCCAGATACCCTTCTCAAAACGCTACAACGTGTTATTTAACGTTCGAGCAAGGAGATCATTATGGCTTTGGACATGGACCAACTGCGCAGGATTTTCTATGAGGAGTGTCGTGAGAATTTAGAGATCCTTGAACGCGAACTGCTTGCCCTTGACCCTGACGGTGAAGTTGACCTCGAAATTATCAACACAATCTTCCGAGCCGCTCACTCAATCAAAGGGGGTGGTGCGACTTTCAACCTCAATGAAATCAGTCAGTTTACACATGTCATGGAGACATTGCTGGATGAAGCGAGGGAAGGTAAGAGACGTTTAGATGCTGATACTATTGATCTTCTGCTGAAGGGCGGAGACTGCATTAACAGTATGCTGGTTGCTTATGAGACCGACAGCGATTTTGACCACGGTCTCCGAGATGCGCTAACAGAGAAACTCAATCAGTTGCTAGAGGGTAACGCCGGAGAGAGTGAACCTGCGTCATCTGCGAACACCGAAGAACCGGAAGACTCCGGATCTGACAGTGAAGGCGATTGGCTCGTCCACTTTATCCCTCATCGAGATATGTTCTTCTCGGGTAACGATCCAGTCCGTATTTTGCGAGAAGTCTTTGGTCTTGGTGTTCATTGCGATATCGAGTGCATCACAGACGCTTTGCCTACGTTAAGCGAACTCGAACCTGAGATGTGTTACCTCAGTTGGCGAATTACGATTGATGGCCATGCTGATCGTGCATTGATCGAAGAGATTTTTGAATGGGTTGAAGATGAGTGTGATCTGCACATTTCAAAAGTCGAGAATGAAAAGACAACCTCGAAAACGGAGCCGGAGGCTGCAGCACCAACTGAAGACGCGTCCAAAGCCAGTGCGCCCACGAGTCAAGATAAACCGGTACCCGCAACGCCAAAAGTACCATCAAAACAGACACCGTCAAAAGCCGATGCAGTGTCTTCTATTCGTGTTGAGATCGATAAAGTCGACAATCTTATTAACCTTGTCGGCGAGTTAGTGATAACCCAGTCGATGCTGACAGAGTTGAGCCAAAACTTTTCTGAGAGCAAGTTAGAGCGATTGCAAGCTGGGTTGGATCAACTCCTCCAAAATACCAAGGAACTTCAGGAGAGCGTGTTAAATATCCGCATGCTGCCCATCAGCTTCGCATTTAATCGATTCCCTCGTCTTATTCGTGACTTGTCATCCCAACTGGGTAAAACCGTCGAGTTAGTTATTGAGGGTGAGCATACGGAGCTTGATAAAACGGTTCTTGAACGAATTACAGATCCGCTTGTTCATCTGGTCCGAAACGCTGTCGATCATGGTTTAGAGTCGCCAGATACGCGCATCGAAAAAGGGAAGTGTGAAACAGGGCGGGTATCTCTCACTGCGTTTCATCAAGGGGGCTCAATTGTCATTGAAGTACGCGATGATGGCGCGGGCCTAAACAAAGAAAAAGTCTGGAAAAAAGCAATCGAGAAAGGTTTGCTGCATCATGAAACTGCCCTCGATGACCTCTCTGACCATCAAGTCTATAACCTGATATTTGCGCCTGGCTTCTCTACGGCCGAGCAAGTGTCAGATGTGTCTGGCCGTGGTGTTGGCATGGACGTGGTTAAGCGAAATATTGAAGATCTCGGCGGCCATATTGAAGTGGATTCTGAGCCTAATGTGGGCAGTGTGTTCCGTATTAGTTTGCCGCTCACGTTAGCCATTTTGGATGGGCAGTTGGTGAAACTCGCTGATCAAGTGTTCGTGGTTCCTCTTATTTCCATCATTGAGTCCATTCAAATCGAATCTGAGCGCGTGATCGTGGCGACTGGAGGCGTAGAACTCTATAGGTTGCGTGACGAAAATATCCCTATCCTTCGCTTAAAAGAAGAATTTAGCTTAGGTGAAACCGGCGCACTCGATAAGCAGCTTCTGTGTTTAGTGGAAGCGGGCGGCAACCGTATTGGTTTGCTTCTAGATGAAATGCTAGGGCAGCAACAAGTTGTGATTAAAAGCCTTGAATCAAATTACACACGTGTAAATGGCATTTCAGGCGCAACAATCCTTGGTGATGGTTCAGTTTCTCTGATCCTCGACGTGCAAGGTCTGATGACGGGTTTCTTAAGCCGAGTTGGCGAAACCAATAGTCACATAGCAGCGTAAGGGGAGAAACCATGACGGATCAAGTCATTGTGGCAACCGAGTCAACAGGCAGTGTTGATGCGGGAGATGAGCGCCTAAAAGGGTCCGACTTCCTCAGTTTTGATTTGGCGCATGAATTATACGGTGTTGATATTAAAGCGGTTGAGGAAATACGCGTGTGGGAGACCCCCACCATTATACCGCGTGCCCCAGAGTTCATTTTAGGGGTTATCAATTTGCGAGGAATGATCGTTCCCATTATGGACCTTCGCTTACGTTTCAACATAGGAACGATTGAATACCTTCCGACCACTGTAGTGCTCATTCTGAAGTCGAGTGAAAACGTAGGTGGAAGAATGATGGGGGTTGTTGTGGATGCTGTGTCAGATGTCATTGACATGGGAAACAACAATTTAATGCCACCGATAGGAGATTCAGACGTGATGCCTTTCGTGAGTGGCTTGCTCAATGTTGATGCACAGGTGATGAGCCTATTAGATGTTGATTCATTACTCAATATCGAAGGCTTGGTGCACTAGGGGGCAACGATGGCAGATGAAATTAAAGAGTTCCTCAGTTTTCTTATTGATGGTGAGGAGTATGGCGTCAACATTTTGGACGTCAAAGAAGTGAGAGGTTGGTCTGACGTAAGAAAGTTACCGAACAGTGAGAGTTACCTGTTAGGTGTACTGGAACTGAGGGGGGAGTACATCCCGATCGTTGACCTCAGGCAGCGCTTTAGTATGGATGCCGCCACGTTGAGCAAAACAACGGTGGTTGTGATTGTGAGAAATGTCAGTGGGCAATCCCTTGGCATTATTGTCGATGCAGTAGCAGAGGTATATCAGCTTTCGACAACACAAATTAAATCAGCACCTGGTTATGTGAAAATTGATGAGCGGTTTATTGAAGGTATCGCGTCAGTAGACAGTAAACATGTTGTGCTGATTAAACTAGAAAGACTTTTTGATTTTGACGAGTTGCATGAAGTAGCGCAGCCAGACTTGGTTAGCGAGGGTTGAGGATTATGTCCTGGTGGAATAAAAGTAAGGTAGCTATATCTGAAAACACACAAGAAGATCAGGGTTTAAAGGCGCATATTGTATCTGCTCTGGATACGGCTCAGACCGCGCTGATGATGGTGGATCGTGATTTTAAAGTGTTCTACGTTAACAAAAAATCAATGGAGCTGCTGAAAGTACACGAGCAGTTGTTCCGGACTAAGTGGCCGAGCTTTCGCGCGGAGAAAGATTGGATTGTTGGTAACTGTATCGACATGTTCCATGCCAACCCAAGTCATCAAAGGCAGATGTTGTCTAATCCCGCCAATTTACCGCATGAAACCATCATACAAGTCGACGACGTATCATTGCGCCTCGTTGTGGGTGCCGTCGTCGATGATAACGGAGACTACGTTGGCAACACCTTAGAGTGGGATGATGTGACCGCCCAACTCAAGGCGGATAATGAGCGGGCGCGCCTGCAGGCGGCAGTCGATCAATCGTTAACCGCAATGGTATTGATCGATAGGGATTTTCATATCACGTACGTGAATGAAGAGACCATTAAGCTGTTTGACAAACATCAGGGCTCCTTCCGTCAAATCTGGCCCGGATTTAATGCGACCGAAGAATGGTTGATGGGACGCTGTATCGATGAGTTCCATAAGAACCCAGCGCATCAGCGCCAACTTCTGTCGAACCCTGCGAATCTGCCATACAAAACAGACATAACAGTTGCAGACCTCATTATTGAGCTGAATGTGGCGGCTATCACGGATGCAAAAGGTAACTACATCGGAAACAGCCTCGAATGGCGTGATGTAACAGAAGAGCGAGCTCGAGATATCCAAGTGGGACGTCTTGTTTCGGCCGTTGAAGGTATGACGACCAATATCATGATGGCGGATAAAGAAGGCAATATTACCTACTACAATCCGGCGTTGAAGAAACTCCTATCCAGCCGTGAAGATGAGCTTAGAAAGTTCTTCCCAGGGTTTAAAGCGGATGATCTCGTAGGGAAAAACTTCGATATTTTCCACAAAAATCCGTCGCATCAACGCTCAATCATCGCAAACCCTGATCGCCTGCCTTACACAGCACAGATAAAAGTTGGTGAACTGGAGTTTGAACTGACGTGTATAGCCATGTACGACGCAGTCGGCGGTTACGTTGGACCAGCATTGCAATGGGAAGATATTACCGAGCAAATGCAAGGCCAACGTGATGTGGAAGGTTTGATTGCAGATGCATCTCAAGGTCGTTTGGGTAGCCGAATGGATGCTACAAAATACTCAGGTTTTATGTCCAATCTGAGTGAGGGCGTTAATGGCTTACTAGACAGCATTGTCGGGCCGTTAAATAACTGCAAAGAAGTGATGTCCAGTGTATCTACCGGCGACTTGAGAGTGAGTATGCCGGACCATTACCAAGGCGACTTCGCCGATCTAAGTAGTGCTGTAAATACATCGATCATCAATTTACGAGATATGGTCGAGAAGATCACTGCGTCATCAACGCGTGTGGCGTCAGCCTCCGGAGAGATTGCAGAAGGGAATACCGATCTCAGTGAACGTACTGAGGAACAGGCTGCAAGTTTGGAAGAAACCGCAGCAAGTATGGAGGAGATGACCTCCACGGTTAAACAAAATGCGGACAGTGCTGAAGCGGCTAATCGCTTATCACAGAATGCCAGTGGTAAAGCAGAAAAAGGCGGGGAAGTTGTTAAGCAAACTGTCTCTGCCATGGGTGAAATCAACAAAGCCAGTAAACGTATCGCTGACATCATCAGTGTTATTGATGAGATTGCATTCCAAACCAACCTTCTTGCGCTTAATGCGGCCGTTGAAGCAGCGCGAGCGGGTGAGCAGGGCCGTGGCTTTGCCGTTGTTGCTGGTGAGGTTCGTAACCTCGCTCAGCGCAGTGCGGGTGCAGCAAAAGAAATCAAAGACCTGATTAAAGACAGCGTAGATAAGGTGTCAGAAGGGTCTCGTTTGGTTGATGAATCAGGTGAGATGCTCAATGAAATTGTCACCGCTGTGGGTGAAGTGACTAACCTGATTGGAAAGATTAACTCTGCCAGCCAAGAGCAAGCCGCAGGTATAGATGAAATATCTAAAGCTGTGGTGAAGATGGATGAAATGACGCAACAAAATGCCGCCTTGGTTGAAGAGGCATCAGCGGCGAGTCAATCGTTGCGAGATGAAGGTAGTGAACTCATTAATTTGATTAGCTTCTTCCAAGTAGACGGTGTTAGTGCGGGCTCTGTGCCGATGAGAAATACTGAGCTCAAGAGCTATAAAGCACCGTCTAAAGCGCCATCTAGATCACCTGCTCCACCTCCAGCAGCCACTAAGAACGTAGCAAACGGTAACTCTATGTCCATGTCTGATGATGACTGGGAGGAGTTCTAAGAGTGAGTGCGATAGAGGCTTTGAGTCAAATCGAGGAGCAGCGTGAATTTGAATTTACGCTAGAAGATTTCAAGCACATACAGGAGTTTATGCTCAAGGAGACAGGAATTTCCTTGTCTGAGCGTAAAACGTCAATGGTGTATGGTCGCTTGGCAAGACGTCTTCGACGAACTGGGTTAGATAACTTCAAAGCTTACTTTGATCGAGTTAGCTCTGATTTGGATGAGCGCGTTGCATTTATTAACGCGCTTACCACAAATAAAACTCAGTTTTTCCGCGAAAAGCACCATTTTGACTTTTTGTCCAACGTATTGGTACCAGAGTGGCAGCAAGAAAAAAGGAAGCGAATTCGCCTTTGGTCAGCTGGCTGCTCGACAGGGGAAGAACCCTATACCATTGCCTCTACGCTCGCTGTTAGCGGTCTACTGAGCCCCAGCTATGACTGCAAAATACTCGCAACGGATTTAGATACACAAGTTCTCGACGTCGCGAAAAATGGCACATATGGCATTGACGTGACAAAAGTGATCCCTGAACAAATGCTGAGGCATGGTTTTATTCGAGGAAGAGGAACAAAACAAGAACTATTAAAAGCCAAGCCTTTGCTGCAGAAGGCTATCTCATTTAAGCAACTAAATCTCACAATGCCTTGGCCTCATAAAGGGCCGTTAGACGTGATTTTTTGCCGAAATGTCATGATTTATTTTGAAAAAGATATGCAACAGCAGCTTATCTACAGGTTCTGGGAAATGCTACGAAGTGGTGGCGTTCTCTTTATTGGGCACTCGGAAAGCATCGGTGAAATGGGCAACCGATTTGAGAATCTAGGGCAGACAATGTTTCGCAAACCCTAGTTGGCATTTAGAACTGGTAACGAGCTTAATATGCACAAAATCCTGGAGCTTACCGGGTGTCCGATAGGTGCTGGCGCGAGACGTTTCTTTCACCCCGGTAAGCAAATGATGATGGTGAAAATCCAGCCTGGTGAAGTCTATGTGACATCAGAACGCGAATTGATTTCCACGGGACTGGGGTCTTGTATATCAGCCTGTGTGTGGGATCCATTTATTGAACTGGGTGGCATGAATCACTTTATGTTGCCGTTCGGTGATGCAGACGACATTGAAGGCTGGAACCCGACTCAGTGGCGTTCCAACGCCGCGAGATATGGCAATTATGCGATGGAGCTGCTCATTAATACCATGATCCAGCAAGGTGCCGTCAAAAGCCGCTTGAGGGTGAAATTGTTTGGTGGCGGCATGGTTATGGGAAAACAAGCAGCTATTGGTGAAAAGAACATTCAGTTCATTAGAAACTATGTAGAAAGTGAAGGGCTCACACTTGTTGGTGAAGATTTGGGTACGGAATTTCCGAGGAAGGTTGTTTTTGATCCGATAACTGGTAAGGCCTGGGTGAAGAAATTGAGAGGCTATCGTGGAGAAGTAGAAGCCGAAGAAAGCAACTACAAACGTCGTCTTGTCCGTGAAGCGAAACGTGATGACGATGATAACGCGGAGCTATTTTAATGGCCAAAAAGGTACATAAAGTACTGATTGTTGATGACTCTGCAGTTTTTAGAGCATTGCTCAGTGAAATCGTTGATTCTGATCCTAATTTAGAGGTTGTCGGTGTTGCCGTCGATCCCTACGAGGCCAGAGACAAAATAAAGAAGCTAAAACCGGATGTGATAACGCTGGACATTGAAATGCCAAAGATGGATGGCGTCCAGTTTCTTCGAAACCTTATGCGTTTACATCCTATGCCAGTAGTCATGATATCAACGCTTACGCAGCACGGAGCAGAAGCAACGCTTGCTGCACTCGATATTGGGGCTGTCGATTACTTTCCAAAACCAACAGAGAATGTGGCCTCAGAAATGGGGGCTTATCGTCAACTCGTCATTGAAAAGGTCAAAATGGCTGCGACGGCGAACATTGCAGGTGCAACTCACCATTCACCGAAAGAAATTAGTGTGTCTGGGCGCCAATTCAAATCTGACTATGACGTGATTGCAATTGGTGCATCCACAGGTGGTACGGAAGCCATTCGAAATGTGCTCGAAGCCCTTCCAGAGATGATGCCGCCAATTGTCATTACTCAACATATCAAGGCGGTATTCAGTAAATCCTTTGCTGAGCGTCTTAACCGCATTTCAAAACTACATGTCGAGGAACTGTCTACTGATAGAGCACCACTCGTTAGCGGACGCGTTTACGTGGCACCGGGTGATTTTCATATTCGAGTGGTTAAGCGAGGCGGACAATATTACTGCGAACGTGATGATGGCGAGCCTGTTCATCGTCATAAACCCTCTGTCGATGTGATGTTCTCATCCGTTGCCATCGCCGCGGGTAGCCGTTGTTTTAGTATTCTGTTAACCGGCATGGGAAAAGATGGGGCTCAGGGCATGTTAGAAATGCGCGACGCTGGTGGTTTGACTGTCGCTCAGGACGAGAAAAGTTCAGTGGTTTGGGGAATGCCTCGTGCGGCAGTGGAATTAGAAGCTGCGCAACATGTTATGCCATTGGATAAAGTCGCTACTTACCTAGTAGGTAAAGTCTATGGGTAATTCTAAATTTAGATCGTTTGTTGCGCTGCTTGCTGTTGCTGCAGCTTGTGGGCCACTTTGGGTTGAGCTATCAGCAGTTACCTTGTCTTCATCCTTGTCGGTAACCCTTCTTATATTTTTTCTTTGGCGCCAACCACAAGGGCTTAGTAGGGCGGTTGCAGCCTCTTCTGAGGCAAGCACTCAAGAAGATGCGGATGTGAATTATGAATCCACGGCCATTTTGCGGAAAATTCATAGCATCTTAAATTTAGAGCTAATTCCTATTCGAGAGCAGTTAGATAGGCAGCAAGAGGTTATTGAAAACTCGGTTAATAACCTCAACTCCAGCTTTTTTGGTATGGAAAAAGCGGTAAGCAAGCAAGCCGAGCTTTCTCGTCACATGATACAGGACCTACTTAACAATGATGAAAGCGAATACAGCCTGACGAAAGTTCTGCCTGAAACTGAGCAGGCTATTGATACCTACATCGATATTTTGGTGCAGGTGTCTGAAAAGAGTATCAGTGCTATTCACATCATTCACGACATGTCCTCCAAACTCAACGCGGTATTTAAGCTGCTTGACCAGGTTCAGGCGATGTCTGATCAAACGAACTTACTTGCGTTAAATGCCGCGATAGAGGCTGCGCGGGCAGGGGAATATGGTCGCGGATTTGGTGTTGTAGCGGCAGAAGTGAGGGATCTGGCAAATCGAGCAACAGATCTTAACAGCCAAATACACAGAGACATCAATCTAGCTCAGGATGCAATGAAGCAAACTAACGCAATTGTTGGGGAAATAGCGACATTGGATATGACGGCAGCGATAGAGTCGAAAACGCGGATTGAAGAGCTTTTGAAAGGTGTGCAGTCGGTGAATATGGAAGTGACCGAAGAAATTGCGCATGTCACCGAACAAGGTGACGTCGTTCGAGGTGAAGTTGGTAAAAGTATTCAAGGTCTTCAGTTTGCCGATATCGTGGCTCAACAAGGACAACATGTGCTAGCTAACCTTCATATTTTAGAAGACCTCAATGAACTCATTATGGGTAAGTTGCAAGAAGAGCACGTTGATTGGGTGGCGTTACATAAAGCAGTAGATGAAATTGAAGAGATGGCAGGCTCTGCTGAGCGTGCCCCGGCTAAACAAATGTCTGCCGAAGAAGGCGACATCGAACTGTTTTAGGAGGCGGTATGGCCATTAGTCGAGAAATGAGAAATGACGGCAAGTCGATTGTAATTCATGTGAACGGGCAGTTTGATTTCAGCGTAGTTCAAGAGTTCAGAGATGCTTATCAAGACTGCAAGGGAAAAGACGTCATTATTGATTTCCGAGGAACAGAGTACATCGACAGTGCAGGGTTAGGGATGCTGCTTAATATGCAAACCTTCCTGAAAAAAAATGAAGGGGATATCAGGCTAATCAATACAATGCCTCAGATTAAGCGTGTGCTAGTTATTGCTCGCTTTGAGAAAAAGTTCCTTATTGAATAATGGCTAAATAAGGGGGATAGCGAGTGAAGGCTCTCATTGTAGAAGATGACATCTCGCTTCAGTGCTTTCTCGAACACGTATTAAAGGACGAGTTCGACGAGTTGTTGATTGCTGACAACGGGCAAATGGCACTGGATATGCTGGACGCATTAGACGAACTGCCGAGTCTTATTGTCATGGACGTATTAATGCCCGTCATGGATGGTTTTGAGTCTGCAAAGCAGATCCGAACTATTTACCGGACGCATTATCTACCCATTATCTTCTTAACCGGTATTACAGATAACGATGCGTTTAATCGTTGTATGACACTTGGGGATGATTTCCTCACCAAGCCCATCAGTCGCACAACAATCGTGGCCAAGGTTCGTGCTCACTGCCGCAATATACGGCTCTATAACGAAGTCGCAGTACAACGCGATAAGCTAGAACACTTTCAAGCTCATACTCTCTATGAACATACCATGGCAGAAACGATCTTCAGCAATTTGATGCAAGGATGCTATCAAGACGCTGAAGGGGTTAACTTCTACACCAGTTCCTACACCAACTTTAATGGTGATGTAGTCCTCGTTACGCCGCGCCCCCAAGGGGGAATATACGCAATGCTTGCTGATGCGACAGGCCATGGATTGCCAGCAGCAATTTCTTCGATTCCTGCGACAAAGGCATTTTTTGCGATGGCCAAGAATGGACTTTCGCTAGGCGATATCGCGTCAGAAATGAATGCCACGCTAAAACGATTTCTCCCGCCAGGTATGTTAGTTGCGGCGAACTTACTAGAGGTTTCAGCCAATGGTAAGGACATAAACTGGTGGGGCGGTGGTATGCCTGATGGCTATGTTATCGATAAAAATGGCGAATTGAAGCAACGTTTACCCTCCGCGCATATGGCATTAGGTGCAATGGATGCTGATGAGTTTGAAGCGAACTTGACTGCGCTAAAACTTGATGAGGGAGACAAGCTCTTTTTCTTCACAGATGGCGTGACAGAAGCGAGAAACGCTAATGGTGCGGAACTCGGTGAGGAGGGGGTGGAGGCACTGTTTTCTGAATCCTATACCAGTTTAATTGATGTTGTGCGTGATCGAGTAACAAGCTTTACCAGTGGCGGTGGGGTAGGAGACGACATGTCGATGCTGGAGATGACCGCCCCAATAAAAAGCTGCATTGAATCAATCCCCGGAGAGCCAGATTATTACGATCAACGTTCCCCTTCGCAACTCACCGTTTATTTTGGTGCCCGAGAGTTGCGTAAGGTAAATATCGTTGGAGAATTACGCCGGGTTTTGAAAGGTCCTTTGGGCAGTAACATTGACTTGGACTTGATGTGTACGATTTTGTCTGAGCTATCAAATAACGCGCTAGAGCACGGGCTGCTTAAATTAGAATCGGATCTGAAAAATGATGACGAAGGTTTTTTGGATTACTACCTAGAGCGTCAATCGCGACTCGAAAATCTTGGTGAGCACGCGTACATGGAGCTAGGGGTGTCGTTTAAACCGAAAGAAAGGCTTTTGCACTTCTATATCACTCACAACGGAGAAGGTTTTGCTAGTGCTGTTACCAATAGCCGTTTAGATGATTCGGCCGCAGTGTGTGGGCGAGGGATTGCATTGGTGAGTGAGCTTTGCGATGTGTTCTATTATGAAGACTCTGGTTGCACAGCAAGAGGGACGTACAAGCTAAGTGCGGGCTTGTCGGACGATGCCTTACCTTCTTAAATCTTTGCGTTGATTCATACCCGTTTAAAGCTCAATCAATAGGTTGGGCTTTTTTGTGTCAGTGCCGCGCACTGAATGACAGACGAAAAAAAACCCAGTCCGAAGACTAGGTTTTCTTAAGTGGCTCCCCCTGCAAGACTTGAACTTGCGACATACGGATTAACAGTCCGCCGTTCTACCGACTGAACTAAGGGGGAATTGCTGGAAACTTATTTAACCGAAGTTAAATGAATCACCATTTTGCAATATGGTGCCTCGAGGCGGAATCGAACCACCGACACGGGGATTTTCAATCCCCTGCTCTACCGACTGAGCTATCGAGGCTTTGATTAGAGAGTCATTAACTCAATATCAAAATAATGGTGCCGGCTACCGGAGTCGAACTGGTGACCTACTGATTACAAGTCAGTTGCTCTACCAACTGAGCTAAGCCGGCACACAAACCTTGGAAACGTTGCGTACTTAACACCATCTCACTAAATATGGTGCCTCGAGGCGGAATCGAACCACCGACACGGGGATTTTCAATCCCCTGCTCTACCGACTGAGCTATCGAGGCAACGAGGTGCATTAAACGGATTTTGAGCCTTACCGTCAACATCTTTTTTTAAAAAAAACGTCAAATAAGACCGTTTGCTGCCTTTTTCATCGTTTTGATTTAAAAACACACGGCTTTTATGGTCTTTTCCGCATTTTTATTGCATGCGACTAAATTCTTTTTGGAAGTTAGTGACCTTCTGAAGATATCGTCGAGACTCCGAAGAGGGGTGTTTATTGGTCAATGCCCAATAAACTTGGTTGGGATTTAACCGGTTTAAATCGTTCATCGCGCGTTTTCGATCGGAACGGTGGAAGGTTTTCAGAACATTTCCCGTTCCGCCGTTATAGGCAGAGATCATGCTGTAATGTTTTGAAAGCGGATCGCGAACATCTTTGAGGTATCGGGTTTTTAAAATATAGAAATACGCCGTACCAGCATCAATGTTCTTTGCAGGATCGAATAAATATTCCGGCGAAGGTTCGCCAGGACGTTTTTTAACGAGCTTAAAGACATCGCGACCTGCGGTTTTTGGCACCACTTGCATCAATCCATACGCATTTGCCCAGCTCACGGCATAAGGGTTGAAGCTACTTTCGGTCTTGATAATAGCGTAAATCAGTTCTTCGGAAATGCCATAACGACGAGATGCATCGCGGATGATGTCAGCGTATTGATAACGTCGTTTACTGGAGTGGTCTTTGACCATGGGGATTTCAACATAGAAAACCTTCTGGAAGCGCAATGACTTTGTCTTGAGTTTGTTGGCCACTAGATAGTCAGCATAGCGATTCGCTCGCCACTCCCATGCTACCTCTTTTCCATCTTGATCTAAGATTTGACCTTGCAAGAAGGGTGAGCCACTGATGGGGACATCCGCCGCGGAGTAGAGATCCACTGACGCGGGATCATTCGGAGTCAGAAGTGTCGTGACGATGGCTTGTCTGAGGTGCTGCTTCGGCTCTGTGGTAGCAACAGTTTCAATGGTGACCAAGCCATTGGCGAAGTCGACCCGTGCTCGGCTCATGTAGTTGTCTGTATATTTTACATAGTCGCGCTTACCGGATACGAAAACTTCATCTTTACCCCATCGAACTTCGATGTTGCCGTTAAAGCTGTTAATGAGCTTGTCTAGTGCCGCAAAGTCTTTCTCAAATTGTCCAGGCAGCGGCGCGAGGTTTTTGGCGAAACGATTGGTAGTGTCATAGTCGATTTGATAGATCGACTCGACCATCTCTCGACTGCAACCTGAGGTCAAAAGTGGGATCAATAAAAACGCAAGGTATCGGTAGAGTTTCATTCGGTTCGCACAAAAATAAAAAAGGCATCCTGATTAGGGTAATCAGGATGCCTTAATTTACAAAATGCTATCGCCAATTTGTGAGCTTATGCCCACACTAAGTGCGACCTCGGCGGCGTTAAGCCTTACTCCGACGGCGGCGTGTAGCCTTCGATCACAGTATCGTGACCTTCAAAAAGAAACTTCACCATTTCTTCTTCAAGCAGCTTGCGGTGCTCTGGCTCCATCATGTTGAGTTTCTTTTCATTGATCAACATGGTCTGTTTGCTTTGCCATTGTGCCCAAGCTTCTTTGGAAATGTTGTCGAAAATGCGCTTACCTAGATCACCTGGGTAAAGTTGGAAATCCAAGCCATCAGCATCTTTCTGAAGACGTTGGCAAAAAACAGTACGGCTCATCATTAAGCTCCCAATTAAAAATGCGGTTTATACCGATGCTTGTAATTCTTTGGTCAGGCTTTCCAGTAGCTTTTGTACCGGAGCGGCGAGCCCAACTTTTGCTGGTTGGTTTAAGTTATACCAGAGGCCGCCATTGCCTTCCATAATCCCATTACCATCACTCATCGCAGGTTTATTGTGTAACTTGACGCGAACAGGAACGATATCTAGGTGAAAGTGGCTAAACGTGTGACGAAACGCCGTTAGGTGTTCAGGTTGTTCGTGGCCAGATTGAAGTAACTTACCATGAATAAACTCGTCAGCAGTGTCTTCACTTGTTTCAGGCAGGCACCATAAACCACCCCACAGACCTGCTGGTGGTCGTTGCTCCAGCCAAATTTTATCTTCATATTGAAAGAGCACAAAGCAGGTTTCTTTTTCTGGTAGGGTCTTCTTGGGCTTTTTACCGGGGAAATCTCCCTGACGCCCCAATGCATTAGCTTCACAGCTATGGTTGACAGGACAAAGCGTACATTTGGGCTTGCTGCGAGTACAAACCATGGCACCCATGTCCATCATGGCTTGGTTGTATCGCTTAACGCCATCTGCCGGTGTATTGCTTTCCGCCAATTCCCAAAGTCGGTTTTCTACGGGCTTTTTGCCCGGCCAGCCTTCCACGGCAAAGTGGCGTGACAAGGTACGTTTCACGTTACCATCAAGGATCGGGTGGTGTTGCCCTAAAGATAGCGATAGAACCGCCCCAGCGGTTGAGCGGCCAATCCCCGGCAAATCCAATACATCGTCGATGTTTGTAGGAAATTCGCCGTTGTAGTCAGTGGTAATTTTGATAGCGGCTTTATGAAGATTTCTGGCGCGAGCGTAATAGCCAAGCCCTGTCCATAGGTGGAGGACTTCATCGAGTTCAGCATTCGCTAAATCGACGACCGTCGGGAAGCGTTCCATGAATCGTTCGAAGTAAGGGATCACTGTGGCGACTTGAGTTTGCTGCAGCATGATTTCGGACAGCCACACTTTATAAGGTGTTTTCTCCTGCTGCCATGGCAGGGTTTTTCGGCCGTATTTGTCATACCAGTTGAGAATGGCATCGGAAAAAGACTGACTCACTTTGCTTGCTCTTGTTATCTTTATTAGCGGGCATTCTATCAATGCTTTGGTTGCTGAAAAAGGCAGCAATGGCAGGAAACATTCGTAACACGATCGCGCAAGGCTTGCACCAAGCCGTAATCTTTGGATAATGCGCGATCCGCTTAACTTTTCTTCATTATTGAGTTGCAGGCATAAAACCATGGCAGAAGTCATCAAACCCGAAATGACCGAAGACGGTAAAGTTCTTCGTAAAATCAGAAGCTTTGTTCGTCGTGAAGGACGACTCACTAAAGGTCAGGAGCAGGCAATGAATGACTGCTGGCCAACAATGGGTATCGACTTCGAAGAGAAGCAACTCAATTGGACTGAAGTGTTCGGTAACGACAACCCTGTTGTGCTGGAAATTGGCTTCGGCATGGGTGCGTCTTTAGTTGAAATGGCGAAGAACGCGCCAGAGAAAAACTTCGTTGGTATTGAAGTACATAGCCCAGGTGTTGGCGCATGTTTGATGGCTGCTCGTGACGCTGGCATTACCAATCTTCGTGTTATGTGTCATGACGCTGTTGAAGTATTTGAACATATGCTGCCTGTAGCAAGTTTGGAAACGGTTCAACTGTTTTTCCCAGACCCATGGCACAAAGCACGTCACCACAAGCGCCGTATCGTTCAGCCTGAATTTGTGCAAATGCTGCGTGACAAACTGAAAATCGGTGGCATTTTCCATATGGCGACTGACTGGGAAAACTACGCAGAACACATGGTGGAAGTGATGGACGTTGCACCGGGTTATAAAAACACGGCGACTAACGGTTCTTATATTGATCGCCCTGAAGAGCGCCCACTGACCAAATTCGAAGCACGTGGCCACCGTCTTGGCCATGGCGTGTGGGACATGAAATACGCACGCGTCGAATAATACAAAACTCGTACATTATCATTGCCTCACTCGTCTAAAGTGATGGCGACGAAAAATCGTAAAAGCCAACCTCGTGTTGGCTTTTTTGACCATTGGAGATCGTAATGAAACCCACCCCTGAGTTGTTAAACGGCATTCTTGAAGAAGTACGTCCATTGATTGGACAAGGAAAAGTTGCTGACTATATTCCCGCCCTAAAAGAAGTGCCGGCGAATAGATTAGGTGTGGCTGTTTGTTATAACGATGGCGAGATTATTGCGGCAGGCGATGCCCATGAACCCTTCTCGATCCAGTCGATCTCTAAGGTACTCAGCTTGACGCTAGCCCTGCAAAACTATAGCCCAGAGGAGCTTTGGCAACGTGTCGGTAAAGAGCCATCAGGCCAGGCATTTAACTCCATGATTCAGTTGGAAATGGAGCACGGGATTCCACGAAATCCATTTATCAATGCAGGGGCGTTAGTCGTGTGTGACATGCTACATAGCCGTCTGTCAGCTCCTCGGCAGCGCATGCTTGAATTTGTTCGTCACCTCTCGGGTAATGATCATATTTGCTATGACAAGGTGGTTGCATCATCTGAAATGGATCATGCCGATCGTAATGCGTCGATCGCCTATTTGATGCGGGCTTTCGGCAATTTCGAAAACGATGTTATGCCCGTTCTTGCTAACTATTTTCACTACTGCGCTCTGCGCATGAGCTGTGTCGATCTGGCGAAGACATTTAACTATCTGGCGAACAAAGGACTTCCTTTAGGCGCAGAAAAAACAATTATCAACCAGACTCAATGTAAGCAGTTGAATGCATTGCTTGCGACGTGCGGATTGTATGACGGTGCGGGGGAGTTTGCCTACCGCGTGGGTATGCCAGGCAAGTCAGGTGTTGGTGGTGGCATTGTTGCTATTGTGCCAGGCGAAATGTCGATTACGGTTTGGTCGCCAGAGCTTGATGCTTCAGGGAACTCCTTGGCCGGTACAGCGGCTCTCGAATTGCTTGCTGAACGCATTGGTCGTTCCATCTTTTAATTTTTCACAGCCATCGCTTTTTCACTGTGGTTGCTGTGACGTTGACACACTGAGTGTGGTCTCCTCAAATACGTGAAGGAGAGATGAGTATGGGTAGATTGAGTGGTACACGCGCTTGGAGCGCTTTTGGTCTCGTGTTGCTAGCACTGCCGTTTATTGCCGACGCGGCGATTTGCAGTCCGGACTTGCACAGTGACATTGCCATTGAAGCAGACAATGTGATCATTGAAAGCAACGATAATCGCTTTCGTATTGACCCTGCTGGAACACTGTTTGTGAATGTGCATCGCGTGAAACTGAATGATGAGCAAAAAGCCTCGCTGTCAGCCTATAGCAAAGCGGTAAGAAACGATTTGCCCTACATTGGGCAGACTCTGTCACAAGAGCTCCAGACATCATGGCTGGCATTGGATGGGGTCATTGCAGAAGAACTCGGTGACAAAAGCAGTTTGCGTAATGAGTTAGGGCAATACCATCAATACCTGCAAACCCGCGTCAATGCGTCTCTTTACAATGCTGAGCGAAAAGCCCCACAGCTTAACCATACATTGCTGAAACAGACTGTGCGTGAAGTTGAGGCCAGTGTGCCACAAATCGTTGCGACGGTGAGTAGCCGAGGCTTAATGGATATTGCCGTATTGAGTGAAGGCCAAACCAACAAAATGCAGTTTATGTCAGAGAAGATGGCTGTTTTGCAAGATCGTTTGGCGGGTGAGGCGAAATTACAACGCGACAGAACCAAGACGTTGCAAAAAGATCTTTGTCAGCGTCTCAACACTTGGCAGAAACATGAGGAAGCTATTTCGCATCTGATCCCTGCTTTATCAGGTCTGAAAACGGTAACAGTGAGATAGAGTCTACTCAGCCATTCCATCAAATAAAAAAAACGCAGAAAAATCTGCGTTTTTTTATTCCCCAGTGAGAGATCACGGCCGATACGTGAACTCATAATCTACGCCGTTCCATGCGTTATCTATATCACCGAGATACTGTCGAAGTTCTTTGGCTTCAACGTGTCGCTTTTTAGCGCGATAGAAATAATTGGCTTCGACGTATGTTTTGTCGAACAGGGTTTCGCCGGGAGCAGACACTTTGCTTAACGAGCTTTTAAACTCAAAGTAGGGGCCGTTGATGGTGTGATTGGTCGGTTCAACATCCCAAGACTCGGGCAGGCTAAGCTTTATTTTTTGCCTTACTGCGCCTTCCGTGCCAAACCTGAACGGCGTTTTTCGCCGAATCAAATCCGGTTTTGTCAGGTAGTCATCGACGATATCTCCTGAGATAACAAAGGTGTAAGCATCCTCCGTCTTCGACCATAACCCGTCAATAATATAGGCTTCATTGACCGTGACTTCATTACTTTCCCTATCATCGGATACGCTCAATGGGCGCATCAAATCGAGCGCATTGAAGAACGCCGCATAATAATTGGCATATTCCTCACCAAGTTCAATCAGAGGTTTGGACTCGAGATAGCGACGCCAACGTTCTGCTTCAATGCCGCGGTAGGTGGTTTTTACGGTCAGGTAGCTTTGTGTATTTGCATGGTTAACGACATATTTTTGTTCCACATCTTGAGTGACAGGAATAGTGGGTGGTGCCATTTCGGTTAGCGCGTCATTGTTGGGCTTGATGACAAGGGCGTATCCCAATCGAGATTGCGCCATGGATGCAAGCCGGCTCCCTTGGTGCGTACGCGTAGCATCTATCCACCAAGGTGTACCATCGATGATCATCTGCACGATAACGTGGTTGAAACTAAATGGAGCCGCTGGCTGTTCGCTTAATTGGTCTCTCCAAAATGTGTCGACCAGAGCGGGGTAAGCATTGACTCCCAGAGCATTGAGCATAGAAACCAGAAGCAGGGACTTGTCTTTGCAATCGCCATACCCTTGGGAAACGATTTGAGCAGGCGGGCGAGGTTTGTGTGAGCCAATACCATTCTCAATACCGAGATAACGAATATTATTTTGAACAAAGTGGATGGCAGCGACCACTTGTCGTTCCAGATCGTCTGGATAGGTATCTTTGATGTCTTCGACAAGTGCGAGAACCTCGTCGTCATCCGCTTGGGAAGGGTAAAGTGGCAAGGCCCAATTCACCACATCTTGCCATCCCTGATAGCTGGAAATATGCAGATAGGGGTAGGGATTAAACCAGCGAGGCTGCTCTGATTCGTCGTAATCGTAGAGACCGTTTTTCTCTTGGTAGCTGAACACTCGGACGTTGTCGCTTAGCCGTTCCTCCACCGTCCCTTTCCCTTTGTTTTCAAGGTTTGTCACGTGAATGGGGCTGTCTTTAGGTACGCGGATTCGGGTATTGACCAAAGCAACGCTGGTCGCCCAGCCTGTTTTGATATACCACTCACGATGCTCACCAAATACGGGATTGAAGCCAGCAATGCTGTAACTGAAATCGATGGTGTCACCCACTCTGACGTCATCTAGCACGAGATGAAGGGTTTCCTCTCCGTTGTACAGCAGTGAATCGAGGTCGACTTCGCGTTTAAACTGCGAGGTTTTTGCTGTGGCTTTGCGATCGATAACCTTGCCATTACGGATGATTTCTAGCCGATGAATGTTGACTGTCTGATAGCTGGGATCAAAATCGATCGACAATTGAGAAGCGGACTCGACGCCTTCAATAGAGACGATCTTACTGGTGTAACGCTTGTACTCAACAGGTGTTGGTTGGGTCAAATCAAGTTGGCGATCGACCAATAAGTATTGTTGATCATAATGGTGGCCTTGCTGAGTAAATGTCGGGAGATCAGCAATGGGAATAACCCACTCGGGGCGCGGGGAATAGAGGTTGTCGTCGGCATACGCCGAGGCAATAGAGAGTATGGGAACACTCAGGGCAAACAGATAATTCTTCATCTACAACGCTGTCCTTTGCTACAGAGAACATAGGCAAGGGAAAGCCTCCCTTGCCGAAGACAGCGTGTGCTGTCTTATTCCTCGATGAAGCCAGCGAGTAGATCGTTCAAGAACAGACGGCCTTTGTGGGTGACTTGCCAATGGGTCTCGCTGTCAGTCAGGAATCCTTGTTCTATGGCCTTGGCGAGAGCATCTTGAATGACATCAAAAGACAATCCTGTACGCGCGGGAAAGTCCTCTTTAGGGCAAGCTTCCACCAATCTGAATCTGTTCATGAAGAATTCGAATGGCAGTTCATCTGCTTCCACTATATGCAATTCGCTGAGGTATTCTTTCTCAGGATCGAGATATCCGCGCGGGTGTTTCACTTTTACTGTGCGCTGTACGGTACCGTCTTCAATGGTAATTTTGCCGTGTGCGCCACAACCGATCCCCAAGTAATCGCCAAAACGCCAGTAATTCAGGTTGTGCTGACATTGATAACCCGGCTTGCTATATCCCGATGTCTCATATTGGACGTAGCCAGCTTCCGCCAAAAGCGCGTGTCCTTGCTCGAAGATGTCCCAAAGATCATCGTCGTCAGGAAGCGTTGGCGGCTTAGAGTAATACTGCGTATTCGGCTCGATAGTGAGCTGATACCATGAAAGATGTGGCGGATTGAGTGCGATGGCTTGCTTCAGGTCGTCCAGCGCACCTTCAAGGGTTTGATCCGGCAAGCCGTGCATTAAATCGAGATTGAAGCTGTTCAGTCCCGCTTCGTGGGCAAGCTTGGCAGCGCGTCTGGCTTCGTCACTGCCATGGATGCGTCCCAATCGCTTGAGTTTTTCATCGTCAAAGCTCTGAACACCGATAGAGATGCGGTTTACGCCGACTTTTCGGTACGCAATAAACTTGTCCGCTTCCACTGTGCCTGGGTTCGCTTCCATCGTGATTTCGATGTTGTCGGCAAACGGCACTTCGGCATCAATACCTTGCAGAAGACGCGAGATCTCCTCGGGTGACATCAGGCTAGGCGTGCCACCACCAATAAAAATGGAGTGCAGGCGACGGCCACTGACACCGTTAAAGCGCGCTAAATCCTTACGCAAATCATCCAGCAGTGCCGAAATGTAATCCTGCTCGGGTACCTCACCTTTGAGGGTATGCGAGTTGAAGTCACAGTACGGACACTTTTGCACACACCAAGGAATGTGTACGTAAAGACTTAGGGGGATCTGAACAGACATCTTAAATTATTTCTTCTCTGCACTCATTGCGGCAAACAGCTTCTTCAGTGCCTGACCACGGTGAGAAATTTGTTTTTTCACTGCTGGTTCAATGTTTGCCAGTGTGCAGCCTTGCTCTTCAACGTAGAACACTGGGTCGTAACCAAAGCCGTGAGAACCTGATGCTTCACGTGCGATTTTGCCTTCAAATACGCCGTGGCAAACCACAGGTGTCGGGTCGTTCGCATGGCGCATGTAAACCAGTACGCAATGGAAGCGGGCAGTACGTTTATCGTCTGGCGCGTCAGCCATGCATTCCAGTAGTTTTTCAAGGTTTGCTTGGTCGCCTTTACCTTCTCCCGCATAGCGCGCGCTGTAAACACCCGGTGCACCATTTAGGTAATCCACTTCCAGACCAGAGTCATCTGCAATCGCTGGCAGGCCCGTTTCTTTGGCTGCATGACGCGCTTTGATGATGGCATTTTCGATAAAGGTTGTGCCGGTTTCATCGGCGTCAGCAACTGCAAACTCACTTTGCGCCATTACGTCCAGACCGAACTCTTGAAGCAAATCTGCCATTTCTTTTACTTTGCCGACGTTGCCTGTCGCAAGAACCACTTTCGTCATGTTGAACTCCTTCTTCGTGCCGCGTGAATACAAAAATGGCACCTCAATGGGCGCCATGATACCGGAAAGTCACTGCGTGTCATCTATCATCGAAACGATGAAATCATGTCATCAGTTCGCGTAGAAAGTTTGCTGGAATGTCAGCTTGCCTGCGCGATTGCCTGCGGCGTTGATATCTATATCAAAGATGTAGTTTTCTTCATTGGCAAATCGAATTTCAGCCAGATAGTAGATAGCGTCACCTTCTCGTACCTCACGAAAGGTAAGCGGCTTTTTGGTACCCAGAAGATTACGAGCTTCCCCCGTGATCACCGCAGTGACTGCAGGCTTTCCTGCACGGCTCTTGTCTAGGATGGCGATATTCAACAGGGCATTCACATTGCTGCGTTTGATGCCATAGGCTTTAGCAACAGCTGGTGGGACAAAGGTGGTGTTAAGGGCAGAATAGTGCACTTCCAGCGAGCCGATGTCTTTTTTCTGCTCGGCATGAGAAGCCGGTGAAAACGCCATAAAAAGCAGGCTAAGAAAGGGGAGTAGGTAACGTTTCATGACGAATAGTCCTTGTCTGATGAAACAAAGCGCACCCTGAAGGTACGCTTATTATTTACTGCTTTGAGGCAGATATCAGATCACTGATGGCCTCAGGATAGATGGTCGGCGCGTGGATTCGGACTTGCTTGTGACGCCCTAATTCCCCTTTTTCAATGTCTATCTGTCCTTTGGCAACTTTGAATTGCTTGGAAAGAAACTTGGTAAGGTGGGCGTTTGCTTTGCCATCCACTGGCGGTGCGGTGATGGCGAGTTTGATTTCCTCGCCATGTTGTCCCATCCACTGATCGCGACTGGCTTTTGGCTGGATGTACAATCGAAGGATCAGATCGTCATTTTCCAGCCAAGCCGTGCGGGCAGTGCGTGACATAACTTACAGCACGAACCACAAGTTACCGAAGTAAGGACTCAGCAGATCGCCAATCACGTAGTTCAGAAACTGAAGGCCGATAAACAGAACCAAAATACTCAGATCCAAGCCACCCAGTGATGGTAGCACTTTGCGAATTGGAGCCACCAACGGTTCGGTTAGTTGAATCATCACAAATTCAATTGGGTTGCGGCCTTGGCTAACCCAACTCAGGATTGCACGAAGGATAAGAACCCAAAACAGCAGGCCACCCGCGGCTTTAACCAAAGCAATAAAACCCACTAGGATGTAGCTTGCGTCAAACGGAGGGAATCCGCCCATCATGATCATTTGAAGTACAAAGAACTTCACGACACAAAGAACAAACGCAAACAAAACAGTAGCAAGGTCAAAGTTGCCAATAGATGGAATGATGCGGCGAAGCGGAGCGACGACAGGTTGCGTCGCTTTCACGACAAACTGACTGAATGGATTGTAGAAGTCAGCACGTGCCAGTTGCAGCCAAACTCGCAGTAACACCACCATGATGTAAAGATCGAACAGTGTTGAAACGAGGAAATTCATTGCGTTCATAGATTAGCCCTAAAATAGCGTTTCCATTTTTTCAGCGCGGCGCACAGCAGCCTGCATGGCTTCTGCTACCGTCTCTGACAGTTGGTTGTTATTAAATACGTTCAATGCCTCAGCGGTAGTACCGCCTTTGGACGTAACTTGTTCTCTTAAGGTTGCCAGTTCAATGTCCGGATTGGCTACTACCATTTTAGCTGCGCCGAGGGCGGATTGCTGCACCAGAAGTCGTGCGGTTTCTTTATCAAAACCTTGGCGTTCTGCTTCTGCTTGCATGGCTTCCATAAATCGGAAAAAGTAGGCCGGCGCGCTACCAGCAGCAGCGATCACTGCATTGATGCCCGCTTCTTCGGATACCCAGCATACTTTACCGACAGCTTGCAGCAAATCGCCGGCAAAGCGGCGATCACTCTCTGTGACAGAGTCTGGTGCATAAAGGCCGCTCATACCTTCTCCAACCAGTGAAGGTGTGTTTGGCATCACACGAACCAGCTTAAGTGGCGCGCCTGCCATTTCAGAGAGACGAGCGACTGAGATGCCAGCTGCAATGGATACAACCAGTTTCGTTGACCAATCAACATCTTGCATAGAAGCCAGCAGTGTAGCCATGTCCTGAGGTTTAACAGCCAGAACGACCACGTCCGCGTGCTTAGCACTTTCTACTGCATCTTCATTTGCATTGACGCCATAGGTTTCGCGAAATGCTGCGCTCGTCTCTGGTGTGCGGTCAACAGCCGTGATCTGGTCGGCAGGGTAGCCTGACTGAAGCAACCCCGTAATGATCGAGCGTGCCATGTTCCCTGCCCCTAGAAAGGCGATCGTGCGGTGTTCCATTTATTTAAACTCCTTAAATGCGGCGATGTTATCGCCGTAATTATCATGTTACGGGCGGTTTGAATAATCACGCGCGCCAAAAATGGCTGTGCCAATACGGACCATTGTACTGCCGGATGCGATCGCGGCATCCATATCACCACTCATGCCCATCGACAGTGTGTCGAATGCGGGACGTGATGCTTTCATTTCTTCAAACAATGCGGAAATTGGCGCAAACGCTTCGCGTTGTTTAGCATCATCAGACTCTGGTTGCGGAATACACATTAAACCACGCAACGTGATGCCTGGTAGTGCATCTATCTCCGCCGCCAGTTCACGCACGTCGTCAAATCCGGTGCCAGACTTGGAGTCTTCACCACTGGTATTGATTTGAATGAGTACCTGCAAAGGTGGCATGTTATTTGGGCGTTGCTCACTCAATCTACGCGCGATTTTTACGCGGTCTACTGAGTGCACCCAATCAAAGCTCTCGGCAATGGGCTTGGTCTTGTTAGATTGGATCGGTCCTATAAAGTGCCATTCCAAATCAGGGTGTGTTTCACAGAAATGTGCAATCTTTTCCACACCTTCCTGTACATAGTTTTCACCAAATTGGCGATGGCCAGCCTCTATGGCTTCAGCGATCGCTTCGATAGGCTTGGTTTTACTTACCGCCAACAATTGCACGCCAGAGGCGTCTCTCCCGCATTTTTGTGCGGCACTGTCTATTTGGCTGGTGACCTGTTCTAGGTTTTGTTTGATACTACACATGGTTGATTCTGCGAGGAAACGTATTAATGGATATTACGGAATTATTGGACTTTAGTGTAAAGCATAACGCGTCAGATCTACATCTTTCTGCTGGAGTATCTCCAATGGTCCGCGTTGATGGTGATGTGCGCAAGCTGAGCTTGCCACCGCTTAGCAACGATGAAGTGAATCGTCTTATATTTGATGTCATGAACGATGCGCAGCAACGTGAGTTTGAACAAAATCTTGAAGTGGATTTTTCTTTTGAGCTGGCCTCAGTAGGTCGGTTTCGTGTAAATGCATTCCAACAATCACGCGGTTGTGCAGCAGTATTCCGTACGATTCCTTCGAAGATCCCTTCATTAGAAGCGATCAATGCACCGTCCATTTTCGATCAATTTACGCAATATCAAAAAGGCTTGGTGTTAGTGACCGGTCCAACAGGTTCCGGTAAGTCCACCACCTTGGCTGCGATGATCAACAAAATTAATAATGAGCAGCATCGTCATATTTTAACGATTGAAGATCCGATCGAGTTTATTCACGAGCAAAAGAACTGTTTGATCAACCAACGGGAAGTACACCGTGATACGCACTCGTTTAACAATGCGCTTCGTTCTGCATTGCGTGAAGATCCCGATGTGATTCTGGTGGGTGAGCTTCGTGATAAAGAAACCATCAGTTTAGCTCTGACGGCGGCAGAAACCGGACACTTGGTGTTTGGTACCTTGCATACCTCAAGTGCCGCAAAAACCATCGACCGTATCATTGATGTGTTTCCAGGCGCGGATAAGCCGATGGTGCGTTCTATGCTGTCTGAGTCGCTAAGGGCGGTTGTTTCACAAAAATTGGTGAAGCAGGTAACGGGCGGTCGTGTGGCCGCACATGAAATTATGATTGCGACGCCTGCTATTCGAAACCTGATCCGTGAAGACAAGGTGGCGCAGATGTTCTCAATGATCCAAACCGGCGCAGGACTAGGCATGCAGACCATGGATCAATCTCTAAGAAACTTAGTCGCACAGGGCATGATTGATGCCTCTGAAGCAACGAAAGCGATGGATAACGCTGGCACAGGAATGTAAAACATGACGAAGGGAATCGAACTGACAGAGTTATTGCGCGACATGATGACGATGCGTGCATCAGACGGATATATCACTGTTGGTGCGCCAAGCATGCTTAGGGTTGATGGCAGTTTAAAGCCCATTGGAGATGCACTGAATAAAGGTGATGTAGAGTCTTTGGTTCAGCAAGCGATGGGTGATGAACGTTATCAAAACTATCTGCGTGATAGAGAAGCAAATTTCGCGTTGATGACAGATGCAGGCCGTTTCCGAGTCAGTGCCTTTTGGCAGCGGGACCTTCCCGGCATGGTGGTTCGTCGCATTGAAACACAAATTCCGGCAATACATACATTGGGTTTACCGGGTGTCATGCAGGATTTGGCCATCGCTAAACGCGGCCTGATTTTGATTGTGGGGGCAACAGGGTCAGGTAAGTCAACCTCGATGGCAGCCATGGTCGGGTTTCGAAATAACTCTCGCAGTGGACATATTCTGACGGTGGAAGATCCCATTGAGTTTATCCACCCTCACAATAAGTGCATCGTGACTCAACGTGAGATCGGTATCGACACGGAAAGCTATGAAGTGGCCCTTAAGAACTCACTTCGCCAAGCACCGGATATGATCATGATTGGTGAGATTCGAAGCCGAGAGACCATGGAATATGCCATGCAGTTCGCCGAAACAGGGCACCTTTGTATTGCGACATTGCATGCTAACAACGCAAACCAAGCTCTTGAGCGAGTGTTGCATTTGGTGCCGAAAGAGCGTCGTGAGCAGTTCTTATTTGATTTGTCATTGAACCTCAAAGCGGTATTGGCGCAACAACTGATCCCAGACATCAGCGGCATCGGTCGCCATGGTGCCTATGAGCTCTTGTTAAACACGTCAAACGTATCAGATCTTATCCGTCGTGGTGAGCTGCATGAGCTCAAAGAGTGCATTCAAAAAGGTACTAACGCGGGAATGTGTACCTTTGACCAGTCGCTCTTTGAGTTATTTAAAAATGGTCACATATCGAAAGATGAAGCGCTTCACCATGCCGATTCACGCAACGAATTGAAACTGATGATGAAGATGAATGAGCAGGTGCCGACAACGTCATCGTCGATGCCTGAAATCAGTATCGAAGGCAGATAAAACAAAAGGCACATTAGGTGCCTTTTTCGTTTAGCTGTATTGGTTTTCGAACCAGCTCTCCACAATGATCACTGCGGATTGGCTGTCGATTTCCCCTTTGCCTAGTGCTTTATAGCCACCGTACTCGAAAAGGGATGAACGCGCTTCTGTTGTCGTTAATCGTTCGTCGTGCAGTTCCACGTCGACACCAAAGCGTCCTTTGAGGCGGTTAGCAAATTTACGTGCCCGAGGTGTAATGGCTTCAAGTTCTCCACCACGTAAGTCTAACGGTAAACCGACAACAACCAAATCAGGTGTCCATTCTTTCAATATGGCTTCAATCGCATCCCAGCTAGGAATACCATCTTTGGCTTTCAGTGCTTTTAGTGGGCGTGCGGTACCCGTGATGGCTTGGCCGATGGCAACGCCAATGCTTTTGGTGCCGTAGTCAAAACCCAGCACACTTTGAATGTTACTCATGGTGTGTATCTCAAGCGTGTCCGACATCGGACGATAGATTTAGTGCGCTGATCCCCATTTGCTTCAACGCTTTCTCCCAACGCTCATTGATGGGCGTGTCGAAGATAACTGCAGGGTCGGCTTCAATGGTCAGCCAGCTGTTCTCAGCCAGTTCTTGCTCAAGTTGTCCCGCTTCCCAACCGGCATAACCCAGCGCAACGATGAACTGTTCAGGCTCTTCATTGGTACCGAGAATGCTGAGAATATCTTTGGAGGTGGTGACGGTCAGGCCTTCAGCAAGACGAATGCTGGAGCCAAATTGCTGGTTATTTTTGTGTAGGACAAAACCACGATCTTCAGAAACAGGACCACCAAATAATACGGGTTGATCCAGACTGATCGGGTGCGTGACATCTTGCTCGCGATCGAGCTCGATCTGCTCCAGCATATTGGCAACAGATATGTTGATGGGTTGGTTGATCATCAACCCCATCGCGCCGTCGTCATTGTGTTCACACATATAGACGACGCTATGCTTAAAACGCTCATCGGCCATGCCCGGCATAGCGACAAGGAAGTGGTTTTTAAGATTCATAGCGTCCTTTGTTGCTTGTGTGCTTACTTTAAGTATGAGCGGTAAGCGGGTGAATGTCAGGTCTGGACGGGCAGTTCCGTCCAGTTGTCATTCTGTTACTTTTCAATACGTGCTGCAATCGCATCCATCAACTTGCCGCTGATGTTGATATCAAACGCGGCTTCAATTTCTCGAATGCAGGTCGGGCTCGTCACGTTAATCTCGGTGAGTTTGTCACCGATAATATCCAGACCGACAAAAATCAGGCCTTTCTCTTTTAGCGTGGGTGCAACAGCGCGAGCAATTGCCCAATCCGTTTCACTCAGAGGACGCGCTTCACCACGGCCACCCGCAGCCAGATTGCCGCGCGTTTCTCCTTTGGCTGGAATGCGCGCCAAACAGTATGGCATTGGCTCACCATCAACGACCAAAATGCGCTTGTCGCCGTTGCTGATGTCTGGCACAAACGTCTGCGCCATGCAGTAGTTATTGCCAAGGCCCGTCAGCGTTTCGATGATCACTGAGAGGTTCGGGTCGCCTTTTTTCACGCGGAAAATGGATGAACCGCCCATGCCGTCAAGTGGCTTAAGGATGACGTCACCGTGCTTTTCATGAAATGCTTTGATTTGGTCGTCACGTCGCGTTACCAGCGTAATAGGTGTGTGCTCTGGGAACCACGCGGTAAATAGCTTTTCGTTACAATCACGTAAGCTTTGCGGTTTATTGACGATCAAACACCCTTCAACTTCTGCACGCTCTAGAATATATGTGGCGTAGATGTATTCGGTGTCAAACGGTGGATCTTTTCGCATCAAAACGGCATCGAGATCGGCCAGAGCGATGTCTTGTTCGCTTTGCACCTCAAACCATTTCTCTGGGTTTTCTTCTAGCGTCACGATCTTGGTGCGAGCTAAGGCTTTACCTTGCTCAAGCGACAAGTCGTTCATTTGCATGTAGTGAATTTCCCAGCCACGACGCTGTGCTTCTAGCATCATGGCAAAGGAGGAATCTTTTTTAATGTTGATGGATTCAATCGGATCCATCACAACGCCCAGTTTGATCATGTATCTATCCTTTTTAACCAAGATCACCAAAGCGAACTTGCAGTGCCGTAATAGCGGTTAATGCTGCGGTTTCAGTACGCAGTACGCGAGGGCCAAGCAGTGTTTCTTCGAATCCAAGCTCTCGGGTTCTTTCAATTTCTTCTGCCGAAAGACCGCCTTCAGGACCAATCAACAAGCGCACTCGGTTTACCGGTTGAGGCAAGGTGTTGATGGAGTATTTAGCGCGAGGGTGAAGGTTGAGTTTTAAACCGTCGAATGCTTCTTGCGCCCAGTCATCTAAAGACATGACAGGACGAATCTCTGGCACTCGGTTTCGGCCGCTTTGCTCACACGCAGCAATTGCAATTTTTTGCCATTGTTGAAGCTTTTTGTCAAAACGTTCGGCATTTAGCTTCACACCACAGCGTTCAGAAATGAGAGGTGTAATGGTGTTGACGCCAAGCTCTACGGATTTCTGAATGGTGAATTCCATTTTATCGCCGCGGCTGATGACCTGACCTAAATGCAGGTCTAGCGGTGATTCAATACTGTTCTCCACGCGTTCAACAATATCAACGCTGACTGATTTTTTACCCGCTTCCGCAATGATGGCCGGGAACTCTGCATCGCTGCCATCGAACAGCAATACTTCCTGACCAACTTGCATTCGCAATACGCGGCCTACGTGATTGGCTGCCTCGTCGCTAAGCGAAACGCGGCCAGTGTTTGGCAAACATTCTGGATGGTAAATTCTTGGGATACGCATGGTATTTCAATGACTGGGTGACAATGAGCAGCAGTGTATCACGCTGCTGCTCAAAGACTGTAGTTTTAGAGGTTGGCTTTCTGGCAGGCAGCGAGAACAAATGGATTGTGATTGCCCTGCTCACGGGCGATGCGACGGTCTCGTTCACATTCCCACTCTGTCACAGGGTAGGTTTTGTCCCATGCGTCCATGAGCTTTTTCTGCGCGGACGCGAGTTTGAAATCATACTGTTTGTTCATGTATTTATACGTACGTGCGATGGCACCACGACTTTGCGCAGGCGGTTCTACAGCGCGTTGTTTGAAATCCACCTTCATTTCACAACGGCCATAAAATGCACCTTTATCACCGTTCCATTGTGAGAAACGGAAATTTGAACGATCACCATTGACTTCACCAATCGCTGGGACAAGGTTATGGAGGTCTGCTTCCATCAGTTTGAATGCGACATCATTGCGGGTGCAGTTTTTGCGACCGCCATCTTGCCAGCATTGACGCTGGTGGCCGAATTGCCAAGCTGGCACAACGTGCTCCCATTCAATGCGACTGGCGCGCTTCTCTTGCTTGCGCACGGTGTAGCCGCAAGCATCTAAGTCAGGAATGCCTTTCTTACCTTTCCATTCGATGTCACAACCACAGTAAAAAGAGACGGGGTAGTCATCGTAAATATTTTGTGCGATGCGCTTCGCTTTTGAAAAAGATTGAGGGTGTTCGGCGAGCGCGGGAAAGGTGAAAAACAATGCTGACATCAGCATCAATAGTCTTTTCATTATCAGGTCGTCTTTGTTGTGTTAAGAAATTGATTGACCTGATTATTACAGACTATTGCGAGTGAAATCTCACCAAAATAGTGCTAATTGAAGATGTTATCGATAAAAAGCGTGATGTGTATTGTGCCGAAAGGGCATGAAGTGCAATGCAGAGAGTGCGGTTGTGTTCAGGACGATTGAATGTAAGTGAGTGGTTGCTTACAGCGACGGCAAATGTACTGAGCTTGTTGGCGTTGTACTTTGTTGTGGCGGCGCACGGTGAGTTGCATTTGATCGCAACTGCATTGATATAAAAAGGTTTTCCCTTGAACAGAAGACACATCAAAGCTGTGGGTAGTTTGAGGCGAGATGCCAAACACACGAAGCATGACGGCTTGCCATTCTTTGCCGTGAGGCTTCACTTTGCCGAATCGGGCAAAAACGATGAGATGCGCGACTTCATGTGGCACCACTTCTTGGAAAAAAGCATCGCTGTTTTCCTCAAGCAGAATGGGATTGAAACGCAATGCCCAACGTTGAAGCAGTGCCATACCCGCTGTTTTACCGCGAATATCGAACCGAATCGCAGGCACGGGAAACTGGCAACCTAATTGCTGATTGGCAATCGCAATACATTCGCTGACGCGTTGCGTGATTCGATAGTGAAGTTCGTTCATGGGTGATTGGCTGAGTTTTCGAGCCGATAGGGTAGGGAACAGAAACAAAAAAGGGAAGCCTATGCTTCCCTTTTCGATCGGATCTTCGCTTATTTGATTTGAGCGAAATCGCGCAGTGCCGCCACTTTGTCGGTTTTTTCCCATGGGAACTCTTCGCGACCGAAGTGACCGTATGCTGCCGTCTTCTTGTAGATAGGTTGCAGCAGGTTCAGCATTTCTTGCAGGCCGTATGGACGCAGGTCAAAGTGCTGACGAACCGCTTCGATAATGATCTCGTGAGACACTTTCTCAGTACCGAAGGTTTCGATCATGATAGACGTTGGGTCTGCCACACCGATTGCGTAAGACAATTGGATCTCACAGCGATCTGCTAGGCCCGCAGCAACAATGTTTTTCGCTACGTAGCGCGCCGCGTAAGCTGCAGAGCGGTCAACTTTTGATGGATCTTTACCAGAGAATGCACCGCCACCGTGACGTGCTGCACCGCCGTAGGTATCTACGATGATTTTACGGCCAGTCAGACCACAGTCACCCATTGGGCCACCGATAACGAAGCGACCCGTTGGGTTGATGAAGAATTTGGTTTCTTTGTTCAGCCACTCTGAAGGCAGTACAGGCTTGATGATCTCTTCCATTACTGCTTCACGCAGGTCTGGGGTAGAGATGGTGTCACAGTGTTGCGTTGACAGAACCACTGCATCGATACCGACAATCTTGCCATCGTTGTACTGGAAGGTTACCTGAGATTTTGCATCAGGACGCAACCAAGGCAGGGTACCGTTCTTACGCACTTCAGCCTGACGCTGAACCAGACGGTGTGAGTAAGTGATTGGTGCAGGCATTAGTACGTCGGTTTCGTTACATGCGTAACCGAACATGATGCCTTGGTCACCTGCGCCTTGCTCTTTCGGGTCAGCACGGTCAACACCTTGGTTGATGTCTGGAGATTGCTTACCGATGGTGTTCAGAACCGCACAAGAGTCTGCGTCAAAACCCATATCTGAGTGAACGTAGCCGATTTCACGCACGGTTTGACGCGTCAGTTCTTCGATATCAACCCATGCTGACGTAGTGATTTCACCACCTACCATCACCATGCCGGTTTTTACGTAAGTTTCACAAGCAACGCGTGCTTTTGGATCCTGCTCCAGAATCGCGTCAAGAACCGCATCAGAAATCTGGTCTGCAATTTTGTCTGGATGACCTTCTGACACGGACTCAGAAGTAAACAGGTGCTTAGCCATAACGTTTCCCTTAAGGTTGATATCGTATGTACGTTTATATGTTTAAATGGATAGATGCTTTTCCATCTGGACGTCTATTCTACGCTGCTATTTTTTAAAAGCAACCCGACATAGATCGCGGTTTCTCTAAGTAATCGTTTGCGTGCCTAGGTCAATGATTACAACTAGATGAATAAAAATTGGTCGAGAAACACCGTAAAAGCTCTGAAATCAGGCAAGTAAATCGTTTGCAGAGCTGTGAGAGACTTGCGACAATACTCGCCCGCCAAGTTTTGCGATTCGGTCATTCAATTTAAGTATTGTGCCGGATTGCGTATTACACAAAACGTCTAAAGAAGTCAGGAGCAGACATGTCTTCTCGCAAGGTTCTAGCTAATGCGATCCGTGCCCTC
>NZ_JAJUBB010000090.1 GCF_028683135.1 Enterovibrio qingdaonensis
TTGTCTATCAAGTACGAGTGCCCACACAGATTGCATAGGTCAAATTGTTAAAGAACGTTGACTTTCAATGCCTTAGCGTTATCCGCTTCAGCAAGCCAGGCCGCGTATCTTACGCGATTCTGATATTCAGTCAAGAAAAAACTTTCATCTTCCTTCATCCAAAGATGAAGCATAAAAACCTTTTGTTGACGCCGCTCACATTACAATCAGTGGGAGCGAAAGAAAAGCCCGTTGTCGTCAACGGGCTGTTCTAAGAATTC
>NZ_JAJUBB010000091.1 GCF_028683135.1 Enterovibrio qingdaonensis
TAACTGGTGCTGAGAAAGAGCACGTTGCTGACTGAGTTTAATGGGCATTAAGCCCTGATGGTCAGGTGTGTCGAATGTGGTCCAAGCCCTTTTGCTTTGATTAGCCACCCCATCGTTGCGCACCCATACGAACAACAAAGTTGCTTACACCCAACCTGAGCCTGAAGATAACTGGAAAACAATTGTTTAACCTTCTTTTTGAATAGTGCCAGCTTGGGTTAACCGAATAGTGTCTAATGGCCCTGTC
>NZ_JAJUBB010000092.1 GCF_028683135.1 Enterovibrio qingdaonensis
GACCGCATTGATTCATTCAAAATTGCTTCGCTGCTGCGTGGCGGAAACTTCCCTCTCGCGTATGTCTACCCTAAAGCGATGAGGGCTACCCGTGATTTACTTCGTCGCCGTACTAAAATCATGCGTCACGGTGCCGACTTGAAAGCCCATGTCTCCAACACCTTTAGCCAATACAATCACCCTGCACCGAACCTTCAACTTCGCTATCCCTATGCCAGAGAAGAAGTCCGTAACCGCTTC
>NZ_JAJUBB010000093.1 GCF_028683135.1 Enterovibrio qingdaonensis
ATCTTGTTGGCCATCAAGGTGGTCATTGCCGTCACCGCCACGCAAGGTATCGTTACCTGTCCAGCCGTAAAGGGCGTCATTGCCACCCAGACCGTGCATGTCATCGTGACCCCACTGGCCGTGAAGTTGGTCATTGCCGTTACCGCCGTTGAGGTGATCGTTACCATGACCGCCAACAAGTACGTCGTCACCGTCTTCACCCCAGAGGCCATCGTCGCCGTTGCCGCCTTCA
>NZ_JAJUBB010000094.1 GCF_028683135.1 Enterovibrio qingdaonensis
ATGCGGAAGTGGCGAAATTGGTAGACGCACCAGATTTAGGTTCTGGCGCCGCAAGGTGTGAGAGTTCAAGTCTCTCCTTCCGCACCATTACTCTTCATTGAGTAAAAGATTTAAGGATCATGCTTTCAAGCGTGGTTGCTGTTGGGGTATCGCCAAGCGGTAAGGCAGCGGCTTTTGATGCCGCCATTCCCTGGTTCGAATCCAGGTACCCCAGCCATATT
>NZ_JAJUBB010000095.1 GCF_028683135.1 Enterovibrio qingdaonensis
TTGGACAAAAACGCTTTAGAACTAAAGCTCTAAAGCGTCCACTTCGGATAACTTCAGATTGGGAGAAATGTGTCCCTGTATTTCGCGTTTAAAGTCTAGTGAATATTCGTCTGTCTTTTTTCCTGATTTGTAGGCTGGCATAAGGCCCCCTTTATGGACTGATTGTGTGTCCACTAAACCGGGGGAAGTCCAGAATCAGCTTGAATTGT
>NZ_JAJUBB010000096.1 GCF_028683135.1 Enterovibrio qingdaonensis
CACACAGCGCGATATGCAATGGTAGTAAGGTGTGGCATTAACACTGATAAGAGAGGCGCGGGATTTAGTCACGGATGTCGTATTCTTTTTGGTTATCAATACGGTTCAACATACCGAGACCAGAGCATCATTTCACATTCAACTAAGTAGTATGAGACCGCGTCGATAAGACGATGAAATTGACTATTTTATGATTTCCCAAAAGTGT
>NZ_JAJUBB010000097.1 GCF_028683135.1 Enterovibrio qingdaonensis
AGAAGATGGTGGGTCGTGCAGGATTCGAACCTGCGACCAATTGATTAAAAGTCAACTGCTCTACCAACTGAGCTAACGACCCGTGGCGTCCCATAGGGGAGTCGAACCCCTGTTACCGCCGTGAAAGGGCGGTGTCCTAGGCCTCTAGACGAATGGGACACGTACGTTTGTTGAGATTTGGGAATCTCAACCACTCTTTACTT